>NZ_AUIY01000011.1 GCF_000423945.1 Butyrivibrio sp. XPD2002 | reverse complement strand
TTGCACTTACGGAAGAGAGCTATACATCCAAAGCGGATTTTCTTGCGATGGATGAGATTCCTGTGTATAAAAAGGGAAGTAAGGCTGACTATGTTTTTTCCGGAAAAAGGATAAAACGTGGACTTTACAGGCACTACGATGGGACAATAACAAATGCAGATATAAATGGAGCTGCCAATATCTTAAGAAAAGTATTCCCAAAGGTAACCCAATGGGATAGGGGCATAGTGGACATGCCCTGTTCTTTGGGATGCGTTAAGCATCCCAAAGGTTCATGCCGCTTTGCGGCATAACAGAAACCTCTTCCGACGCAGAGTCGGTGGAGGTAGTTCATTGCCTGTTTGCAGATTATCAAAATATTTTTCTAATGCGTTTACTTTGTTTCTTATATCAGTCAGATGCTGGTTACACATTTTTTCAGATAATCCTGCACCAATTCCGAGTGTGATTAAGTCGTTGTCGGATATGTTTTTTCCTTTACCATTCACAGAAGTTGTATGTTCGCCCCAGTAGGTATCGCTATAAGTGAGATCGTATGCCGGGGCCAGTTTCCAACCATTCATATCTGTATAAAGAAATGAAAAATTCTTAGTATGATCATCTCTGTTATGAGCCAGGACGTTGAAACACATTATTTTATACAACTGTTCTATGTCATAAGAGGCATCTTTTGTAAGTACTCTTACTAATTTGAAAAAAGCCTCATAATCACATGAGGGAGAGCGAAAATCTGCTTCTAAAAGTGCTGCGAAGGTTATGGTAAAAATTTTTTCTCCTCTTTTTCTGTCAAATCGTTAAGTTTTAAAGTAACCGTCACAGACAGAAGATGGAATAAGTTCTGCTTCAGTCATGGAAATACCGCAGCTTTTAGCGCATAGAGAATAGTCATATTCGCGTTTTCCACTAACCTCGGGATCGGTTTTGGATGGGAATTTTACAATCCATTCCCGGTTATCTTCGGAAAGAAGTATTTTGGGACGTGTTCCACCACTTGATCCACCCATTTTATAGAGTATATCCAAGTGTCTCAAGATGTCGGTCTAATAACAGCTCACCCCAGCTATCCGGCAGGCTGTCAGCAAAAACGCCGAACAAACCACTAAAACGATCCATAGCCCTTTCGTTAGGTACAAAGACATCATTCCGTAGAGGTAATGAAAAGGGGCTAATGGCAAAGCCATTTCTTTGCCACTCGCTACTATATTGAAAGGCGATTCTCTTGTCGGGAGTTTCTGCAAGTGTTCCCACATGCTTCCCGTGATAATATGCGTCAAGTGTCTTATTTGTTCGCATTTATAACTTCCTCAATACTGTTGTAAACGGGTTCGGTAAATAGTTCATTGAGTTCATTAACAACGCCAAGTTCCATGGTTAGTTTTATAAATGATTCCAAAGATATTTGCCCGGTTTTTTCAAATTTTCGGAGCGTAGCATAGCTAACATTACTACGTCCTGCTAATTCTTTTTGGGTTATCTTTTTTCTTTTTCTGATATCTCTAATTTTTGTTGCCAATCTTTTTGCAACGTCGGAAGGGGTGTCCCATAAATAATCCATCGTTTAATTCTCCTATTGCTATAATAATAGCATTTTGGCTCATATTATTCAATGAAATGCTATCATAATAGCAAAAAAGAGCTGCCAATTGTCAACCAATTGGCAGCTCCGAGTATATAAATTTCAAATAACGAGTTTATTAGTTTGGATATGTTTTTTCTTTGAATTTAGGTTTTGACAATCCTGCTTTTTTTATGAGCTGTTTGATCTTTGAAAACTGTTTAGAGCTCATGTTACGGACAGTAACTTTTGCTTTCTGAGGTGTGTTTCCAAATGCTTTCTTGCCTATCTTGCTTAGCTTACCTGCTTCTATAGAAATTTCTTTTAAGGATGCGCAGCCATAGAAAGCTTTTGTCTTTATTTTGGTGAGTTCCTTGGTTCGTGCAAATGTAACGTCTTTAATCTGTGTGCAGCCTTCAAATGCACTCTTTCCGATATATCTGATATTACAATCAGCAAACATTACATATGTAATAGTCTGATTATCTTTAAATGCATTATCGGCAATACCTACGATGTCGTAACGTTCATAACCAATATCATCGACGGCAGATCCGGGATCCACCTGCTTAAGATTACTTGGCGTAGCTAAAGGACTAAAGCCTGTTATTTCAACTTCGCCGCGATGTTTCTTAGTTGCGGGTTTGATAACTCTATAAGTGAATTCATCAGATGTAAAGGTTGATCCCTTAGGAAGCTTTATCATGACGTCAGATTCATTAGGAATCTTTGTTTTCTTGCTTTCTTTTTTGGGTTCATACATTTTGAAATAAATTTTCTGGGCACCGGCTTTTTTGAAAAGCTTTCTGATTTTTGAAGCATGCTTGGTGCTCATATTATAGGTAGTTATCCTGATTATAGGATTTGTATTACTTAATGCGTCTGCTCCGACACTTTTTAATGTGTCATTATCAAAGTGAAGCTCACTTAAATGCCCACAGTTATAAAAAGCACGCTCATTGATTGTGGTAAGAGCATCTTCTGCATTAAAGCCATGAAGATTAGAGCAGCCCTCAAATGCACTTTTTCCAACATATTTGATGGGGGCATGTCCAAATGAGAAATTATATATTGCCTTATTATCCTTAAAAGCATTATCCCCGATACCAATAACCTTAAAATCCAAATCTTCAGTATCTACGCAGATGCTGATGTTATTTTTGTCAAATTCGTTGCGGTTATGGGCTGCCCAATCAAATTTTTGATTAATGCCTGCGATTTCGACTTCAATATCCTGGCTTTTCTTTGTTGCAGTTTTTACAACTTTGTAGATTAAAGGTTCGCTATCTTCTTCATCATCATAAAAAACGTCGCCGACCTTAAGCTGTTTATAGGAAATATCATCTCCGGATGGATATAACCTTTCGGCAGAAGCTGTAATGGAATGCATATTAAATGCGGCTGCAATAGAAAATGCAGCAAATAGTGTGAAACAAAACCCCTTTTTTTTCATATCTTTTCTTCTCCTATTATTTTGTAGAACCAAAATGATTCATACACATATAATAGATACTAGGTTGTATAATGTCAATACAGATATCATATTTTGATATCTGTATTCTTGCATTTTTTACACTCAGTCATCAATCCAATGTGGGTCTATCCACCTATGTTTTTGGTTGTCCCATCTTCTGTGTTGCTTTTTCCGTGATAATTTCTGGTTTTAATAACTATGTCTTTGGCTCTTTTTATCGAATCCATAGCTATTATATTAGGGCAAAGTGAATTTAATATTACAGGTTGGCTTTGACTTAGAACAACAAGTAATAATGCAAAAAGCAAAATATTTTTTTAATTTTTTTTATATATGACCTTTCCATTATATTTATTAAAAAATGCGATATCTTCAGCCGTAGCAGATAATTGCGTGCCGTTCTTTAGATACATAGTGGCAGAACCATCTTCTGAAACAATGATGTAATCGGATTGCATATCTATTTCATAGCAATCAGGTCCTTCGATGATGTCTTCTATTGGTGGAGCATACTTGGGCTGAAGAATAAATGTGTAAGAACAAAGTACAACGACAAACAGCATGATTGGAATCATGATGTTTGCTTTTTTTTGCAGTGCATCAGAATGGGTTTCTATTATTTTGAACCTTTCTTTTATATATATGGATTCGTTTGATACAAAGTTTAAAGCGGGTTCATATGATGAGGTGCTATTGGGTGTTGGAGTTTTACACGTTAATACTGTCAGCATGGTGGATAGATAATCTTTCCTTTCACTAGAAGACATGCCTGAAATAACCTCATTGTCACAACGGAGTTCTATAGATTGGATAAAATCTTTTTTTAATAATAGCATGCAAGGATTCCAAAAAATGAAGCAGGAAGCAATATTTAGTAGAAGCTTTTTTAGTGAATCATGTTTTTTTATATGAGTATATTCATGTTTCAAAATGTAATAAAGTTCACGATCTGAGTACAAACTTTTGTAATTAGCAGGTAAAATTATTGCAGGATTCAGCAATCCAATACTGAGAGGACTACTTATATCTGATGAAGTTAGTAGTTTTACAGAAGATATACGTCTATCTTCGTGAAGGATTTTATCTAATAGTATAGTGGCTTGTTTATCAACAACTCCATGTGTACGCTTCATAGCTTTTGATGCGCTATTATAATAAACAAGAAGGCGAATAATAAGCAGGAAAAATATTGTTAGGTATAGACAGCTTACAATTTGCCAACCAAAAATCTTTATATTTCTATATAATATGGGCATGAAGAAAAGAAGGTCAGTAATTGGCATTAATAACTGACATTTTACCGGAACAGAGAAAGGTAGTTCCAATGGAATCAGTGCTCGAAGAATACACAAGCAATAGATAAAAACCAAACCCTTTAGACTTAATACCCCAAATTTGAAAAACTTTTTTCTAAGAAAATAAATTATAAGAATGCAAAAACTACTCGCCATAATACCCATAAAATAATCGGCGAACACATCCATTATTGACATAACTCTTTTATACCCTCCCTGAACGACACTATTTCTCTGACTTTAATTCATCAATAATATTCTGAAGGTCGTCGATTAATTCTTTGCGTTCCTTCTTGTCCTTTGGAAGCTCATTCCCCATGAAGGCAAGCGCTATGCTGCTTAAGGACTTTATCCCCATTCCATCCTCTTTCATACGCTTAGCCAGGTATTCTTCTTTGGACATGGCATATGTGAACTTCCGGGCGTACTGTGTGTTGTACTGCTCAAAACCGTTTACAATTATGAATTCCTTCTTAATAAGACTATTAATAGT
The DNA here is from genome assembly GCF_000423945.1 of Butyrivibrio sp. XPD2002. Taxonomy (GTDB): domain Bacteria; phylum Bacillota; class Clostridia; order Lachnospirales; family Lachnospiraceae; genus Butyrivibrio. The sequence goes on along the minus strand of NZ_AUIY01000011.1, from coordinate 198,359 downwards.
TCTGAAAACAGTGAGCTTGTTCCATTTTTCGGGATCAAGCATTTCAAGCATATCTGTGCTTGTCATAGCTTCAGTACTTTTCCATAGTAGTTCCATGATTTCTTTTTCGCGTGGATTCAAATCTTTGCTTTTCACAATTACCTCCAATCTTGAATTTACTGTTCATTACTTTAGTGAAATTAAAATCGAAAATGATTTATTAAATGCAAATGTATTATCATTTTATAATATCAGAATTGTTATTGCTATATTATGCGATGATTTATTAATTTTTCTTAAAACATCTTGCAAGATTTAAATTTATATAGTAGTGTATCTAAAAAGATATGACAATTCCATATTGTTACATTTCTCTTATTCAGAGTGGTGGAGATACATAGGATCTGTGAAGCCACGGCAACCCCGGACATCCGGAAGGTGCCAACCTGAGCGTAGTGAGTAAGTGATCGAATACCGCATTGCTTTTTATTTTGGCGGTAGGATCTGCGAGCAATAAGAGGATTTGATTATCTGATATCAGGTCCGCTTGGCGTCGCTAAGCGGATTTATTTTTGCTTATTAAGCAAAAAGTTCATTGTTTTTGTTTGAGCGCAAAGAGCGCAGAAAGGAAATTTATAATGGCAGAAAAGTTTATTTTCACTTCCGAGTCAGTTACTGAGGGACATCCCGATAAAATTTGTGATAACATCTCTGATGCTATCCTTGATGCCTGCCTTGCACAGGATCCCATGAGCCGTGTTGCTTGTGAGACTACAGCTTGCACAGGTTTTGCACTTATCACAGGTGAGATCACAACTAAGGCAGTTGTTGATTATGCCAAGATTGCAAGAGACACTATCGTAGAGATCGGCTATGACAGCTCAGAGAAGGGCTTTGATGGTAACACATGTGCAGTTATGGTAGCTCTTGATCAGCAGTCAGCTGACATCGCTATGGGTGTTGATAAGGCTATCGAGGCCAGAGAGAACAAGATGACTGATGAGGAGATCGAGGCAATCGGTGCCGGCGATCAGGGTATGATGTTCGGTTATGCTACAAACGAGACAGAGGAGCTTATGCCTTACGCTATCTCACTTGCTCACAAGCTTACAAAGAAACTTACAGAGGTTCGTAAGAACGGAACTCTTCCTTATCTTAGAGCAGATGGTAAGAGCCAGGTTTCTGTTGAGTATGATGAGAACGGCAAGCCCATCAGACTTGAGGCTATTGTTGTTTCAACTCAGCATGATGAGAAGGTTACTCAGGAGCAGATCCACGCTGATATCAGAAAGCACGTTATCGATGCAGTAGTTGACGCTTCTATGGTTGATGACAATACAAAGATTTATATCAATCCTACAGGCCGTTTCGTAATCGGAGGACCTCAGGGTGATGCAGGTCTTACAGGACGTAAGATCATTGTTGATACTTACGGCGGAGCTGCTCGTCACGGCGGCGGTGCTTTCTCAGGTAAGGATTGCACAAAGGTTGACCGTTCAGGTGCTTACGCAGCTCGTTACGTTGCAAAGAACATCGTAGCAGCAGGTCTTGCTGATAAGTGTGAGGTTCAGCTCTCATACGCTATCGGTGTTGCTCAGCCTACATCTGTTCTTGTAGATACATTCGGAACAGGTAAGGTTTCAAACGAGAAGCTTGTTGCAGCAGTTCGTGAGTTATTCGACCTTCGTCCTGCTGGAATCATCAAGATGCTCGACCTTCGTCGTCCTATCTACAAGCAGACAGCTGCTTACGGACACTTCGGACGTAACGATCTTAACCTTCCTTGGGAGAAGACAGATAAGGCTGAGGAGCTTAAGAAAATCGTAAAGGCTTGATAAGTCTTATATAAAAATGTGATTATTGAAGGGCGCTGTACTAATATATAGGTACGGCGCTCTTTTTCTTATTACATATAATGTGGTACTATGTTTATATTTAGAACATAAACTTGAAAACAGGGAAAATACATATGTGTGGAATAGCAGGACTAATCAAATTCCGTGGTGATGCGAAGGCGAACATTCAGAGGATGAATGACCGCATGGTGCACAGAGGCCCGGATGATAATGGTGTATATATCAGTGATAATAAGGAAGTAGCGCTTGGACACAGGCGCCTTTCTATTGTGGACCTTTCAAAAAATGGCGCACAGCCCATGACGAGCCACTCCGGAAGAATGGTGATGGTTTATAACGGAGAGATTTACAATAATAAGGATGTAAAGCAGAAGCTGATAGCGGATGGTTTTGCTACTGATTCTGATTTCAGGGGAAGCTCTGATACAGAGGTCCTTCTTGAGGCAATAGAGTATTACGGAGCAAAAGAAGCTCTCTCCATGTGCAAGGGAATGTTTGGAATAGCTGTCTATGATACTAAGGAAGGAACAGTTACTCTTGCAAGGGACAGAGTAGGTGAAAAGCCGCTTTATTACGGAAATGTGGCAGGAGCTCTGGGGTTTGCTTCAGATCTTGGATGCATTCGTGTTGTAGACGGATTTGATAATGAGATAAATACCGATGTGCTGGATATATATTTTACGGAAGGATATATTCCTGCACCCTACACTATATATAAAGGTATAAATAAGCTCGAGGCAGGTACTCTTTTAACAATAGATATTAATACTCTGAAAACCACAGAGACGGTCTACTGGTCAATGAAGGAGACTGCAAAGAGAGGGCAGGACAATCCCTTTAAGGGCACAAGGCAGGAAGCTTCCATGGAGCTTGAGAGACTTCTTAAGGAGTCCATTAAGGGACAGATGGTTGCAGATGTTCCGGTTGGAGCTTTTCTCTCTGCGGGTATTGATTCAAGTACTATCGTTGCTCTGATGCAGGACTTACAGCCCGGTAAGGTCAGGACCTTCACCATCGGAATGGAGGATAAGGCCTACAACGAGGCGGTTTATGCAGCTGAGATTGCAAAGCATCTTGGAACAGAGCACACAGAGCTGTATATCACTGAGAAGGATGCAAAGGCTGTAATTCCGAAGCTGGCAAAAATGTTTGCTGAGCCTTTTGCTGACTCATCACAGATTCCTACCTATCTTGTAAGTAAGATGACCAGGGATCATGTGACGGTATCTCTTAGCGGAGACGGCGGAGATGAGCTGTTCTGCGGATACACATCCTACGAATCTATAAGCAGAATCTGGGGTAAGATGCATGGAATTCCTTATCCTATAAGGAAGGCTGCAAGTGCTATGGTGCTTGGCTCACCCCTTTCCAAGAAAGAGATTTACAGGATAAAGGGTACACTCCTTGGAGCTGAGGGACCGGTTGATCTCCACAGAATGGAGCATGAGACGGACCCCCTTACCAAGATGATCGCGCTTAAAAAGGGAAATCTACCCTATAAATATACTGAGCTTCAGAATGGTTTCTTAAATGAAGTGAATCACGAGACCATGCTTATGGATATGCTTGTTTACCATCCCGATGATATTCTGGTGAAGGTGGACAGGACTGCCATGGCTGTTTCGCTTGAGACCCGCGTGCCCATGCTTGATAGGGATGTTCTGGAATTCGCATGGACACTTCCTGTTGAATATCTTCGTGAAGGCAATGTTGGTAAACAGGTTCTTAGAGACGTGCTTTATCGCTACGTTCCAAGGGAGATGATGGAGCGTCCCAAGAAGGGTTTTTCAATTCCGATTGAGAAGTGGCTCCTTGAGAGCGACCTTCGCGACTGGGCAGAGGGACTTCTTAATAAGGAAAAGATTGCGCAGCAGGGTATTCTTGATCCTGATGTTGTTGAGAAAATTTGGACAGACTTCACCGAGCGCGGAATTTACCGTATTCAGATATGGTATATACTGATGTTCCAGCAGTGGTATGAAGAAGAGTTTATAAAGAAGTAAAGCCTTCTCCTTGGGGGGCTGACGGATGAGGGGATATCTGTAAGAAGGATATAAATATGATAGGAACAGAATTTATAAAAGGATACGGCCTGGGAAACCAGCTGTTTTTCTATATAGTTACAAGATGTCTTGCTGAGGAAAAGGGCGTGCCCTTCGGATTCGTTAATCCGGGACAGGTGGGTAATGTCTTCCACTCAAATAAGGGAATGTACTTTATGGATATCGACCTTGGGGAGGAAATTCCAAGGGAGGATATGGATAAGTTCACGATTTTTAAGGAGCAGGATGACAGACTTTACATGGGTAACTCCGTTCACGATATGACAAATGGATGCTACATATCAGGTGCGGACCCGAGGCTCTTTGATGTGGAGGATAATACACTGATCTACGGGAATCTCCAGGATCAGTCCTATTTTGAGAAGTACAGACATAAGATTAAGGACTGGCTCCATGTAAAAGAAGAGGCTGAGTCCTATGAGTATACATCGGACGATCTTTGCATAATCAATATGCGCGGCGGAGAATACACAAGCTGCCCGGAGCTTTTCCTGGACAGAAAGTACTGGCTTAACGCAATTGAGAATATGAAAAAGGTGAACCCTGATATGAGGTTCATGATAGTTACAGAGGATGAGGAGGCAGCGAAAAAGGTACTTCCTGAGTATGAGTGTCATCATTTTGATATGGGCAAGGATTACGTCACCATTAAAAATGCAAGATACCTTATTTTGTCCAATTCTTCCTTTGCTATGATGCCTGTTATGTCCAGCACGGAGCTTAAGTATGCGATTGCGCCTAAGTACTGGGCAAGACATAATATTTCAGATGGTTTCTGGTCCTCTGAGCAGAACATCTACAGCTTCCTTACCTATCAGGATAAGAAGGGAAGGTTATTTACTGCTGATGAGTGCAGGGCTGAGCTTGAAGAGTATAAGAAGAGATCTGCTCTTTATGCTAAGAGGAATGTGAGACCGGGAGAGGTTACTGTCTTTTTCCAGAATATAAAGAGAAGACTTCTGTACGGAAGTTTTTTCTTCTGGAAGATTGTGAGATCTCTTGGAAGAAGAACAGGTCTTATTAAGACCTTTGGGAAATAATGTAATTAAAAGATAGAATGATTTAAGCCTTTTTATAAATGAGGTGGCGCTTTGCGCCAGATGAGGTTTTATTGTGAGTGAAGGGAAAAAGCTGCGACTTCCAAATGTTACTATCGCAGCGATGACAAGCGTTGATGTATATGAGACGGTGCAGGCCATGAAGTACAGCATGCGGGACATAGAGTTCGGCGATGCTGTTCTTATTACGGACAAAAAGCCGTTTTACCTTCCAAAGGACATCAGATTCAGCTTTACAACAAAGCTTGATAACATAGATAAATTCAACTACAAAATGGTCTACGAGCTGGGAAGGCACATCAAGACCGATTTTGTGCTGATAGTTCATGCGGATGGTTTTGTCATTCATCCGGAAAACTGGTCGGATGAGTTTTTGAAGTATGACTATATAGGTTCGCCCTGGCCTCTTCCTAAGAATGATTATGCCTACCGTGACAAAAACGGTGAGATATGTCGTGTGGGTAACAGCGTATCTATAAGATCCAAGAGGCTTCTTTCCTATCCCGTGGAGCATAATCTGCCCTGGGAGAAGGTTTACGACGGTTTTTATAATGAAGATATTTTCCTTTGCTGCTACTGCAAAAATGAGATGGAGGAGCACGGTCTTAAGTGGGCTCCCCTGGATGTGGCAGTGAAGTTTGGAAGGGAGCATCCGCTTCCTGAAAATAAGGGCATAGAGCCATTTATCTTCCATAAATGGTGGGGAGAAAACGAGAACTATCCAAGATTCTACAGCCCCAAGAAGAGATTTAAACGTGCTGTCAGACCGCTGCTTTTCTGGCGAAGATCCGAGAAATGGAAGAGGGAGCACAAGGTTACATGAAGTTTTCAGTAATAATTCCTGTTCATAATGCTGAAAAGTACATAAGAGAAGCGGTAGGCTCAGTGGCTTCGCAAAGGCTTCCTGGCGATACTGAGATGGAGGTTATCCTTGTGGAGAATGGCTCCGGGGATAGCAGCGCTTCTATATGCGATAAATATGCATCTGGTAGCGGCAATGTGAAAAGCGTTCACATGGGGAAGGCATCTGCTTATGAAGCGAGACAGGAGGGCGTAAGGATTTCCTCCGGTGACTGGATTGTTTTCATGGATGCTGATGATAAGGTGGTGCCTGAGCTTATTAGTGAAATTCAGGCTGCAATAGATAAGTATTCATCCAAAGATGATGATATTGATGTTATCCTTTACAATGCAGCCGAGCTTCATACGCCTGACAGAAGGATGTTTAATTTTCCTTTTTCAGAGGATATGATCTACGGGCCTGATAATAGGCAGGATTTCCACAGGCTGATGTGCAGTGGGGATTCCCTTAATGCCATGTGGAATAAGTGTATAAAAAGGAAGCTTGCCCTTGAGACCTGCCTATCTGATGGAAGGCGCTTAAATCACGGAGAGGATCTTTTGCAGACTGCAGCCATAATTGATAAGGCAAAGGGTATTGCATATCTTGACCGCATACTGTATCTTTACAGGATAAATGAGGAAGGACTTACAGGAAGCTACCACGAGGAGTTTCTTGATAATCAGGCAAGGGCCTGGGAAGCCTTTGATGAGTTTGCCCATAAATGGTGCGGCGATAAGTATGATGAGATCATAACGCAGAGAAAGGCTCTTACCTGTACCATTGGAATGAAGAAGCTTATTTATTCAAATCTTCCTGCCAAAGATATAAAAGGAAAGATCAATAAAATGATGGCGACGGATTTTTATAAGAAATACGCGCTGCTAGAGCTGCCTGACTGGGCGCCCGAGGAGGATGTTTTCGTACACGGGCTTCAGGTGGAGCAGGGTGCAGACATGAGGCTTTTCCGCTCAGGCCTTAAGCATAAGTTAAAGTCCTATATTAAAGCGAGGATCAGAAAAAATGGTATATGATTGTATTCCGTTTTTTAATGAGGTTGATATATTAAAGCTAAGGCTGAATATACTTGGCCCATATGTTGATAAATTCATAATCGAGGAAGCAACCATGACCTTTTCGGGAGAGGAAAAGGAGCTCTGCTTTGAGAAAAACAAGGAGCTCTACAAGGATTACCTCGACCGCATAGAATACGTGGTTGTAACGGACACACCCAAGGAAGCGCTGACTCACGAGAGAGACTATTTCCAGAAAAACTATCTGGAGGAGGGCTTAAAGAGAGTCGGAGCGACAGAGGATGACATAATCCTTTTTGGAGATGTGGATGAGATTCCCAATCCTAAGGTTTTGGAAGATATTATAAAGAACTTCGATAAGAGCAGGGTTTATCACCTGGCACAGAGAAACTTCTATGGCTTTTTTAATATGGAGGAAAAGTCGGGAAAGCTTTTGTCGATAACAGGAGATTTTCCTGAGATTGCGGTGCCGGACAGAAAGTGGCTGGGCACAAAGATAACTTCTATAGATAATATTCCGGGAGAAGGAATAGTCAGATTAAGAGATCTTGTACCACCTACTGATGAGAGATCAGTGAGAGTTGCGGATGGCGGCTGGCATTTTGGCTACATGGGAGGATATCACGAGACGAATCCCGCCAAGAGAATTGGCGTTAAGGTCAAGGCTGCGGCTCATCAGGAGTACAACGACAGAGAAATACTTGCAGAGACCATGGACAGACTGGTGCTTGGTCAGGATATATTTGGAAGAGATGCAAAATTCGAAAGAGTTCAGATAGATGACACATACCCTGCGTACTTAAGGGAGCATATTGGGGAATATGACTTCCTGGTTATGCCTGAGATTACAGCTTTTTCAAGGCTATATCACAGGTTTGATATCACAGTGGGGAGATTTTGCAGAAAAGCTTATCATAAGCTGAGGAGGATGCTGAAGTAAGGTAGCAGAGGCAGAGCATAGCTGCCATCAGGCTACGAGGAGTTAACCGGAGGAGTGGTATTATGAGCACAAATTTATCCAAAAGGATGTCGAGCCTCAGGGTTTCGCCGACCACCGCGCTTTTTGCCAAGGTGGAGGAGATGAAGCGTAAGGGCGAGGACATCGTTTCACTTAATGTGGGAGAACCTGATTTCCCAACACCCGAGCATATCAAGGAGGCCGGGATAAAGGCTATCAGGGATGATTTTACGAAGTATACGACTGGAAATGGAATTGCGCCTTTAAGAGAGGCGATTATAGAGAAGCTCCGCAGGGACAACGGCGTCACCTACGGAATGGATGAGGTTGCTGTCATGGTTGGTGCGAAGCAGGCGTTGTTTGCTGCGCTTTGTGCTGTTGCCGGTGAGGGTGATGAGGTAATTATCCCGACACCGTGCTACGTCAGCTATCCCGATATGGTCAGCCTTGCAGGCGGTACTCCTGTAATGGTAGGCAGAAACGATGATTTTTCACTTGATCTTAAGGCTATTGAGGATGCTTGTAACGAGCACACCAAGGCCGTCATTATATGTACTCCCGACAATCCCACCGGTAAGGTTTATGGTGAGGAGGAGCTCAGGGGGCTTGCGGAGATCGCAGTCCGCAAAGATATCTTTGTTATTTCCGATGAAATCTATGAAAAAATAATATTTGAAGGAAGTCGTCACTTCAGTATTTCTTCTATAGAAGGGATGAAGGACAGAACAATCGTGGTTAACGGTTTTTCAAAGACCTATTCCATGACTGGCTGGCGACTTGGATACGTATGCGGAAGACGCGATGTGATAGCCAATTCCATCAAGGTTCAGAGTCAGACTACCACAACTCCGCCGAGTATATCCCAGTATGCGGCTGTTGAGGCTTTAAACGGACCTCAGGACTGTGTGGCATACATGACAGCAGAGTTTGAAAAAAGAAGGAATTACGTTCAGGAGAGACTTTCAAAGATACCTGGCGTTGTGAGTCACGAGATCCAGGGCGCTTTTTATGCGTTCTTTGATATAAGAAATTTTCTCGGTAAAGAATACGAGGGCTATGGAGTTATCGAAAAGGATACGGAGCTTTGTGAGTATCTTTTGGAAAAACACCACGTTGCAGCGATGCCCGGAAGTGCTTATTTTGCGCCTGGTTTCTTGAGAATTTCCTTTGCATCATCCATGGAAGTGCTTAAAATGGCGTTTGACAGAATCGAAATTGGTCTAAATGCGCATAAATGTTGACTTTTTTTCGAATTTGTACTAAACTCAAAAACGTAATGATAAATTTGCAAAAACGCAAAGCATGCGTTCCTTACGTGAAAGAGAGGGAGATATGGCTGACGACAAGTTGAGAGAAGCAGCTTTAAAGCCGATTGCGACTATCAAGAAACCGGTAATTGCTGCAGAAAAGAAAGAAGAAGCAAAGACTGTAGATGCAGCTGAGGCTAAGAAGGAAGAGGCTAAGGCAGCAAAGAAACCTGCAGCTAAGAAGACAGCAGCAAAGAAGACTACTGTTAAGAAGGCAACACCTGCCAAGGCTGCTGAGAAGAAGGAAGACAAGCCTGCAGCTAAGAAACCTGCAGCTAAAAAGGCACCTGTTAAGAAGGCTACAGCTACTAAGGCTGCTGCAAAGAAGACTGAGACCAAGAAGGCTGAGGCTGAGCCCGCAGCAAAGAAACCTGCAGCTAAAAAGGCACCTGCTAAGAAGGCTACAACTACAAAGGCTGCTGCAACAAAGACAAATATCGTTCTTCAGTTCGCAGACAAGAGTGTTACTTATGACACCTTCGTTGAGAATGCTAAGAACGTTTGGCAGTATGACATGGGTAGAAAAGTTTCTGAGATCAAGACTCTTGAGCTTTATGTTAAGCCTGAGGACGGAAAAGTATATTTTGTTGTTAACGGCGAAGTTCACGCTGAATTCAACTTATAATTGTGTGGGCATATTATCCCCGAGGATTATTCCTCGGGGTTTTTTCTTTGTATTGACATTAGGAATTTATAGTGGTAATTTATTCTCAGAAGATGTTAGCACTCAACCTTAATGAGTGCTAACACAAAACAAAAAAGGAGGTAATCTGATGCAACTGGATGACAGAAAAAAGAAAATACTGCATGCAATTGTTCGCAATTACCTCGAGACAGGCGAGCCTGTCGGCAGCAGAACTATTTCAAAATATACGGATTTGAATCTCAGTTCTGCCACTATCAGAAATGAGATGGCAGATCTTGAGGAGATGGGACTTATATTACAGCCCCACACTTCCGCGGGACGAATTCCTTCAGACCAGGGATATCGAGTTTATGTAGACGAGATGCTGGCTGAGAAGGAACAGGAAGTTGAGAATATGAAGGAGATGCTTCTTGATAAGGAAGAGAAGCTTGATAAGCTCCTTAAGCAGGTTGCCAAGACCCTGGCGGTCGATACCAACTACGCTTCAATGATCTCAGCACCCGTGATCCGCAGGAACAAGCTTAAATTTGTTCAGCTTTCAAGAGTGGATGAGGAACATCTCCTTACCACTATTGTTATAGAAGGTAATGTGATCAAGAATCGCATGATAGAGGTGGAGCAGGAGCTTTCCGAAGCAGATATGCTTAAGCTCAACATCCTGCTCAATACCAGACTTGCAGGTCTTTCGGTTGAGGATATCAACCTGGGACTTATAACCGCCATGAAGCAGGAGGCGGGAATACACAGCGAGATAATCGACAGGATACTGGATACAGCCGGTGAAGCAATTACAGAGGATGAGGATCTTCAGATTTACACCAGCGGCGCCAATAACATCTTCAGATATCCCGAGCTTGCTGATAAGGAGAGAGCAAGTGATCTTATTACTACCTTTGAGGATAAGAGCGATCTTACAAGTATCGTAGAGAATGCTCTTCAGTCTTCATCAGAGGAGACAGGAATTCAGGTTTACATCGGTAATGAGTCACCGGTTCAGTCCATGAAGGACTGCAGCGTCGTGACTGCAACCTATGACCTGGGTGAAGGAATGCGAGGAACGGTAGGTATTATCGGACCCAAGCGAATGGATTATGACAAAGTTGTCGGGGCGCTTAAGAATATGATGAGAGCGCTGGATGATTTATATAAAAAAGAGTAGAACCAGTAAGGAGTATTTAAATTGAGTAAGGAAGTAAAGAAGGACGTTAATAAAGAGTCCGGAAAGAAGACAGCAAAGGAGCTTCAGCAGGAAGTAGCTGAGAAGGCAAAACAGGTTGCAGATGCTGCAAACAAGGTTGCCGAGGCCGCTGAGGAAGAGGCTGCCGCTGCTGAGAGCGCAGAAGCAGGTGCTGAAGGCGCTGAGAACGGCGAAGGCGAGAAGAAAGGTCTTTTCGGTAAAAAAGAAAAGAAGAATCCCTTCAAAGAGAAGTTTGAGGAGATGCAGGACAAATATCTGCGTCAGGTTGCGGAGTTTGAGAACTTCCGTAAGAGAACCGATAAAGAAAAATCTCAGATGTTCGATCAGGGAGCATCAAATGTACTTGAAAAGATTCTTCCTGTTGTTGATAACTTCGAAAGAGGACTTGCTGCAGTCCCTGAAGAAGAGAAGAATTCCGCTTTTGCAGATGGAATGAACATGATATACAAGCAGCTCATGAAGCAGATGGAGGATCTTGGTGTTACTCCCATCGAAGCTGTAGGAAAGGAATTTGATCCTAATTTCCACAACGCTGTAATGCAGGTTGAGAGCGAAGAGGTCGAGGAAGGCTTCGTAGCACAGGAGCTTCAGAAGGGTTACATGTACCACGACACAGTGCTGAGACACAGCATGGTTGCCGTAGCCAAATAATATAGTATTTCAATCATTTAGATTTATATATGGAGGAATAAAAAATGAGTAAGATCATAGGTATCGATTTAGGAACAACTAACAGCTGTGTAGCTGTTATGGAAGGTGGACAGCCCACCGTTATCGCTAACGCAGAGGGTGCAAGAACAACACCTTCTATCGTAGCTTTCACAAAGAATGGCGAGCGTCTTGTAGGTGAGCCCGCTAAGCGTCAGGCAGTAACAAATGCTGAGAACACAATCTCTTCAATCAAGAGAGATATGGGTACAGATAACGGCCGTACAATTGATGGCAAGAAGTATTCACCTCAGCAGATCTCAGCTATGATTCTTCAGAAGCTGAAGGCAGACGCAGAACAGTATCTCGGCGAAAAAGTAACAGAGGCAGTAATCACAGTACCCGCATACTTCAATGATGCTCAGCGTCAGGCTACTAAGGATGCTGGTAAGATTGCAGGTCTTGATGTAAAGCGTATCATCAACGAGCCCACAGCAGCAGCTCTTGCATACGGTCTTGATAACGAAAAAGAGCAGAAGATCATGGTTTATGACCTTGGTGGTGGTACTTTTGATGTATCTATCATTGATATAGGTGATGGCGTTATCGAAGTTCTTTCAACAAACGGTGACACACACCTTGGTGGTGATGACTTCGACCAGAAGATCATCGACTGGATGGTATCTGAGTTCAAGGCTAAGGAAGGCGTAGACCTTTCAGGCGATAAGATGGCTATGCAGAGACTTAAGGAAGCAGCTGAGAAGGCTAAGAAGGAGCTCTCTTCTTCAACAACAACCAACATCAACCTTCCTTTCATCACAGCTACAGCTGAGGGACCCAAGCACTTTGATATGGACCTCACAAGAGCTAAGTTCGAAGAGCTTATCCACGATCTCGTAGAGAGAAGTGCTATTCCTGTACAGAACGCTATGAAGGATGCAGGTCTTAACTATTCAGACCTCGGCAAGGTTCTCCTTGTTGGTGGTTCAACTCGTGTTCCCTGCGTAGTTGAGAAGGTTAAGCAGCTTACAGGTCAGGAGCCTTCCAAGAACCTCAACCCTGATGAGTGCGTAGCAGTTGGTGCTGGTATCCAGGGTGGTAAGCTTGCAGGCGATGCAGGTGCAGGTGATATCCTTCTTCTTGACGTAACACCTCTTTCTCTTTCAATCGAGACAATGGGTGGTGTTGCTACAAGACTTATCGAGCGTAACACAACTATTCCTACAAAGAAGAGCCAGGTATTCTCAACAGCAGCTGATAACCAGACAGCAGTTGATATCAACGTTCTTCAGGGTGAGAGACAGTTTGCTAAGGACAACAAGTCACTTGGTCAGTTCCGTCTTGATGGAATCCCGCCGGCAATGAGAGGCGTTCCGCAGATCGAGGTTACATTCGATATCGATGCAAACGGTATTGTTAATGTATCAGCTAAGGATCTTGGAACAGGTAAAGAGCAGCACATCACAATCACAGCTGGTTCTAACATGTCTGATGAGGAAATCGATAAGGCTGTAAAGGAAGCTGCTGAGTACGAAGCTCAGGATAAGAAGCGTAAGGAAGGCATCGATACTAGAAACGAAGCTGATTCCTTCGTATTCCAGACAGAGAAGGCTATCCAGGAAGTTGGAGATAAGATCGATGCTTCTCAGAAGCAGACTGTAGAGGATGACCTCAAGGCTCTCAAGGATACTCTTGAGCAGACTAAGGATCGTGAGCTTACAGACAGCGAGATCGACACAATCAAGAGCCAGAAGGAAAAGCTTATGACAGATGCTCAGGCTCTGTTTGCAAAGGTTTACGAGCAGGCTCAGGGCGCAGCAGGTGCTCAGGGTGCAGGTCCTGACATGTCCGGTATGGGCGGCGCAGCTCAGAGCTCAAATGCAGGTAATTCTGACGATGTAGTTGATGGAGATTACAGAGAAGTGTAATCACTTAGCGAGTTTTTTCGAGCTTAGTGTACTACACTGTTCTGGCGAGCGAAGCGAGAGCAGAACTTCCTTGTGAAGTATAAGCTTCCATCTTTATAAAAGTTTAATATTTAAAATATTGCTAAAGCCCAATACATAATGTAGGATGTATTGGGCATTTAGTAGTAGATATAGGAGATATTAATGGCAGATCAGAAGCGCGATTATTACGAGGTCCTTGGTGTCAGCAAGGGCGCAAGTGATGATGAGATAAAAAAAGCATACCGTGTACTTGCTAAGAAGTATCATCCGGATATGAATCCCGGTGATGCTGCTGCAGCTGATAAGTTTAAGGAAGCCTCTGAGGCTTATGCGGTATTAAGTGATCCGGAAAAGAGACGTCAGTACGATCAGTTTGGACATGCTGCATTCGAAGGCGGTGCCGGCGGATTTGGCGGATTTGATTTCGGCGGTGCTGACTTTGGCGATATATTTGGTGACATATTCGGAGATTTCTTCGGTGGTGGCAGAAGAAGCCAGGGTGCAAGAAGCGGCCCTGCAAAGGGAGCTAATATTCGTGCCAGCGTAAGAATCACCTTCGAAGAAGCTGTTTTTGGTTGTGAGAAGGAGCTTGAGCTCAAGCTTAAGGATCCCTGCCCGACCTGTAAGGGAACCGGTGCAAAGCCCGGTACAACAGCTCAGATGTGTCCTAAGTGCGGTGGTAAGGGACAGGTTGTATTTACACAGCAGTCCTTCTTTGGAACCGTAAGAAACGTTCAGACATGTCCTGATTGTAATGGTAGCGGTAAGGTTATCAAGGATAAGTGCTCTGACTGTGGCGGAACAGGTTACGTAGCAAGCACTAAGAGAATCCAGGTATCTATTCCTGCAGGTATTGATAACGGACAGAGCGTGCGTATCCGTGAAAAGGGTGAGCCCGGAAGAAACGGTGGCCCCAGAGGAGATCTTCTTGTTGAGGTTATCGTTGCAGATCATCCTATTTTCCAGAGACAGGATTACGACATCTTCTCAACTGTTCCGATGTCATATGCAATTGCTGCACTTGGTGGAACTGTTGCCATTGATACAGTAGACGGTAAGGTGCTCTACGATGTTAAGGCCGGTACACAGACTGACACAAGAGTAAGACTTCGCGGCAAGGGTGTTCCTACACTTAGAAATAAGGACATTCGCGGAGACCACTATGTAACACTTGTTGTTCAGGTTCCTGATAAATTGTCCAAGGAGGCCAAGGAGCTTCTTAAACAGTTTGATGAAAAGACAGGAGACAGCCTGCACGCTGCTGATGCTATTTCCGGCAACAAGGACGGAAATGACGATGGCAAGAAAAAGGGCGGATTTTTCGGAAAGAAAAAATAATATATGAATATGGAGCGGGGAGAAAAATTTCTCCCCGCTGTTCGTATGTAAAGGAGTCTTATTATGAAATGGATGCGTTTTCGAATTAGAACCAATGAGGAATCTGAGGATATTATTGTAAGCAGCATGATGGATATAGGTCTTGAGGGTGCACAGATTGAGGACAATGCGCCTCTTACAGCTGCCGATAAGGAGCAGATGTTTACTGATGACCTTCAGGATGCAGATGATGAAGAGACAGGAGTAGACAGCTGTGCAATTAGTGCTCCCGGAGAGGATGGAGTAGCATATCTGAACTTTTTCGTTGAGGTTGATGACAATAATGTCCTCACGGTTCATGAGTATGATGAGAACGGCGAAGAAATAGAAGTAAAGAAGACTCCTGATGAGATGAAGACTGCTATCAGGGAAGTACTTGATGAGCTCAGTACTTTTTCAAATATAGGGGACGGTACAATATCCGTAGATGTAACAGAGGATATTGACTGGATAAATAACTGGAAGCAGTACTTCCACAAGTTCTTTGTGGATGATGTTCTGGTGATCCCTTCCTGGGAGACTCCTGACGAAGAGGATAAAAAGAAGGCGAATATCACCCTTCATATTGATCCGGGTACAGCTTTCGGAACAGGTATGCATGAGACAACCCAGCTTTGCATACGCGCACTTAGGAAATATATGACTCCCGGAGCCAGAGTACTTGACGTAGGAACCGGAAGTGGGGTATTGTCTATACTTGCGATGAAGTTTGGCGCTGGACATACTGTGGGTACTGATCTTGATCCCTGTGCAGAGCCTGCAGTCGCTGATAATAAGAAGGCAAATGATGTTGCTGTAGAGGATTTTGATCTGATAATCGGTAATATCATTGATGATGATAAGGTTAAAGAGCAGGTTGGAACAGGCTATGACATCGTAGTAGCGAATATCCTTCCCTATGTTCTTGTACCACTCACACCTATTGTTCCGGGACTCCTTAAGGATGGGGGAATTTATATCACTTCAGGAATTATTGAAGCTAAAGAGGAAGTGATCCGCAAGGCACATGAGGATGCCGGACTTAAGGTTATAGAAATCTGCAAGCAGGGCGAGTGGGTATCAGTTATTTCAAGAAAGTAATTTAAACTAAGTCTTCTCAATAGGAGAATGTGCCCAAGGGGCAGATGAGGTTTTATGTATCATTTTTTTGCTGAGAGTAGTCAGCTTATTGATGATGGAAAAAGAATAATAATTACAGACTCTGATTATAACCACATGGTTAATGTCCTTAGAATGAAGCCCGGAGAGGAGTTTTCTGTCAGTTTCAGAGAAGAGGAAGACAAGGAATACCGCTTTGGAATTGAGTCTGTTACGGATACAGAGCTTGTCGGTGAGCTTCGTTTTGTGAAGGAGTCAGGCGTGGAGCTTCCTGCAAAGATATATCTTTTTCAGGGACTCCCCAAGGCTGACAAGATGGAGCTTATTATTCAGAAGGCAGTTGAGCTTGGAGTTTATCAGGTTATACCGGTTTCCATGAAAAGATCGGTGGTTAAGCTTGATGA
This sequence comes from Butyrivibrio sp. XPD2002, assembly GCF_000423945.1. Taxonomy (GTDB): domain Bacteria; phylum Bacillota; class Clostridia; order Lachnospirales; family Lachnospiraceae; genus Butyrivibrio. Next base: position 181,943 of record NZ_AUIY01000011.1, on the reverse strand, counting down.
AAAAAGGGCTGCGAATAAGATAAAGCGCTGGCAGGCTATAGCTGAGGCAGCAGCAAAGCAGAGTAAAAGAGCATTCGTTCCTGAAATAGGGACGCCCATGAGCTTCAAGGAAGCAATAAATTTCTGCTTGGATATGGAGGTTAAGCTTCTTCCCTATGAGCAGGCTGAGGGCATGACCAAAACCAGAGAGCTGATTGAAGCTGTAAGGCCCGGACAGAGCATAGCGGTGTTCATCGGACCTGAGGGTGGCTTTGCTGATGAAGAGGTGAGCTTTGCTATGGAAGCAGGTTTTAATTCTATAACCATGGGCAAAAGAATTCTTAGAACAGAGACAGCCGGCTTTACCATGCTGGCATGGCTCATGTATCATTTGGAAGCATAAACATTACTACTGCCTATCGGCAGTAACGGAATGAGGAAATATGGAAATATACTTAGATAACTCTGCGACAACCAGGATATATGATGATGTATCAGAGCTTTGCATGAAGACAATGATGGAGGATTATGGTAATGCCTCCAGTATGCATCACAAGGGAGTTGTTGCTGAGAATTACCTGAAAAAAGCATCAGAGCAGATTGCAAAAACATTGAAGGCTAAGCCGAAGGAGATACTTTTTACATCAGGCGGAACAGAGTCTGATAACATTGCGGTTATTGGCGGCGCCATGGCTCATCACAGAGAGGGTAAGCATCTTATCACTACCTGCATTGAGCATCCGGCTATACTTAATTCCATGAAGTATCTTGAGGATCAGGGCTTTGAGGTGACATATCTTAAGGTATCCGAGGAAGGGCTTATAGATCTTGAAGAGCTTAAGAGTGCCATAAGAGAAGATACTATTCTCGTTTCAATCATGGCTGTTAATAATGAGATTGGTGCAGTTCAGCCTCTTGAGGAAGCAGGGAAGATCATCCACGCTGCTAATCCCAGGATCATTTTTCATGTTGATGCAGTTCAGGGCTACGGAAAAGAGCAGCTTATTCCCAAGCAGATGGGAATAGATATGCTGTCTGTGAGCGGACATAAGATCCATGCCCCCAAGGGAATCGGATTTTTATATATAAAGGACGGAGTAAGAATCGTGCCCATCACCTATGGCGGTGGACAGCAGGGAGGCCTTAGATCAGGCACCCTGAATATTCCTGGAATTGCAGGGCTCGGAAGAGCTGCTGAAGAGATATACAGCACTCTTGATGAAAACCGTAAGATGCTCTATAGTCTGAAGTTCAGACTGATAAAGGGACTTACAACTGAGCTTCCTGATATCAGAATAAACGGAATAGATACCTCCGATAGAAAGATAAGCGATCTTACAGATGAGGAACTTACAGAGGTTATCAGTAAGACAGCACCGCATATCGTAAGCGTGTCGGTTAAGGGCGTAAGAGCAGAGGTTCTGCTTCATGCGCTGGAGGATAAGGAGATATATGTATCAGCGGGAAGTGCCTGCTCCTCAAACCATCCGTCGGTGTCAACGACACTTAAGGCGATAAGTATTCCCAAGGAATTATATGACAGTACGGTGAGAATCAGTATGTCTGAGTTCACTACTGCAGAAGAGATAGATGAGACAGTAAAAGTGTTTAAGGAAATTGTTCCTATGCTTAGACAATTTTCAAGAAGATAAGGAGAAGTTATGCAATACCATGCATTTATTATTAAATATGCAGAGATAGGAATTAAGGGTAAGAACAGATACCTTTTTGAAGAGGCACTGGTAAGACAGATGGAGCGTGTGCTCGCAAAGTGCGAGGGCGAATTTAGTATTTTCCGTGTTTCAGGAAGAATATACTTAAATGCCAAGGGCTTTGATTTTGATGAGACCGTAGCAGCACTTCAGACTGTATTCGGTATCACCGGTATCTGCCCTGCTGTATGCATAGAAAGAGATGGCGACGGTAAGCTTCCCGATATTAACGGCCTGTCACAGGAGGTAATCAAATTCCTGGACGGAGTTTATCCGGACAAGAACAAAACCTTCAAGATCAAGTGCAGACGTGTTGATAAGACTTATCCTCTTGATTCCATGGAGGCTGCTGCTGAGATCGGAGCGCAGGTTCTCGATGCGTTCCCTGAGATGAAGGTTGATGTGAGAGATCCCCAGATTCTTGTAAGCGTAGAGATCCGTGAGAAGGTTAATATTTATTCTGAGATTATTCCCGGTCCCGGAGGAATGCCGATCGGTACAAGCGGTAAGGCATGTCTTCTTTTGTCAGGTGGTATTGACTCACCTGTTGCGGGATACATGATCGCTAAGCGCGGTGCTGAAATAGAGGCAGTTTATTTTAATGCTCCGCCATACACAAGTGAGAGAGCTAAGCAGAAGGTTGTAGATCTTGCCAAGGTTATCGCTAAGTATACAGGTAAGATCAGACTTCATGTAATCAACTTTACAGATATTCAGATGTACATCTACAAGCAGTGTCCTCACGATGAGCTTACTATCATCATGCGCAGATATATGATGAGAATTGCAGACATGATCGCTGCTGAGAACAAGTGCATGGGCCTTATTACCGGTGAGAGTATCGGTCAGGTTGCTTCACAGACCATGGAGAGCCTTATGGCAACCAATGAAGTAGTAACAGATATGCCTGTTTACAGACCGCTCATTGCGTTTGATAAGCAGGATATTGTGGATATCTCTCTGAAAATTGATGCCTATGAGACTTCAATTCTTCCTTACGAGGACTGCTGCACAATCTTTGTGGCCAAGCACCCTGTAACAAAGCCTCGCCTTGAAGTTATCAGATCACACGAGCACCGTCTCGATGAGAAGATAGATGAACTGGTGAAGACTGCTCTTGAGACAGATGAGATAATTACGCTTGAAGCATAACCCCTCATCCGGCACTTCGTGCCACCTTCCCCCCAGGGGGAAGACCTGGATTTTAAGGAAATCTGTCCTTTGGCAGAGGTTGTGCTAAAAAAACCTGCGACCAGGTCGCAGGTTTCAGTAGTTTTCTTGAATTTAGATCTAAGATTAGATCATGTAAGGCTTTAAGATTGAAAGCACTTCGTCGGCGCCGTCTTCAGCATGGATGTTAAGGTCGATCGGCTTTGAAAGATCGAGTGAGAAAATACCCATGATAGACTTTGCGTCTATTACGTATCTACCAGATACAAGGTCGAAATCATAATCGAACTTTGTAATATCGTTTACAAAGGATTTTACCTTATCGATAGAGTTTAAAGAAATTTTTACGGTTTTCATTGCGCAAATACCTCCTTCTTTTCTTCATAATAAACGGAAGGACGTTAAAAGTCAATGTTATATACGTCAAAAATAACGGAGGTTTAATATGAAAAGTGTCGCCCTACATAGTCTCGGATGCAAGGTAAACAGGTACGAGACAGATGTCATGGGACAAAAGTTACAAGAATGTGGATATAAGATTGTGTCATTTGATGAAATGGCAGATATTTACATAATAAATACCTGTTCAGTTACCTCTATTGCAGACCACAAAAGCAGACAGATGCTGCATCGTGCAAAGAGAAAAAATCCTGATTCGGTGGTAGTGGCCTGTGGCTGTTATGTTGAGACCGACAAAGAGGGAGTTAAGCTGGATGACAGCATAGACCTGATCGTCGGAAACAACAAAAAGGCTGAGATAGTAAGTATTCTTGAGGAGTATTTCAGGGAGAAGGAAGAGGAGTCAGGCCAGGCAGCAGACAAAATACTTGGAGGACTCAGCGTTACAAAGATCAACGATCCTGAGCAGAGATATGAACGCATGGAGCTTGCCAGCATGCCCGGACATACAAGGGCATATATCAAGATCCAGGATGGCTGCAATCAGTTTTGCACATATTGCATAATCCCTTATGCCAGAGGAAGAATCAGAAGCAGAGATGAGGAGGATATCCTGGATGAGGTTAAAAAGCTCGCAAAGGATGGCTGTAAGGAGATAGTTCTTACGGGAATTCACATCAGTTCCTATGGTGTTGATAAGGGTGAATCAGCTCTTTTACCGCTTCTTCAAAAGCTTAATGCTATAGATGGAATAGAGAGAATAAGACTAAGCTCCCTTGAACCCAGAATAATAACACAAGAGGTTGCAGAGGGGATGGCGGCTCTTTCCAAGGTTTGTCCTCATTTCCACCTCTCTCTTCAGAGCGGAAGCAATGACACTTTAAAGAGGATGAACAGACATTATTCTGCGGAGGAATACATGGATAGCGTAAGGCTCCTAAGGGAAGCCTACGAGGCACCTGCAATAACAACAGACATTATAGTAGGATTCCCCGGTGAAACGGAGGAGACCTTCGAAGAGAGCAGGAAGTTTGCTGAGGATATAAATTTTTACGAGATGCATGTTTTCAAGTATTCTCCGAGAAAGGGCACAGTTGCTGCCAAGATGGAGGATCAGCTTACTGACAGGGAAAAGACAGCAAGAAGCAATGTGCTTCTCACAATGACTAAAGAGCAGTCAAAGAAGTATCGCGAAGGCTTCATCGGCAAGACAGAGAAGATCCTCTGGGAGGACGTTGAAGAGATAGGCGGTAAGAGGTACATGATCGGCCTTACCACCAGATATGTGAGGGTGGCTGTACCCAAGGAGCAGGCAGAGGCACTTAATATAACGTCCGGAAGCATTACTACACACACGTTTAAGAGTTTCTTAAGAGACGATACATTGCTTATTTAAGCGTAATGCGGTATTATTTTTTTAAGTAATCATTTAGCGAGGATAGCAATATGGCAGATAATAATCTTGGCAATACACAATTTTTTAAAGTAGAGGTTGATCCTGAGACAGGTGTCAAGAAGGTCCTTTCAATCGTATATGAAGCACTTCTTGAGAAGGGATATAACCCTGTAAACCAGATTGTGGGTTATATTATGTCCGGAGATCCTACATATATTACCAGCCACATGGGTGCCAGAAGCCTTATTATGAAGGTTGAGCGCGATGAGCTGGTTGAAGAGATGCTCACAGAGTATATAAAAAATAATAACTGGTCCAGAAAATAATGAGAATTATGGGTTTGGATTACGGATCTAAGACAGTCGGAGTTGCCATCAGCGATGAACTTCTTTTGACAGCTCAGGCTAAAGAGATTATCCGTAGAAAAGAAGAGAACAAACTTCGAAAAACACTAGCTCGTATTGAAGAGCTGATTCAGGAGTACGGTGTGGAACTCATAGTATTGGGGCTTCCGCTGAACATGGATCAGTCTGAGTCGGTGCGTTCTGCTCTCTCTGAGGAGTTTAGGGATAAGCTTGAGAGAAGGACGTCTATTCCTGTAATCATGTGGGACGAACGCCTTACAACAGTTGAGGCTGATGCCATAATGGACGAAGTAGGTATTAAGAAGTCAGATCGCAAGGAATATGTGGATATGATTGCTGCACAGATTATTTTGCAGGACTATCTTGATAACCGCGAAACGGAAAAGGAAAGTAAATAATGGAAAAAATAACATTCCGTCCTGAGGGTGAAGAACCCGTGGACTTTTTTGTGTTGGAACAGACAGTGATTGGTGCGAAATCATATATCCTCGTGACAGATACAGAGGATGGTGACGGAGAGGCCCTCATACTTCGCGATGATTCAGAGGAAGGCGAAGCAGAGGCTAATTATACTATTGTTGATGATGACAAAGAGCTTGAAGCAGTTGCTGCACTTTTCAGAAAGCTGCTTGAAGAGGATGATATAGGTTTGGATTAACCGGGGGTATGATCCATGGGAACGGTTTCTACCGATGAATTCAAGGCATTACTAAAAGAAAAGGGTCTTAAGGTTACAAACCAGAGACTCATCATGTTGGAAATACTTGGCAGGAATCCCGGGAAACATCTGACTGCTGAGGATATTTATAATTTGGTAAAGACAGAGCATCCTGAAATTGGATTGGCTACTGTTTATAGAACTATACAAGTACTAATGGAGTTACATCTTATAGATCGGGTGAACTTTGATGATGGAGTAGAACGCTACGAGCTTGCTCATGATGCGAGGGACGGTGGCGCACACCACCATCATCATTTGATATGCGTTAAATGTGGGAAGGTCTTGGAATTTGAGGAGGACATGCTTGAAGGTCTGGAACTCAAAATCGCCGAGAAGACCGGATTTAAAGTTACTGATCATGAGGTTAAACTCTACGGATATTGCAACGAATGTGGAGGAAAAACTGATTGAATAAAAAGAAAACTAATAATTCTGCTTCAGGGCTTCAGGTTATACCGCTTGGAGGCCTTGAACAGATTGGTATGAACATTACTGCCTTCAGATATGAGGACAGTATTATTGTGGTGGACTGTGGTCTGTCATTCCCTGATGATGATATGCTGGGAATCGACCTTGTAATACCGGACATCACATATTTGAAGAACAACATAGATAAGGTAAAGGGCTTCGTAATAACTCATGGACATGAGGATCATATCGGAGCGCTTCCCTATGTATTAAAAGAGCTCAACGTTCCTATTTATGCAACAAGACTTACAATGGGAATCATAGAGCACAAGCTTGAAGAGCACGGCCTTTTAAAGAAGGTAAGAAGAAAGGTTGTAAAGTTTGGACAGTCCATTAACCTTGGTGATTTCAGGGTAGAATTCATAAGGACTAACCACTCTATCGTAGATGCTGCAGCTCTTGCTATTTATTCGCCTGCAGGTATCGTTGTGCACACAGGTGACTTCAAGGTTGATTACACACCTGTTTTTGGAGATCCTATCGACCTTCAGAGATTCGGTGAGATTGGTAAAAAGGGAGTCCTTGCACTTATGTGTGACTCCACAAATGCAGAGCGTCCCGGATTTACAGCGTCTGAGCGCACGGTTGGAAAAACCTTTGATTCACTGTTTGAGGAGCACAGCAATTCAAGAATTATTGTTGCTACCTTTGCTTCAAACGTAGACCGTGTTCAGCAGATTATTAATACTGCATACAAATTCGGAAGGAAGGTTGTGGTCGAGGGAAGAAGTATGGTCAATATTATCGATATTGCCCAGAAGCTCGAGTGCATTCAGATTCCGGATAATACACTTGTAGATATAGATCAGCTCAAGAATTACCCTGATAATCAGACTGTTATCATTACAACAGGAAGCCAGGGTGAGAGTATGGCTGCTCTTAGCAGAATGGCCAGCGGACAGCATAAGAAGATAAGCATTCGTCCCGGCGATACCATAATCTTTTCATCTCATCCCATACCGGGTAATGAGAAGGCTGTAACAAACATCATCAACGACCTCCTTGTAAGAGGTGCTGATGTTATTTTCCAGGATGTTCACGTATCAGGACATGCATGCCAGGAGGATATTAAGCTTATTTACACACTGGTTCGTCCTAAGTACTCAATACCTGTTCATGGTGAGTACAAGCATCTGATAGCTCAGAAGAACATCGCTATGGGACTTGGAATGGATAAGGATGATATTTTCATCATCAGATCCGGTGATGTCCTCGAGTTAAAGGAGGACAGCGCGAAGGTAGTGAGCAAGGTTCCTACAGGAGCTATCCTTGTTGATGGTCTTGGAGTAGGAGATGTCGGTAACGTGGTTCTTCGCGACAGGCAGAGACTTGCTGAGGACGGTATAGTTATAGTAGTATTTGGCATTGACAGAGATAATGCACAGCTTGTATCTGGTCCCAGTATCGTATCCAGAGGATTTGTGTATGTTCGCGAATCCGATGAACTTATAGACGATGCAACAGATCTCGTTCTTGATGATGTCAGCGAGGCTCTTGATAAGGGAATCACAGACTGGAATAAGCTTAAGAATATTGTTAAAGAAGGCCTGTCTGATTTCATCTGGAAGAAGACAAAGAGAAGACCCATGATTCTCCCTATTATCATGGATTCTAATTACTAATTAGGGAAAGAGGAGTTATGAACGTAAGGAGTGTAGGCTTAGGTATTGTAGATACAATAGTGAAGATTTTTTTGGTTATTGTGGCTATAATGCTGATCAGCAAATATGCGTCACTTGCATATAGCTATGGATATAACATATACAATCAGCTTCCGGCTTCGCAGTATGACACAAGGACTGTGACTGTTTCAATAACGGACAGCATGTCTGTGGGAGATATTGCAGAGCTTTTGGAAAACAGAGGACTGGTCAAGGATAAGACTCTGTTCTGGATGCAGGAGCGTTTTTCAGAGTATCACGGAATGATCGCTCCGGGCACCTATGAGCTTAGTCCTTCCATGACTCCTGATGAGATAATAGGCATTATGTGCGCTTCCACAATTGAAGCAGACAAAGAGGAGGCTGGAAATTGATCAGTGACGAGAGAATAAGCACCTTTATCAATTCACTTGATCAGGGCAATGAGCCATTTCTGGATGAGCTTGAGAGAAAATCTCTTGCGGATGATGTTCCGATTATAAGGAAGGATACTCAGAGCTTTATAAGATTTCTTCTAAGGCAGAATCATCCGAAGAATATTTTGGAGGTAGGGTGTGCCGTTGGGTTTTCAGCACTTTTAATGGCGACCTACTCGGATCCGGATACGAAGATAACTACAATTGAGAAGTTTGAGAAGCGTATTCCGGTGGCTCATGAAAATTTTGATAAGTACGACGTAAACAAAAAAATCACACTGCTTGAGGGGGACGCGGCAGATATTTTGGCGGGCCTCTCAGGTCAGTATGATTTTATTTTTATGGATGCGGCAAAGGGGCAGTATATCAATTTTCTGCCTGACTGCAAGAGACTTCTTGTAAAGGGAGGACTGCTTTTGTCCGACAATGTGCTCCAGGATGGAGATGTTATGGAGTCACGATTTGCTGTGACCAGAAGAAACCGTACGATCCATGAGAGAATGAGGGAGTATCTGTTTGCAATAAAGCATGACCCTGAGCTTGAAAGTGTTATTTTGAATGTTGGCGACGGAATGGCGATGTCGCTTAAGTTATAAAGGATAGGTAATAATGAGAGAAAGAAGAAAACCTGAGCTGCTTATACCTGCTAGCAGCCTTGAAGTATTAAAAACAGCAGTAATTTTTGGAGCAGATGCCGTGTATATCGGTGGTAACTCCTTTGGGCTTCGCGCCAAGGCAAAGAACTTCAGCCATGATGATATGGCTGAGGGTATTAAGTTTGCACACGAGCATGGCGTTCATGTTCATGTAACGGCTAATATCCTTGCCCACAATGATGATCTTAAGGGAGCAGAGGAATATTTCCATGAGCTCAAGGAGCTTGGTCCTGATGCTCTTATTATTGCTGATCCCGGTATGTTCATGATGGCGAGAAGAATCTGTCCTGAGATAGATATTCATGTATCCACACAGGCTAATAATACAAACTACGAGACCTATAAGTTCTGGGCTGATCTTGGCGCAAAGAGAGTAGTTGCAGCAAGAGAGCTTTCATTAAAGGAGATAAAGGAAATCCGCGAGAATATCCCCGATGATCTTGAGGTTGAGAGCTTTATCCACGGAGCAATGTGCATCAGCTATTCAGGAAGATGCCTGTTATCCAACTACTTTACAGGAAGAGATGCAAACCACGGTGAGTGCACTCATCCCTGCCGTTGGAAGTACGCTGTTGTGGAGGAGACAAGACCCGGAGAGTATCTGCCTGTTTATGAGAATGAGAGAGGATCCTTTATTTTCAATTCCAAGGATCTGTGCATGATAGAGCATATTCCGGAGCTTGTAGATGCAGGTGTTGACAGCTGCAAGATAGAGGGACGCATGAAGACAGCTCTCTATGTAGCTACAGTTGCAAGAACCTATCGTAAGGCAATAGATGACTATTTCGAGTCAGAGGAGAAGTACAGGGAGAATATGCCCTGGTATCTTGATGAGATCTCCAGATGCACCTACAGACAGTTCACAACAGGATTCTATTTTGGTAAGCCTTCTGACGAGGCTCAGATTTATGATGCCAACACTTATGTTAATGAGTACACATATCTTGGTATTGTTGGCGAAGTTACAGAGGACGGTCTTGCCAAGATCGAGCAGAGGAATAAATTCTGCGTTGGCGATACTATAGAGATAATGAAGCCCGACGGAAGAGATATCGAGACAAAGGTTCTTGGTATAATCAACGAGGCCGGAGAAGAGGTCGAGAGCTGTCCTCATCCGAAGGAAGTATTATATATTAAGCTTGATAAGGAAACTGAGAAGTATGACATTTTAAGAGTTCATACAGGCTCATCAGAGAACATATCCTGCTAAGAGAAAATTATTAAATACTCAGACACTATAATTATAGTGTTTGAGTATTTTTGTGTTATGATGTACAATCATTGGCATATTATGAAAAAATTTAAGAATGAGGTGTTTATGAGCGAACAGGTCAAGGTTGAGGAACTATTCGGTAAGAATGTATTTACACTCGAGAGAATGCGTGAGCGTCTCCCTAAGAGTGTGTACAAAGAGGTCATTCAGGTCATGGAAAATGGCGGAGACCTCTCACTTGCATCTGCGGATGCTGTGGCTAATGCCATGAAGAACTGGGCTATGGAGAACGGTGCAACGCACTATACACACTGGTTCCAGCCACTTACCGGAATAACTGCTGAGAAGCACGATGCATTTATTACAAGTGCCCGTGGTGATGGACATATGATGACATCTTTTTCAGGAAAAGATCTCATTAAGGGTGAGCCCGATGCGTCATCCTTCCCGTCAGGCGGTCTTCGTGCAACATTCGAGGCAAGAGGCTATACAGCCTGGGATATCACTTCCCCTGCCTTCCTGAAGGAGACAGGCGCAGGCGTGACTCTTTGCATACCCACCGCATTTTGTTCCTATAACGGAGAGGCTCTTGATAAAAAGACTCCCCTCCTCAGATCCATGGAGGCTGTAAATAAGCAGGCTTTAAGGATTGTTCATCTCTTTGGCAATACCGATGCCAAGAAAGTAAATGTTTCAGTTGGTCCCGAGCAGGAATACTTCCTTGTTGACTGGAAGAAGAGCCTTAAGAGACCTGACCTTATCTTTACAGGAAGAACACTTTTCGGAGCACTTCCGCCCAAGGGTCAGGAGATGGAGGATCACTACTTCGGCGTTATCAGAGAGCGTGTCGGAGAGTACATGAAGGACCTTAACGACGAGCTTTGGAAGCTTGGCGTTCCCGGAAAAACCCAGCACAACGAGGTTGCTCCCGGACAGCACGAGCTTGCACCTATTTACGAGACAGCTAATATTGCTGTAGATCACAACCAGATCATCATGGAGACCATGAAGAGAGTAGCAGAGCACCACAACATGAGATGCCTTCTGCATGAAAAGCCCTTTGCCGGTGTTAATGGCTCAGGTAAGCACGATAACTGGTCTCTTTGCACGGATAATGGAGTTAATCTCCTTGATCCCGGCGATACACCTAATGAAAATATTCAGTTCCTGTTTGTTCTTGCCTGCATAGTGAAGGCTGTTGACAGACATGCTGATATCCTCAGACAGAGCGCATCAGACGTTGGTAACGATCACCGTCTTGGCGCAGATGAGGCACCTCCGGCTATTATCTCTATGTTCCTCGGCGAGCAGCTTGAGGATGTGGTTCACCAGCTTATTGAAACAGGTGAAGCTAAAAGATCAAAGCGCGGCGGAAAGCTTAAGACCGGTGTTTCAACACTTCCTGAATTTGAGAAGGATGCTACAGACAGAAACCGTACATCACCCTTCGCATTTACAGGTAACAAGTTTGAGTTCCGTATGGTAGGTTCTTCTGACTCTATGGCAAGCTCAAATACTGCTCTTAACACAATTGTTGCAGAGGCATTCTGCGAGGCTGCTGACAGACTTGAGAAGGCCGATGATTTTGATATGGAAGTTCACGACATCATTAAGGAATATCTCACAGAGCATGAGAGAGTAATCTTCAATGGTGACGGATATTCTGAGGAGTGGAAGAAGGAAGCTAAGAGAAGAGGTCTTCCCAATATTCCTTCCACAATCGAGGCAGCTGAGGTTCTTACAACCAAGAAGGCAATCGACCTCTTTAAGAAGTTTGGCGTATTTACACATACTGAGCTTGAGGCGCGCCAGGAGATTATTTTTGAGACCTACTCAAAGACAATCAACATCGAAGCTCTTACCATGATCGATATGGCAAGTAAGCAGATCATTCCTGCTGTAATGAAGTATGCAGGAAGACTTGCTACAGACGTTAATCAGGTTACAAGCACAGGAGTTTCAGCAGATGTCATGGTCGGCGAGCTTAAGGAAGTAATGTCACTTCTTGATGACATGAAGAAGGCTCTTGATAAGCTTATTAAGAATGAAGAGAAGGCAAGAACCATTGCAGAGTCAAGAAAGCGCGCATATTTCTGCAAGGATACAGTAGTTCCTTCCATGGAGGCACTCAGAGCTCCTGCTGATAAGCTTGAGATGCTTGTTGATAAGAATGACTGGCCGTTCCCTACATACGCAGATCTTTTGTTTGAAGGCTGAGCTTAGCGAATTTTAGCGAAGAATTCCATTACCCTCATCCACTGGATGAGGGTAATTTTATACAACCAATAAACGAATTAACGATTTTTGAAAAAAGTGCTTGCATTTTATTCTAGATATGCGTATAATTCATTCTTGTCGATGGGCTATCGCCAAGCGGTAAGGCAACGGACTCTGACTCCGTCATTCCGTAGGTTCGAATCCTACTAGCCCAGCTAATAACTCCTCAGAAATATCTCTGAGGAGTTTTTTTATCATAGATAATTATTTTTAAATATAACGGTTGTTGTGCTATAATTGTTTGAATAGATGAATCAAGCTTAGAGGTGCGTTGTGAAATCTCAAATTAAGAATCTTGCGTTCCCAATAGTGTGGGAGTTACTGTTTATAGCATTTTGTATAATAAAGCCTTTTAAGACACTTTATATATTCTTTGTGTTCTATCTGGTTCTTGTTGTTTACTTTAGCAGGGACTTTTCATTTAAAGAGTATTCCTGTAATTTTAAGAGTCTTAAGAAGTTCTGGATTCCTGTTGCTCTTACAGTAGTAGGTGCACAGATAGCCTACATGGTTAAGATGAATCTCATACAGGCCAATTTTATCGGTGTTCTGGATGGTACCTTCGGTATTACCTGGGAGAATAGTTATATCGGTGAATTATTGTATGCGGTAACAATTCTTTTCCTATGTCCTGTATCGGAAGAATTATTTTTCAGAAAAGCTATTATGAATTTTGAATCAGCGACATCAGCGATGCTTACATTTGTTCTTGGACTTGTACTTTGCGGATTCAGCTATGCATATCTTCCGCTGGGAGTTGTGGAGGCTATGGTTCTTTCACTGCCGTATGCTATAGCGTTTTTCTGTACGAGAAACATATATGTTCCGATAACTGTTCATATGCTTTTCATGATGTATCAACACGTTCCTGCAATCGTATACGACGTTGCGAGAATATCACTTAGATAATTAAAACGGGTGCTTTTCGGCACCCGTTTTTTATGGAAAAATTCCTGAATATTATTTTTAATATTTTGATTCAAATTCATTAATAGGTATAGCGTGTGAGAAGTAGTAGCCCTGGAATCTGTCACAGCCAAGAGACTTCAGATATGAGAACTGCTCCTCGGTTTCAATACCCTCTGCAACTACTGTCATTCCAAGCTGCTTAACAAGCTTTACAGCAGCTTCTAATACAATTCTGTTTCTTTCATCCCCGATACCGGCAATGAAGGTTCTGTCAAATTTTACATAATCTGTATGGAGCTCCTTTAGCATATGGAGGGAGAGATTGCCCTCGCCAAAGTTATCAATGGCAATTCTGAAGCCTTCCATCTTGAAGCGATCCAGGATAGCAAGGCGCTGCTCCGTATCCTTCATGAGATCTATTTCGGAAAATTCCAGTATCAGCTGATTGGCATCTATCTGATAGATCTCTACAAGCTCCTTGATCTTCTTTAAGGCGTCCATATAGAACAGATCCTTGGGAGATACGTTTACGGAGATTACAAGGTCGCTATGGGCTGTATCTTGCCATGATTGCAGCTGCTTCATAACGAGCTCCCAGTTCATCGTATCAAGATCAGCGATGTGCTCGGATTTTTCAAGTATGTGGATATATTTTTCGGAGGAGACCACGGTTCCGTCAGGCTTGATCCATCTGGTGAGTGCCTCGCCTCCTGTTACATTCATGTCCCCATCGAAAACCGGCTGCAGATAAATATGAAACTGACCGTCCTCAAGTCTTTCCTTGAAGGAGCTGAGGAACTCATTCTCCATCTCTGTCTGCTTAAGAAGCTTATTAGTATAGAAGGTCAGGATGTTTTCTCTCTGCTCGTGCAGGGTCTTAAGGGCAAGGTCAGCTCTTTCTATCATCAGGCTGACCGGTATATCGGGATCTTCAATTCTGAATACGCCAAGGTGGAAGTACAGGTGATAGTTCTCTGTGTCTATCATCTGCCCAATCTCTTCGAGGGCATCCATGAAAATTCCTTCGTCAAAGCGCTCTTCAGGCATGCAGAGTACGAAGTGATCTGCGTGGGTGCGGCCGTAAATGGTGTCGGAGCCGCATCTTTTCCTTAGCATATCTGCGATGGCCATAAGAACTTCGTTGCCGCGCTGAGTTCCGTAGCGCTCATTGAGAGTGCGGAAATGGCGGATGTCACCTGTTATGAGAATGCGGTCCACATCAGGGTCATCAACAAGAAGACGTCTTACCTCGCGGCATATTCCATCAAGGTTATAGAGTCTTGTGAGAATATCGTGGGTTGCGGTATAGTCTGCTTCAGCAGTACCCTGGGACATCTGACGGCCATCCTGGCCTGCGGATATCTGAGGGGGATTTTCAATTATTTCCCCTTCCTTATCATCTATACTGATGAGCTCCATAACGCAGGAAAAATTATTTCTGTCAGGGAGTATTAGCTTGATCGGGATAGACTGGATGAGGAATCTGTGACCATCATAAACCTCTACCTTGGTCTGACGCTGGCCACTCATGACAGCACGATAACTGCAGCAGTTTGAACATCTTGAGGCTGCGTTCCAAGCTGCATGGCATTCCTTTTCATAGTGAAGATCTCCAGAGGTATCTACTGAAACCTCACGACATTCGACAGGATCAACGAGGCGGACAGTATCGTACATCCGCTTCATGTAATCCAACATATGCTTGAGTTCCTGATATGTATACTCCTCTACATTCATAGCTATTCCTCTTTAGGTGGTTCATTCTGGGAAGCTAAGAGGGCTTCTTTTTTCTGAATCCAGTTTTGATAAGTGAAATTGAAGATAGCTGCGAAAGGTATTGCAAGCATGATTCCTGCAATTCCAAACATTCTTCCGCCAACTACCAAAGTTACAAGTATCCAAACGGATGAAACGCCAAGGGTATTACCAAACAGCTTGGGCTTTATTACATATCCGTCCATAGTCTGAAGAACTATCGTAAAGATAAGGAAAATAAGAGCATGGAGAGGATTTACCAGTACAAGTATAAATCCGCCTATTATGGCTCCGACGATGGGGCCAAAGGTGGGAGCAAGGTTTGTAACTCCTACAAACAGTGAGATCAGTACGGAATAGGACATTCCGGTAATGATCATAAACAGCCAGTTGATTATTCCTACAAGTAAGCCGTCAAGGATATCGCCGGCGATGTAACGCTTAAGGATATCGTTGCAGGTGCTCCAGAAGATGCTCATGCGCTCATACATTGCGGTGGGAACAAATAACTTCATAAGCCTTGTTGTGCCATACAGGAGCTTCTCTTTTCCGGCAAGAAAATATATAGCCAGAATAAATCCTAAAATAAAGGTGAAGAATCCCTGACCAATACCTGCGGAAACGTTAATGATCTGAGACATTGCAGCAGGGAGCTTCTGGGCAAACTGTGACAGAAATGTATTGATTTTTTCAGTGATTCCCGACAGGTCAACGTGATATTTTCCTGCAGTGGTACTCAGTTTATTCAGCAGTGATTCAAGTGAAGCGGCATAGCCGTCCAGGTTTGAAACAAAGTTGGTTACACTGTCTACCAGCTGAGGGATAAGGGCGATCATAAGAATTGCAATAAACAGTATTATGATGGCAACTGATAATAAAATAGCTATTGATCTTTTGATGCCTGCCTGCTTTATCCCTGACAATATGGTTTTCTCAAAAAAAGCAACCAGAGGATGAACGACATAAGCAAGGATAAGTCCTGTGATTACCGGCGAAAAATACTTTCCAAGAGTACCAAGCGCTTGAAAAAACAGGTTAATATGCGATACTCCAAGAAACAAAAGTACGGCAGAACAGGAAGCAACAGTGTAAGGGAACCATTTTTGGTTTACGCATTTTTTTAAAAAATTCATATTATGTAATTGTGCTTAAATTGCACAAACCCCCAATCTATAGTATTTTATAAGTACATTCTATTATTTGACCTGACAGGATTCAATTAAAAAAGTATTAAGTTTCGTTTAATTATATACGGATAGGAGTTTGGAAATGTTAAATCATATGGACCGCGTAAAGATGATCGAGTTCAAGGACATGGGAGATGAGAGAGGCCAGCTCGTCATTGTTGAAGGCGGAATGGATATACCCTTTGAAATAAAAAGAGCCTTCTATATGTATGGAAGTGATGCGACTGTCGTGCGCGGACAGCATGCAAACAGGAAGACAGAATTTGTACTTATAAATGTAGCCGGAACCAGCAAGGTAAAGGTTTTGGACGGCGCCGGAAATGAGGCTATATTCTGCCTCAACAGACCCAACACCGGAATTTATCTCCCAAACATGGTCTGGAAGGAGATGTATGATTTCAGTGCGGATTCGGTTCTTTTGGTTCTTGCAAGTGAGCATTATGATGCAAGCGAGTACATCAGAGACTATGATGAATACGTAAAAGAGATATCATTCTTTGCGAATAACTCTGATAACTGATATCAGTAAAACAGAGATAAGTCCGGCCCATAAACCACAGGATATTATGCTTCGTATATACTCCATATGCGGAGCTTTTTTCTTGAAGACATACATGGTGGGATCCTCGGGATTATAGCCTTCTACGATATTACCTTCTGCAAGGGCGAGGTCCACCTCTTCCTGAGTCATTTCGATGTTTTTATGCTTGAAATACGGATCTGCGATTTTTGTATTTACATAGAGAACCTGGGGCTCTGCTACGGCTTTGCTATAGCATACGCTGCCGATCATGCCGATTATGGCAAAAATAAGCGCATATTTTATGATATGGGTTCCGATTTCATAAAAAGGACCTGCGAAAAAGCTCTTTGCTTTTGAGGAAAAGAGAGGCTTACATGCTAGCTCCTTTTCACCAAAGGGCAGAATGAGGAATTCCTTTTTTAATATAGCGGGGTATTTATCTGCCTGCTTTGTCAATGCGTCATAGAGCCATTTTCCAAGGAAGATAAAGGTCAGGTTCTTGTAGCTTAGGTTAAACAGGAAGGGATCGCTCATTCCTATAAAGCAGAAGGTTATTATGATAGCGAGTTCGCGGGTTTTGTTTTCGGACACAAGCCTTTTTATCCACAAAAGGTACAAAATACAGACTACTGCAAAGGGAATCACTCCAAGCTGCAGGAAAAGGTACAGGAAGGAATTGTCCAGCATATACCAGTTGGTCGGCGGCTTTTTAAAGTAAGATCCGAAAAGTGTGATCTTTTCATTAGTCAGGAAGTATAAAGCGTATTCGTAGCGCTTGTGCAGAAGCTTATTTAAAAATGTAAATACGCTTCCCCTGGCAAGAAGGGGACCAACGATTGAAAATATTACAATGGCAGGGAAGAGAAGGCGGATTAAAGCATTTTCGAGCCCGGATCTGTGCGTCCTTGCCTGCAAATACAGGTTTACTGCCAGATAGATCGTTATAGACAGAAGGCCTGTAAGACTTACTGTGTAGGCGTAAATGTACAGATTAAGGAGCATGGCAATTATTGATGCCTTAAGGAGCTGCTTTATGCTGTCAGCTTTATATAGATAGAAGAACAGGATAAGCAGAATTAAAAGTGTCGTGTGAGTGGTGTTGGGATAGGGGTAGCCTAATGAGTGACGAAGGAGATACCCGTAACCGGTGCGTCTGTTCATGTGGTTTAGTTCGGGGATAATGCCTGTGACTGCCATAAGGTACAGGGTAAAATATGAAGCGCCAAGTACCCACAATCCAATTCGCATTACCCTTTCTTCGTTTATGCCCTTCATGCCGAGCATCATGGTAAAGTATAGGAGAAGTCCTTTTTCACCGGAGCACAGATAGGTGAGGGCTCCTACTGATAAGATAGATGCCATTACAAGATACTCAGCGAGGTTGTGTCTTGTGGAGAGAACCTTAGCGCCAAAGGCAAGGACTCCAAGAACAAGGCAGGCGTTGTAAAGCGTCTGTCCATCGTAAAGACCAACCGCTTTTGCTCCAAAGAGGACTAAAAAATAAATATAGTAAATAAGTTCATATATTTTTATACTGTTTGTTGAGGGGACTGTTTTTTCCATGAGATAATGTAGTTCCTTCCGGGCTTTCTGGCCTAATATTTCTAAAAGGATTATATCAGATATGGTTGGACATAATACAAAAGAATTGAAGAATGCCTTTGTGGCGTTTATGTGTACCTGGGGGCTCCAACTGCTTTTGGGCATGACTGTGAGAAACCCGCTTACACTTGTTTTCTTTGTGTTGTTTTTTATTCTTTGGGAGAAATCTCAGATTCGAATTAATAAAACTACCGGAGCTTTGATGGCTGGTATCTCTGCTTTGGCAGCAGCTGCTATCACAGTTTTATTTGGAAAAAAGGCTGTTTCCGGTTTTGACAGTTCGCTTTTTAGAATTGTGGGAATGGCGATCATATTTGCAGGACTTTTTCTTGTGGTGCTTTCAGCTATAAGATTTGGAGCCTTTCTTGTAAATATGAAAAATGGCGTTGCTGAAAATAATGCTATTGCTTCGAATGCGTCACCAGAAAGAGAGAGTGCTGCAACCAATGAGGTCAGTGCGGTGAGAGGTCTTGCCGTGGTTCTTCTTTCTGCTATAATTTGCTTCTTATGCTGGTTTCCATATTTTTTATATGAATATCCCGGAATAATGACGGCGGATTCTATCGTCCAGTACGAGCAGGTGATCGGCGTGAATCCCTGGTCGAACCATCACCCTGTCATTCATACTCTTTGCATTTCAATTTTTTATAATTTAGGAATTGGATTTACAGGGGATGTGAATAAGGCCATAAGCTTCTATACCATAGCACAGATGATATTTCTTTCTCTTTGCTGTGGAAGAACTGTACTTCAGGTTAGAAGGGTTCTTGGAAAAGGCAGGTGGTTTCTTCTTTCACTGGTATTCTTTGCATTGGTGCCCTTTAATGCGGTATTTGCAGTGACAATCTGGAAGGACGTTCCCTTTGCAGGCATTATGATGCTTATGGGCTGCAGACTCTGCGATATGGCCATAAAGGAAAAGAATGGAGCTTTTGATTATGTTATTCTGTCGATCCTGGCAGTTTTGATGGCTCTCTTTAGATCAAATGGATGGTATGCGTTTTTGCTCTGCGTGCCGTTTATGCTTTGGATGTTCAGAGGGGAAATGG
Organism: Butyrivibrio sp. XPD2002; assembly: GCF_000423945.1. Taxonomy (GTDB): domain Bacteria; phylum Bacillota; class Clostridia; order Lachnospirales; family Lachnospiraceae; genus Butyrivibrio. Next base: position 162,485 of record NZ_AUIY01000011.1, on the reverse strand, counting down.
CGAAAGTACTGGCTTCAATTGCCGCTGCAATAATTGTTGTTGTAGTGATCAAAGGGCCTGTGATGAATGCTGCAGGGATAATCCAGCCTGATTTTACCGAGTCTTTGTCTCTTCCCATTCAGCAGGTTGCAAGAGTACTTGTGGAAGACAGAGAGCTTACCGCGGAGGATAAGGAGCTCATAGATGCTGTCATAGATACTACATATATTCATGAGCTTTACGCAGCCGATTTTGCTGATAATATGAAGGAGCTTGTAAGAGCAGGTCACCCTGATGTGATAGAGAATAACAAGGGGACCTATCTGGGGCTCTGGATGCGCCTTGGACTTAAATATCCCCTGGACTATGTGAGGGCATGGTTTGACTTAGAGGGCGGATATGTGTATCCTGATATTCCCTATGATGTCGGTAACATAGATGGCATAATGGGGAACAACTATGGTCTGGTTCCCACTCCGCTTATAGGCGGGAAGGCAGTAGTTAAGGGAAAAGAGATACTGATAAAGCTTGGAAGCTTCGTGCCGTTGTATGGAATGCTGTGGTGTGCGGGCGCCTATACCTGGCTTGTGATTTTTACTCTTTTCGTGATGCTTGGAAGGGTGAGTAATAAAAAGCTGCTGCTTCCAATCATTCTGCAGGCGGCGCTTATTTTCACGCTTTTAATTGCTGCACCGGTGGTTGATTTCAGATACGAGTACGGTATAACCATGCTGATGCCGCTAACTCTTTCAATTTGTGTTATGATTATGAAGACGCAGAAATGTGAAAACAGGATGTGAGAGTATGTATACGTTTAATTCAAGAATAAGATATACTGAAACAGATCTTGAGCAGTTTTTGACCTTCGAATCACTGATAGATTATTTTCAGGACTGTTCGACTTTTCAGACTCAGGAGGGACCTGCGACCATGGAATACATGGGAGAGAGGGGACTCGCCTGGGTGATAAACAGCTGGCAGGTCGTGGTGAACAGACTTCCCAGTCTTGGAGAGAGAATTATAATCGGAACCATACCCTATGAGCTTAAGGGCTTCATTGGACTTCGTAACTTTTTCATGAACACCGAGGACGGAGAGAGGCTGGCAACTGCTAATTCGGTGTGGTCATTGATCAATATGAAGGAGGGTAGCCCTTCAAGGATTGATGACGCGGTGATAGAGACATACCCGCTGGATGAGAAGCTTCCGATGAACTATGAGCCCAGGAAGATAGCAATCCCCAAGGATGCTGATAGCTATGAGGCCGATGTGAAAAAGGTTGGAATGCATCACCTTGATTCCAATAATCATGTAAATAACGGGCAGTATATCAGGATTGCGCTTCAGTCCTTTGACCTTGTTGCGGGAAGAGAAGGGCTTGATGAGTTAAAGGCTCTTGCCGGAAGCAGGAACGGAATTCAGATAAGAGCTGAATACAGGCAACAGGCTCATCTTGGTGATGAGATAAGTCCTGTGATATATATGAAGGACGGCGCATATACGGCTGCGCTAAATGATACAAATGGTAAGCCATATTCAATAGTAGAGATAAAAAGGACAGGAAAATGTTAAGAATTGGAGAAAAACAGGAACTGATAATTATAAAACAGGTAGACTTTGGTGTTTACCTTGCAGAGAAGGAGGGAAGCGACGATAAGGTGCTTCTTCCTAAAAAGCAGGTGCCGGAGGATGCAAAGCTCGGAGACAAGCTCTCTGTATTTTTGTACAAGGACTCCGATGACAGGCTTATAGCTACAACAAGAACACCTAAGCTTATGCTCGGTCAGGTAAATATGCTCAAGGTAAATGATGTGGGCAAGATCGGAGCATTTATGGACTGGGGGCTTGAGAAGGATGTGCTTTTGCCATTCAGAGAGCAGACCAGGAAGGTGAAGGCTGGCGAGAGTGTACTGTGTGCGCTGTATGTTGATAAATCCGGAAGACTTGCCGTGACCATGAATGTATATGAATTCCTTCGCACGGACAGTCCTTATCATAAGGAGGACAGAGTTCGCGGAACGGTTTACGAGACCAGCAGTAACTTCGGAGTATTTGTAGCTGTTGATGATATTTTCTCAGCGCTTATACCCAAGAAGGAACTCTATGGAGATATTAAGATCGGGGATGAGATAACTGCGAGAGTTATTGAAGTCCGCGAGGATGGAAAGCTTACACTCAGTGTTCGTGAGAAGGCATATCTCCAGATAGATACTGATGCACAGGTTATCCTTGAAAAGATGGAGAAAAACGGAGGAGTACTTCCTTTCACCGATAAGGCATCTCCTGAGCGTATCCGGGAGGAAATGTCCATGAGTAAGAATGAATTTAAACGCGCTGTTGGACATCTTCTTAAGGAAGGTAAGATAGAGATAGGCGAGAGCGATATTAGCATTAAATAAAAAGTAGAACGCCCCATGCCAGGCATGGGGCGTTCATAATGTTTTGATGTTAAACTCTGACGTCGATGCTTCCACCCAAATTGGGATTTACGGATCTCTCGAGGGCGGACACATCCAACATCTCTTCAATGGTACCGCCAACTTCTTTGAGGGCATCAAGATTTTTGGAGAGCATAGCTGTTCCCCAGTCTGATTGCACCTTGCTTGCTGATAATGCCATTGATAATTCGGGTATGTCCATAAGCACCTCCTTTTGCGCATGGAATACGCTTCTACTACTCTATATCTTATATCGGACAAAGTGTTTAAATTTTTATTATGGAAAATCAACAAAAAATTAAATAAAATTTGTGGATTTTTATGCATTTATCGAGTAGAATGTAAGAAGAACAATGAAAATATAATCGTGGGAGATTATCTATGATTTCAAATCAAATCCTTCAAAATACTATAGATGGGCTGAAAGGGATTGCCCATGTTGACCTGTGCGTGCTGGATGTAGATGGCAATGAAGTTGCTGCTACAAAACCGGATTTTGCGAACATGGGAGAGTCTGTAAGGGACTTTGTAAGATCACCTGCAGATTCACAGGAGGTTCAGGGACACCAGTTCTTTAAGGTGTATGACGAGCAGCAGCTTGAGTATATCCTGATTGCTGCCGGAAGCGGCGAGAGCACATATACGATCGGTAAGATGATCGCTTACCAGATACAGGGACTACTGGTTGCTTATAAAGAACGCTTTGACAAGGATAACTTTATCAAGAACCTTCTCCTTGACAACCTGCTTTTGGTAGATATATATAGTAGAGCGAAGAAACTCCACATTCCTGCTGATTCCAAGCGTGTTACCATGATTATTTCAGCAGATAAGGTAAGAGAGAATAATGTCCTTGAGCTTGTAAGGACACACGCTACCGGTAATGGCGGAGATTTCGTAACTGAGGTTGACGAAGATAATGTTATAGTTGTTAAGGATGTGTCTGAGTATGGCAAGCCCGAGGATATATCCAAGGCAGCAGCAGAGCTTCAGGAGCATCTTGAATCGCTTGGCATTACAGGTGTTCATATTGCGATCGGTACAGTTGTTGGCGAGATCAAGGAGGTCAGCCGCTCTTACAAAGAGGCTAAAATGGCTCTTGATGTAGGAAGGATTTTCTTTGATGAGCGCAAGGTTATAAGCTATGGGGAGCTTGGAATCGGACGACTTATCTATCAGCTGCCGATACCGCTTTGCAAGATGTTTATCCGCGAGATATTCGGTGGTAAAAATCCTGATGGATTCGATCAGGAGACACTTGCTACTATTGATAAGTTCTTCGAGAACAACCTGAACGTTTCTGAGACTTCCAGACAGCTTTTTATACACAGAAATACACTTGTGTACAGACTTGATAAGCTTCAGAAGAGCACAGGACTTGACCTTAGGGTCTTTGATGATGCGATCACATTTAAGATAGCACTCATGGTTGTAAGATATATGAAATACATGGAGCGATACTAAATTACCAAAGTCGAAGTCGTTGTGCTTGCACAAAACGACTTATGACCTTGGGAATTGAACGGGCATGAGGAAGTAGCACGATAGTGCGGATTCCGAATGGCCGTAGGATTTCGGGAGTCCGAAGGACGAAGAAATCCGTGTATCGCTGCTAATAGTAAAGGATGAATGGTATGGAAAAAGTTAACAAAAGAAAGCGCTCAGTCGCAACTGACCTGGCTGATGATATTATCACGCTTGAAAACGTGACCAAGTCATATTCAACGGGCGCACCAGCTTTAAATGGAGTCACCCTTCATATCAAGAAGGGTGAATTTGTTTTTATAGTGGGAGACAGTGGATCAGGTAAATCTACTCTGATCAAGCTCCTGCTTAGAGAGCTTGTTCCTTCAGACGGAACCATCACAGTAATGGGACAGGATCTTGGCAGAATGCGCCACAGAAACATCCCTAAGTTCAGAAGAAAACTGGGCATTGTATTCCAGGATTTCCGTCTTCTCAAGGACAGAAATGTGTATGAGAATGTTGCGTTTGCCCAGAGAATAATTCAGAAATCCACCAGGGATATCAAGAAGAACGTTCCTTCAGTTCTTGCAATGGTAGGACTTGCAGGAAAGTATAAGAGTAAGGTTACTCAGCTTGCAGGTGGTGAGCAGCAGAGAGTTGCGCTTGCAAGGGCTATTGTTAATAAGCCCGAGATTCTGCTTGCAGACGAGCCTACAGGTAACCTTGATCCTAATAATACCTGGGAAATTATGAAGCTCATGGAGCAGATTAATCTGAACGGTACAACTGTTATAGTTGTTACTCATAACAGGGAGATTGTTAACGCGATGCACAAGCGCGTTATTACTATGAAAAAAGGCGTCGTGATTCACGACGAAGAAGAGGGTGAGTATCACGATGAGGATGAGTAGTTTATTATATACGCTGGGGCAGGGATTTAAAAACCTTAGACGAAACAGATGGTATACACTTGCTTCAATTGCAACAATAAGTGCATGTTTGTTCCTGTTTGGCGTGTTTTATTCAATAGTTACCAATTTTCAGCATGTAGTTCAGACCGCTGAAGAGGGTGTATCAGTTACAGTATTTTTTAACGAGGGCATAAGTGAGGATGTGATCCTTGCAACCAAGAGCATGATCGAAAAGCGCCCGGAGGTAAGCAGGGTTGAGTACATATCAGCTCAGGATGCATGGGAGAGCTTCAAGACAGATTATCTTGGCGAATATGCGGACGGATTCACAGAGAATCCCCTTGAGGATTCTGCCAACCTGCAGATATATCTTAGTGACGTAAAGATGCAGCCTGCTTTGGTTACATATCTTGAGTCGATTGATGGCGTAAGAATGGTCAACAGATCAGAGGTTACTGCTTCAACACTTAGTGGTATCAACAGTCTGATCGCGTATGTGTCACTCGGAATTATAGGAATACTTCTTCTGGTTTCAATTTTCCTTATAAGCAATACTGTTACGATCGGTATTTCTGTAAGAAAAGAAGAAATCAATATTATGAAGTACATAGGCGCTACGGACTTTTTCGTACGTGCACCTTTCGTAATAGAGGGTATTATTATCGGACTTATCGGCTCACTTATTCCACTTGTAATTACCTACTTTGTTTACAATAAGGCAGCTGAGTTTTTGGCAATCAGATTTTCAATGCTGAATTCAATACTGGATATCCTCCCTGTAGGAAAGATATTCGAAGCCCTTACGCCTATTTCAATACTTATTGGTGTGGGAATTGGTTTTCTTGGAAGTGTTACAACCGTACGTAAACACTTACATGTATAAAAGAGCAACATTTGGGAGGTTGCTATACGTTGGACAGCAGAGGAATCGGAAAAAGAATAATTGGGGTGGTCATGGTTCTGTGCCTGCTTGCGGGCACAGTTTCTTTTAATACTTCTCATGTTTATGCGAAGGCTACGACCGAGAGTATAAAGCAGAAGGAGGGACAGATATCCAATGCCAAGAAGGAAAGGGAAACAATGAAGAATTCCCTGACAAACCTTCAGAATGTGAAAAAGTCCCTGGAAAAAGAAAAAACAGACCTGAATAACTACATAACGCAGCTTGATGCTAATCTTGAGAGTATTCAGAAAAAGATAGATGAGCTTACCGAGAAGATAGCAGAAAAGGAACAGAGCATTAAGGAGACGGAGGAGGAGCTTGAAGAAGCTATCCGTATCCAGAACGAACAGTATGAAGCTATGAAAGACAGAATACGCTTCATGTATGAAAAGGGAAATGCGCTGTATTTTCAGTTTTTTGTTGAGGCCGGAAGCTTTTCGGACATGCTTAACAAGGCGGAGTATATAGAAGAACTGTCTGCCTATGACAGGGCAAAGCTTGAGGAGTATATTGCACATACTGAGCTCACAACTCTTACAAAGGAGGCTCTGGAGGAGGAGAAGAAGACCCTTGATGAAGCCAAGGCAGATGTGGTGATCGAGGAAGAGAACCTTCAGAATCTTATTGTTGAAAAGAACAAAGAGGTCAACAGCATCGCCGGTGATATTAAGGATAAAGAGGCGGCAATTGCAGAATATGAGAAGCAGATTGCGGAGGAAAATGCCACTATTGCAGCTCTTGAGAAGGCAGTTGAGGCAGAAAAGGCAGAGCTTGCTGCTCAGAATGTAAGAAAGTATGATGGCGGAATGTTTGCAATGCCATGTCCTTCATATTCGAGAATATCCGATAATTTTGGTATGAGAATGCATCCCACGCTGGGTATTCAGAAGATGCACAATGGTGTGGATTTTGCAGCTCCTAGCGGCTCGGCTATTCTGGCTGCTTATGATGGTAAGGTTGTTGCTGCGGCTTATAATTCAACTATGGGAAATTATGTTATGATATCTCATGGAAGTGGTTTATATACTGTTTATATGCATGCGTCATCTCTTAGTGTATCCACAGGTGCGGAGGTATCTAAGGGACAGAAGATTGCATCGGTAGGTTCAACAGGAAGATCTACAGGACCTCACCTTCATTTTGGAGTAAGACTAAACGGAAATTATGTTAGTCCCTGGAACTATTTGAAATAATAGATAATCTGCCGGTTGTGCAGATGACATTCAGGGCGAAAGGAAGTGTTACTATGGAGCAAAGAGATAACAGAATTGGAATGCTCTTCCTTGGATTGGTGCTGGGAATTTTCGGAACTGCTTTTCTTGTGGCGGTTGGATTCCTGATTGTAAAGATAAAAGGAGTCGCATTTACTCCTGTGAAGGGGAATGTTACCAATACGGAAACAGCTTTGACGCAGGAAACCATAGATAAAGTCAAAGTTATAGAGGATGCCATTGGAACCTACTATTATAAAACAGAGATCGACAGACAGGCAGAGGCTGACGCTATTTATAAGGGTGTTGTTTCTTCTCTTGGAGATCCCTATTCCGAATACTACACACCAAAGGAGTATGAGGACCTTATGTCTGATACCCAGGGTGTTTACTATGGTATCGGTGCTTATGTCAGTATGGATAAAGACACCAATCTTCCAAGAATCACTGGAACGATCAAGGAGTCACCTGCTGAGAAGATCGGACTTAAAGCCAACGACGTGATCTATAAGGTTGAAGACCAGAGCGTTCAGGGCATGACACTCTCAGAAGTAGTCGGAATGATCAGAGGTGAGATCGGTACTGAGGTTAAACTCACCATTTACAGAGAGGGTGAGTCTGATTATTTGGAGTTTAAGGTAAAGCGTGACAAGGTTGAGGCTCAGACAGTCAACACCACAATGCTTGAAAATAATATCGGTTATCTTGGTATTACCGAATTTGACTCCGTAACGACAGAGCAGTTTAAAGCCGGAATGAAGGAACTCAGGGATCAGAACATGGTAGCACTTGTTCTTGACCTTAGATCAAATCCCGGCGGAAGCCTTCAGGCTGTATGCGATATAGCAAGAGAGATACTTCCCAAGGGTGACATCGTTTATACAGTGGACAGAGATGGTAACCGTGAGGATTATGAGTGCGACGGAACCAAGAAAATCGACATCCCTGTTGTAGTTCTTGTAAATGGCTATTCTGCGAGTGCTTCTGAGATTCTCTCAGGTGCCATCAAGGATTACGGCGTAGGAACAATAGTTGGTGAGACCACTTACGGTAAGGGCGTTGTACAGAGAATCTTCCCGTTCACAGACGGAACGGCAGTTAAGCTTACAATCAGCAACTATTTCACACCTAAGGGAAATGACATCAACGGCGTGGGCATCACTCCTGATGTGGAGATAGCGCTTGATAATGAAAAGTACAACGAGGACGGTACTGATAATCAGCTCAATAAGGCTATTGAGATTTTGAAAAAAGAAATATCAAAGGCAGATGTATCCGAGGATGAGGCTGCATAACATTTTAAGTAGAGGGTTCTCCCCTCTACTTTTTTATTGACATAACGCTATTTCTAAGATATATTCATCTATGTTTTTATTTCTGATTCAATATCCGATGTCATCGGGTATTTATTCCATTTGCAAAATATAAAATTTGAAAGGAAGTGTAGTAATTGGAGTACTATGCGGCCACTTTGCGTGAGCCCGGAGAAAAATTGAATAATGATGGATTGATGATAAAGGCAGTCCATACAAAAAAGCGATCTGACGTAGTTGTGATGGTATTAAGTGCACATAAAAAGGCTGCAAAGCTAAATGATAAGATCATAAGAGCGGCCGAGAAAATGATATACAAGGAAGCGGATGGTGATATTGAAAACTGTCTTCAAAGGCTTTTTATAAGATTCGGAAAGGGCGGTCTTATCCGCAGAAGGAAAAATCCGGATATCACTATTCTGATATTAAAGGGAATTAATTATCACATTATGAACCGCGGAAATAACAGGGTAATGAGAATTGGAAGGACCGGAGCCACGGAAATTCACTGCGAAAATGTGAGCGATGCATCAGTAGATTATTGCTACGCCACAGGGAGATTGTCAGAAGGGAGTACGCTTATTGTGGGAACCCAGTCTTTTTATGAAAGGCAGCTTGGGGCAGATATTCACAAAAGAATGTGTCCACAGATGTGTATAGATAATGAGACAATGCAGGAAAACATTGAATATCTTAGAAGTCTGTTATTTAGCAGGGGAGAGGAGAGGCCGGTGACGGCAGCTGCCTTATGCATGAAATAGAGATTACAGGCCACATTGCAAGCGGCGGAAATGGTGAAATCTATCGTGGTTATTTGTGCAACAGACAGACTGAATGCATTGTGAAAAAGGCGGGTAATAAAAGAGTTTCCTTCATGCAGCTAAAAAATGAGACGAATATACTTAAGTATCTGACAGAGGAGGGCTATGTGGAAGCGCCTGCGTTTTATGGTGAAAAGGATGGTTCACTTGTTATGAGTGTGATTCCGGGAAAGACTCTCGACAGGATTGAAATAGAAAGGCTGTCAGAGAGGGATTTAAAAAAGCTGTTTGTATACATGGCAAGTTTCGTGGTTAAGCTCCATGGATTAAATCCGCCTGTCATCCACAGGGATATAAAGCCCTCAAATATCATGATTGATGACCATGGAAATATGTTCCTGATAGATTTTGGAGCAGCCAGGATATTGGAAGGATATGCAGGCGGTGACATAAAAAATGGAGAGGTGCTACTTGCTGGAACAAAGAACTACGCTGCACCTGAGCAATACGGGGGACTTGGAAGCGAGAGCTTTCAGGTTGATATATATCAGCTTGGAAAAACCATGGAGAGACTTCTTAAAAGGGCAACTGTCTCAAAAAGATTTGAGAATGAGATGAGAGCTGTTTTAAATAAGTGCCTTATGCCAAGTGCGACAGAAAGGTATCCCACAGCAGCTGAGCTTAGAAAGGATCTGCTAAAGATCAGGGCGGGGAAAAATATTTTTCTGCTACAGAAATTTTATAAAAATATTCTAATTAGGTTTCCGGGCAGATATAGGGCAGATGAGGAAATATGCGGAGTTTTTATTGATATTGTAAGAACCTGTGACACGATTGAGTTTTTATAAATCCTATGTTAGAATTAAGAGATATCGAAAATATGTTCGGATAACAAAAGAGGAAAACTCATGGATCATTTTGAACTAAAATCTGAGTATAAGCCCACCGGGGATCAGCCCCAGGCCATAGAGAAGCTGGTAAATGGATTTAAGAGCGGTAATCAGTTTGAGACCCTTCAGGGTGTCACCGGCTCCGGTAAGACCTTTGCCATGGCTAATGTAATACAGGCACTTAATAAGCCCACACTTGTCATAAGCCATAACAAGACACTGGCGGGGCAGCTTTATGGAGAATTCAAGGAATTTTTCCCAAATAATGCTGTCGAGTATTTCGTGTCCTACTATGATTACTATCAGCCTGAAGCTTACGTACCTCAGACGGATACATATATTGCGAAGGATTCTGCCATAAATGATGAGATAGATAAGCTGAGGCTTTCTGCAACCGCTTCCCTTACAGAAAGGAAGGATGTCATTGTTGTTGCCAGCGTATCCTGCATATACGGTCTGGGTAGTCCTGATGAATTTAAGGGGATGTCAATTTCACTAAGACCCGGTATGGAGAGGAGCAGAGATCAGATACTTAAGGATTTGGTGGCGATTCAGTACACAAGGAATGACCTTGATATAAACAGATGTAATTTCAGAGTAAGAGGAGACACCATCGAGATTTTCCCTGCACAGGCTGATGATTATCTCATAAGAATAGAGCTGTTTGGTGATGAGATAGACAGAATCTGCGAGGTTGAGCCGGTGACAGGCACTATTAAAAGTGAGCTGTCCCATGTGATGATCTACCCTGCATCTCATTATGTTGTACCCCAGGAAAAGATAAATCTTGCCTGCCAGAATATTGAGGCTGAGCTCGATGAGCAGGTTAAGTTCTTTAAGAGTGAGGATAAGCTTATAGAGGCTCAGAGAATTGCGGAGCGCACGAATTTTGATGTGGAGATGATGAGAGAGACGGGGTTCTGCTCCGGTATCGAGAACTACTCAAGGCATCTTAATTTTGCAAAGCCCGGGGAACCACCGCTTACGCTGATGGACTTTTTTGACGGAGAGTTTTTGATAATTGTGGATGAGTCACATATGACGATTCCGCAGATAGGAGCTATGTACCACGGAGACAGATCCCGTAAGACCACGCTTGTTGATTACGGCTTCAGACTCCCCTCGGCTCTTGATAACAGGCCTCTTAATTTTGAAGAATTCGAGACGCATATAGATCAGATGCTGTTCTGTTCAGCTACTCCCGGACCTTACGAGGCTGAGCATGAGCTTTTGCGCGCTGAGCAGATAATAAGACCTACGGGACTTCTGGATCCCGAGATATCCGTTAGACCTGTAGAGGGACAGATTGATGATCTGATCACGGAGATCAATAAGGAGACAGCTAAGAAGAGCAAGGTTCTCGTTACAACTCTTACGAAGAAAATGGCAGAGGATCTTACGGAATACCTTGCTGAGACCGGAATCAGGGTTAAGTATATGCACTCAGATATCGATACCCTTGAGAGAGCACAGATAATTCGCGATATGCGACTTGATGTATTTGATGTTCTTGTGGGAATCAACCTTTTGAGAGAGGGTCTGGATATTCCTGAGATATCGCTGGTTGCGATAATCGATGCTGATAAGGAAGGGTTCCTCAGGTCTGAGACATCACTGATCCAGACAATCGGAAGAGCTGCAAGAAATGCAGACGGACACGTTATCATGTACGCTGACAATATGACTGACTCCATGAAGAACGCTATCGAGATTACGGAGCGAAGAAGGAAGATTCAGCAGGAATATAACGAAGCCCATGGAATAACACCTCAGACAATCCGCAAGGCAGTCCGTGATCTTATCAGTGTCACCAAGGCTGTTGCGAAGCAGGAGGTTCAGTTCGAGAAGGATCCGGAATCAATGGATAGGAAGGAGCTTGAGAAGGTTATCAAGGATGTCGAGAAGCGCATGAAGAGAGCTGCTACAGAGCTTGACTTCGAGACAGCTGCTATGCTGAGAGATCAGATGATTGACCTTAAAAAGCATCTCCTGGAAGTAACAGGAGGAAAGTGATCTTTATCTTTGTAAGGGCGAAGGAGAAAAAATGGCGGATAATACACATATGACTAAAAAGAATACTACAGCTAAGAGAATTTTATCTGACGATATTCACGACTATATTCGTGTTCGCGGTGCGAATGAACATAACCTCAAGCATATTAAGGTTAATATACCAAGGGATACGCTCACTGTTTTCACAGGTCTTTCCGGTTCGGGAAAGTCATCACTGGCATTTGATACCATCTTTGCGGAGGGACAGAGAAGATACATGGAATCACTGTCTTCTTATGCAAGAATGTTCCTGGGGCAGATGGATAAGCCTGATGTTGAGAAAATAGAGGGACTGTCTCCTACAATTTCAATAGATCAGAAATCTACAAACAGAAATCCCAGATCAACGGTGGGAACTGTTACGGAGATATATGATCACTTCAGACTGCTCTATGCCCGCATAGGCGTTCCGCACTGTCCTAATTGCGGAAGGGAGATCAGAAGGCAGAGCGTTGATGAGATGGCAGACCAGATTCTGGCACTTCCTGTATCCACAAGATTTCAGATTCTTGCACCTGTTGTAAGAGGAAGAAAGGGTGAACACGCCAAGGTTCTGGACAGAGCTAAGAGAGCCGGCTTTGTTCGTGTGAGAATTGATGACAGCCAGTATGATCTCTCAGAGGAGATTAAGCTCGATAAAAATATCAAGCATAATATTGAGATAATCGTGGACAGACTTGTGATCAGGGAGGACACAGAGGAGCTAAGGGGACGCCTTACTGATTCAATTGAGAGTGCTCTTAATCTTGCAGAAGGCCTTCTGACGGTTGATGTAATTGACGGAAAGCCAATGAATTTCAGTCAGAGCTTTGCTTGTCCTGACTGTGGAATCAGTATCTCAGAGATAGAGCCCAGAAGCTTTTCCTTTAACAATCCTTTTGGCGCATGTCCTGAGTGTACGGGTCTTGGATATAAGATGGAATTCGACGAGGATCTGATGATCCCGGATAAGTCTCTTTCTATTAATGAAGGATGCTTCCAGGTTATGGGATGGCAGTCCTCAAACAAGGAGGGAAGCTTTAGTAACGCGATCCTTAGAGCCCTCGCCAAGGAATATAAGTTCAGTCTTGATACGCCCTTTGAAAAGCTTTCTGCAAAGGTGAGAGATATGCTGGTGCATGGAGCAGACAGAGAGGTTACTGTTGCATACTCGGGTCAGCGAGGTGAGGGAAGATATCCCATTACCTTTGATGGCCTTATCAAAAATGTTGAGCAGAGATACAGAGAGACCTTTTCTGAGAACCAGAAGGCTGAGTATGAGCAGTATATGAGAATTACGCCCTGCCCTGCATGTAAGGGTCAGAGACTTAAGGCAGATTCTCTAGCAGTTACTATAGATGACAAGAATATTTTTGAGATAACATCTATGTCTATAGGTGATCTTCATGAATATCTTGAAGGCTTAAAGCTCACAAAGCAGCAGGAGCTCATCGGTGCGCAGGTTCTAAAGGAGATAAGAGCCAGAGTAGGCTTCCTTATCGACGTGGGTCTTGATTATCTGTCTCTTTCCAGAGCAACAGGAACTCTGTCCGGCGGTGAAGCTCAGCGAATAAGGCTTGCGACTCAGATAGGGTCAGGCCTTTGCGGAGTATGCTACATACTGGATGAGCCCAGTATCGGACTGCACCAGAGGGATAACGACAAGCTTCTTAATACTCTGAAAAATCTGAGGGATCTTGGTAATACACTTATCGTGGTTGAGCATGATGAGGACACCATGAGAGCTGCGGATTATATCGTTGATGTCGGCCCCGGTGCAGGCGCTCACGGAGGTGAGATTGTTGCTGCAGGAACAGCGGAAGAGATAATGAAGGTTCCGGAATCCATTACCGGTCAGTATCTTTCAGGAAAGCTTAAGATAGAGGTTCCCGAGCATAGAAGAAAGCCTACCGGATGGCTAAAGGTAAAAGGAGCAGAGGAAAATAACCTTAAGAATATTGATGTTAAGTTTCCTCTGGGAGTGCTTACTATTGTTACAGGTGTGTCAGGCTCAGGAAAGAGCTCACTTGTAAATGAGATTCTCTATAAGCACCTTGAGAGAGACTTAAACCGCGCCCGTTGTATTCCTGGAAAGCATAAAGGAATTGAAGGAATAGAGCAGCTTGACAAAGTCATAGCAATAGACCAGTCACCCATCGGAAGAACTCCCAGATCAAACCCTGCAACCTATACTGGCGTGTTTGATATGATAAGAGATCTTTTTGCAGGTACTCCTGATGCCAAGACCAGAGGTTATAAAAAGGGAAGATTTTCATTTAACGTTAAGGGCGGAAGATGTGAAGCCTGCGGCGGAGACGGAATCATCAAGATAGAGATGCATTTCCTTCCTGATGTATATGTTCCCTGTGAGGTCTGCGGTGGTAAGAGATATAACAGAGAGACTCTGGAGGTACATTATAAGGGCAAGAATATTTATGATGTGCTCAATATGACAGTAGAAGAGGCGCTTCCTTTCTTTGAAAATATCAAGACCATAAAGAGAAAGATCAAGACTCTCTATGATGTAGGACTTGGTTATGTTAAGCTCGGCCAGCCTTCAACAGAGCTCTCAGGTGGTGAAGCTCAGAGAATAAAGCTTGCCACGGAGTTATCAAGAGCAAGTACAGGTAAGACCATATACATTCTTGATGAGCCTACTACGGGACTTCATTTTGCTGATGTGCAAAAGCTTGTAAAGATACTTCATGATCTTGTGGATGCAGGTAACACAGTAGTTGTTATCGAGCATAATCTGGACGTGATAAAAACAGGTGACTATATCATCGATATGGGACCTGAGGGCGGATCCGGAGGCGGAACGGTTGTCAGCCAGGGAACACCCGAGCAGGTTGCGAAATGTAAGGAATCTTATACCGGAGCCTACATCAAAAAAATGCTGGAGAAAAAATAAAAATTTTTTGCAAAAAAGTATAAAGTTTTTATAAAGTACTGCCGATATAACTACTGACATGAATGTGGCATATGAAAAAAATGTTATTTTGTGTTTAAAATATCGCCCCATTGGTTTATAATGCTTAATGAATTATATCTTTTAATAGTTAATGTGAGCGACTATGCGCTCTGAGCCTTATTTCCAGAAAGGGGTAATAGATTTCATGCAGTATACAGACATAGGTATTGATTTAGGAACAGCAAGTATCCTTGTTTACATCCGTGGTAAGGGTGTCGTTTTAAAAGAGCCCTCAGTTGTTGCGTATGACAGGGACACAGAGAAGATCAAGGCTATTGGCGAAGATGCCAGACTTATGCTTGGACGTACACCCGGCAACATTGTTGCAGTCAGACCTCTTAGACAGGGTGTTATTTCAGATTATAAAGTTACTGAGCAGATGATGAAGTATTTCATCACCAAGGCTATTGGACACAGAACCTTCCGTAAACCACTTATCGCTGTTTGCGTACCCAGTGGAGTTACAGAGGTTGAGCGTAAGGCAGTTGAGGATGCTACCCTTATGGCGGGCGCAAGAGATGTCCGTATCATCGAGGAGCCTATTGCAGCTGCTATCGGTGCAGGAATAGATATTACCAAGCCCTGCGGTAATATGATTGTTGATATAGGTGGTGGTACATCTGATATCGCTGTTATCTCTCTTGGAGGAACAGTTGTCAGCACATCAGTTAAGATCGCGGGTGATGATTTTGATGAAGCTATAGTCAGATATATGCGTAAAAAGCACAATCTCCTTATCGGTGAGAGAACTGCTGAGGATATCAAGATCAAGATTGGTGCAGCATATCCCAGAGCTGAAGCTGATTATATGGATGTTAGAGGACGTAACCTTGTAACAGGTCTTCCCAAGACTGTTAAGGTATCTTCAGAGGAAACAGAGGAAGCTTTACGTGAGACAACAGCTCAGATCGTAGAAGCTATCCACGGCGTACTTGAGAGAACTCCTCCGGAACTTGCTGCAGATATAGCAGACAGAGGAATTGTTCTTACCGGTGGCGGTAGCCTTCTTCGTGGACTGGATGATCTTATCGCATCCAAGACAGGTATCAATACTGTTACTGCGGAGGATCCCATGACAGCGGTTGCTATCGGAACAGGACGTTACGTTGAGTTCCTTGCCGGATATAAAGAAATTTAATTTCGTGATGTTCAAAAAAATTAATAGGGGATAGTATATGGTAAAAGGTCTTTACACAGCGTACACAGGCATGGTAAACGAACAGAAGCGCATGGATATCGAGACTAATAATCTCGCCAATGTGAATTCTACCGGTTTCAAGGAGGAACGCTCGGTTAGTCAGTCTTTTCGTGATCTTCTCGGATTGAAGATCAAGGACTATTCTGATGCGCCCTGGACTGCCAGAAGGCTGGGCCTTATGAATCCCGGCGTAAAGCTTGCGGGATCATATACTAACTTCGAACAGGGAGGCCTCAGACAGACAGGCCAGACCTATGACGTTGCTCTTAACAACGGACTTCCTGATGTCGACGACCAAATGGTTAATGATAATATGGGCGCCGGCGGTAATGCATTTTTTGCTACCTCATTCGCTTCAGATGATCCTGATGGCGGAGGGCAGCTTATCAAATATACCAGAGACGGTAATTTTACCCTTACGCAGGATGGCTACTTAGTCACCAGCGAGGGTAATAATGTCCTGGATGTCAACAATAATCCCATTCAGCTTGATCCTAATTCGGATTCCACAATTTTGCAGGACGGCAGAATTGTTCAAAATCAAAATGTTGTATCGACGATACAGGTTGCGAGATTTGATTCTCCTCAGTTTTTACAGAGATATCAGGATAACGCTTTCATCATTGGTGATGGAGGTGCACAGGTGGTATCTACTACTGCTGCTGAAGCAAATGCAACCGTTAATCAGGGATATTTGGAAGCTTCAAATGTCAGCGTTGTGGATGAAATGGTTAATATCATTTCGATTCAGAGGAATTACGAGACTAATTCCAAGGTGATGCAGGCAGAAGAGGATACACTGGATATAGCGGTTAATCAGCTCGGAAAGGTACAGTAAAAAACCACGCAGGTCTTAATAAATCGGACTAAGTAGCCGAAATAATTAATGGCAGAGTATGGTTTTTTAGCCAGGAGGTATTTTTATGGTAAGAAGCTTATGGACAGCAGCATCAGGAATGAATGCTCAGCAGACAAATGTAGACACCATCGCAAATAACCTTGCAAATGTTAACTCCGCAGGTTACAAGGCACAGAGTGCAAAGTTCAAATCACTTCTGTATCAGGAGCTGAAAACCAAGACGGTGCAGACAACAGGATCACCTGTTAATTCGGATGTAGGACTCGGTGTAAGAGTTTCATCAATAAATCAGTTCTTTTCACAGGGCAATCTGCAGGACAATGATTCAAGCTCTGCATTTGCTATTCAGGGTGATGGATTCTTTGCATATTCAACAGATGCTCAGGATTTAAATCAGAACAATATCAGATATACAAGAAATGGTAACTTCGTATGGGCACTTACAGAGGCAAACACTCTGGAGCTCACAACCTCCGAAGGTAATCCTGTAATCGGAGTAGATGGTAATCCGCTGGTAGTTACCGATCAGACAGTTAAGGCAACAGACATAACCTGTGATGCAGAGGGTAATCTTTATTATCTCAATGCTAACCAGGAAAGGCAGGATATCGGAACAATAGCTCTTTTCCAGTTCAGAAATGCTGAAGGCCTGGAGAGAGTTGGAGATACAAGCTTCATGGCTACTATGGCCAGCGGTAATGCACTTCCCGAAGCTACCACTCAGGGTATTAGAAGAAGTACAGTAGTTCAGGGATACCTGGAGGGTTCAAATGTTAATGTAGCAACAGAGATGGTTAACCTGATCGTTGCTCAGAGAGCTTACGAGATGAACTCAACAGCTATTACTACTACTGATGAAATGATGCAGACTGCAAACGGACTTAAGAGATAATTAAGGGTGTAAGATATGGCAATTGATATGAATTCTATAAATAACTTAACAGGGATTTCGCAATATGCCAGCAGTCAGGCTGCTTCCGATAAGATCAATTCAGCAGCATCCAAGGTGAGAAGAATCCAGACAGATGAGGATAAGGCTGAGGTTGATAAGGAACTTATGGATGCCTGCAAGCAGTTCGAGGCGTACTTTATGGAGCAGATCTATAAGGGCTATGAGAATACCACCAAGGTATTCAGTAAGGATGAGTCGGGATCCATGGGCAAAATGGTTGACTATTTCAAGGATCTCACCATTCAGGACATAGCATCTACAGGAGCAGATACCCAGAGCGTAGGACTTGCGCAGATGCTTTATGAGAACATGAAGAGAAACTATAACATTTAAAACATGATCAAGTGAATAGATAATTTGTTCTTTGCAAAGAGTCGCTTGCGGCTCTTTGTCTATTTTTGAATCAGGAATACTTTTGGTCAATTCAGGGAGGAAGATGGAAGTAAAGGGATATATAGATCATTTTATATACAGAAGTCCGGACAAAACCTATGGGGTAATGGTTTTTGTCTCTGACGGCGAGGAGATTACCTGCGTCGGAAGCTTCGTGGACGTGGATGAAGGGGATACTCTTGAGATCGAAGGAGAAATGACAGAGCATCCTGTCTATGGAGAACAGATCAAGGTCAGCAGCTATAAAATAGCTGCTCCAGATGATACGGAATCCATGGAGAGATATCTTGGGTCAGGCGCCATCAAAGGAATTGGCGAGACAATGGCCCGAAGAATTGTAAAGAAGTTTGGAAAAGATACCTTCAGGATAATTGAAGATGAACCTGAAAGACTGGCAGAGATTAAGGGCATAAGTGAGAAGAAGGCTAGGGATATTGCTATTCAGCTTACAGAAAAAAGAGAAATGCGGGATGCCTTCGTTTTTATGTCCGGCTATGGAATTACAGGCAATATGTCAGTCAGAATATATGAGAAATACGGAGCCCAGGTCTATAGGATACTAAAAGAGAATCCATACAAGCTGGCGGATGATATCGAAGGAATAGGCTTTAAAACGGCTGATGAAATAGCATCCAGAGTAGGAATAAGCGTTGATTCAGATTACAGAATAAGAAGCGGTATACTGTATGTGCTATTGGAAGCATCAGCTGATGGCCACAGCTTTTTGCCAAGAGAAGAGTTGCTAACAAAATGCGTGCAGCTCCTTGGGGTACAAAAGGATAACGTAACTCTTCAGATGGACAACCTGATGGTTGAAAGGAAGCTCATCTACCGAGGAGAGGATGAGGTGTATGCTTCTTCTTTTTTCTATGAGGAGCAGGCTATAGCGGTCATGCTAAAGGAGCTTAATCTTCAGGTGTCAGGCACCTCTGATGCAGCACTGCTTGAGAGAATAAAGAGTATCGAGAAAAGGCGAGACATAGAGCTTGATGATCTTCAGAGAAAAGCAGCTGCGGCAAGCGCAAAGAACGGTGTTGTAATAATCACCGGTGGACCTGGAACGGGAAAAACCACGACCATAAATACCATAATTGAATATTATGCCGAGGAGCAGATGGAGATTCTTCTTGCTGCGCCTACGGGAAGAGCTGCCAAGCGTATGAAGGAGGCAACCGGTTATGAAGCCTATACGATACACAGGCTTCTTGGAGTAGGCGGGGCAGGTCTCTCTGAAGATAACGCTGACAGAGCCAGGATCCATTTTGACAAGAATGCGGATAATCCTCTGGAAGCAGACGCGATCATAATCGATGAGATGTCCATGGTTGATATGCATCTTTTTTCAGCTCTGCTTAAAGCGGTTCTTCCCGGAACTCACCTGATCCTTGTGGGAGACAGCTCACAGCTTCCGAGCGTTGGTCCGGGACAGGTGCTTCATGACCTTATAGAGAGCGGACAGTTTACTACTATTACTCTTCAGAAGATTTTCAGGCAGGCAAAGCAGAGTGATATTGTCATGAATGCCCATAAAATCAAGGATGGCAGCCAGATCAAGATGGATAACAAGAGCAAGGATTTCTTTTTTCTGAAAAGAGATAATGCGGATGTCATCTACAAGCATATGATCGAACTGATAAGGGATAAGCTTCCGGGCTATGTTGAAGCCACAAGCAGCGACATACAGGTGCTTACACCAATGAAAAGAGGTCCTCTAGGTGCCCAGACACTGAACGCGGTGCTGCAGAGATACTTAAATCCTGCGGATGAACATAAAAAGGAATATGTTCACGGAGAGAGAGTAATAAGAGTCGGGGACAGGGTCATGCAGATCCATAACAACTACCAGGCCGAGTGGGAGATACTGGGGAAATTCGGAATTACGGTTGAAAAGGGTCTTGGTATATTCAACGGCGATATGGGAGTTGTAAAAGAGATAAATACGGTTATGAAGGAGCTGGTGGTTGAGTTTGATGAAGGAAGACAGGTAACCTATCCTTTTTCAGAGCTTGATGACCTTGAGCACGCCTATGCCATTACAATACATAAGTCCCAGGGATCAGAGTATCCCGCGGTTATATTGCCGCTACTTGGAGGGCCTAGGATGCTTCTAAACAGGAATCTCCTCTATACAGCGGTAACAAGAGCACAGAAATGCGTTGTTATCCTTGGTAATAAGGAAACTGTGGACACTATGATCGAAAATGAGGAGCAGCTCAAACGATATACGGGATTAAAGACGAGAATACTGGAGGCTATGAGTGCAGATTGAGGATATAAAGGAGGGGGTCATATCTATTCTGTATCCTCGAAGATGTCCTGTCTGTGATGAAATAGTAGGTCAGGGTAAAGGGCTGATACATCCAGAATGCAGGAAGATAATAAAGCCTGCCGGGAGAATAATCTGTATGAAATGTGGAAAGCCCCTGGGGGATCCGGATAAGGAGTATTGTCCCGACTGTGAAAAGACAAAGCACTATTTTGACAGAGGCTTTGGTATTTTCAGATACAGATCCATTTCGGGTTCGGTCTACAGATTCAAGTATTCGGGAAGAAGAGAATATGCGGATTTTTATGCCGAGGCAGCAGCCAATTATCTGGGAGAAGCCATTAGGAGCATGCATGCAGATGCCATAATTCCGGTACCGATGTACAGGAAAAAGCAGCGTAAGCGCGGGTACAATCAGGCGGAGGAATTCGCAAGAGCTCTTGGCAAACAATTTGACATACCTGTCATAAATGACATGGTTATCAGAGTCAGAGATACAGTTCCAATGAAGCTTTTGGACGCATCACAAAGGCGTTCAAATTTGAAAAAGGCTTTCAATATAAGTGAAAATGATGTAGAATTTAAGTGTATTATCCTTGTTGATGACATTTACACGACCGGCAGTACTATTGATGAGCTAGCCAGGGGATTTCGAAGACATGGAGTGAATAGGATATTCTTTGTAACGCTTGCAATAGGCCAGGTGGTGTGAAAATAACCACTGCAAAATAGGAGGATATCATGAGTAATATTCGTAATTGTTCAAGATGTGGTAAGATGTTCAATTATATCGTAGGTGATGTTATCTGCGAGAATTGCAAGAAGGAGATTGAGGAAAAATTCCAGCAGGTTAAGAAATATATCGAAGAGAACCCTGGAAGCGGAATCAAGCAGATAGCCGAAGAATGCGAAGTTTCAACTAAGCAGCTCAAGAAGTGGATTTTGGAGGAGAGACTTGTTTTCACTGAAGGATCACCTATCCAGATTACTTGTGAGAATTGTGGTGCTCGTATTTCAACAGGCAGATTATGTGCAAAGTGTAAGGCAACTGTTACAAACGCGTTGAATAATACTGTTAAGGAGCGTCAGCAGGCTCTTGCAGCCGAAATAGCTAAGAAGCAGGCTCAGAAGTCGGATGCAACCTCCGGAATGAAATTTCTTAAAACCTGAGGATATTATGTTAAACGAGGAGAGAGTTATCCTGATGACCAGGATGGCTGCCTTTGAGCAGCATGAGGGGAAAAAGAATAACGCTATAAATTCGTACTTTCGCAGCGACTATGTCGGATTCCAGGTGCTGAAGTCTATCATCAGTGCCACAGTGGTTTATCTGATACTGGTCGCTGCCTATGTGATGTATCATTTTTCTGATGTACTTCAGGATATATACAACACGGATATTGCAGCAACGGCCAGAAAATATCTGGTTTATTATGTTGCGCTTGTAGTCGTGTACTCAGTGATTTCATACATCATTTATTCTATACGATACGGAAGAATGCGTAAGAATATGAGGGCATATTATTCCTGCCTTAAAAAGCTGGGAAGAATGTATGAAAAGGAATAGGGGAAATGACATCTTTACTAGAAATACGAGAATATATTAAGAATTTTTATGTTAAATACGAACTGTACATCACATACGTGTGGAAGTTTTTACTTTCATTAATCGCACTTACGATGATCAGTAACAAGATTGGATATCAGACTAATCTGACAAAGCTGCCCATACTGCTTATGGCATCACTTTTGTGTTCAATTATGCCGCAGAACTTTATGGTGCTCATCTCTGCCGGATTTATTCTTGCACATCTTTACAAGCTTTCAATCTTTTGTGCAGCTATAGCACTGATCATCTTTCTTTTGATGTTTCTGCTTTATTTCAGATTTTCACCGAAGGATACTATCGCGGTAATGCTGACACCTATGTGTTTCTATTTCAGCATTCCTTATGTGATGCCCATTGCTTTGGGACTTATGGGAACACCCACATCAATCATTTCAATGTCATGTGGAATCGTGGTTGCTTTTCTTGTGAATTATATTTCAGGAAGTGCCACAACTCTTACAGGTGGTCAGATCGAGGAGACTGCTACCCAGTTCCAGACAGTTATTTCCGAGCTTTTGAATAATAAGCGCATGTGGGTATTTATCGGTGCGTTTGCCATAACACTGGCTATAGTTTATTTCATTAGAAGAATGTCAATTGATCATGCCTGGACTATCGCTATAGTAGCCGGAGCTCTTGCAGATATTGTTTGTCTGCTTGTTGGTGACATGATTTATTCTACAGAGCTTTCATTTATAGCAGTAATAGTACAGACTGTTATTTCAATTTTACTACTCCTGATTCTTCAGTTCTTTGCGTTCAATCTCGATTATTCGAGAATTGAGAAGGTGCAGTTTGAGGATGATGAGTATTACTACTACGTCAAGGCGGTTCCGAAGGTTACAGTTTCTACACCTGCTCCTAAGGTTAAGAAAATCAGCGGATCAAACGCCGGTAGAGACTACAGAGGCAAGGATAGAGGCGAGTAATTTTAGATGCAACACATCGGATTTTTTCTTGAAAACAATCTGACAAACCTGCATATGCCTTCGGTCAGGGCTCTCGATGTCGTCGAGATGCTGATAATTGCATTCCTGATCTATCATATTTTGGTTTGGGCCAAAACTACAAGACTATGGTCCCTGTTAAAAGGGGTCGTAGTTATTGTTGTCTTTATAGTTATTGCTGCTGCATTCAACATGTCCACCATTTTGTGGATCGTTCAGAATGTATTTGGTATCGCAGTAACCGCGATGGTTGTAATTTTGCAGCCGGAGCTCAGGAAGGCACTTGAAGGTATCGGCCGAAGAAACTTTTTGCACGGTTTGTTTAACTTCACAGAGGCAACAGAGGAGGGCAGATTTTCTGACAAGACTATTAACGAGATAGTGAGAGCCTGCGTTGAGATGGCCAAGGTCAGAACCGGTGCGCTCATTGTAATAGAGCAGCTTTCATCTCTTAGCGAGTATGAGAGAACGGGTATTGATATAGACGGAATTATTACAAGCCAGCTTCTTATCAATATCTTTGAGCACAATACACCTCTTCATGATGGTGCGGTTATAGTAAGAGGAGACAGGATCACTTCTGCGACCTGCTATCTCCCTCTTTCAGACAATATGGAGCTTGGTAAGGAGCTTGGAACAAGACATCGTGCAGGTGTCGGTGTATCCGAGGTTACAGATTCCCTTACGATAATAGTTTCCGAGGAGACAGGAAAAATAAGCGTCGCTTACATGGGCGAGCTTGAGAGAGCAGTGGATAGTGAGCGCTTGAGAGAGAGGCTTCGCCAGATCCAGAACAAGTCCACTGAAGATAAAAAGGATAAAAAGAAGAATAAGAAGAACAAGATAAGCATAATAGGGAAAGGGATTGCAAAATGAAGAAGCTCAATTTGACTGCCAATCTGGGGCTGAAGATTGCTTCACTTTTATTCGCAGCAATTCTTTGGTTCCTTGTTACAAACATCAGTGACCCGGTGGATTCAGTTAGATTCAGTAATGTTCCGGTCACCCTTAGAAATGCAAACAGCATAACGGATAACAACCAGGTATATCAGGTGCTTGAGGACAGCGATGTGATATCGACCGTGTCCGTTTATGCTCCGAGATCCATCGTTGATTCTCTTAACAAGGAGAATATCGTTGCTATTGCAGATCTCGAAAATACAACAAATATTGATGGTACATATTATGTTGCCATTCAGCTTTCAACCAATAAGTACAGTAATCAGATACAGAGCATTAGCGGAAGTATTGATTCTGTGGAGCTGAGCATAGAGAACAGAGCCTCAAAGACACTGGCGATTTCTGCTACAACGACAGGTACCTTGACTGATGGGTATATAATAGGTGATGTTGTGACTGATCAGAACCAGATCAGAATTACAGGAGCCGAATCTGTTGTTGACAGCGTGAAGGATGCTCAGGTAAATGTAGAGGTTACAGGCTACACGACAAACATCGGAACCAATGCAGAGATTCATCTCTATGATGATGAAGGTAATGAAGTTCCGAAGGACAACTTAAAGCTCAGCAGTTCCTCAGTTGGCGTGTCAGTTACTATTCTTGCTACAAAGAGAGTACCTATCACTTATCAGATATCAGGTATTCCTGCTGAGGGATATGTAGCAACAGGTGAGGTTGAATTCAGTCCGGAGGATGTTCTGCTTGCTGGCAGAATGTCAGTACTTAACAAGATAGATTCAATTTTTGTATCAGATGCAGCTCTTGATATCACAGGATATACCGGTGATCTTACAACTACCATCGATTTGTCCGGATATCTGCCTGGCAATGTAAGCTTTGGCGATGCAGATTTCAATGGAATCGCAACAGTCGTGGCTCATATTGACAAGAAGAGCGATAAGACAGTCAGCGTACCCTATAGTCAGATCGAGATAACCAATATTCCCGAAGGCTATGAAGCTGAGCTTGTTGATGAGGGAAAGAACTTTGATCTTTTGATCAGCGGACTTTCCGATAAGGTTAACAAAATTGAACCTGAGGATGTGTCAGGTGTTGCCGATCTTTCACAGGTAGAGAGCGGAGCAGAGGATATCTCAGGTGAGTACAATATAAATGTTTCGTTACTGCTTCCCGGAGGCGTTACAACATGTGACATGGTTAATGCTGTTGTGAGATTAACGAAGATTGAATGATATTTGGAGGATAAAATGTCTAGATTATTTGGAACAGATGGAGTAAGAGGCGTGGCTAATGATGAACTTACACCACTTCTTGCAATGCAGCTCGGTCAGGCCGGAGCATACGTGCTTTCTAAGGAAAATAAGCATAAGCCTACAATCATGGTAGGATGCGATACAAGACTTTCAGGTGATATGCTTGCGTCTGCACTCATGGCTGGTGCCTGCTCAGTTGGAGCAAATGTAGTAAACGTAGGAGTGCTTCCTACACCTGCTGTTGCATACCTTACCAGAAAATATCGCGTTGATGCAGGAGTAGTTATTTCTGCTTCACATAATCCGATGGAATTCAATGGAATCAAGTTCTTTGATGGCAACGGATTTAAGCTTCCCGATGCTATGGAAGACGAGATCGAGGATCTCATTAAGCATAATCTTGAGGGTATTAAGATGCCTACAGGCGCAGGTGTTGGTAAGATCAAGAGCCGCACAGATGCCCGCGAGGAGTATATCAACCACAATCTGACATGTGTTGATGTAAGACTTGATGGTTTCAAGATTGTTATGGACTGTGCTGAGGGTGCAAGCTCTTACACATCAGTTGAGACTATCAGACAGACAGGTGCGCAGGTTATTGCAATCCACACCAATCCTGATGGAACAAACATCAATGCTAACTGTGGCTCCACACATATGGAGGAGCTCATGGGACGCGTTGTTACCGAGAAGGCTGACATAGGTCTTGCTTTTGACGGAGATGCTGACAGATTCCTTGCAGTTGACGAGAATGGTAAGTTTGTTGACGGTGATGAGATTATGGCCATCATCGGCAAGCATATGAAGGACAGAGGAGATCTTAAGGGCGATACAATTGTCGCTACAGTTATGAGTAACCTTGGCTTCTTCAAAATGGGAGAGCGTGAAGGAATCAAGATTGAGAAGACTAAGGTCGGAGACAGATATGTTCTTGAGCGCATGAAGGAGATCGGCGCTAATCTCGGCGGAGAGCAGTCAGGACATATTATCTTCCTTGACGATAACACAACAGGAGATGGACTTTTATCAGCACTTCATCTTCTTAAGGTTATGAAGGATACAGGTAAAAAGCTTTCTGAGCTTTCAAAGGTTATGGAGGTTATGCCCCAGGCTCTTTGCAATGCTACCGTACCTACACATAAGAAGGATCATTACATGGAGTATCCTGAGATTGCCAGTGCAATCGAGGAGCTCGAGAAGAAATTTGCCGGAGACGGAAGAGTACTTATCAGACCTTCAGGAACAGAGCCTCTTGTTCGTGTAATGATAGAGGGCAAAAACCAGAAGGTTATAGAGGAAGAAGCTAAGAAACTTGCAGAGTTGATACAGGATGTAATGCTGTAATACGTACAGCTTTTAAATAGAGGTTAACATTTATGATTACACAGAAAGTGGTTATTAAAAACCCGACAGGGCTTCACTTGCGTCCTGCAGGGAATTTATGTAAAGTCGCGATGAATTATAAATCGCATATCACATTTATGTATGGTGATAATTCAGCAAATGCCAAGAGCGTTCTCAGTGTTCTTGGTGCATGCATCAAATGTGGAGATGAACTTGAATTTAAATGTGAGGGGCCGGATGAAGCAGAGGCAATGAAAGCCCTTGTTGAAGCTATAGAGAATGGCCTTGGTGAATAATATACTGATAACAAAACGGACGGCAATTTTGTCGTCCGTATGCGCGTTATATGAGAAATGAATCAAAGAGGTGAATTTTTATGAAAAAAATCATTGTAACAGGATGTAACGGACAGCTTGGAAGAGCAGTAAATCTTGAGCTTGGTAAGACAGGCGAGTATGAGCTGGTTAATACAGATGTCTTTGAGGGCGAAGGAATTACTCCTCTCGATATTACAAATGTTGATTCAGTTGTAGCTCTTGCCAGAGAGGTTAAGCCCTACGCAATCATCAACTGCGCAGCTTACACAGCAGTTGATGCTCAGGAGAGCGATGTGGATCTGGCTTACAAGATAAACGCCATTGGACCGAGAAACCTTTCTATAGCAGCTACTGACACAGATGCTAAGCTGGTTCATATTTCAACCGACTATGTTTTTGCAGGTGATGGCAACAAGCCCTATACCGAATTCGATAAGACAGGTCCCGTAAGTAAATATGGAATTACCAAGCTTGCAGGTGAGCAGTTTGTTGAGAAGTTTGCAAAGAACTATTTCACTATAAGAACAGCCTGGCTCTATGGTGATGGCAAGAACTTCGTAAAGACAATGCTCGGTCTTTCTGAAAAGTACGATGAAGTAAGTGTTGTATGCGATCAGCTTGGAACACCTACAAGTACCTACGAGCTTGCAAGAGCAATCCACTTCCTTCTTGAAACAGAGAACTATGGACTTTTCCACGGTACCTGTGAAGGCGATACAAACTGGGCAGATTTTACCGAAGAGATTTTCAGACTTGCAGGTAAAAATACAAAGGTCAATCATGTGACAAGTGCAGAGTACTCTGCAAAGAATCCGCAGGCTGCTCCCAGACCTGCGTATTCAATCCTTGAGAATTACATGCTCAAGCTGACATCTGATTTCATGTTTGCTGACTGGCATGATGCAATTGAGAGATATCTTAAGGAGCTTGTTGGATAAAGGATAGTACCTAAAAATGCTGGCTGTAATTGCTAATTGGATTTATGTGATCATAACTACATACATTATCGGGTATGCCACACTTGAAGGTATTTCTTCAATCGGCTGTATGCAATCCGCCAAGGGACAAAAGAAAACCCCTTATACATATAAGTATACCGAGAGCATACTTGTTGCAGGAATTCTGGTGGTCAATGTATATGCTGAATTGTTCAGCCTTATTACAAGGGTATCTCTGGCAGCCAATCTGATTCTGTTGCTTGCCTGCTTCCTTTTGTACTATCAGTACAGAGAGGGGATGAATGAGAGGCTTATCGTCGGAATGGGAAGGATTGTCAGCACCGGTAGCTTCTGGCTGTATCTGGCGATTTTTCTTCTGATGGCATACGGAACCTCACATGGACTGATGCACTATGATACGGATCTGTATCACGCGCAGGCTATCAGATGGATTGAGGAATTCGGTGTTGTAAAGGGTCTTGGCAATCTTCATCTAAGACTTGGGTATAACAGCGCATCCTTTGCGCTTTCTGCTCTTTACAGTGGAGCTTTTTTAGGAAAGCCCATGCATGCGATGGCAGGATATTTCGCGCTCCTTTTGGCATGGCAAAGTGCAGATATTAAGAGCATTGCGAGAAGACAGCACATCATTTTATCTGATTTTGTCAGAGTTGTAGCTATATATTACTTATTTACCATTTTTGATGAAATGGTTTCACCGGCATCGGATTACTTCATGGCCACAATGGTACTCTATATAGTTATCCATTGGCTTGATCTTTATGCGGCACATGAGAGGGCGTTTTTACCATATGCACTTTTGAGTATATGTGCTGTGTATATAACAACAATAAAGCTATCGGCAGCACCACTGGTACTTCTTGCGATTTATCCGATAGTCTACATTGTAAAGAAAAACGGTAAAAAGGGAATTATCTCTATAGCCCTTTGCGTATTGCTTTGCTTTGTGATCGCGATTCCGTACTTTGTGAGAAACGTGATTCAGACAGGGTGGCTTGTATATCCCTTTACCGGAATTGATCTATTTAATTTTGCATGGAAAATACCGTATGAGACAGCTCTCAGTGATGCAAATGAGATAACGGTATACGGCAGAGGCTTTACGGATGTTTCAATGATAGCTGCTCCCTTTACGGAGTGGTTTCCTACATGGCTTACCGGACTTACACTTGTAAATAAAGGGATGCTGATGTTGGATGCGATATGCCTGCCGGTGTATCTTGGCTGTGTTCTCTATTTCCTTGTGAGTGCTTTTTCCGGAAAGAACAAGGGGACAGCTATGGAAAAGGAGGGGATAACAAAGATATTCCATCTGAGCCACAGAAGAACCGTTTCACTTTCGGATTTTATCTTTATTGAAGGAATAGCTTATATTGCACTTTTTTATTTCCTGTTCACTTCGCCCCTTGTGCGATATGGATGCATATACCTTTGGCTTCCAGCGGTAATTCTTATCGGAAGATTTGTCATTCTTTTTGACAACCGCATAGGACAGGATATAAAGGGATATATTTACAAGATAGTGATAGTGGCATTTGCTGCTTTTATGATATTTAAATTCGGAATGCTGATAAAGGATGATGTTCCAAGATTCAGCGGTGCAAACCTTATTTCTCAGCAGCCCTATAACAGTTATGAGCTTGAGGAAAAGGAGATAAACGGAGAGATATTTTACTATCCTACAGAGGGCGACAGAACCGGTTATGACAAGTTTCCGTCAACTCCTAATCCCGATGGATTCACCATGGCAGATGAAAGTATACTGGATGGTTTTTTGCCCGCTGGCAGGTAAGTTGAAAAAAACAGGCAAAATAGAGTAAAATAAAGTATTGTAGTTTGATTGGAGATATATGTTATGGAGAAAAATGCAAAGATTTATGTTGCAGGTCACCGCGGAATGGTGGGCTCAGCAATTGTAAGAGCACTTGAAAAACAGGGTTATACAAATATTATTACCCGTACACATAAAGAGCTTGATCTCACAAGACAGGATGCTGTTGAGGAGTTTTTCGAAAAGGAAAAGCCGGAGTATGTATTCCTTGCTGCAGCTAAGGTTGGCGGAATTGAGGCTAACCAGAGCGCACTGGCTGATTTCATGTATGAAAATATGATACTCGAGATGAATGTTATTCACTCTGCCTGGAAAAATGGCTGTAAGAAGCTGGAGTTTCTTGGATCTTCATGCATTTATCCCAGAATGGCACCTCAGCCTATGAAGGAGAGCTGCCTTCTTACAAGTGAGCTTGAGAAGACCAACGAAGCCTATGCTCTGGCTAAGATTTCAGGACTTAAGTACTGCGAATATCTTAATAAGCAGTATGGTACAGATTATATTTCCGTAATGCCTACAAACCTTTACGGACCTAATGATAACTATCATCCTACACATTCACATGTACTTCCTGCTATGCTCAGAAGATTCCATGAAGCTAAGGAAGCAGGACTTAAAAAGGTAACATGCTGGGGTGATGGTTCACCGCTTCGTGAGTTTTTATATGTTGATGATCTTGCAGACCTGTGCGTATTCCTTATGAACAATTACAGTGGAGACGAGACAGTAAATGCCGGAACAGGTAAAGAACTTACTATTAAGGAGCTGGCAGAGACAATCGCTAAGGTTGTTGGCTATGAAGGCGAGATCGAATGGGATGCAACCAAGCCCAACGGAACACCCAGAAAGCTCCTTGATGTCTCAAAGGCAGCAGGACTTGGCTGGACCTACAAGACTGAGCTTGAAGATGGCATCAGGCTTGCTTATGATGACTTTTTGAATAACCCTATGAGAGCGGAGAGATAAAGGAAATGCAGCTTATTAGCATAATTGTTCCCTGCTATAACGAAGAGGAGAACATAAGAGATT
This sequence comes from Butyrivibrio sp. XPD2002, assembly GCF_000423945.1. Taxonomy (GTDB): domain Bacteria; phylum Bacillota; class Clostridia; order Lachnospirales; family Lachnospiraceae; genus Butyrivibrio. The sequence goes on along the minus strand of NZ_AUIY01000011.1, from coordinate 131,692 downwards.
TTTACGATGAACTCATGAAGACTGAGAGCTTCTTTAAGGAGCATGATGTCGACATGGAAATAATATATGTAAATGATGGTTCCAAGGATGGTACTGTCCGTGAGGTTAAGAAGCTTCATGAGCAGGACGAAAGGGTTCACCTCATTAATTTTTCAAGAAACTTCGGTAAGGAATCTGCTATTTATGCAGGCCTTCAGAAGGCTAAGGGTGACTACGCAGTAATGCTTGACTGTGACCTTCAGGATCCGCCGGCAATGCTTCCTGAGATGTACGGATACATCGTGAATGAGGGTTATGATTCCGTAGCTACAAGACGAGTTACACGAAAGGGCGAGCCGCCGATCAGATCCTTCTTTGCTCGCAGATTCTACAGCCTCATCAACAAGATGTCCAAGACAGAGATTGTTGATGGAGCAAGAGATTACAGACTTATGACAAGACAGTTTGTGGATGCGATCCTTTCCATGGAGGAGTACAACCGTTTCTCCAAGGGAATATTCGGATGGGTTGGATTCTCAACAAAGTGGCTTGAGTTTGAAAATATTGAGCGTAAAAAGGGAGAGACCAAATGGTCCTTCTGGAAGCTGTTCTTATATGCCCTTGATGGAATTATGGCATTTTCTACAGTGCCACTTGCATTTTCATCCTTCCTGGGTGTGATATTCTGCTTCCTTGCGCTGATACTTATTATTGTGACTATTATCAGAAAAGCTGCCTTCGGTGATCCTACAAGCGGATGGCCGTCACTGGTCTGCATCATTTCACTGGTAAGTGGTGTTCAGTTGTTCTGTCTTGGTATTGTGGGACAGTACCTCAGCAAGACTTACCTTGAGGTTAAGCACAGACCGATTTATATCGTTAAGGAAGAGATCTGATGAAAAGTGACAGAAGCCTAGGAAATCGCATCAGTATCGTGGTTCCCGTGTATAACGCGCAGGATTACATTCGTGAGACCATAAAAATGGTTCAGCGTCAGACCTATGAGAACTTCGAGCTTATTCTTGTGGACGATGCCTCATCGGACAAGAGCACCGAGATCATAGAAGGTGTAAAGAACGAGGGTGATGACAGAATCAAGCTCATCAGGACTGCCGTAAACAAAGGAGCGGCTTCTGCAAGAAATACAGGAATAAGCGCAGCAACCGGAAGGTATCTGGCTTTTTTGGATGCTGATGATATATGGAAGGAAGACAAGCTCGAAAAGGAGCTTGCTTTTCTTAAAGAAAAGAATGCTGCATTTGTTTTTACCGCATATGAATTCGGGGATGAAAATGCGAATCCTACGGGACGCATAGTTCATGTGCCGGAAAAATTCTCATTTAAGGAGGCGCTTTCCAGGACGATTATTTTTACAACAACCGTCATGATAGATATGGAAAAGCTTCCAAAAGATGATATTTACATGCCGAAGATCGAGAGTGAGGATACTGCCACCTGGTGGAAAATACTTAAAGGGGGCACCATTGCATACGGACTTGATGAAGTCCTTGCAATATACAGGAGACCTACGAAATCGCTTTCATCAAATAAGTTTTCGGCAATCCGAAGAATTTGGGGATTGTACAGAAAAATAGCCGGATTATCAGTAGCTGCCAGTCTTTTTTACTTTGTGGGATGGGCTGTGAGAGCTACAGTGCGCAGGCTATAAAGGGAATTGTATGAAACAGATTGAATCTAAAAAAAGAGTATTTGTATTATGCCTGGGGCTGATAGGTCTTTTGATGCAGACCCTTGTTTATGGCTGGTTCTGGTTTAATGTTTACTATCCGATTGTTAACGCACCCAGATATGCCGGCGGATATTATGTTGGTCCCGGATTACATCTCTATTTCCGTGGACATCTTCTTGTAATCGCGATTTATTTCGTTTTAGTACTCTTTTTGTCTAACACCTATGGGGGCTTGAAGATAGGATATCTGAAGGCTATGGATATTTTCCTGTCTCAGATATTCGCCCTTTTAATGGTAAATATAATCTCATATTTTCAGATATCACTGTTTGGAATCAGACTGGTTCCTGTTTATCCGATGCTGGAGGTACTGGCGATACAGCTCGTTATTTCCTTTTTGTGGGCTGTGTTTACCAACTGGCTATACCGTTCAATCTTCCCTGCAAGGCAGATGCTTCTTGTAAGCGGAGAATATCCGGTTGATGATATCTTAAGAAAATTCAATTCAAGACAGGACAAATACAATATCGTTAAATGTATGAATATCAGCGAAGGCTTGATGCAGATTGAGAGAGAATGCATAGAGGGCTATGATGCTGTTGTTATCTGGGATATTCCTACCAAGGAGAGAAATAAGCTTCTGAAGTTTTTGTATTCAAATTCTATCAGAGTTTATCTTATGCCCAAGATAACTGATGTGCTTGTTAAGGGATCTGAGCAGCTGCACATTTTTGATACCCCCGTTCTTTTACTTCGTGAGTATTACCTTAAGATCGAGCAGCGCTTTATAAAGAGACTGGTTGATATTGTATGCTCTCTGCTCCTTATAATACTCACATCTCCCATAATGCTAATAACTGCAATAATCATTAAGCTCTATGACAGAGGTCCTGTACTGTACAAGCAGATTCGCTGTACAGAGGGGCAGAAGGAGTTTAAGATCATGAAGTTTCGAAGCATGAGAGTTGATGCTGAGAAGGATGGCGTGGCAAGACTTGCTACCAAACATGATTCAAGAATTACTCCTATAGGAAAGTTTATAAGGGCGTGCAGGATAGACGAGCTGCCGCAGCTTTTCAATATTCTTAAGGGAGAGATGTCCTTTATCGGACCAAGACCCGAGAGACCAGAGATTATCGCTCAGTATATGGAGACAATGCCCGAGTTCGCATTCAGAATGAAGGTTAAGGCCGGACTTGCAGGATATGCGCAGGTTTATGGTAAATACAACACCACTCCGTATGATAAGCTTAAGCTTGACCTTGCCTATATTGAGAACTATTCAGTATGGCTTGATTTCAAGCTGATGCTTCTGACACTTAAGATTTTATTTACTCCCGATGCAACTGAAGGCGTAGAGGAAACACAGACTACAGCACTTAAAAATTCCGGTGAAAACTAAATGGCAACTAAACGTGAAAGCTACGATAATGAAATACTGAATCTCAGGGCTTTTTATCTGGTGCTTCTTAAAAAAATATGGATAATTCCAGTGGCAGCTGTGATAGGAGCAATCGTTGCGGGAATAATCTATTTCCTTGCAAATGTTGTATATGCTCCTGCAAGGAATTATGTGACTGAATCCACTCTTTATATTACCTTTGCCTATGATGAGAACAAAGGTACAGAGGTTGATTTCTATAACGCTTATACCTGGAATCTTCTTGTGAAGGCAGAGGACCAGAACCTTGTGGAGAAAACCGACTACAATATTCTTGACGGAATAATGGAGAAGCTTGATGAGGCGGGATATCACGAGGGCAGCGATGTCACAAGGGAAGAGGTAATAGCTTCCGTGAATGCGGATATACCCTCTGATGTCAGAGTTATGATCTTTACCGTATCCAATCCCAAGAGGGAATTGTCAGGTGCCATAGCAGATGCTGCCAACGCAGCCCTGGTAGAATACGGAAAAAATAATGAGGCATTTACACAGATTAAGCTTCTTGGAAGAACAGATACAAAGATGGAGCTTATCCCGGATAAAATGGCTGTTGCCGTAATTTTCGGTGCAGTTTTGGGATTTGTTTTTGCCATTCTCGTGCTTTTGTTTTCAAAGGCAATGGATGATGCTGTATATGTTCCGGAGGATGTGGAGAGAAGATACAATCTTCCGGTTCTTGGCGTTCTTACAAGTGACGGCGTGGAGGAGCCTTCATTTTTCAGAAATGAGCTCCTGTTCATGTTCAGGGAGAAGCTGAAAAATGAAAAGTCAGTGGCGCTTATAAGTGCTGATGACAGGAAGGGATCTGAAAAAGCTGAGGAGACCGTATCCAGACTTAAGAGCGTCATCGGAAACGGAATACCTGAAGGCATGGCTGAAGTAGTACCCATGACACTTCCCGGTAATTCCAATGATTCAGCTGCCAAGCTGTCAAGTGTTGACGGAGCTGTTATCGCAGTATCCATGGGAACTCATAACGGAGCTATGACAGAGCACCTTATTTCCCTTCTTAGAAAGCTTGGCTGCAATGTCTGTGGTATTGTTATCACAGATGCTGATATAAAGCTTTTAAACAGATATCTGGGGCTTTGATATGTCTAGAATAGAGTTGCTGGTAGCTGCTGTCAGGCAGGATACCAAGGCATTACCATCAAAAATGAATATTCAGTCTGATGCCGTCATCGTCAATCAGTGTGATGAGGATCAGACTTTTGAAAATGATTATACTGACAGAACGGGAAGGGTCTGCAGGATAAAATGTCTTCACAGAAATGAAAGAGGAGTTGGCTTATCAAGGAATCTTGCGCTGGAAAACGCGGACCGCGAGCTTCTTCAGTTCGCTGATGAGGACATTGTTTATAATGATGGCTACACAGAGCTGGTTGAGAAGGAGTTTGATGCTCACCCTGAGGCGGACATGCTGATGTTCAATGTTAAGGCTCAGGAAGGCCGTGAAACCTATCACAATACAGACTTTGCCAGGGTGACATGGAAAAACTACGGAAGATATCCGGCCTATGCCATAGTGGCCAGAACCGCTGTATTAAAAAATGCAGGAGTAAAATTCTCAGTCCTGTTTGGAGGAGGCGCTAAATACAGTAACGGTGAGGATTCGCTTTTTTTACATGACTGTTTAAAGAGCGGAATAAGGATATACCGTACTGATGTCAGCATAGGACATGAGGTGGCAGAGAGGCCTTCTACATGGTTTGATGGATATAATGACAAATTCTTTTTTGACAGAGGCGTGCTTTACCATTTCCTGTATGGTTCGTTGGCAGCTGCGATGAGCCTTAGATTTGTACTGGTCAAGAGAAAAGAGATGTGTAGGGAAAAGTCTGTGCTTCAGTGCTACAGACTTATGAAAAAGGGAATCAGACAGGGAAAGCTGGAGGAGAGAGAAGGCAATTTTTAATTTACACAAATAGCTTTTGCCTGTCCCAGAGGTTATCTTATGCTTGTTTATTTAGCGCTTACTGCGATAAGCCTTATAATTGCATATCAGATAAAAAGAACCGTAACCGCGCCGGTTATAAGGACGGGACAATACTGCAGCATTTTCCGAGGAATAAGCAGAATTCAGATGAGAAATTCTGTGGGACTTCTGTTTCTGTTTGTTATCCTTACAGGCGTGTCTGCGCTCAGGTTAAATGTAGGGAATGATTACAGCAAATATGTTGAGTTCATGCACAGAACCTACAGTAATGCATTTGTTCCTACAGAGGTGGGTTTTAATTATCTGACCAAGATAGTTTATTATCTCTCGGGATTTGAGAACTATGTTGGAGTGTTTGCGATTTTTGCCGCTGCTACCGTGTTCTTTTTCCTGGCAGGGATATTTATTCAGGCAGAGGACTTCTTTATGTCCTTTGCGATGTTCATGCTGCTTGGTTACTATTTCCAGTCCCTTAACACTGTGAGAAATTACCTGGCTCTTGGAATAGCCTTCTATTCCATAAACTATTGCATAAAAAGAGACTGGCCCAGGTTTATTATTCTGATTTTATTGGGGTCACTTTTTCACAAGTCACTGCTGGTGGTGCTGGTATTGTATCCGCTTGCTCAGATGAAGTGGAAAAGGTGGATGCATGGTGCACTTGCCCTGTTATGTATATCATGCCTGTTTTTAAAGGATTTTTATCTGAATATGGCGGTAAAGCTGTATCCTTCTTACGAGGGAACGGAATTCCTGACAGGCGGAACCAGTAAGCTGGGTATTGCCAGATGCGTTGCGGTGCTTTTGCTGGCATTCTTTGTTTTGGGAAAAGACGTGGTGAAGGACCGCAGAATGAGCTTTTATTTTTACGCTAATTACGGTGCACTGCTCATGTATGTTTTCTGTTCGTTTTTGCCCACCATTTCAAGAATCGCTTACTATTTTTCTATTACACAGATTTTGTATGTGCCTGCACTTTTAGCAAGGCTTATTGGCGATAGGGAAGCCGGAAGATATAATGCCGGACGAATGTTTAAGGTTCTGACCATAGCCGGATGTGTTATGTATTTCGCTGTTTTCATGATGAAGGCAGGCGACGACGGAGTAAGAATTTTGCCTTATGAGACTTTTCTGTTTCATGAGCTTCCGGCAACATTATCGGAGAGAGGCTTTGGCTGACAGAGGTATAACATGAAAAGACCATTTTTTACAATCATTGTAGTTTCATATAATGCCGGTGAGGATCTTCTAAAGACACTGGAGAGCATAAAGACTCAGACCTTTAAGGATGTGGCTATTGTCATAAAGGATGGTGGTTCTACAGATGGGTCCCTTGAAAAAGCGGAGGAGGTTCTCGGTGTCAGTGGTGAGGACAAGACCTCAGAGGCTGGCGGAAGAAAGCGTCTTAGTGCTGGAAAAGTGAATTCCGATGGTTCCTTTGACATCAGATACCGCGATGGAAGTATCCGTATTATCAGAAGCAAGGATCATGGAATCTACGATGCCATGAACATGGCTGTAGATGCGGTTAAGAAGGATGAAAGCAGATTAAAATCTGACACTGCTCCGGGATATGTCTATTTCCTTAACTGCGGTGATGTTTTCTCAAACAATAAGGTACTGCAGAGGGTTTTCGAGAAGATCCAGCTTGATAGCAGGGACTCCGGAACAATTGTGCCCACCATCTATTATGGTGATATTTTCGAGATGAAGACTAGGCAGAGGGTTTCTTCCAATCCGAAGATTGATGATTTTGCCTGCTACAGGAATGTTCCTTCGCATCAGGCCTGCTTCTATGATGAGAGACTGGTTTTCAGATATGCTTTTGATACGGTCTGGAAGGTGAGGGCTGATTACGAACACTTCCTCCGCTGTTTTTATGTGGAGAAAGCGCAGACCAAGTATATGAAAATGCGCGTGGCTGATTACGAGGGCGGAGGATTTTCAGAGACGAAGGAGAACCGCAAGGTATCTGAGAACGAGAGGCAGCAGATTATACGCATGTATCTGCCGAAGCAGCAGATTAAAAAGTTCGATATGATACGGATGGTTACGCTTGCGCCGCTTCGCACCAAGATATCGGAGAATCCCAAGACAGCCGGTATCTACAATAAACTTAAGAGCCTGATTTACAGGCATCGTTAAGAGGTTTCCTATGAGAGTTTTGTGGGTCTGTAATATAATGCTCCCTGCCTTTGCGAGAGCTAATAATCTTCCCTGGTCAGACAGAGAGGGCTGGTTATCAGGAGCCTATGACAGGATTTCATCCGGGAAAAAATCCGGGAATGTCACTCTTGGTGTGGCTTTTCCTGCTGATAACCTTGGGAAGGATGCTATAGAAATAGACGGGGTTAAATTCTACGGCTTTTCAGAAAATTTAAATACCCCCGAGATATATGATGAAAAGCTGGAAGGCAGATTTGGCGAGATATATGAGGACTTTAAGCCTGATATCATACATGTCTTTGGAACGGAGTTCCCGCACAGCCTGGCAGCCATAAAGGTATTTGATAAGCCGGAAAAAACACTTCTGGGGATACAGGGTATTTGTGGTGAGATCAGTAAGCTGTATATGGCAGGGCTTCCCGAGAGTGTGTATAAGGATACGACCTTCCGCGACAGATATAAAAATGATTCGCTTGTACAGCAGCAGGAGAAGTTTGAGAAGCGTGCTGAGAATGAGAGAAAAGCAATAATGCTGACAGGACATATCACAGGAAGAACCGATTTTGACAAAGAGGCTACTGCTGCGATAAATCCTAAAGCTAAGTACCATAAAATGAACGAGACCATGAGACCTACCTTTTACAAGGGGGCATGGAGATCGGTTAACACGGTGTCACACAGCATTTTTCTATCCCAGGGAGATTATCCTCTCAAGGGATTTCATTTCATGCTTGAAGCGATGCCTGAGATACTTAAGGAGTTTCCTGATACGAAGCTGTACGTTGCAGGTAATAGTGTTATTGGCAGAATTAAGAGAAAGACAGTTACTATTCCGGATGAGCAGAAAAATGCCTCCGGACGTAGTAAATATCCCTTGGCTATCAGAATTTCCGCTTATGGAAAATATTTGAAGAAGCTGATAAGACGTGGAAGACTTGGCGGAAAGGTTATCATGCTTGGAAAGCTCTCCGGAGAGCAGATGAAGGAGCAGCTTCTTAAGTGTAATGTTTTCGTGTGTCCGTCAATCGTTGAGAACTCCCCCAATACCATGGCAGAGGCCATGCTCCTTGGTGTTCCGACTGTTGCTGCTGAGACAGGCGGTATTCCGAGTATGCTTGAGAAAAATGTGGACGGACTTTTGTTTGAAGCCGGAAATGTGTCAGAGCTTGCAAAGTGCGTAAAGCAGATGTTCAGAGAGCCTGTAATTGCAGCTGTTTACGGAGATAATGCAAGAAAACACGCCATGATAACCCACGATGCCGGAGAGAATTACAAACGGCTTATCGAGATATACAAGGAGATAAATAGTAATTGAGAAGGTGTCAGCGAAGCTGATGGATGAGGATAAGACCATAATAAAGATTACATTTATATCTAACTTCATAAATCATCATCAGATTCCCTTCTGTGATGAACTCTTCTCAAGGCTTGGCGAAGCATTTGCATTTATTGAGGCTCAGCCCATGGAATCTGAGAGGAAGAATATGGGATGGGGACAGGATGGCGGCAAGTTGCCCTATGTGCACAGACTTTACGAGGATGAGAAAGGATGCCTTAAGCTCATAGACGAGGCGGACGTGCTTATCCTTGGATGGACGGGTCTTGAAAAGGATACCCCTGCCATGCAGAGGATAATAGCAAGACTTGATTCCGGAAAACCGGTTATCAGAGTGAGTGAGAGAATCTACCGTGAGGGCAGATGGAAGATGATCTCCCCGAGGGGCCTTAAGGCAAAGTATGATGAGCACATTAAGTACAGGAACAAGCCTGTTTACATGCTGTGTGCCGGGGCGTATGTGTCCGGGGATTATAAGCTTATTGGTGCTTATCCTGGAAAAATGTTTAAATGGGGGTATTTTCCGCCCTTTAGAAAATATGAGACTTCGGAAATATCTGACATGCTCTACAAGGATGGCGAGCAGCTGAGGTTATGTTTTGCAGCTCGTCTTATTAAGCTAAAGCATCCTGAGCTTGCAGTTAAGACTGCTGAGTACTTAAGAGAAAATGATGTGGATTTCCACATGGATATAATTGGTGATGGTCCGCTGTTTTCGGAGATATCAGCCATGATAAAGGAAAAGAACCTGGAGGATAGGGTTACTCTCAGCGGTTTTATGAAGCCTGATGAAGTAAGGGATATCATGGAAAAGAGCCATGTTTTCCTCTTTGCAAGTAACTATCTTGAGGGCTGGGGAGCAGTTGTGAACGAAGCCATGAACAGTGCCTGCGCAGTTGTGGCATCCTCTGAGGCAGGATCGGTTCCTTATCTTATAAGAAACGGAGAAAACGGACTTACCTTTGACGGCTGCGATGAGAGAGAGCTAAAGAAAAAGCTCGATATGATAATACATGGAAAACAGGGAGGAGAATTATTAAGAAGGCTTCAGAGAGCAGCGTATGAGACTGTGGCCGATGAATGGAACGGTTCTGCCGCTGCAAGGAAATTGCTTGATTTTTGCAGTAAGCTTGCTGCGAATGAAAAGTATATTCCACCGGAAAACGGACCTATGAGTGTTGCTCATATTATAAAGGCTCCGGGATTTATCAGAGCACTTCAGGAGGATAATCATTTAGAGTGATGACATTCAGGAAAAAGATAAGTGTAATAATACCTGCTTATAATATCGAGGATCTGATAGTCCGCTGCCTGAAATCTGTCCGCGATCAGACCTATCCGTCTGAGCTTATGGAGATAATTGTTGTTGATGACGGATCAACGGATGATACCTATAAGCGGATAGAGGAATTCATAGAGAAATCTGAGCAGGAAGGCGAACAGCATCCCAAAATGCTTCTGCTTCATCAGGAAAACGGCGGAAGCAGTAAGGCCAGGAACCTGGCGCTAAGTGCGGCTACAGGAGATTATATCGGATTCGTGGATTCGGATGATTACGTGGACTCTCACATGTATGAGAGTCTCATGAAGGCGATAGAAGAGAACAGTACAGAGGAATCACCGGTACTTATGGCCCAGGCATCAAGGGACGAGATAGCAGAGGATGGAACAAGACTGCCGGATGTCTGTATCCCGCCTAAGGCAGTGAAGACCATAAACGGTGAGCAGCACCTCAGGACTCTTTTGATGCATACAGGGGATGCGTCCTTTTGCACCAAGCTCACAAGCAGAGCCCTGTTTAAGGGGGAGTGCAGGGGATTTCCTGAAAATGAGCTGAACGAAGATTTTTATCTTATGATACATATGCTTAAAAGGGTGGAGAAGCTGGTAATTTTGCCACAGCAGTATTACCATGTTTTTTACAGGAGCGGCAGCAATTCAAGGAAAAAAGCGGATCAGAAGGATTATTTCCCTCCGGTGTTTACGGATATTGTGAGAAATTCCGATGTGGCGTATCGACTGGTAAGGAAGAATTTTCCTGCTCTTATGGATGTGGCAATGAGATTTTGTCTTATTCAGAGACTTGATTACCTGTTGCACATTCCGATAAGTAAGATGAATCATGGCAATAAATTCTACCGTAAAGAAGTTGTGGGATTTTTGCAAAAACATATGAAGGATATTTTTTCAAATAAATATCTTACGACAAAGAACAGAGCGTATCTTGTTGCACTTGGTATAGCACCAAAGGCAGTGAGGAGCGCACATGCTAAGGTGAGAGGGATTAAATAGTATAGGAGAGAAGAGCTGAGCATGAAGCTAAAGACAAAACAGTATAGCTTAATACTGCTTCTTATGTTGATCGTTCAGGTGGTATTTATCTGCTTCTATGGAGCACAGAAAGCGGGTTACCATCAGGACGAGTACTATTCTTATTTTTCATCAAACAGAAGCCTTGGTTTTTACTATCCGGACAGAGAGTGGGTGGATACTGACACCCTGAGGGATGAATTTGTAGTTAAAAGAGGCGAAGGCTTTAACTATGGACTTGTCCATCTGGTGCAGTCATGGGATGTTCATCCTCCGCTTTTTTATGATCTTCTGCATACGGTTTGTTCACTGAGTCCGGGGATTTTTAGCAAATGGCAGGGGCTTATCGTAAATCTTATCGCCTTTATCATAAGTTTTGTAATTCTTAATAAGCTTGCGAAGGCTATTGGAATGAGTAAGGGCTTAAGACTTACTCTTATGTTCGTTTACGGCTTTAATCCAATGACTATTTCCTGTGTGCTATTCATCAGAATGTACATGTGGCTTACGGTTTTTGTGCTGGCATCCGCCTATCTGCACATGAAGCTGATAAGTCTGATAAAAAAGTATTATGCGGGAAATGAGCTTAAAGGCTTTGTTCTTGATAAGCCCTTCGATGCAAAATTCAAAAAGGGGTTTGTATCCTATGTGGCAGCGATAGCACTGGTAAGTGTTCTCGGATTTTTGACTCAGTATTACTACCTGATCTATATGTGTGTTATGGGGCTTTCGTTCGGTGTGTGGTTCCTGTTTCTTATGCCTAAGAACAGAAAGAAAAAGAATCAGGATACTGACAAGGATACTGCGCCTGTCCTTAACATCGAAAACATACTGGGAGATGAGGAATTTGTTCAGCAGGCCGCATCAATGGCGGAGAGATTTAAATACATCCTGGTATATGCTCTGGGAGGAGCTGTTTCCCTTGGCATAGCAGTCCTCATATATCCTTCAGCACTTTCACATATTTTCAGAGGCTACAGAGGACAGGAAGCAGCCGAGGCCTTTTCCGATATGTCAAATATCTGGGACAGACTGGGATTCTTCTTTGGACTTCTGAATAAATATCTCTTTTCAGGGATGCTCTGGATAATAATTGTTTTGGCAGTTATAGCGCTGATAGCACTTTTCTTTATGCTGAGAGTTAAAGGGGAGAAGGATAAGCTCCATATCGCTCACATCAGAATTTTGATGGTTTCAGTTGTTGGTTACTTTTTCCTGGTTTCAAAGACAGCGCTTCTACTTGGAGATACCTCCAATCGTTATCAGATGCCAATCTATCCGATAGTACTGCTGCTTGCAGCGTATTTTACCAGAATAGGTATAAGAGCAATTGTGGGAAACAGGACCTTCGCTGAGATACAGATACCGGTTCTTGGTACGCTGCTGATCTTTACCATAATTCTTATCAAGGGACTTACGATTGATCAGAACGTTCTTTTCCTTTATCCTGAGGATAAGGACAGGATTGCTTTTTCCGAGGATATGAAGGCAGAGGGAGCTAAAGCTGTTGTGATTTATAACAGTGCAACCCCGGATAATATATGGCGGCTCACGGATGAACTTCTGGTGTATGACAAGCTCTATTATGTCAACTCGGATAATCTTGAAGCCATAGACGACAGTGAGATTGCTGAAGCGAATATATTAGCTGTATATATCGCGGATAATGATAATATGGACAATATACTCAGCGTACTGATGAAAGCAGACCCCAATTTATCCTGGAGCGGAGAGATATCCCGGAAGGATATGTGGACAGTAATAGAGATGCAATAACTTGAAAGATGTTAGATAAAAATGGGTAAGATAAATATGGGTAAGATAAATACAATAATCTTCGATATAACCGGAGTTCTTGTGGATGGCTGTCTTGACGACTTTTTCAGAAACAAGGGCTATACCGAAGATATGGTACAGAGACTTTTACTTACATGTACAAATCCCGGAGATTGGACTGAGTTTGATAAAAATCATGTTGATCTTGAAGGTGCAATCGGAATATTTGCAAGACATGATCCTGAAATAGAAGGAGAATTAAGGAATGCTTTCTGTGACCTAAATGGTATTGTGCGGAAAAGAGAAAGAACAATTCCCTGGATAAGAGACTTGAAAGCTTCCGGTTACAAAGTACTGATTCTTTCAAATTTTGCAGAGCAGGGTCTGGATGACAATCCGTTTATGAAGGAATTTCTGGATGAAACTGACGGAGGAATCATAAGCTTCTCGGTAGGTCTGACCAAACCGGATCCTGAAATATACAGACTGCTTATGGAGAGATATGAACTAAAAGCCGAGGAGTGTGTGTTTATAGATGATATGCTCGAAAATATTGAAGCAGCTAAAGCACTTTCGATGCAGGGTATTGTCTATAAGAGCTACGAGCAGGTGATAAGAGAACTTAGGAAATTAGGAATATAAGGTTTTATATAAATAATTTTCGCAAAAAAAGGAAGTGGCATGGATTCAACTAAGAAACCATGTCACTTCTTTTTCCAGTATCTGTGAAAACATCATCAGTTCGTAATCTGCAACGAATCTGGTGCCAATCTCAATGCGGCTTATTGAATCGCGCTCCAATGTAATTCCCTTTGCCTGCATTTCTTCAGCAAGCTCAAGCTGTGATAACTTCTTGGCCTTTCTTGCTTCCTTTAGGCGCATGCCACAAATGTTCTTTTTTCCTTGGAAATCGTAAATTTTCATGATAAGAAATCTCCCCTTAAAAATAGTCAAAGAGAAGGTATCATTTTTATTAGCAAAAAAAGTGCTAATGATAAGAATGTTTAGATTTAATAAAAAATTAATAAATGGATATTAAGAAAGATTTAAGGACTTGTTCGAACAATTGTTCCGAACATATGTTAGAATATTTCCATAGTGATTATTCCTAATTGATCACTATGGAAATATTGTGAGGAGATTGATCAGAGTTATGGAAGAAATAAGTAAGTATGAGGCAATAACTTATGAGCAGGCAAAGAAAAAAATTGAGGATATGACGCTTGTAAATAACTTTTTGTTTAATAGCGTTATGGAGAATCCTGCTACTGCGAAGAAGGTCGCCAGCATAATCATTTCTACAATCGTTGGACATGAAGTAATAATTAAGGGAGCGGTTGGAGAGAAAGTATTAACAGGGATTGATAATGGGATGCATGGTGTCAGATTCGATGCACTTATAGCAGCAGAGGCAGACGGAAGTGCGACATCAGACGTTGCCTATGATGTTGAAGTAGAGGACAGAGCAGCAGATAGAACGGGGATTCCCAGGAGACAGAGGTTTTATTCATCTATGGTGGATTCGAAGCTATTGGAAAGCAACACTCCGTATGAAAAACTACTGGACTATGTTTCTATTACGGTTCTTTCATATGATCCATTTGGTGTAGGAGACATGTATTATGAGGCGAAAACCGTGCTGACCAGCCATCCGGATTTGTGCTATGATGATGGTAGAGTGAATTATTTCTTTTACGGCAAAGGAAAAGATAATTTGCCACCTGACAAGTTTAACGGAAAGGCAGTTGCGGATCTTGTGAGGTATATTGTTACGGGGAATAAGCCTACACAGCCTCTCAGCTCTCTTTTAGAGCTTGATGGTATCGTTAGTTCCGTGAAGAAGAAATCGGAGGTGACCAAGAGCTATATGAAAGAATGGGATAGACAAAGGATTCATGATATAGAACTTACCGAACAGGTTACAAAAGAAGTGACTTCAGAGATACAGGATGTATATAATTGGCTTTACTCAGAGAATAGAGTGGATGATATTGGAAAGGCGTCAACGGATCCTGGATATTATCAAAAAGTGCTTAAAGAGTATAAAGAATTTAAATTGTTAGTAAATAATAAAAACTAACAAAGCTTTCAAAAACTTAATGGTTTATTATGTAAAGACGGATTATGCCATGTGTGGTGTAATCCGTTAATTTTTGCCTGTAAGCAGCCAGTTGATGCTACATTCCAGCAATTCTGCAATGCATTTTAGCTCGAAGTCTGAAACAAACCGGGAACCATTCTCGATTCGGCTAAGTGAAATCTGATCCATGAATATTCCCCTTGTCTGAATCTGTGCCGCAAGCTCAGTCTGGGTGAGCTTTTTGGCCTTTCTGACGGCTTTAATTCTTTCACCACAAATGTTCTTTTTTCCGTTATATTCATAAATTTTCATAACGTGTCCTTTCAATTTATAAAAAATATGTTAATAATCAGAATCTTGTATTGACACTAACATTTTTTCGAGCATAAAATATGCTAAAGATAAGAATTTTCAAAAAATTATCTTTTTAACGAAAAATTTTTTTATGAAGGGAGAATGACAACATGAGGAAAAACAAGAAGTTATGGTCGTATGCTCTTGCTGGAGCACTGGCTGTAAGTAACCTGAGTGGAGTAGTCGCGGCTCCGTTTACGGCGATAGTGGCGCAAGCAGAAGGTGAAACGACTGCGGGAGTCAATGAGATGGGAACACTGTCTGCTGCAAATAGGGTAAAAAATATACCAACAAGAGAGCTGTTCGCAAAAAATGATGCGTTAAGTGGAAATGGTAAAAATGGTCTTACACTTACATCTACAGTTACTTATACAGATTCGATTACAGAAACTGTTTTAGCGCCAAAGGCTACTGTTTCTATAAAAGATGAGACGGGTAAAGATGCAACTGGGTTCGCGATCGATGATAATACTTTCTCAAATGATGTAGATAGTAGTAAAAAGAGTAGTACTGTAAGTGGTACCATAGCTGTTGTTACCGGTCAGGGGACGACTGCGAAAGCAGGATCCTATGTTGCTACAGTGGACTTGAAAGATCAAAATAATAAAGTTATTGCAACTCAGTCATATGCATTTAACGTAGTTGGAATAGGTGATGATTTTGCAGTTACCAATCCGGACGGAGATTCAATAAATGCGGAATCAAAAGATTATGCTGAGCTTGACGTTGGCGATGATGCAACTATAATCTTGTGGAATGATGGGGCTCCGGTAGAAAAGAACATTACTTGGGCCGCAAAAGCTGGAGATGATGAATTTATTACAGTTAGCAGTAATGGTAAGGTGACTGGTAAGAAACAGACAAATATGACTGAAGCTCAGACTCCAGCACCTGTACCTGCGATGGCTGTTGGAACATGGAAAATGAATGCCGACCTGTCTTTGGCTGCTACTCAAAGCTTTGTGGTTGCTGATGATCAGGAGCCGATAGTTCCCGCTGAAATCGCATTAGCGGTTGATGGACGGTCTGTAGTAATTAATGAACATAAAGCATCGGCGGAAATGGAAGAAGGTGCAACATCCGTATTTAGCATGACATACGGTGAATCAAATGTAAATGTTGCATGGGAAAGTCTTGATGAGTCTGTTATAGAAGTTGGATCAAATGGCAGTATAACAGCTCTGAAGGCAGGAACAGCTGGTGTTAAGGGCTCATATTCTTATGTAGATGCAAATACTAAAAAAACAGTAAATGAGACAATTACAGTAAATGTAACTGTAACTGCTATTCCTGAAAAAGAAGCAGCATATTTTGTTGGAAGTAAAACAAAAACAACAGCCGATATTGTTCAGGGTGAATCACTTAAAGTTACTTATACATATACAGATGGCTCAAAGATTCCAGGCACAATTACATGGAAAGTAACAGGAAATGAAAAGGTTACTGTTAATAATGGTAATATCTCTGTAGCTGCTGATGCAAAAAAGGACAGCACAGCAAATATCTATGCATTAGTCGATGGAGAAAGCGTTGGCGTTCCTTTCGTAGTAACTGTAAAAGAAAAGACAGCGGTTGAAGATAAATATGCGCTTTCTGCAGATAAGCCTACTCTATACTTCGGACAGAGTGCAACAATTACTAGAAAAAAGAATGGAACAGCTTCATCTGAAGGAACTCTTGAACTTTCAGGAGAACACAAAGCATACTTTACACTTAGTGGTAATACTGTTAAGGCTACAAAGGCTACTACTGGTGAAATAAAAGTTAATGTAATTTGGAAGATTGATAATGAGCAGGTTGGTGAGCCGGCAGAAATCACACTTAATGCAGATAAATATGAGGTTACAATCAATAGCAAGGGTGTAGATATTCAAGATGGAGAGACTGCTGCTACAAAGGAAATCACAACAGCAGAAGTAGGTGAGACATATCAGATAGTCGCAGCCATGGGTAATACAGATCTCACAAGTAAGATGACATGGACATCTACAAAGCCTGATTATGTGTCTGTTACTGGTGGTTTGGCTACAGCCCTTAAGGTTTCAAAGGGTGTTAAGGTTAAGGGTGAATACACAGAAAATACAGTTGTTTATTCAGTTGAAGTTACTTTCGCTTCAATTAAAGAAAATTCTGGTGCTCTTGAAGCAGCAGAAACAGCTCTTCAGAATGCAGATGAAGCTACAACCAATGCTGAGAGTGCAAGTAAAGCAGCAGACGAGGCTGTAGCAGCAGCAAACAAGGCAAAAGATGATCCCACAGCTGAGAATCTTAAGGCAGCAGATGATGCTCTTACACAGGCACAGACAGATCTTAAAGCAGCTCAGGATGCCCTTGAAGCAGCTAATACTGCATTGAAAGAAGCTAAAGCAGCAGGTGCAAAATCTGATGAGGCAGATGCAGCTGTAAAAGCAGCAGAAAGAGCTGTAGAAACAGCAGAAGGAAAAGTAGAAGCCGCAGAAAAAGCAGTTGCTTTTGCTGAGAACACATTCGAAGAGCTTGCACCTGAAGTTGAGAAGATTAGACTTAAGGAAGCAGCTATTGCAGAAGCAGAAGCTGCAGCAGATGCAGCACTGGCAAATCCTACAGACGAAACAATTAAGAAAGCAAATGATGCAGTAGCAGCAGCGAAGAGTAAGGATGCTACAGATGCTGAACTTAAGGCTGCAACAGATAAGATTGCACAGGCTGTAGAAGCTAAGAAGACGGCTGATGAGGAAGCTAAGAAGAAGGCTGACGAAGAAGCTAAGAAGAAGGCTGAAGAAGAGGCTAAGGCAGCTGACGGTTCAGCTAAGGATACTCCTGCAGCAGCAGGCACAGAGCTCGTTGATGCAAACGGCAACAAGACTGGCTTCAAGGTAACTGATGCAAACGCAAGCGCACCCGAAGTTGAGTACGAAGGACCTTCAGATAAGAATGCAACAAAGGCTGACATCCCTGAGACATATACAGACCTTTCAGGTAATGTATACAAGGTAGTTGGTATCGATGCTAGAGCATTCAAGGATACTAAGGTTAAGACAGTTACTATCAGAAAGAACATCAAGAGAATCGATCCTAAGGCTTTCGAAAAGAGTAAGGTTAAGAACGTTAAGATTAAGGGAACCAAGCTCACAAAGAAGATGGCTAAGTCCTTCAAGAAGCTTAAGAAGGGTGGAAAGATTAAGTGCTCAGGTAGTCACAAGAAGAAGAATAAGGAAATCCTTAACAACCTTAGTACTGTAAAGAACGGAAAGACAAAGGTTAAGTAATTGCCATTCATAGGAAAACCTTCACATGAGGTTACCTCATGTAAGATTACTTTTCTTCAATCACTTTTAGAAGGAGCGGGCTATGCCCGCTCCTTCGCTGTAAATAAAACGAAAGAGAAGGCATGTTATGTTTGATATCTTAGGCAGAATAACAGAACTTAGAAATGAGAGAGGGTGGTCTGTATACCGTCTTGCGAAAAACGCTAAAATCCCTCAATCCTCCATGGCAACCTGGTATAATAAAGAGCTTGCACCTCCAATGGAAGCCATAG
Organism: Butyrivibrio sp. XPD2002; assembly: GCF_000423945.1. GTDB lineage: Bacteria > Bacillota > Clostridia > Lachnospirales > Lachnospiraceae > Butyrivibrio. The sequence continues at coordinate 113,101 of NZ_AUIY01000011.1, read as the reverse complement.
AAAAAATGTGCATGGCTTTTGGAATAACACTCGCAGAATTTTTTGAAGAAAAACATACTGATAACGCAGAAACATTACTGGCAAAGCACAGGAAACTGGCAGATTTATCCCAGGAAGAGCTCGCCAAAAGGGCAGGAATTTCTGTAGAGTCAATATGCGCCTATGAACAAGGAAAACGCGACATCTCCCGCGCGCAGTACAGGATAGTTAAGCGTCTGGCAAGCGTACTTGAATGTAATGCTGATGACATAGTAGAGAATTCTTAACACTGTGTCATAATTCATGCAGTTTAACAATTCCACTGAAGTTTAAAACGATTTGTGGTAGCATATATATTGAACAGTGTGGATTAGGATTGTTCGGATTACCAGACCACGCAGATTTGGGAAGACTCTTATGATGAGTATGATGGAGAATTTTTTTAGCATACGGAAGGACAGCAAGGGTATTTTTGAGGGGCTTGCCATAACGGAGTATGAGCAAATTCTCTGCTATGGGGCTGCTTTTTTTCAAAAACAGGCTAAAGTAAAGCTTTTAAGAGTTTTTTAAGTGTAGTATAATTTGTTAGAATTATGCTTTGAAAAGAGGTAAACAATGAATAACGATAAAACGGAATCCCTGCAATTTGCGGGGGTTCGCCCGTTAGGGACAAAAATAAGAAGCCTATTTCTTTCCTTCCGGGAAGCTGGCAGATGAGGGCTTTATGAGCGCGATAGCAATAATAACAGCACGCGGTGGCAGCAAACGAATCCCGCGTAAAAATATAAAAATATTTAACGGCAAACCGATAATAAATTATTCGATAGAAGCAGCCCTGCAATCAGGCATCTTTGATGAAGTCATGGTATCTACAGATGATGAAGAGATAGCCGAGATATCCAGGGCAGCAGGAGCCAGTGTTCCTTTCTTCAGATCAGCAGAGACTTCCACGGACACTGCTACCACAGCAGACGTTCTCCTGGAGGTTCTGGACAGATACGAAGAGAAGGGACAATCCTTCGAATATGGATGCTGCATTTATCCCACAGCTCCCTTTGTTACTGCAAGGAAGCTTAAGGAGGCCATGGATGAGCTTGTGAAATCAGGTGCTGAGTCCATTGTTCCAATGCAGGAGTTTTCCTATCCGCCACAGAGAGGACTGTTCATTGATGATAAGGGACTTGTGAAGATGCTTCATCCTGAGTATGCAACTACAAGAAGCCAGGATCTTCAGAAACAGTACCACGAATGTGGACAGTTCTATATTTTCAGAAATGATGCCTTCAGAATTCAGAAGGATACCACTATGGAAAGGTCCATACCGTATATCATTGATCCGGTGGAGTCGCAGGATATAGATAATGAGAGCGACTGGCTGCTGGCTGAACTAAAGTACAGATTCCTTACTGAGCAGGGAATACTGAAGTAAATGAGGTTTTATGAAATTAAAAGAATGTCTTAAAAACAACAGAGCATATATGATCGCTGAGATGAGTGCCAATCACGGTGGCTCTCTTGAAAATGCCCTTAAGATAGTTGAGGCCGCTGCCAAGTCAGGAGCTGACTGTCTTAAGACACAGACCTATACTGCGGATACCATCACTATTGATTGTGATGCCGAGGCCTTTAAGATTCACGGTGGCCTATGGGACGGATATAATCTCCACGACCTTTATAAGGAAGCCTATACTCCTTGGGAGTGGATGGAGCCTATAAAGAAAAAATGTGAGGAGTGCGGAATAGATTTTCTTTCTACTCCTTTTGACACAACATCTGTTGATTATCTTGAAAACATCGGGGAGGAATTCTACAAGATAGCATCCTTTGAGCTTGTGGATATTCCGCTTATCAAATATATTGCGAGAACCGGTAAACCCATCATCATGTCTACCGGAATGGGCTCAGAGGAAGAGATTCAGGAGGCCATTGATGCCATAAGATCCGAGGGTAATAATGACATTATCATTCTGAAATGCTGTAGCGTTTATCCTACAGTTTCAGCGGATCTGAACCTTAGAACTATTCCTGATATGCGAGAAAAGTTCAAGGTGCCGGTTGGTCTTTCCGATCATTCGATGGGTGGAACCGCTGCCATTGCAGCTGCTGCACTTGGTGCTGTTGTTATTGAAAAGCATTTCTGTTTGAGCAGAGATCTTCCTTCAGCTGATTCAGCATTTTCTATGGAGCCTGCTGAATTTGCAGATATGGTCAAGGGTGTTCATGATGCAGAGCTTGCTCTCGGTCAGATTTTCTATGGACCGACAGAGGCTGAGGCAGGTGAATACACCAACCGCAGATCTCTTTTTGTGGTAGAGGATATGGAGGAAGGCGAAGTTTTCACAGATAAAAATGTTCGCAGTATCCGCTCTTACAACATTCAGGGAATGAAGCCAAAGCACTACGATGAGGTGCTTGGAAGAAAAGCAAAACAGAAGCTAACTCGTGGAACACCGCTGGATTGGAGTAGCATTGAATAAAATAGCAATTCGTGTGGATGCAAATGAAATAGTAGCGACGGGGCATATTATGCGCTGCAGGACGATAGCCGGAAGCCTGCAGCAAATGGGATGCTCTGTCGTTTTTGTGTCTGCGGACAATAATATAGTCCCATATATACAGGACGAATATCCCTTTCATGTTCTTGAAAGTAACTGGCGAAAAATGGAGGAGGAAATTATTGTTCTCCTTGATTTTCTGCATGAAGAGGAGATAGACAGAATCCTTGTTGACAGCTACTATGCGACACCTGAATATATACGGATACTGGAATCCAATGGAATCAGGACCATGTATGTGGATGACATGCAAAAGGAAGTATTTCCTGCAAGTGCGATATTAAACTACAGTCCGGGAGCGCCGGGACTTGGATATGAGGAATTCTACGGAGAGCTTTCTCCCAAATTCCTTCTTGGTACAAAGTATATTCCCATAAGGGAGCAGTTTGTCCAAAAGAGCAGGACCACTGAAGGATCCGGATTCATAAGCTCCGCTGAGAGATTCGGTACAGATGGTGAGCTTATAAAAAATATTGATCTTGTAGCCAATGAGAATAAGGAGGCCTTTGAGGGCGTCCACAGAACCTATGGCTATAAGACAGATGAGCTTAACAATATTTTCCTTACAACAGGTGGTGCTGACAGCATGGGCCTATCGGAAATAATAGCCTCTGCTATAATCAGGGATCCTGAGCTGCACTTTAAGGAAGACAGAAATAAGAAGATCCATCTGCTGGCAGGAAGATTCTACAGGGTAACTGAGAAGATCCAGCAGTATATAGAGGACGGTTATGTGGTGCTTCACCAGAACGTGTCTAATGTTGCGGACATCATGAGCAGCTGCGATGTTGCCATAACCCCGGCAGGCACAACACTTTATGAACTGTGCTCTGTAGGAGTGCTGTCCATAAGCTTTGTGTTTGCAGAAAACCAGGAGCCGGACGCTTTGTATTTTGCCAATCAGGGATATGTGCCCTATGCGGGGGATTTCAGAGATGATGTAAATGAAGCACTTACGGCGATACTGACTTATGTGGAAGAGGTTCAATCCATGGATACCACTGAGAGACTGGAGATATCTAACAGGCTTAAGAGGCTGATTGACGGTCAGGGAGCAGACAGAATAGCGGAAGTTTTGACGGAGATGTAAGGATTTATGGAAAAGATTTTTATACTTGGTGCAAGTGCACTTCAGGTACCTGCAATAAAAAAGGCTAAGGAGAAGGGGCTTTATGTATACACCCTTGACTACGATCCTGAGGCAGTCGGAATAAAAGACGCTGATGAATTTTTGTGCATCAGTACAATCGATAAGGAAGCGGTTCTTGAGGCTGCTAAGAAATACCAGCCGGATTATATAATCACTTCTACCAGCGATATGCCGGTCAGGACTGTTGCCTGGGTCAACGAGCAGCTTGGAAAGAAAAATGATATCTCCTATGAGAATTCCATTTGTGCAACTGACAAGGCTGCCATGAGAAGAAGAATGAAGGACTGCGGAGTACCTATTCCGGAGTTTCACGTGATTTTTGACAAGAAGGGATTTGAAGAGGCAAGGAAGGCGCTGGGAAGACGCTTTGTGTGTAAGCCTGCGGATAATGCAGCAAGCAGAGGCGTTGTTCTTGTTGATATGGATGAGCTTCAAATCCGCTTTGATGGAAATGAAGAAGAGATAAGCGAGGAGCTTATTGGAATATATTCTTACACAAAGGAATACTCAAGAAGCGGAGAGGTCCTTCTTGAAGAGTTTATGGAAGGTCCTGAGGTAAGCGTGGAGTCATTCACTGTTAACGGGGATACTCATATCATTACCATAACAGATAAAATGGTCACCGAAGTTCCTTTCTTTGTTGAGACAGGGCATACTGAGCCTTCCAGGCTTTCTGTCGGGGTTCAGGAGGATATCAGGAAAGTAGCCATGGCTGCAATAAAAGCCGTGGGTATCCAGAACGGACCTTCACATACAGAGATCAAAGTTACATCCACGGGAGCAAAGCTTGTTGAGATAGCAGCCCGTCTTGGAGGAGATTATATTACCTCCAGACTTGTTCCGCTTTCTACAGGTGTTGATCTTATAGACTGTTGTATCTCATCTACACTGGGCGACGATGTAAAGTGGCAGAACACAAAGAGTGAGGGCTCGGCTATAAGATTTTTGTATTCCGCAGAGGCAGAGGGCGAGCTTACGCCGGGTAGTGTTATCAAAGCTATCGAGGGCGTAGATGAAGCAGAGAAGCTGCCGGGAGTATCGGAAATATCCATATATAAATCTGCAGGAGATAGGGCAGTAAGTCTTAGAAATAGCGGTGACAGATGGGGACATGTCATTGCTACAGGTAAGGATGCGGATGAGGCTGCCGCCAATGCAGAAAAGGCTGCTACCAAAATTCGCTTTATTTTAGGGTGAAATGCGTGCTTAAATAACGAAAAATAATGATTTTTAGCGGTTTTTCAATACAAATTATGCTAAAATATAATCATTATAGCTGTATGAAAAGGTTTTGAGGGGGTAACTGAATATGGCTGAACGTAGTAAGGCATCTAAACCTATGGTTCAGGAAGAAGAGAGCAATTTCATGATAAAGGTTGCTACCTTTGTCGTTGATAGAAGAAACCTGTTCTTCCTTATCTTTGGAATAGTCATGATTTTCTGTGCGATAGCATCGGGGATGGTAAAGGTCGAGAATTCACTTCCGGCATATCTTCCCGACTCTTTTGAGACCAGTCGCGGTCTCGATCTCATGGAAGAACAATATACGACCTATGGCTCTGCTAAGATCATGGTGTCAAACATTGTATATAAAGATGCGGAAGTGCTGTCTGATAAGATCGCTGAGCGTGATGATATTACAATGGTTTCCTTTGATGAAACAGCAGATCATTATAACAATTTTTCTGCACTTTTTGATATTACCTTCAAGTATGAGGATACTGATGAGAGAGCTCTCGAAGGTCTTGCAGAGATCGAAGAGATGCTCGCTGATTACGATATTTTTGTCAGCACATCCATGGGTAACCAACAGGCTGATGCCATTGCAAAGGAGATGCAGGTTGTAAGTGCTCTGGTTGTGGTGATAGTTCTTGCGGTGCTGCTCATTACTTCACAGACCTATGCGGAGATACCGGTACTTCTCATCACATTTGGTGCAGCGGCCGTTATGTCAGCCGGTACTAACTTTATCCTTGGCACAATTTCTTTCGTGTCTGATTCCGTAACAATTGTATTACAACTTGCACTTTCTATAGACTACGCTGTTATTTTCTGTAACAGATATAAAGAAGAGCATGAAAGTCTTCCTATCAGGGAAGCTGATATTATTGCGCTCAGCAAAGCTATCCCTGAGATTTCATCAAGTTCACTTACAACAATCGGTGGTCTTGTGGCCATGATGTTCATGCAGTTCGGAATAGGTAGGGATATGGCTATCTGCCTTATCAAGGCGATCCTTCTCAGTCTTATTTCGGTATTCCTTCTTATGCCCGGACTTCTGATAATTTTCGGACCCTGGATGGACAAGACAAAGCACAAGAGCTTCGTTCCCAAGATTCCTTTTGTAGGAAAACTGGACTATAGTACAAGGTTCATCGTTCCCCCTGTATTTGTGGCGACCATCATCATCGCTTTTATGATTCAGAACAAGTGCCCCTTTGTATACGGCTATAGCGATATCGAAACACCTATAAAAAATGAAACACAGATTGCATCTGAGCTTATAAGTGAGACCTTTGGAGACAACAATTTTGTTGCGGTAAATATTCCTGCCGGAAACTACGAGAAGGAGAAAAGGCTTATACAGAGCTACCTTGAATGTCCTGAGGTTAAATCAGTACAGGGTCTTGCCAATATTGAGGCCATGGATGGTTATTGCCTTGCAGACAGGCTTACGGTCAGAGAGTTCTCAGAGCTGCTGGAGCTGGACTATGAGAAGGCTGAGCTTCTTTATATGGCTTATGCGGTAAACGACAAAAACTATGCAAAGCTTGTAAATGGTCTCTCAACCTATAGAGTGGCTCTTATTGACATGGTCATGTTTTTACATGACGAAGTCGAAGAGGGATATGTAACTCTTGAGGACAGCATGAAGGAAAAGCTTGATGATGCCTATGAGCAGATGAATATTGCCAAGAAACAGCTTCAGGGTGAGGACTACAGCAGAATACTTGTGTACTTAAATCTTCCTGAGGAGGGTGAAGAGACCTTCAAGTTCCTGGACAAGATGCACACAATAGCCAACAGGTATTATGACGGAGAGATTTTTATTATTGGCGAATCAACCAGCCAATATGACCTTCAAAAGACATTCTCAAGAGATAACACTGTTGTTACGGTAATCTCGATTCTGGCGGTGCTTGTTGTACTTCTGTTTACATTCAAATCAGCCGGAATGCCGGTGCTTCTGATATTGGTAATTGAGGGCGCGATCTGGATAAACTTTGCATTCCCTACAATTCAGCAGGACAATATCTTCTTCATGACATACCTGATCGTAAGCTCTATCCAGATGGGTGCGAATATTGACTACGCCATAGTTATATCCGGAAGATTCATGGAGCTTAAGGATAAGATGTCCCATGAGGATGCAATCATTGAGACCATGAACTTTGCATTCCCTACCATCATCACATCAGGTTCCATGCTTGCCCTTGCAGGTATTTCAATCGGTATGCTCACATCAGATGGTGCTATCTGCGGTATCGGTCAGTGCATCGGTAGAGGAACAATAATTTCAATTATTCTCGTTATGTTTGTACTTCCTCAGATTCTTCTGATTGGTGCTAAGATAATCGACAAGACCTCCTTCGAGGTTTCTGTTCCGCTTGTTATGGAGCGTGACAGAGGTCTTATGAGAATTGACGGAACTATCGAGGGTCAGATAAACGGAACCATCATTGGTGAGGTTCATGCTGTTGTAAGAGGTGATGTAAGAGCGTTTATTCAGAGTGGTAATGCCGAGAGATTGGATTCGACGCGGTTAAAGGCTGAGGATTTGGATAAACTCCTTAACTCTAATAAGAAAGGGGAGGTGTAATCATGAAAATGAAGACGCTAAAACTCGTTCTTAAAAACATAGCCGTATCTGCAGCAGCCGTATCATTGATCTTAAGCAGCTTTAATCTTGATGTTATTGCTGTAAATGATCTCGAATCTGATTTGCTGCGTGGTCTGGAAAACAGAGTAAGAAGCGACACGATAACAGGGCTCACAGAACGTAGTCAGAAGGAGAGCAGTGAGAGACTCGCAGACTCAGGAGAATCAGACGCCGACCAGAATAAAGAGGTTTCTTCCGGAGATGCAGAAGCCGAGGAAGTGATAGAGATAGTCTATGAAAATATCGATATTAATTCCCTTGCTGACTTTGTCGAATTTTCCAAGAACTGTAAGAGCGATTCCTGGTCCACAAATAAGATAGTTACCCTTCAGGAAGATATTGATATCTCAAATTCGAAATACGGAATGATTCCATATTTTGATGGAATCTTCAAGGGCAATAACCATGAGATTAGGGGTTATTCCAACATAAACGACAGCTATATTACCGGATTATTCCGATATGTCGGAGTGAACGGAATGGTTCAGGATCTGAAGGTTACAGGTGATATCCGCATGTCCGATGAACTGAAATATACAGGCGGAATCTGCGGTATGAATCTGGGTATTATCAAGAACTGTACCTACTCCGGACTTATTGAAGGTAATAACACTGTCGGTGCGATAGCGGCCATCAATGAAAATACGGGACTTATAAATTATTGCGTGAACGATGCACACGTTTCCGGATATTATTTCACAGGAGGAATAGTAGGAAAAAATTATGGTGTTGTATCCGGTTCAACCAATAACGCAAACATAAATGATAACGAAGAATGGGTTATAAAGGATGATGAAAAGGGCGAAAGCCTTATCCAATCCATTGCCTCCAATGAGGGAGAAGAGCGAATTATCCGTTCAGGAACAGATACGGGCGGAATCGCAGGATATTCAAAGGGCAGCATTGTACACTGCTCAAATAAAGGAAATATCGGCTACGCGCATGCAGGATATAACATCGGTGGAATCGTCGGAAGACAGATGGGTATTGTGTCCTATAGTACAAATACAGGCAAAATCAATGGACGTAAGGACATTGGCGGAATTGTCGGCCAGATGGAGCCTTACCTTGAGCCTGAGGACCTGCAGACACTTCCAGAAGCAGCCGACAGGCTCCATGACCTTGTGGAAAAGACGCTGGATGACATGGATGGTGGAGTGGATACCATATCTTCAGATGTGACGGATCTTACAACCTATGCCAATGGTGTTGTTGATGACGGAAGATCGCTTGCAGGTGAACTGACAACATCAATCAATGCAAATGTAACTGTGGCAAATGCAGCACTGGAGCGCTTTGAATACGTGCTTGAGAATGTCCCCGGTGTCATAGACCACATGGAAAGCGCATCGGATAAGATGTATTACTTCAATAATTCCCTGGCCAGGGCTATTGAAGCAATTGATGTTGACGATGATATATCCGGTGATGACAGAGACAAGATAGAGAACAGCGAAAATCAGATATATGATAAGCTCGCAGATGCCAATGAAAAGGCACAGAGGATACAGAGCATATCGAATGAGATAAATGATCTTCTCTATGAAAAGGATGAGAATGGCGATTATGTCTTCGATGAAAACGGAAACAGAAAACTTAGAGTTCTCACCGAAGAAGAAAGGAATCAGCTCAATTCTTACCTTGCGGATCTCCAGCAGATGACAGCAGAATCAGGCGGCAATGTATATGAGATGTTCGGTGATGTCTCCAATATTCTCGAGACCTATAAGCCCTATGCGCAGTCTGCAGAGGATGAGACACTTGGAGAAACTCAGAATGCAATAGCAGCTCTTCAGGATGCGGAAGGAGAACTCAAGGAGGCTGCAAAGGGAACAAGAAGCATTATTGATTATCTTAATTCTCAGGAAAAGCTGAGACTGACAGGTCTTAGCAGCCAGTGGGATGCAAGTCTTGATTCTCTTCATGACAACCTTAAGGGAATATCAGGATCTATAGAAAATATCAACCAGGACGGAAAAGCTACTTCACACACCTTGAACTCAAACCTTGAAGCTGTAAACGATCAGGTAAACGAAATATATCATATTCTCTCTGACAAGCTGGATATCATCTACAATGAAGATTCCGCAGTTTTCACAGATGTATCTGACGAGGAGATAGAGAACGCCAAAACCGGACGTGTGGATGGATCCTTAAATAAGGGAACGGTCAAGGGAGATATAAATATTGGCGGAATAGCCGGATCAATGGCTATAGATGATGAGGATCCTGAGGAAAATGCAGCCGGTAATCTCAATGTGGGAAGAGGTAGCAAATATACCCTAAAAAATATAATTTGTGAGTGCAAAAATGAGTCAACGGTAGAATCCAAGAAGGATGGTGCCGGACTTATAGTAGGATATATGGCTCAGGGTATCGTGACCTCTTGTGAGGGCTATGGCTTTGCCAAGAGCACGGAAGGAAATTATACAGGTGGAATAGCAGGCCAGTCGATGTCCATAATAAGGGACTGTGATTCGCTCTGCCTCCTCAATGGCAATAAATATGTTGGCGGAATAGCCGGATATGGAACGACAATTACAGGCTGTAACGCTATGATAACCTGGGATAATGAGCCGTCTGAGAGATATGGTTCAATTGCAGGTATAGTTAATACTGATTCAGAAACCAAGCGAACCAAACTCGATAATGTAAGGAATAACTATTTTGTTGAGAGTAAGATTGGTGGAATTGATGACATCAGTTATACAAAGAAAGCTGAGGCCATAAGCTATAAGACGCTGATCGCCCAGAAGAGAATCCCCAATGACTTCAGACATCTTAAGGTAATATTTGAGGTTGAAGATAAAAAGCTTGGCGAGCAGGAGCTTGCCTATGGAGATAGTCTTTCTAATCTTGATTTCCCTGAGGGAAAAACAAGGGATGGGTATTTCATTAAGTGGCCTGATGTTTCAAAGATAGTTATGGAAGGAAGTTATATTCTCACAGGAGAATATGTTCCAACCAATAAGTCCATAGTAAGTGAATCTGTCTTTGGAAATACAGGAAAGTATGTGGCAATCCTCGGCGGAAGCTATGGTGATGATGCTTATATTATCGCAGAACTCGTAGCAGATCCTGTTTATGAGACGGACAATCCCGCCTTCGAGAAGGGTGCAGTCGTCTACAGGATACAGGTTGATGAAGGCTCATACTCCCAGACAACAGACAGACGTATCAGACTTTATAATCCCTATAATAACGCTGAGGTTAAGATTTACAGGGATGGCAAGTGGGATGCTGTTTCATCAAAAGCCATAGGAAAGTATCTTGAGATCGAGCTTGAAAGTGAGGAAGCGATTTTTGCTATAGTACAGACCACTCCGCTGTTAACACGAATCCTGTATCTCGTAAGCCTTGTTGCGGTTGTTCTTTTAGTGTTGGCTATCGTCTACGCAGCTATAAAGAGGCGTGTAAAGAAAAATAATGCCAGAAATAGCGACAAGAATAAGATTGAGACGGATGAACCTACTTCTGAAAAGAATGAAGATTTACGGGATGAAAGGCAGGAAGAAGAACAGGATAATAAGCCGGAAGATAAACCCGAGAATAAGAGCAGCAAAAACTACTCAGGAAGAGGCAAAAAGAAGCGCCATAGAAGACATTAAAAAAGGCAAGAGGAATAGCTGATGAGAAAATTTGATCTTTTAAAAAAAGTAACATGTACGGCGATATTGGCAGTTTTGACGATGGCATGTCTTATTCCCGGAGAAAAGGCATCCGCAGCTTCATCTGTGATCATGCAGACAAAGCTTTCCACAAACAGTGCTACCGTTAACTGGTCCAAGGTGACCGGTGCTAAAGAATATTACCTGGGACTTGGGGAGACCAAGGACGAGGCTGATACAGCAGCTATGGAGCACAGGGTTGTAGAAGGCGCTGATAAGATCAATCACACCTTCACAGATTTAAAGCCCGGTATGAATTATTATCTGACCTTAAGATACCGTTACACAGGAGAGGATGGTGAAGCGGAAGCCAGGGCCGGCGGAGCAATGATAAAAACAATACCTGACAAGGTTACAGGAGTAACTCAGGCAAAGTGGTATACATCCAAAAAGAAAGTGTATATCACCTGGGAGGCTCAGACAGCTGGCTATTATAAGTATGTATTCATGAATAAGTCAGGTAAAAAGATCAAATCAGGCGAAGCTTTTACCAATTCCTATGACAGAACTATCGATAATGATAAGTGTTATTCCTTCAAGGTTAAGACTGTTGCCATAATAAACGGTAAAACCTACGAAGGAGCCTGGTCTGACCGCATATATCTTTTTGCGCAGCCCATGATTAAGTCATATAATTATGGCAACGATTTTGACCTGAAAATAGAGGGTGGAAAGCTAAAGCTTAATTGGGACAAGGTAAAATACGCAAACGGCGGATACAGAATCTATGTGTCAAAGAGTCGTGATAAGGGATATGTTCAGGTAGCCAGAGCCGGAAAAAATAAGAGCGGCGCTGTGGTTAAGAAATTTAAGGGCAGCTCCTATAAAAAGAACGGAACATACTATGTATATGTTCAGGGAATAAGGAAGTCCGGAGGACGAACCGGTACCAGCGGAATAGGCTATGTATGGTCGTATAAGAAGGGGACTGTAAGAAGAACCTATTATCACGGAAAATACTAAAACACTTCTGCACGGCTCCGGCGTTGCATCTGCCTATAAAAAGTTATAAAATCATGCGGTATATGTATGTCAGAAGTTTTGAAAAATGAGGTTAGAGGAATTATGTACGAGATCGGAAGTGAATTTAACTTTGAGAAAGCATCCAGGAGGCAGGATCTTGTGGCGTTGCTGTCTGAGACTGCACAGAATAATGACAGATACGCAGAATTTCTTAGATGTGGACGCGATGCCATAGGATTTGTAGCCGATGATATCATTGCTAAAAATAAAGATGAGATCCGAGTACTGATGCCGGCTCTGGCCTGTGATTCAATGGTAATACCCTTCGAAGTCAGGGGAATTAAGGTGGAGTATTATAAGCTCAGCCCTGAATTAACAGTGGATGAAGGTTATCTTACAGAGAAGATAAACAATATCGCAGGAGAAAAAATCACACCCGTTGTTTTGATAATGAACTTTTTTGGCTCAGCGGGCATTGCAAATGTTTCCAAAGCAATTAAGGATGCCTGCAGAGGCGCGATCATAATTGAGGATGTGACACATATTCTTCTGGAGCCTGAAAAATATATCGTAAAGGATATCCTTGCAGACTATCATGTTGGAAGCATTCGCAAGTGGCTTGGAGTGCCTGACGGTGCTGTTGCCATAAGCAGTACGGAATTCGTGATGGGAGCTTTGACCGGAGAAACAGATTTTACAGGACTTAGAACGGAAGCGCTTATTGAAAAATCCGAATACCTTGATAATGGAGATCAGGAATTAAAGGCACATTTCAGGAAGCTTTTATCTGATGCAGAGGATTCCTTAAGTGATGGACTTGATCCCTATCATATGTCAGATGTAAGTGCTGAATATTTAAGTGACCTTAATATTGAAAATATAAAAAACAGAAGACGTGCCAATTACAAAAATCTGTACAGACTTCTTAAGGAGGCTCCGCTTTTCGATAAGGCATACAGACTTCTTCCGGAGATACCTGCTAATGATGATGAGTACGAGTATACTCCGTTCATGCTTCCTATAGTGCTGGATATTGATTTTATGAAAAGAAGTGCCATCACTGATGAAGGAAAGAACATCACCCGTGATGGATTCGAGAGACGCCTTGCCAAGAGAGGTGTTTATGCTCCTGTTTTATGGCCTATATCAAAGGAAGCTGCTGACACCTGTGCCAATTCCGGCAGCTTTTCAGATAATATGCTGGCGTTCTGGATAGACCAGAGATATAGCCGCTTTGACATGGAGCGTGTGGCTGAGATTTTAAGAGACGAGCTCAGCAGACTATAAAGTAACGACTTGGAAAGATTATTATATGCGACTTAGTGTAATTGTGCCTGTTTACAATATGGCAGGCGACGATAAATTAAAGCATTGTCTCGATTCTCTGGTAGGACAGACTCTTCCTGACGGAGACATCGAGATTATTGCCGTTGATGACTGTTCAACGGATGATTCATTTGCGCTGATGCAGGATTATGAGAAGAATTATCCGGGAAGATTCGTGGCTATTCACAGTCCTGTTAATCATCATCAGGGCGGCGCCAAGAATATCGGTCTTGGACGGGCAAAGGGTGAGTGGCTCGGCTTTATCGATGCAGATGACTGGGTGGTTCCCGATTATTATGAGAGGCTCCTTAAAAAGGCAGAGGAAACCGGAGCTGATATGGTGGGCTGTGACTACAGTCTTGTGGATACTTACACATTTGAACCCGGACAGGTGGTTCACAACAACACCGCCGATCAGACAGGAACCATGGATGAGGAGAAGTACAGAAAGCTTCTTCTTGATACAGGAAGCCTGGTAGTTAAGATTTATAAGAGGAATATTGTGCTGGGTGACAGAACTCCGGATTCTGATGGTAAGATCAGTGTTTTTCCGGAGGACATTTTTTACGAGGACAATGCTGTCAGCAACACCTGGATGCTGAGAGTAAAGCATTTTGAATACATACAGGAACCCCTGTATTTCTATTATCAGCATGATGCTTCCACGGTGCATACTGTCTCCAAGAAAAATCTTGAGGACAGAATGGTAGCGGGAAGACAGATCCTTGCTGAAGCTAGGGAGAATGGATACCTCGAGAAATACAAGCCTGAGATAGAGTTTATGTACACAGTTCTTTTCTATGTAAATACTCTGTTTTCAGCCATGCCAAAACGCATGAGGATCGAGGACTGCTATAACTTTACGAAAAAAATGGGAATTGAAATGAAGGAGGCTTTTCCGGATTTTCAGGAGAATCCCTACTATAAAGAGAGAATCCACGCGGAAGAAAAGAAGCTTATCGGAATGCAGATGAAATCACATTTGCTGTTCTATGTATATTACAGACTTTTGTGGATGTATAGAGATTTAAGGAGTTAATTTGCACGAGAGAATTTATGTGTGCCACACCTTCTATCATGTTTATGTGGCATGCCTTAAGGAATTTCATATATTACATCAGACTCATATTGAAGGACAGGCAGCAGGTAAGGGAAGTGAAGCAGCCGGCAGAGCAACACTGGTTCTGTCCAGGATGAGTAACAAATTTGGAAGTATGGTGGACAGAGCAAGAGAATGCGGCCTTTTTGAGGAAGTTATTGAGTATGATGAAAAGGTTGATACATTTTTTCCTGAGCTTAAGCCTCTTCGTACAAACACCGGAAGCCTTCCAAAGAACATGCTGAACAGAATAAAGTTTTGCAGAAGATTTGCACAGCTGCAGGAGCCTTATGTTCCGGTGGACTTCACAAAATACAAGGACATATACGTATTCTGCGATTCGGACCCAATAGGCTACTATCTGAATTATAAGAAGATCAGATACCATGCTCTGGAGGACGGACTTAACTGTATTAAATACGGAGATCAGGCCCGCTATGACAACAACGGACACTTTAAGTTCAAGGCGTGGCTTGCTTCCACAGGCCTTATTTTTATACAGAACGGCTGGGGAAGATACTGCATAGACATGGAGGTCAATGACATATCAATCCTTGACTATCCGTGTCCCAAGTACATTGAGGTACCCCGCGAGCCTTTGGTAGAGGAGCTCACACAGTCCGATAAGGACCTTATGCTGAAGCTCTTTGTGGAAAATATGGACGAACTAAGGGATCAGCTTGAAAAGGGAAAGGATAAGCCAAGAGTACTTATTCTTTCAGAGCCTCTCTGTGACCTTGAGACAAGAGAGCGCCTTTTCAGGGATCTTGTTACAGAGTATGGAAGTCTTAATGGCAAAGAGGCCATCGTAATGATCAAACAGCATCCCAGAGACTACCTTGATTACAAGGCAAAGTTCCCGGATGTGATACTTCTTGCCGGAACATTTCCCATGGAAATGCTCAACTTTATCGATGGGCTAAAATTTGATAGACTAGTATCCGTATACACTGTGGTGGATTCAATAAAGTTTGTGGATGAGAAGCTCTTCCTTGGCGATGATTTTATGGACAAATATGAAGCGCCGGAGATTCACCGACTTAATGAACAGATAATAGATAACTAGGAGAAACATGAAAAAAATTTATCAGAAAATGATGGTGCTGCTTGATGCCCGTCAGAAGAAGCAGATGGTGCTTATAGTTTTAATGATGCTGCTGGGAGGTCTTCTTGAAACCCTGGGAATAGCTATTCTGCTTCCTGCAATGACAACGGTAATAGACCCGGATAAGGTATCTGAGAGTGAGAAACTTTCCATGGTTTATAACATTCTTGGATGCAACAGCATTACGCAGTTTGCAATAGTAATTTTTGTGGCGCTGATAGCGGTTTTTGTTATAAAGAATATCGTTCTGTTTTTCATAAATGTTGTACAGCTTAGATTTGTTTATACCAACCAGTTTGCGACTTCAAGACGCATGATGATCAATTTCATGCAAAGACCCTATGAGTATTATCTCAATGCGGACACCTCTGTTATTCAGAGAAATATCACTTCAGATGTAAACAATATGTACGGACTTATCTTAAGCTGTCTTCAGCTTATTTCAGAGGTTATTGTTTTTGCGTGTCTTGTTGTAATGCTTCTTTTTATAGATGCCAAAATGACAATATCTATAGCAGTTTTGCTTGGTACCGTGCTTCTTGTAATTAAGTTCATTATCAAGCCTATCATGGTCAAGGCAGGTCAGGATAACCAGGATTACTACAGCGGACTTTTCAAGTGGATAGAAGAGTCTGTTATGGGTATCAAGGAGATCAAGATTGCCAATAAGGAAAACTATTTCATAAACGGCTATGCGGATTGCGGTGCCGGTTATGTGCATGCAGTACAAAAATATAACCTTTACAATTCTACTCCCAGACTTCTTATTGAGACAATAAGCGTAGCCGGAATGGTTGGCTATATGCTGGTTGTGCTTATGAGGGGTGAGGCGCTTAAGGATATGATAGCCTTAGTCGGTGTTATGGGCGCGGCTGCCACAAGACTTATTCCAAGTGCCAACAGAATCAACAACTACCTTACATCAATAGCTTATTTTGAGCCGTTTTTCATGAATGTAAGTGACAATCTTCAGACAGAGATCAATGATTCAAGCATCTCCTATAAGGCTGAGGATTATATGAAAATGGGAGAGGTGGAAAAGCTCCCTGTTCATAAGACAATTGAGCTTAAAAACATCACCTACCGTTATCCCAATTCAGAGGCCTACGTCCTTAAGAATGCTGACATGGAGATTCCTGTTGGTAAGGCTATAGGTATCGTTGGAACTTCAGGTGCAGGTAAGACAACAATAGTTGATATCATGCTTGGACTTTTGAAGATAGAGACCGGAGAGATCCTTGCTGACGGTGTTGAAGTAAGAGAGCATTATCCGGAGTGGCTTAAGAACATCGGATACATTCCGCAGACAATTTTCATGCTGGATTCTACCATCAGGAAAAACGTGGCCTTCGGAGTTCCGGATAAGGATATAGATGACAACAAGGTCTGGGCAGCTCTTAAAGAGGCTCAGCTTGATGAATTTATCAGATCACTTCCTGAGGGTCTTGATACATCTATCGGTGAGAGAGGTATCAGATTATCAGGTGGTCAGAGACAGCGTATCGGTATTGCCAGAGCTTTATTTGAGGATCCCGAGGTGCTTGTGCTTGATGAGGCAACCAGTGCCCTTGATAACGAGACAGAGGCAGCTATCATGGATTCCATCAACAGACTCCATGGCAAGAAGACGCTTATAATAATCGCTCACAGGCTTCAGACAATTGAGAAATGCGACATCGTATACAGAGTTAACGGACAGAAAGTAACTCAGCAGAGGTGAGGGGAGAAACTATGATAACGCTTTGGACCATCAGGGATAAAGTATTCAGACTTAAAAAATATCAGGAACCCATGGAAAAATGGCTCTTTCCGATTATTCTGCTCTTTTATCCTCTGATCGGGGGGACCCAGGGAGTGGATATCACTGATACTACCTATAGCCTTGGCAATTATCAGTATGGTGATGTGCTTGACCCCATGTGGATGATCGCCACATATATTCCCAATGTACTGGGAAGACTTTTTATGGCACTTCCCGGTGGTGACACCATGCTTGGAATGAACATTTACTGTTCATTTATTATAAGTGCTACAGCACTTGTGGCTTATTACCTTCTTCAGAGATGGATGCCCGGCTGGATGACCTTTATCGGCGAGCTTATAGCTATTAACCTGTGCTGGTGTCCAAGAGTTATTCTGTATAACTATCTTACATATTTCTGTTTTACTACAGGTACGCTTCTTTTGATGCATGCGATGACAGACTATGAGCTTACAAGGTGGAAGTTCATTCTTGCAGGAGCGGTCCTGGGACTGTCTGTTATGGTGAGATTTCCTAATATCATGGAAGCTTCCATGATTCTTATTCTGTGGTACTACGAGACAATCCATAGGCGCGATTTTAAAGAGATTTTGAGAAAAACCGGTCTGTGCATACTTGGATATGCGATAGGCTTCCTTATTCCTTTTATAGCAATATGTATTAAATACGGCATGGCGGCATATCCGGGAATGATCACATCCTTATCAGAGATGTCCAAGGGTGCATCCGATTACACTGCTATAGGTATGCTTGGCGCGATATTGAGAGCCTGGTATACCAGCTTTGCACACATGGCTATTATGGTTCCCTGTATGATAATGGGAATTATAATGATGATGTTAAAACCGGGAAAGTATTACTGGATAAAGAGAATGCTCTATATCGCCGGTATTCTGGTGCTGTTCTACTACTATTACACCGATGGAGTATTCACAAGGAGCTATCATTATTATGACTCCATGTTTGAGCCTGCAATGATGTTTCTTATTTGCGGGGCATGCTTCTTTATAGTAGGCGTGACCAGAAGGATTCACGGACAGGCATCGGAGAGAAGCCTTTGTCTTGCATCTCTTCTTATAATGATAATTACTCCTCTTGGAAGTAATAATTACACCTATCCTCTTTTGAACAATCTTTTCATAGTTGCTCCGTTTATTATGTGGATGTTCAGAAGAATGAGACAGGCAGCAGGACCAAGCGAACTGAACTTCTCCTGGAAGGCAGTTTATATGGCTATTCTTGTGCTGTTATTTGTTCAGGGTTCACTTTTCCACTTAAAGTACAGCTTTGTTGATGGAACTGACGGAACAAAGAGGGCTTCCCTTGTTGGAACCAAGGACCTTCCCAAGGCAGCAGGGATGTTTACTACAGAGTACAATGCTGAGACACTCTCTGAGCTCCATGAAGCTATTACTGATTATGATCTGGAGGATAAAAAGCTCCTTCAGTTTGGAAAAGCACCGGGACTTTCATATCTTCTTGATATGGAGCCTGCTATTTTCACAACATGGCCCGACCTTGATTCCAATACAACAGAGAAATTTGCGGATGCTCTGTCAGGGTTTGAGGGCTGCAATCCTGAAGATTTACCTGTTGTGATCATCAATCCTGATTTTGAGGGAGAGGTGCTTGCAGAGGAAAAATATGACCTTTTATTGGACTTCCTCGAGACTTGGAAGTATAATAGTGTCTTTGATAATGATCGCTTTTTAGTTTTTGCGATCGAATGATTTGTTTTAGGAAGAGGAAGTTATGAATAATTTAATGCAGCAGATAATGAAGTTTGGACTGGTGGGCGTATTTTGCTTTTTTGTAGACTACTTTATTTACATTGGAGCAAACCTTGTTTTTGAAAATGTCGGTATTGCAGCCGCTTTTCCCAAGTACTACCTCGTATCTGCTCTTATCGGTTTCACTGTTTCAGTAGTAGTTAACTATATTCTTAGTTTTAAGTTTGTATTTGTACGTCGCGATGACATGAGCAGGAAGAAGGAATTTGTGATATTCCTTATCCTCAGCATCATCGGCCTTGGTGTTAACGAGCTATGCCTGTTTGTGGGAATCGACCTTATTTATATGCACTGGGCATGGCTTAAGGGTATAATGAGTGAAGGCTTTGCTAAGAATATTTTCTTTAAATTCGGTGCTACAGGCGTAGTTATGGTATACAATTTTATTACTCGCAAAATTTTCTTGGAACAGAAGGACTAAACTATGAGAATAAACTTTAATGTGCCTCCCTATACCGGGAAGGAAATGGATTATATCAAGGATTGTGTGGAGAACCAGAAGATCTGCGGTGATGGTGAATACACCAAGAAAGATAATGAATGGTTCGAGAAAAAGACAGGGGTAAGCAAGTGTCTTCTTACTACCTCCTGCACCCACGCTACAGAGATGTCTGCAATCCTTGCAGGAATAAAAGAGGGTGATGAGGTAATCATGCCTTCATATACATTCGTATCAACTGCCAATGCATTTGTGCTCCGCGGAGCCAAGGTTGTATTTGTGGATATCCGTCCCGATACGATGAATATCGATGAGAACCTTATCGAGGCTGCCATTACAGAGAAGACAAGAGCTATCGTTCCCATGCACTATGCAGGTGTTGGCTGCGAGATGGATACCATCATGGATATCGCAAAGCGCCATAACCTTTTTGTTATTGAGGATGCTGCCCAGGGTGTGATGAGTACCTACAAGGGTAAGGCACTTGGCTCAATCGGTGACTTTGGTAATTACAGCTTCCATGAGACCAAGAACTACAGCATGGGTGAGGGCGGAGCCCTCCTTCTTAGAGATGAGACCTATGTGAATGATGCGATAATCGTAAGAGAGAAGGGGACAAATAGAACCCTTTATCAGCTCGGTAAGGTTGATAAGTACACCTGGCTTCAGCCCGGATCATCTTACCTTCCCAGCGATATGAACGCTGCATATCTTTATGCGCAGCTTCAGGTTGCTGACGAGATCAATGATGCCAGAATGGCACATTACAACAGATATTATGATGCCTTTAAGGATATGGAGGAGGCAGGTCTTATAGAGCTTCCCTATGTTCCTTCAGAGTGTCAGCACAATGCGCACATGTTCTACATTAAGTGTAAGGACTTTGAGGAGAGAGAGGGTCTTATCAAGCATCTTAAGGCCAATGATATCCTCCCTGCTTCGCATTATGTTCCGCTTCACACTTCAACTGCAGGACTTAAGTACAGCAGATTCAACGGTGAGGATAAGTACACAACCAAGGAGAGCTTACGACTTCTTAGACTTCCTATGTACTACAGTCTTACTGATGAGGATCTCGATGAAGTAGTTATGCGCGTCAAGGAGTATTACAAGGCTAATTAAACAAATAACACTACGATAGATAATTTGTCTGACATGGAAAATAATAGAAAATCCCTATCATACAATTCTATAATTACAGGTCTCATGACTGCTGCTTATGCGGTGATCATGGGACTTTTGTACGCTTATTACTATGATCTCAACGATGATGTTCTAATGAAGGATATACTTTCCGGAGTATTTACCGGAAGTCCTGAGGGTCATAATATTCAGATGCTCTATCCTATAAGCTTCGTGATAAGTCTGCTATACAGAGTCTATGGGAAAACTGACTGCTATGGACTTTACCTTATTTTGTGTCAGTATATAAGCCTTTTTATAGTCAGCAGCTTCTCATCAGGGGTGATTGCGGAAGCAGTGCTTATGAGGCTTAAGAAAAAGAGCTTTAAAGGCAAGGAGCTTCTTGTAAGAATTGCTTCTGCGCTTATCGTGTTTATTGTGATCACGGCTCTTGTTCCGGGACATCTGCTTATAGTGCAGTATACCTTTACGGTGGCTATGCTGTGCGCTGCAGCTGCAGTTCTTATTTTTGAGAAAAGGGATGCGGCAGCAGTTGTTCTGATCATCCTGGCGTTCATGACAAGGTCAGAGATGACGTTTTTGATGCTACCCTTTGTGTCTCTTGTAATTTTTTACAGGCTTATAGATGAGAGAAGGATTAAGCGCGAGCTTACGGTAGCAGCGTTTATCCTGGCAGGACTTCTTGCTTCCGAGGGGCTTCATTTTGTAGGTTATTCCTCTCCTGAATGGAAGGAGTTCACTTCGTTTTTTAACAGTAGAACTGATATTTACGATTTTTATCAGATACCGGATTATGAAGAAAACAAAGAGTTCTATGATTCCATTGATTTAAAGAAGAGTGAATATGAGCTTCTTGTTAATTACAATTTTGGACTGGATGATGCTATTGATGCTGGAAAGATGGCGCAGATAGCTGCTTATTCAAAGAGCATATGGCAGGGAGAGGGCCTTGTAGCAGGAATTAAGAGAGCGCTTCCTTTGTATTTATACAGGCTTAGAGCTGTCGGAACTCCGCAGAGCTATGAGTATCCTATGACAGATGCACCCTGGAATATTTTTGTGGGGCTTATGTATCTTACAGCCCTGGTTATCATGCTTGTAAGCTATGCTGATGAAAAGAACCTTGGCTTACGCATCTGGAATTCTGTGTGGAAGCTGATACTGCTTTTTGCAGGCAGATCTTTATTATGGATGTACATAATGGTACGGGGAAGGGATCCCATAAGGATAACCCATTCACTGTATTTTATAGAGCTGACATTGCTAACGCTTATTGCAGGGGAGAGGCTCCTTCACCTTGTAGAAAAAGCAGCTGTTAAAAGTAATGAAAAAGAGGATTATCCGTATATTCCGGCACATGCTTTTTCAGGCTTCTGTCTTGTGCTGGTTGTTGCTGCTTGTGTTGTTTATATACCTGCTCAGCTTTCTGTTTTGAGAGCTGAGTGTGACGGCAGGGGAGAATATAATAAGGCCTACGAAGAGCTTGATAAATATTTTAAGAATAACTCGGACAAGCTTTACCTTATTGATGTTTACACATCCGTATCCTATGAGGATAATGGATACACATATTCTCAGAAGATGCTGACGAATGTGGATAACAGCCTTTCTAACTGTGTGATGATGGGCGGCTGGGCATCCAAAAGTCCTGCGGAGAAGGATAAGCTTCATAATCTTGGTTATGACGAAAGCATGGAGGATATAACTCTTGGTGACAACGTATTTGTAGTTACCGATAAGGACATGGATATGGAGTGGCTTAAGAACTACTATCTTGATAAAGAAAAATCCGTAGCCGTTACCAGAGAGGATGATGTGGCAGGAGAGTTTGTTATCTGGAAGGTAAAACCTGCAGAGTAAGAAAAGAGATATTATGACAGATATAATCGGTAAAAAGGTGATTCTGAGGGATATAACCTACGAGGATACTCCACTTATCGTAAAATGGAGAAATAACCCCAGAGTCAGAAATAATTTCATATATAGAGAGACCTTCACGGAAGAGATACACAATGGATGGATGAAGAACAAGGTGGAAACAGGAGAGGTCTGCCAGCTTGTTATTCTTGAAAAGGCAGATGAAGATGCCGCAAAAAGTACAAGACCTGTAGGAAGTGTATATCTTCGTGATATTGATTTGGAGAAAAAAACTGCCGAGTATGGTATTTTTATTGGTGAGGACGACGCCACAGGTAAGGGCTATGGGAATGAAGCGGCAGAGCTTATGTGCGATTATGCAGCTAAGGGGCTTGGTTTAAAAAGGCTTATTCTCCGCGTATTTTCATCAAACGAAGCTGCCCGCAAAAGCTATGAGCATGCAGGCTTTGTAAAGACAGAAGATATGCCCGCCGTTCAGTGCTCTGACGGAGCCCTTGGCGATATGATACTGATGGAAAAGATACTGTGAAATGGTGTAGAATAACTTTATGCGAAATAAATTAGTAAGTTTTGTGATTCCCTGCTATCGCTCGGAACAGACAATTGAAAATGTAATAAATGAGATCGAAGGCGCAATGGACATGCTTGTCCTTTACAGCTATGAGATTATCCTTGTAAATGATTGTTCACCTGATAATACCTGGGATAAGATCTGCCAGCTTGTTAAGGAGCATGATGAGATACGAGGCTATAATCTTGCAAAGAACTTCGGACAGCACGCTGCCATAATGGCCGGCCTTAATGCATCAAAGGGCGAGATCGTTGTATGTCTTGATGATGACGGGCAGACTCCTGCTGACGAGGTTGGTAAGCTCTTGTATCAGATAGAGATGGGAGCAGATGTTGCGTATGCAAGATACTCTCAGAAAAAGCACAACCTTTTCAGGAATTTCGGAACAGCAATGAATGAGTGGATGGCTCACGTAATGCTGGGAAAACCTAAGGACCTTCATGTTTCCAGCTATTTTGCTGCAAGAAGATTTGTGGTTGATGAGATGCTTAAGTACAAGAGCTCATATCCGTATGTTATAGGTCTTGTCCTTAGAACTACCAGAAATATTGTCAATGTGGATGTCACTCACAGAGCAAGGGAGGTAGGAACCAGCGGTTATACCTTCTCCAAGCTTATGGCACTTTGGATAAACGGATTTACTGCATTTAGCATTAAGCCGCTGAGACTTGGAACGCTGATGGGAGGAATATTCGCCTGCATCGGTTTCCTCTACGGTATTTATACTGTGATCAAAAAGATCATGTATCCGGAGCTTCCGGCGGTGGGCTTTTCGGCACTTATGTCTGCTGTAACCTTCATGGGCGGAATGCTGATGCTGATGGTAGGCATGGTGGGTGAGTACATCGGAAGAATTTACATTTCACAGAATAATAATCCGCAGTATGTTATCCGTGATGAGGTTAAACATGAGGAATCAAAAGAGTAAGAATAAGACCTGGCTGATGCCGGTCTTATTTGGCGTATGCATGTCCCTTGGGATAGTGTGGGGCTACCAGCTTGAAAGCTCGGATCACATAGATATCGGCAACGTAAAAATGCTTCTTTTGTTTTGGGGGCTTTCTGTTTTCATAACCCTTGCTGTGAGATACAGCTGGAATAAGCTTCTTTTGAGAAGTCGAAAAGAGAAGCAGGGAATAACCTTTGTTTCAGGGAGAACCGGCAAAGGTCAGGAGCTGAAAAAGGGCTATACAAGTGATGAGTTCTTTAAGGTATGGATGATAATTGCGGCTCTGAACTTCGTGGTTTTGTTGGGAGTTTATCCGGGTTTTTTCGTGTATGATGCCCAGACCGAAGTAATAGAGGTACTCTCAAGGAGCTTTAATACACATCATCCCCTTTTACATGTGCTTCTTCTTGGAGGGAGCGTTGCCTTCTTCCATAAGTTTACGGGAAGCTATAATGCCGGAATCTTTTTCTATATTTTAATGCAGATGCTGGTTATGACATGGATTTTCACCTATGTGATCAGCTATCTGAAAAAACACGGCGCAGGAAAAAAATACAGGGCATTCACGGCTGCATTTTTCGGAGTGTTCCCGACCATTGTCATGTATACGCTGTGCTCCTGTAAGGATGGCTTCTTTTCAGCATTTTTGATATTATCCGTCATTCTCATGCTGGAGTGGGAAGAGACAGAGGGCAGAGGCCTCAAGAGAAGAAAAGCCTGGCAGATAATCATAAGTGCAGTTCTTATGATGCTCTTTAGACATAACGGCTTTTATGCATATCTGGTATTTGCAGTGATTGTCATTGTGGCTGCCAAATTTGTAAAGGAAAAGGACAGGTACCACAGAGTGACATTCCTCATAGCGCCTGTCATAATATATTTTTGTATAAACACTATAATTGGTGCGGCTCTTTCTGCAGAGACAGGAGAGCATCAGGAAATGCTGACTGTGCCTATCCAGCAGCTTGCAAGAGTTTACTATTACGATAAGGACAGCTTTACTGAGGAAGAAAAGGAAGTGCTGTATACATACCTGAGTGAAGAGGCACTGCCCCATTACACACCCAGGATATCGGATATACTAAAGATGTATTTCGACAATGCTGCCTATGAAAAGGATAGCAGGTCATTTTGGAGGCTGTGGCTGGGGAAAGGTCTGCAGAACCCAATGAGCTATTTGAACGGATGGTTTTTAACATCCTATGGATATTGGTATCCGGGGGCAGTTATCAACGTATATCAGGGGAATACGGTATTTACATTTACATACACTGACAGCTCATATTTTGGTTATGAGGTTGAGCTTCCGGGCGAGAGGAAAAGTCTTATTCCATTTATTGATGCCTTTTACAGGAAGCTTTCAATAGAGAAATTCCAGCAGAATATTCCGGTGGTTTCACTTTTGTTTTCACCGGCTGCATATTTCTGGCTTTTTATTTATCTGCTGATGACAGCAGGAGTTATAAGAAGAAAACTGGGAATGTATCCGTGGCTTCTGGTACTTCTTGTTTGGCTTACTATCCTGCTTGGGCCTACATACCTGGTCAGATATACAATATATTTGTGGTATAGTGTTCCGGTTTTGGTGTATACTGTTTTACTGCATAATCACTATGCGGTGGAGGATTTATGAGAAGAAAAGTTATTTACAGAAGTGTGGCTATAAGAGCAGTGATACTTATTTTTGCTGCTCTGTTTATACTGTCTGTTTTTCCTTTTAGAATCTGGCAGAGAACAATTACTGAAAATGGTGGCGGCGAGATCATTCAGACCTCGGAAAGAGTTAACGACTACCATGATGTGGTTCAGAAGTTTATAGCTCAGTATGACAGACTTGAGTCCATAGATATTTATGTAGAAGAGATAGAGCTCGGTAATTATATGAGCATGGTTTTCTACAATGAAAATATGGAAGAAATATACCAGAGAGGTGTGTATCTGAGAGACGCAGAGCTTCCTGGATATGTTCATGTAAGAGTGGGCCTTGATCTGAATGTAGGTGAGACCTACACCATGATCTTAAACGGTGCTTTTTCAACCTTCTATGTAGCTTATGAGCATGCAGGGGAGGATACTTCACCCTACTTTGTGTCATTTGCTTATCATGACACAACTGTTCAGGGGCTTCAGCTTGCTGCAAACTACAATTACAGACAACCTCTGACAAAGGGAATGTCACTTCTTATAATTGCAGGTATCATGGCGATCGCTGCAATACTTATCCTTCTTGAAAGAATGATCTTTAGAGATAAAAAGGATGAGCTTATTACTATCCATCGTGTTGTAAGAGTGGTTGGTAATCCCATAGCTGCAATTTCCATGATCGTGCTCATGGTTCTTATCTATCCCGTAAAGTATTTTGACAGCAGACCCATAGAGAATGCTTTTCTTGAGCTTGGAGTTTTGATAACATATGTCCTTGTGTTCTATGCGATCAACCATGAGAGTGATGCTACTCTTGATGAAAAGCTCTGGCATAACGTAAAGCACTTTGCACAGATGGGAATTATTGCTGCGGCAATCTGGTTCTGTTGTGAATATATGAATGCGCTTTTTACGATATATCAGACCCTTGCAGAGCGTAAGGAGATGATATGCCTTCTTCTGTTATTATGCTTTGCACTTCCGCTTGAGCGAGTACGCAGCATAAGAAATGCAGTATATGCGATTGTTGCTGCTGTAGCAGGAATATGTTACAGATCAGCGCACCTGATGCCTGAGACAGAGAAAGAATACGATCTTCACAATGCTGCTATGACCTATGGAGTTATCATTGCTGTACTGGCAGGGTTCCTTATCTTTAATATTGCTGCGGATATTTATGGCAGGATTAAGGAAGAAGGCGGTCGTAAGCTGTCAGGAGTTAAGGTGAGCGCTTTTGGAGTGCTTTTCGTAGTATTTCTTGTGGTCCTGGTGGTGTTCAGAAATACCAGATGGTGGGGAGTTGCAATAGCAGCCTTTGTCATCGGTCTTATGTTTTGCTATAAGCTATATGGATTTAAAGAGTATCCGGAGCTTGTAGTTGGCGGACTTTTGCTGAACTTTGTAGTTTCTATGATATACTGCTGGATGCACAGAAGCTTTGCGGCTTTTAACACAGGAAGATATGCATTCGTTTTTCATACAGTAACAATTACTGCCGAGTACATGACAGTGATGGAGTGCGCTGCGGCTGTACTTCTACTATATAAGATATACACTACAAGAGAGCTTACTTCTTTCAGAGATCGCTTTAGATATCTCTGGAAAGAGTTTATTCTTTTTGGATTTGTATCCGCTTACATGATCTTCACTATTTCAAGAACATCCTATCTTGCATGTGTGGTTATGATCATGTGTATGCTGGCGCTTATGTCAACTGATTGCAAAAAGGGCAGGCTTAAGTATCTGGGGATACAGATTGGAACCATGATCCTCGCGGTTGTTCTTTGCTTCCCTTCAGCCTTTGCGCTGCAGAGAATGTTCCCTGCGATAGTTGCCCGTCCCAAGAAGTTTCTTGTTGAAACCGGGAACTTTGGTTTATACGGTGGCGGTCAGCCTGACAATCATCTTTACATGAACATTGAGAGATTCGTTGATCTTTTTGCTGAAAAGATCCTGAATGTCGACATTATGGATTACAACTATCCTGAGGATGATAAGAACTTTAACAGTGAGGGATACTCAACTGTGGGTGAGAACGGTGTTCCCCTTACAGAGGACCAGTCCAGAGCGATGGTGTACTCACTTCCTGAAATCGTTGCCTCCAAGCAGACATCACCTGAGATAAAGGAATATCTCATGGAGACAGGCGGTAATGAGCTCTTCGAGAGAAGACGACTTGAGGAAGAGGCAGCTGCTGCACAGGCTGAAGCTTTGGCTGAAGAAAGTACTGAAGCTCCGGAAGAAACAAACGAGGAGCAGGAAGATCAGACTACAGAAGATGGAATTGAGGAATTCTCAAACGGTAGAATTACGATTTTTAAATCTTATCTCCAGCAGATGAATCTTTTTGGGCATGATGAGATGGGGGCAGTTCTTCCGTCAGGAGAGATTGCGGTTCATGCTCATAACACCTACATACAGGTTATGTATGATAACGGAATTCTTAGCGGAATAGTATTTTTGCTTGTGATGGCCTTTGCATTTTTTTGCGGAGCAGCATATTACATTAAGCACAGGGATGATGTTCCCGGAGCAATACTTCCTTTTGCAATGACTGTGGGCTTTGGCGTTGCTGCTATTTCCGAATGGGTATTCCAGTTTAGTAATCCCATGACTATTGCACTTGTTTTTTCACTTATGCCAATCGCATTTAAGAAAAATAATAAATAATTATCGGTGATAATAGGCTTGGTATTATGTAAAGCTAATTTATGATAGAATAAGAAGATATGAAATCAGAGAAGAAACCTTTTAATTTTGCAAAATTTTATAGAAGAGCCGGACTTATAGTTTATGATGTGCTAAGTATCATAATTGCAAGCTATCTGGCGCTCCTTATGAGATACGAGTTCAACATTGATCTTGTGCCCTATGAATTCATGGATCCGGTTACGGACTTTTTGGCTATCAATGTTGTTGTATCTTTGGCATATTTTTATCTGTTCAGACTTTATAACAGTCTGTGGGCGTATGCCGGAGAGACAGAGCTTCAGAATCTGGTTATAGCCTGCGTTGCATCAGGCGTTACTAATGTGTTCGGCCTTCAGTTTTTCAAGGTGGGAAGACAGCCTGTTCCTCAGAGCTATTACTTTCTGTACACATTTATTCTGATAACGCTTATTTTCATAAGCAGATTCAGCTACAGATTTATTAGAAGCGTAAAGCACAAGACAGAGAATCGTAAAAACACTACCTCTGTAATGGTGATCGGTGCCGGTGAGTCTGGTAACATCATCATTAAGGAGATCGTGAACAGTAATTTCTCTACAATGGTCATCAGCTGTATCATCGATGATGACAGAAGTAAGTGGGGACATTATATCCAGGGTATCAGAGTAGTGGGCGGACGCGACAAGATCCTTGAGTGTGCCGATCTCTATGATATCGATGAGATTATCGTTGCAATTCCTTCACTTTCAAGAAGTGAGATGAAGAAGCTCCTTGATCTCTGTAAGGAGACTAACTGTAAGCTTCGTTCACTTCCGGGTGTTTATCAGCTGGTTAATGGTGAAGTAAATGTAAGTAAGCTCCGTGAGGTCGAGGTAGAGGACCTTCTCGGAAGAGATCCTATCGCGGTTGACCTTAATCAGATCGCTGGCTATGTAAGTGGCAAAACTGTTCTTGTTACAGGTGGTGGCGGTTCAATCGGTTCCGAGCTTTCAAGACAGATTGCAAACCATAAGCCCGGAAAGCTGATCATCGTAGATATCTATGAGAACAATGCCTATGATATTCAGCAGGAGCTTAAGAGGGATCATCCCGAGCTTGATCTCGAAGTTCTTATTGCTTCTGTAAGAAATACAAACAGAATCAACAAGATCTTTGAGCAGTACAGACCTGAGATTGTTTATCATGCAGCTGCACATAAGCATGTTCCGCTTATGGAGGACAGTCCGAACGAAGCAATCAAGAATAACGTATTTGGTACCTTCAAGACAGCTATGGCAGCAGCTATGAACGGCTGTCAGAAATTCGTTATGATCTCCACAGATAAGGCTGTTAATCCCACTAACATCATGGGTGCAAGTAAGCGAATCTGTGAGATGATAGTTCAGACCTTTAATAAGCACTATGATACAGAGTTTGTTGCAGTAAGATTCGGTAATGTTCTCGGTTCAAACGGATCAGTTATTCCGCTTTTCAAGAAGCAGATAGCTGCCGGCGGACCTGTTACGGTAACAGACCCTAATATCATCAGATACTTCATGACTATACCTGAGGCAGTGAGCCTCGTTATGCAGGCAGGCGCTTATGCTAAGGGAGGAGAGATATTCGTCCTTGATATGGGTGAGCCTGTGAGAATCCTTGATCTTGCTGAGAACCTTATCAAGCTTTCAGGCTACAAGGTTGGCGAGGATATCAAGATTGAGTTTACAGGTCTTCGTCCCGGAGAGAAGCTCTACGAAGAGATGCTTATGGACGAGGAAGGAATGCAGGATACTGCTAACAGAATGATTCATATCGGTAAGCCTATCGATATGGACGATATGAAGTTCTTTTCACAGCTTGAGGAGCTCAATGGGGCTTCAAAGGCTGAGCACGCAGATGAGATAAGAGAGATAGTCCAGAAGATTGTTACAACATATCATCCGGAGGATAATGCGGATTCGCATTCAATCGAGCACCAGAGAGCGCTTGAGCGTGCAGCAGAGCTTATAAACGAGACGGAGTAATATTATGGACAGTAGATTTGACGGAATTAAGAGATTTGAGAAAAAGGTGTGGCTTGCGTCTCCTACCATGCATGGTGATGAGCTTAAGTGGGTAACGGATGCCATTGAGAAAAACTGGGTTTCCACAGTTGGTGAGAATATAAATGAATCTGAAAAGCTTGTTCAGGAAAAGATCGGAAGAAAATTTGCTGTAGGCTTAAGCTCAGGAACAGCAGCACTTCACCTTGCAATCAGACTTGCAGGTGAGAAGCTGTATGGACCTCAGCCCGCTAATGTCGGAACCTTATTAGGTAAAAAAGTATTTTGTTCCGATATGACTTTTGATGCCACAGTGAATCCCATAGCCTATGAGGGTGGTGAAGCAGTATTTATTGATACTGAAACGGATAGCTGGAATATGAGCCCGGAAGCACTTAAGAAGGCTTTTGAGATTTATCCTGATGTTAAGCTTATTGTGGTTGCTTATCTTTACGGAACTCCCGGTAAAATTGATGAAATTAGGAAAATAGCGGACGAGCACGGCGCCCTTATTGTTGAGGATGCAGCCGAGTCCTTTGGCGCATCATACAAAGGCGTACAGACCGGTAAGTTCGGTGATTACAGTATTATATCCTTCAATGGAAACAAGATAATAACAGGAAGTTCAGGTGGAATGTTTGTTACTGATTCCGAGGAGGATTGCCATAAGGTACGTAAGCTCAGCACCCAGGCCAGAGAGAATGCGCCCTGGTATCAGCATGAGGAGCTTGGCTATAACTACCGTATGTCCAACATCGTTGCAGGTGTTGTGAGAGGTCAGATGCCTTATCTCGAGGAGCATATCGCTAGTAAGAAGAGAATTTACGAAAGATATAAGGAAGGACTTAAGGATCTTCCTGTTTCAATGAATCCTATTCCGGATGACACAGAGCCTAATTACTGGCTTAGCTGCATTGTGATCGATAAGGATGCTATGTGTCCTCATGTAAGATCAGAAAAAGAGGTTTTGTATAAGAGCGAGCCCGGAAAGAGCTGCCCCACAGAGATACTTGATGTTTTGGCAAGCTTCAATGCTGAGGGAAGACCTATCTGGAAGCCCATGCACATGCAGCCTATGTACAGAAATAATATTTTTGTTACTACCGAGGGAATTCTTCGCGGTAGAAGCAATGCTTATATCGATGAGGGTGTAGCAGCAGATGTCAGTGCTGACATTTTTGAGAGAGGTTTATGTCTTCCTTCCGATAATAAGATGACCGAAGAAGAGCAGGATATCATTATTGATATCATTCACAGATGCTTTAAATAAAGAAGTGAGGGATTTTTGATATGAGCCTTTCACGCTCACACAGAAGAAAAAGAATATTGCTCATAGTAGATGCGGTTTCGCTTACCCTTGCTTATGTACTGATGATAACCATCAGATTTAACTGGCACTTTAAGAAGGAGTGGATGGTACCGCTCTATTCCATGATCTTTGTTATGGAGATTCTTTTTGCCACACTTGTAAATGTGTACAGGGGCAGAAGACTTGATTACAAGGCTATTGAGGATCTGGATCCCCTCGAGACCTTCACTGAGGTTTTCAAGAATCAGGTGATGCTGTTTGTGTTTTTGCTTGTGGTTCTGATGGCTTCCAAGAATACATACCTGGTATCCAGGCTTGCAATGGCCTATCTTGTGGTTATTAACTTTGTCCTGGTATTTGCATTCAGGCTTATCTACAGAGGAATACTTATAAAAATGGGTAATCCTGATCTTCACAGAAGAAGACTGGTTGCACTAACCTATGCCAGGGACATGGATTATGTCAGGGCAAATCTCGAAAAAGACTTAGGGCTTGAATTTGAGTTGGAAGACATTTTTCAGATTGATGATGCTTATGCTGAAGAAGCTACAAGGAATATTGACGATTATGAAGCTGTTATTAACAGAGAGCAGCTTGTAAGCAAGGTGAAGGAAACAGGCTGCAGTGATGTATTCCTGTGCATTCCTGATAAGCTTGATATTGTTGATTTTGTAAGAACAGATCTTGTCAGAAGGCTTGCCAACGAAGGAATAAACACATATTACGGACTTTCTCTTGATGGCCTCTGGGTGACAAGACATCTCATAAGAGGAATTGGTTATTTCCAGACTTCATATTATTCCGCAATGTCAAAGAGGTGCTCTGTTCTTGGTGTTAACTTTGCAGTTTCAAATGTAGAGAATGCAGTGCTTTATGTGAGAAGCCACATAAAGGAGCTGTTCGGAAAATATATTTGCTTTTGTAATGTTCATACTACGGTTGAAGCCAGCGATCATGCAGATTACATGGAGATTCAGAATGCTTCGGCGCTGACATTTCCTGACGGACAGCCGATTGTAAACAGAATTCAGAAGGCAGGATTCGTAAAGGCAGAGAGAATAGCCGGTCCTGACTTTATGGAGACAATGTTTTCATCCACCATGGATGGTAAGCTTTCTCATTTCTTCTACGGATCATCCGAGGAGACAATAGAGCTTCTTAAGGAAAAGCTTCCCAAGAGATTCCCGGGGATGGATATAAGAGGTTTTTATTCACCGCCGTACAGAGAGCTTACTCCTGAGGAAGATGACGAGGTTATTGAGATGCTAAATGCCTCCGGTGCAGACTTCATCTGGATCGGACTTGGAGCTCCCAAGCAGGAAAAATGGATGGCAGCGCATGAAGGTAAGGTTCATGGTGTCATGCTGGGAGTTGGTGCAGGATTTAATTTTTTTGCCGGAAATATCAAAAGAGCGCCTATGTGGGTTAGAAAAATAGGTATGGAATGGCTTTACAGACTCTTCCAGGATCCCAAACGTCTTCTCAAGAGATACTTGGCTTCAAATGCAAAGTTTATCTGGAGAGCTTATATAATGCGGAAATAGTGGGTTTTATTTCTGTACAGTTTCCGCTGACACGCTTTAAATCAGCAAAGTGTCCGCGACAGAAAGACAAAAGTTCGCCAGTGCTTGACTTATTTTATCATTTTGATATAATTTAATCTTGCTGGTGAGATTATTTTACTAACATACCCGACTAGCGAACGAAATGTCGGTATGCTATCGGTTTCATATATTGTTAATAAGATTTCGTTCGGTAGTATAATCTCGGTGTAGAAATTCAGATATTAATATTGTATACTTACATCTAGAACAACGGCGTTCCGACTTGCAAAGTGTAAGTTAGGAGCGCTTTTTTCGTATTTACAGGTTGTTTGTCGGAGATTTGATATCCGGCTTAGAATAGGATTTTAGTAGTAATGAGTATTTTGCATAATCCATACAAGGGAGATTATGATCACGCTCCCGAGATGGATAAGCGGGGGAGGTTCCGGGACAGATTCTTCTATAAAGGGGATATCTATGTTCTTCCTTTTGGCGAAACAGAGAAAAAGAAGACGTATCTTCCATGTGTAGTATATGGAATATTGATGTTTGCGGCTCTTGTTGTACAGGGGTTGCTTAATCAGACATCTTCACGAACAATTTGGGTGGTGCTCCCTTATTTTTTTCAGTTTTTGCCGGTGCTTTTCTTTTTTATTGGAATAGTTGAATATTTGGGTGCGACTCCAAGGATGACGAGAAGGCAATATGATAAGGGTGTGGGACGAATGCATTTTTGTGGTGTTGCAGTTATAGTTCTTGCGGCAATAAGCGCCTTATGTGAAGTAATCTATCTGATTTTAAGAAGAGGCCAGTATGATGTTCGCCTTGAGCTCATTTATCTGGCGCTTCACTTACCGGTGATTATAATAGCTTGTCTTTTTGCGAGATATTATAATAAATACTTTTCAGGAATTTCAGTTGAATCCGGTAAATGATTTCTATAACAATTACTTATGGTTGCTTATAGATTATATATATTAGAAGGTTTAATTAAATAACTATATACTTTCAATCGTGATTTCGGTGACAACCACCAAGGTGGATGTACATAAATATTTGGGGAAGAGAACCCCAGAACGGAGGGCAATATGAAAAAGTTAGGCAAATTTCTGGCATTAGGACTTGCCGGAACAATGGTTGTTTCAGCTGTTGGCTGCGGTGGCAATGCTAACAATGGCGGCGACACTAACACAACAACAACCGAATCTGCAGATACAGCTGAGGCTACTGCAGACGCTTCTACTGAGGAGAGCAGCGATGCTGCTGAGGCAGAGTCAACAGAGGAAGCAGGAGACGCTGCACAGAGCACAGGAAGCGGAGCACCGCTCGTAATTGGAGAGTCTGAATTCTCTGAGAAGTTCAGTCCTTTCTTTGCAAATTCAGTATATGATAACAATGTTTCACAGATGACAACTCTTCCTTTACTTACAGTTGACCGTTTAGGTGAGATGATACTTAATGGTATCGAAGGTGAGACAAAGGAATACAATGGTCAGTCCTATGAGTACAAGGGACCCGCAAACTGCGTGATCACAGAGAACGAAGATGGTACAGTTGATTATGCATTTGAGCTTCGTGATGATATCAAGTTCTCTGATGGTGAGCCTCTTACTATCGATGATGTTATTTTCTCAATGTATGTAGTTGCTGATCCTTCTTATGATGGAGCTGCTACATTCAGTGCACTTCCTATTACAGGTATGGAAGACTACAGAAAAGGTTCTGATACACTCTTCAACCTTCTTGTTAAGGCTGGTGAGGACAACACAGACTTCACATACTTCACAGAAGATCAGCAGAAGAAGTTCTGGGAGACAGATTTCCCTGCAGCTAAGGAACAGTTCATCAATGATATCGCAGATTACTGCACAGCAAACGGTGCTGTATCTGATGATGAAGATATTGCCAAGGATCCTATTGCCAATGCAATGGCAAACTGGGGCTATGGTACAGTAGAAGGCGGCGTTCTTACAGCTCCTTCAGGTGCTACATTCGATGTTAAGGGTGGCACAGCTCCTACAGTAGATGATTTCTGGAATGAAATCGTTGCAGCTTATGACGGAGACGTTATGGCAGCTACTGACAAGGAGAAGGCTGGCGACGGCATCCTTGATATGCTTTCAGATGATTACAAGAACTCAATTGAGACAGGTGATTCAGCTCCTTCAATCACAGGTATCGAGAAGACAGGCGACTACTCAATGGTTGTTCACATGGACAAGCTTGATGCAACAGCTATCTACTCACTTCCTGTTGAGATTGCACCTCTTCACTACTATGGTGACAAGGCTGAATACGATTATGATAATAATAAGTTCGGATTCACAAAGGGTGATCTTTCAACTGTAAGAGCTAAGACAACACAGCCTCTTGGCGCCGGTCCTTATGTATTCGACAAGTTTGAGAACAAGATTGTTTACTTCACAGCTAACGAGAACTACTATCTTGGCGCTCCTGTAATCAAGGAAGTTCAGATGAAGGTTACTCAGCAGTCTGATGCTGAGCCTGCTATCGTTCAGGGTACACTTGATGTTGCTGAGCCTTCAGCTAACAAGTCAACTCTTGAGCAGATCGCCGGTGATAACTCAAACGGCGAGCTTACAGGTGACAAGATTTCTACTTCACTTGTAGACAACAATGGTTATGGTTACATTGGTATGAACTCACAGAACGTTAAGGTTGGTTCTGATGCAGGAAGTGAAGAGTCTAAGGCACTTCGTAAGGCTATCGCAACTGTTCTTGCTGTTCACAGAGACGTAGTTGTTGATTCTTACTATGGCGATGCAGCTAACGTAATCAACTATCCTATTTCTAACACATCATGGGCAGCACCTCAGGCATCTGATCCTGATTATAAGGTTGCTTTCTCAACAGATGTTGACGGAAATCCTATCTATACAGACGGCATGAGCGAAGATGAGAAGTATGATGCAGCTCTTCAGGCAGCACTTGGATTCTTCGAGAAGGCTGGTTACACAGTAACAGATGGTAAGCTTACAGCAGCTCCTGAAGGTGCTAAGCTTTCATACGAGGCTATGATTCCTGCTGATGGTAAGGGTGATCACCCTTCATTCGGTATCCTTACAGCAGCTAAGGAAGACCTTGCAAAGATTGGCTTTGATCTTATCATCAATGACCTTTCAGATTCTTCAGTTCTTTGGTCTGCAACAGAAGGCGGCACAGCTGAGATCTGGTGTGCAGCTTGGGGCGGATCAATGGATCCTGATATGTATCAGATCTATCACTCAGAAGGTGGTTCTGCATACATGTACAAGATTAACCAGCCTGAACTTGACGAACTTGTAGTTGAGGGTCGTTCAACAACAGATCAGGCAGTACGTAAGGCTATTTATAAGGAAGCTCTGGACTATGTTGTTGATTACGCAGTTGAGATCCCGATTTATCAGAGACAGAACTGCTCAATCTATTCTTCTGAGCGCGTAGATGTTGAAAACTCAGATATGCTTCATGACGAGACAACATACTACAACTTCTTTGCTACAACAAGTGCTCACGACGGAATTGAGAGACTTATGACTAAGTAATTCGTATTTATAAATTCGAAAATGAATTTAGAGTTTTCGATGTGCTGAGAATCTGCTACAATAGTAGAGCTTTTAAGACAATCAGTTGCATAAATAATGCGCATAACTTTGTCCGTGGGGGTTATTTAGCTCCCGCGGACATGTTATGTACTTTTTTACTTCATAACTTTAAATCAACAGAGAATAGTTGCACTATTTAGAAAATGGATTAGAAAATTATATTTCGCCAAGCGAAATTTTTAGATATATTAACAATCCCCGAGGAATAATTTTTCAGGTGGAAGATATTTTATTTAGAAGGAGTATAGACAACAATGAAGAAATTCATACTTAAACGTCTACTCATATCAGTAGTATTATTGTTTTTCGTATCTATGATCATTTATACCATCATGAGATGCATGCCTACATCATATGTTGAACAGCAGGCTATGGCTTTATCTACTAAGCCGGGAGCAAAAAGCTACTCTGAGTGGGTTGAACAGTTAAATGCCCAGTATGGCTTGGACACGGGGGTAATCCAGGGATATTTCAAATGGGCATCAAAGGCAATAACACTTGATTTTGGTGATTCCTGGTTCTGGAATCAGCCTGTATTGCAGAAGTTCTCCAGCGTAATCTGGTATTCATTTGCACTGGGACTTGTTGTATTTATTTTGGAAATAATAATCGCTATACCTGCGGGAGTGGCTGCTGCAAGAAGACAGTATTCTGCAACAGACTATACCGTTACGGTTATCGCACTTATCGGAATTTCACTTCCGAGTTTTTTCTTTGCGACGATTTTGAAATATATTCTTTCTGTAAAGCTTGGCTGGCTTGACCTATACGGAATAGTTGGAAGATTTCATGAATCATATTCAGACGTGGGTAAAATCCTTGATATGGCTCGTCATATGATCATGCCTGTTATTACACTTACTGTTGTAAGCGTAGGTTCTCTTATGCGTTACACACGAACAAACATGCTCGAAGTTCTGAATGCAGATTATATCAGAACTGCAAGAGCAAAGGGACTTTCTGAGGACAGAGTAGTAAACTATCATGCTTTCAGAAATACACTTATCCCGATTGTTACACTTCTTGGCGGATCACTTCCCGGACTTTTCTCCGGTGCCATGATCACTGAGACTTTGTTCCAGATTCCCGGTATCGGTTATACATCATACCAGTGCGTAGTACAGGGCGATATTCCTTTCGTTATGTTCTACATGGTATTTATGGCAGTCCTTATTTTGCTCGGTAACCTTATCGCAGATATTCTCTATGCGGTAGTTGACCCGAGAGTCAGAGTAAACTAAGGAAAGGAGGCGGATGTAATGTCAGAAGAAAAGAAAAACGAAGTTAAAAAAGAAGAAATGCATCTTGATGATGCCAACAGAGTCCGTGTCCTCTCTCCGGGAATGATGGTTCTTAAGAGATTCCTTAGAAACAGACTCGCTATTGTAGGAATGGTAATTATTGTTGCAATGTTCCTGTTCGCCTTTGTAGGCGGTGCTCTCTATCCTTATTCAGAGAGCCAGGTGTTCTACAAGTCTGAGCAGGTAATGAAGGAGTTTGCAGGTGCTACTGTTATCGATCAG
The DNA here is from genome assembly GCF_000423945.1 of Butyrivibrio sp. XPD2002. Taxonomy (GTDB): domain Bacteria; phylum Bacillota; class Clostridia; order Lachnospirales; family Lachnospiraceae; genus Butyrivibrio. The sequence continues at coordinate 74,528 of NZ_AUIY01000011.1, read as the reverse complement.
TTCCAGTTCCAGATAGCTGATGGAGCAACTCTTCCTTCAGATATTAATTCAAAGGCACTTATTGCTGCTTCCAAGAAAAAGTACGTATTCGAGACCCGTGGCGGTCAGATGATGGGAATGTCACCGGCTGCTGAGGATTCAGATGTTTATCTTATCTATTCACTTGAGCCTGCGCAGGTTTTCCTCAAGGGCAATAAGGAATTTGATGCTGCTGTAGAGGCAGGAAGAGCTGACTTTGAGCAGGATGGAAAGATTTACATGTTCGACGGTGAGGATTTCAAGGCTGATGTATATGAAGCTACTGAGCTTGCGGTTGCAAGTAAGAGATCATTCACAGGATACAGCAAGGATACAAAGTTCTCATATGAGTTTTACAGAAATGCTCTTGTAGCAGTAGCTACAGGTGCAACTTCTTTCGAGGCTGACGGCACAAGCTACACAGTTAACGATGAAGGTCTTGTAGAAGCAAACGGTGAGGGATACGCAGTTGTTTCAAATATGAACTTTAATGCTATCGATCCCGGAACCTTCCTTGATCCTACATATAAGGCAACAGCTCTTGAGGCATTTGAAGCTCAGGGCAATGCAGGTTCATTCGAGTATCCTGATGCTGACGGCAATATGGTTGAGTACAAATTTGAGGTTAAGACAGGTCAGTACACAATTAAGAAGTACCAGGAGACAAGACTTATCGATATTTATTCAGCTCCTTCCAAGGCACATCCTGTAGGAACTGATGCTAACGGTATGGACCTCCTTGCACGTCTTATGTATGGTGGACGTATTTCATTGCTTATCGGCTTTGTAGTAGTATTTATCGAAGTATTTATCGGTATGGTAATCGGTGGTGTAGCAGGTTTCTTTGGCGGATGGGTTGATAACCTTCTCATGAGACTTGTTGACGTAGTTTATTGTATCCCGGCCATGCCTCTTTACCTGATCCTTGGTTCAATCATGGACTATTATCAGGCAAGCCCCAGAGCACGTATTTATCTGCTCTGCGTAGTTATGGCTATTATCGGCTGGGTAGGAATTGCCCGTATCGTAAGAGGTCAGATCCTTTCACTTCGTGAGCAGGAGTTCATGGTAGCTGCTGAGGCACTTGGTATCAGCACATACCGTAGAATCTTCAAGCACCTTATACCTAACGTTATTCCTCAGCTTATCGTATTTGCCAGTATGGGTCTTGGTGAGGTTATCCTTTCAGAGGCTTCACTTTCATTCCTTGGTCTTGGTATCAAGTACCCTGCTGCTTCATGGGGAAGTATCATAAATGCGGTTAACGATTCATACGTAATGACCAATTACTTATTTGTATGGCTTCCTGCAGGAACATTCATCCTTCTTACAGTTCTTGCATTTAACTTTATTGGTGATGGTCTTCGTGACGCGTTCGATCCAAAGATGAAAAGATAATTCTGACAAGCGGCAGTACAAAATCTATGCTTGCATAAGATTTTGTGCTGACATTTGTCAGATAAGAAATCATGAGGAAGTAGAGCGAAAGCTCGGATTCCGAATGATTTCTAGTCTTGCGAGAGTGCAAAGCACGAAGCAAGACGCATTATCTGTATGTGTATAGGAGACAAAAATGGCTAAAAATTCAAATTACATCTCGGCTAAAGAGTCTAGAAGGATTTCACGCGAGAACCGTAAGATCACATCCGAGATTGAGAAAAAGAGAAACAGAAAGCATATTCCTGAGAGTGAGTATGTTACAAAAATGAAGAACCCTGAAAACTGTGTTGAGTTTGACAATGTTCACACATATTTCTTCACAGATATCGGTACAGTTAAGGCTGTTGACGGTGTATCCTTTGAGGTACCCCAGGGTAAGACAGTAGGTATTGTTGGTGAGTCAGGATGCGGTAAGTCAGTTACCAGCCTTTCACTCATGCAGCTTGTACAGAGACCTGCAGGTCAGACTGTTGAAGGTGAGATCCGTTTTAATGACGGTGAGAGAACAATAAATGTTGTCAATGCACCTGCATCTGCTATGCAGAAGCTTCGTGGTAATAAGATGTCAATGATCTTCCAGGAGCCCATGACATCCCTTAATCCTGTATTCAGAATCGGTGCACAGGTTGATGAGGTAATTGCACTTCACAACCCTGATATGACACCTGAGCAGGTTAAGGCAAGAACAATCGAGATGCTCCAGATGGTTGGTATCGCTAATAAAGAGGGTGTTTACCAGATGTATCCCCACGAGCTTTCAGGTGGTATGCGTCAGCGTATCATGATCGCTATGGCACTTGCCTGCGATCCTAAGCTTATTATTGCGGACGAGCCCACAACAGCGCTTGATGTTACTATTCAGGCTCAGATCCTTGATCTTCTCAGAAACCTTAAGGATAAGATCAATTCATCAATCATGCTTATCACTCACGACCTTGGTGTTGTTGCAGAGATGGCTGATTATGTAGTTGTTATGTACGCAGGACGTGTTATTGAAAAAGGTACAGCAAGAGAGATCTTTAAGGATCCCAGACATCCTTACACAATCGGTCTTATGAAGTCTAAGCCCGTTGTTGGTAAGCATGTGGATAAGCTTTACAATATTCCCGGAAACGTACCTAATCCGATTGATATGCCTGATTACTGCTACTTTAAGGATCGTTGTGAGATGTGCGTAGAGAAATGTTCCGGAAAGTATCCCGGAGTTTACAAGATTTCTCCCACTCATGAAGTAAGCTGTTACAGATGCGAGGATTTCGCAAATAATGCAAAGACTGAAGAAGGAGGTGCAAAGTAATGAGCGATAATATACTTGAAGTAAAGCACCTCAAGAAATATTTCCCTATTAAGGGTGGTTTCTTCGGTGGTGTTACAGGAAATGTAAAGGCCGTTGATGATGTATCATTTACTATCCCTCGTGGAACAACAATGGGTCTTGTTGGTGAGTCAGGTTGTGGTAAGTCCACAACAGGAAGAACAATCTTAAGACTTCTTGAAAAGACAGAGGGTGATATCCTTTTCAATGGTGAAGATATCAGTAAATATGATAAGAAAAAGCTCCGTGAGCTTCGCACGAAGATGCAGATCATTTTCCAGGATCCCTATTCTTCACTTTCTCCCCGTCTTCCTATCGGTGAGATTATCGGAGAAGCTGTTCGTGAGCATGGACTTGTGCCCAAGGCAGAGTATAACGACTATATTACAGAGATCATGAAGGAATGCGGTCTTCAGCCCTATCATAAGGACCGTTATCCTCATGAGTTCTCCGGTGGTCAGAGACAGCGTATCTGCATTGCCAGAGCACTTGCAGTTAAGCCTGAGTTTGTAGTATGTGACGAGCCTGTATCAGCTCTTGACGTTTCTATCCAGGCGCAGATCATCAACCTTCTTAAGGATCTTCAGGAGAAGAACAATCTCACATATTTGTTCATCTCACATGATCTTTCAGTAGTTGAGCACATTTCAGATGCTGTAGGTGTTATGTACCTTGGAAGTCTTGTTGAGACAGGTAAGACAGAGGATATATTTGCAGAGCCTCTTCATCCTTATACAAAGGCACTTTTCAGTGCTATTCCGATGCCTGATCCGGATATTAAGAAGGAGAGAGTGCTCCTTGAGGGAGATATTCCTTCACCTGCTAACCCGCCTAAGGGATGTAAGTTCCATACAAGATGTCCTCACTGCATGGGCATTTGTAAGGAGCAGGATCCTCAGCCCAAGGATATGGGGAATGGACATGTAGTTAGATGCCATCTTTATGATGACAAATAAAACATGACAGTATCAATTCTGATCTATATTCGTAGAATGTAAAATTGATATAAAGAAATTCTGAAAAATCAGAGAGATTTATTTCTCTCTGATTTTTTTATGTATAATTGTATTGTAAACGTATGCATTAGGAGTCAGTATATGATCACTTTATTGAGTCTGGGGATCATGGCGGTCGGCATTCTGGCTATACGGGCAAGAAGTATCAGCCGTACTGTTGGCACGATCTGGATTGATCTGCAAATTGATGTGACAATCGCATACATTATTCTTATCTGGGCGCTTGATCTGTATGGAAGGTACATCGGGTTTAACAGCGACATTAAATATGTTGCAAGTGAAACGATGCTTGTGATCGCGCTGAATACCTATCTTTTGTGCGCCTTTAAGATAACAGTGGGACTTGTAAGATATCGTGAAAAAAGTCCATTGTTATCAGTTGTTCCTTATGCTCTTGGCGTAATCAATCTCCTGGTATTAAATCCAATAAATCATATTGCATATTTTGAAGATGTCAGAGGAATAATTACCTTTGAAAGAATAGTATTTATTGTGGTCAGTTCTTTCTTCGGACTTATTTATGTTGTTTTGTCGATTTTCCTTGCATGGAGACATATAAGACGTCTTGGTAAGGTGGCAGCATCAGTTATTACGGCCCTTGTAGTACTGGTAGATATAATGCTGATAATGAATGACCGCATCACAGATTTTAAATACATGGGCGCTGCCTTTGCTGCCTGTGTAACCTTCAACCTTGTTATGCTTTATCTTGTGGATAATCCTACAGATCCAAAGACGGGAATATACAATCAGAAGGCGTTTTTCAGGGCAGTAGAAGAGGATCTGATATTAAACCCTGACATAGAATATCAATTGTGCGTTCTTGATATCAGAGACTTCCAGGATGTAAACGAGAGATTCGGTTTTGAGCGCGGAGATGACATCCTAAGGCGTATTGCGGCTGCCATGAGAAAACAGTTTTCATGGGAGGTTGAGCTTGCATATCTTGGAGAGGATAATTTTGTAGGGCTATTCCCGCAGGGCTCATATTGGATGCTTCAGGGTGTATTGTCGCTGGATGAGATGTATCCCGGTGAGGATATGGATTATAATCTGTCATTGTATTCAGGTGTCTACCCTATAACTGACAGAACCATGAATCCGCAGCTTATGATAGACAGAGCAAGATTCGCCATGCAGAAGATACGCTATGAATATGATAAGCATGAGCACATTTTTGATGAGAAGCAGAATCATGATTTTGAAATGCTGGCTTATATGCAGCACAACTGTGACAGAGCTATACATGAGCACGATTTTATGCCATACTTCCAGCCTATATATGATGCTGAGACAAAGAAGGTATGTAGTGCAGAGGCATTGGTAAGATGGAAGGACAGACAGTACGGTCTTATAAGTCCCGGTGATTTTATACCTTTATTTGAGCGTAACGGCTTCATTAACAAGCTTGATATCTATATGTGGGAAGAAGTGTGCAAACAGATAGCAGAGTGGCGTAAAGAGGGAATATTGGTGCCTCCGATATCTGTAAATATATCCAGAAGAGATTTGCAGCTTGATAACCTCTATGAAGTCATATTGGATATGATTAAGAAATATCATCTTTCGCCCAATGATATTAAGCTTGAGATTACGGAGAGCGCCTTCGTTGCAGAGAATCAGAGATTTTTTAATACAGTAGATCTCCTTAAAGAGGTCGGCTTCAGAATCCTGATGGATGACTTTGGAAGTGGATATTCCAGCTTTAACACATTCAAGAATGCCCATGTTGATATCCTTAAAGCGGATATGAAGTTCATGGATGGAATAGTATCATCTGAAAAGGGCAAGATTGTTATAAATACCATCGTTGAGATGACTAAGAAGCTGGATATGCCAATAGTTGTAGAAGGTGTAGAGACAGAGGAACAGTACGAATACCTAAGATCCATAGGCTGTGAGATGATTCAGGGCTACTATTTCTCAAAGCCTGTACCGGCAGAGAAGTTTAAGGAACTTATTGAGTGATGAACATAGAGACATAATAAAAGGCGTCGCAGTAATGCGGCGCCTTAATTAATGCGGATATTAAATTATTCAATAACGAGCTGATCCCATGTATCGGCAGGAACAAGAGCAATATAAGTTTTGCCGTTGTTGATCTCAAGCTCGTTAGCCTGTGAATCAAAGAACTGTGTCTTTACAAGCTCACCTGTCTTTGTCCAAACGATATCTGTTGCCTTACCATTTGTGCAGTAGTAACCGGGCTGGTTGATATCGATACAGTTGTAGATGAGGTAACCGTGATCATCAAGCTGGTTGAAGGTACATTTCTGAAGGATTACGTTCTTGAATGAAAGAACTGCTCCGTCTTCACCATCCTTGTGAGGGTTGCCATAATCATAGTACTCATACTCCTGAGTATCAGGGTTGTATACGAGCTTTGAGCTGTTATGCTCGAAAGGAATGATATCGATTGTGTTAGCATCAAGGCACTTAGCATAGCCCTTGTTCTCAAGGTTTATCTCATTACCCCAGGGAGTGAAGTTAAAGTGTGCTTCCTGGATTCCTTCGGGAGCAAATTCATTGTAGGTAGTTGAGAAATTGCTTCCTGAGAAGTTGTTTTCAAGATCGCCGGCGAGAATGTATTCTGTGTACTCTCTCTTCTTACCGTTATCTACACGAGAGAATGTTCCTGAGAAGTGGTTTGTTCCCCATTCCTTAGCAAGATAGGGATCAATGTGAACCTTAGGACCACCATCGTGGCAAAGTACTGCGTTCCACTCAGCTGAAAGAATGATGTTTGTGGGACGTGTGCTTCGGATAGAACCGAGCTGTTTAATAGAACCCCAATCCTTTACCAGACACATAAGACGTGTAATTCTGCCATTCTGTGTACTGTTCATCATTTCATAAACAACATCACATTCTGAAATACCAAAGTGAGGAAGTGCAATTGATTCGTTATCAACCATTGCAGCTATAGGACGCTGGTCCTTAATTGTCTCACTGATAGGTTCACCTGTGAGCTCACTTCTGTACATTCCTTCAGGAATCTCAGCAGAAACGATCTCGGGCTCAGCCTCTTCCTGTACTTCAGGCTCTTCTGAAGCTTCCTCAGCAGAATTGTCCTCGATAGACTCCCATGAAAGGCCTTCAGAAGAATCCTCCGCAGGCTTTTCCTTGCCACACCCAACAGCTGTTGTAAGTATCATAGCTGTAAGAGCGAGGCTTACGACACTTTTATTAAATTTCATAATAAATCCTCCTTAAAAAATGTGTAGGAAATGACACATCCTTATCATTTTAACAGAAAAGGTATAAAGGAAAAAGCCCAATTTTCAATTTTTGAAATTGGGCTTTAACATCTGTGTATTTATGAAAAATCTCTGCGCTTTCTGTCAGCTGCTTCGATAAGCATTCTGAGCTCATCCTCATCTCTGGGGGTTCCGTGGGAGTAACCACTTGTGTAATGTATTGGCTTATCAAGCTCCGGTACACTGAGGGTTGCCATATTTCTCTCCCAGATAGAGAGACGCTGAAGGGCGTCACTTAATTCAATATCCTGAAGAATGATAAGGAATGAATCTGAGCCGTATCTGTAGGAATGGCTCTCCGTAAGATGAGTTTTAATACAGCTTCCCACCTGGCCAAGAACGGCATCTCCGGTGGCCTGTCCATATTCCTCGTTTATCTTCTTGAATTCATCCAAATCTAGCATGACCACAATGATGTGATGATTCTGATATGAAGTGAAGTCGTCTCGAAGAGCATAACGGTTTTTCATATTGGTTATATTGTCGTGGACAGGCAGATTCTGAAGCATGTCATTCATGGTTTCAATGCGATGGATACGCTCCAGCTCGGTGGCCTGCATCTTGAATTTGTTAAAGGACCCGATGAGAGTAAGAAGCGAAAATACTATGTAATTAAACAGGTTAATATTCTTAGCTCCATCAAAAGAATACAGGATTAAATAAAATACAAAATATGATCCCCAGATCAGAACGGAACCGACTGCCGGAGGAAGTAGTATGAAATTCACAAGACAGAAAATGATTGCGAAGAAAATAAACATCTGCTGACCGTGATTATATTCATAAAAGGATGCAAACATACCAAAAAGGATGTACATCAAAAAGTATGCAATATAGCAGAAACGATAGGCACTAAAGGGGCGCTTTATATCCTTGAGCGCATAGTGGCTTATAACCAGTGCTATGGCACTTATTATTACTGAGTAAATAGCGCCGGGACCAATGAATGGATTGAGGAGCTTTTCTCTGTCAAATAACATATAATAAGCAATGACAAAGCATTCAACAATGGTGAAGGCAAAGGCAATATCGTGTGTGGACTGGATATTTTTGCGGTATAAGCCCTCCTTTATTGATGGATGTATATATGGATTCATGTAATTTTTGAATTTATTCCATTTGCCGGAAAAAGTTGCCATTCTTATCTACCTTCGCTAATATATTGATGCAGGCTAAATTAAAGCCAAAGAAAATTATACCATGAATACGGTATTTCCTTAAATAAAAATAATTATTGAGACGGGAGATTTTTGAGATGTTTTACGAACTTTTAATCGGACGGTTTACTCAGTTCCAGCTTTCAGCTATCGGTATGATCGTGGCATTTATATTCACATTCATAACTCTGAATATGAGATTTTCGTTCCTTCCGCAGGACCAGGGCAGAGCATTTGCCGTAAACGGCGCTCTTTCCAAGGGAAAGCTAAGGGGTGTGGGACTGGTCTTTGTGATAGATTTCATCCTGATGGCTGTATTATTCCTTCCGCTTTCCGTGGAGTTTCTGATCTATCTGGGACTGATCTTCCTGATCATGCTGAGCGGGTATATGGATGATGCATCAGACAAGCCCTGGAATGAATATAAAAAGGGACTCATTGACTTTGCTATCTCAGTAGGGACTATGGTGACCTTTTTATCGCAAAACAGCACAACTGTAACGGTGTTTTCATTTGAATTTACAATTCCTTATCCTGTTTACTTTATTCTTGGAGTTATTCTTATATGGATTGCTATCAACGTCACCAACTGCTCGGACGGTGTAGACGGTCTGTGTGGATCATTGGTAATCGTAACAGTGATGTCCTTTGTGATCATGTTTTCCGAAACGCTTGGAAGCATAGGAACAGCCGGACAGATTTTATGTGCTGTGCTTTTGGCATATCTGTACTTTAACTGTTCACCTAGCTCAATGCTTATGGGTGATGCCGGATCAAGAGCGCTTGGATTTTTCATAGCTCTTCTTGCAATGAAATCGGGACATCCCTTTGCGTACATTATGCTTTCTCTGGTTTTGATCATAGATGGAGGGCTTGGACTTCTTAAGATATCTCTTATCAGATTTTTGAAGCTCCATGTTATGACTAACTTAAGGACACCGATACATGATCATATGAGAAAAAATCTGGAGTGGTCAGACACGCAGGTGGTAATAAGATTTGTGATAATTCAGGTAGTTATTTCTATTCTTTTAGCAGCATTATAAAATAAAACATTTAAAGACGCCCTCCTGTTCAACCTGACAGGAGGGCACTTTTTTAAATTACGTAATTTTTGTTTTTTAGACGTTCTTCAAATTCTTCAAGGGACAAGGGCTTATCATAATAGAAGCCCTGAACCAGATCGCAGCCTACGTTCTGGAGGAATTCAATCTGATCCTGTCTCTCAACACCTTCCGTGATGACCTCGATATCAAGCTCTTTAGCCATCTGGATAATGTTCTTTAGAACAATTTCATCACGTTTTGTCAAAGTGTCGTTATCTATGAAGGACTTGTCAATCTTGATGGTGGATACAGGAAGATCTCTTAAAATACCAAGAGAAGAGTAGCCTGTACCAAAATCATCTATTGAGCTGGCGATATGCATTCCGTTCAGTTTATTCAGGAAATCAGCGATAAGTCCTTTTTCCTTCTGAGTTGCAGTCTCGGTAACTTCAATCTGTATATATTTAAGATCAACATTGTATTTCTTGGTGATCTCAAGAATCTGGTCTGCCAGATGCTCTTCTGCGAGATCACTTCTGGAGAAGTTTACGGAAACAGGTACAGGTTCAATACCTTTATCAATCCAGTGACGGATTGTCTTACAAACATCCTCCATAACATAGATATCAAGACCTATGGAATAGCTGTTTTTTTCAAGAATGGGTACGAATTCAGCGGGATAGACATACTCACCCTTGCAGAGCCAGCGGGAGAGAGCCTCCGCACCCACAAGAGTGTGGGTCTTGGTATCAACCTTGGGCTGATAGTAAACCTTAAATTCGTTATTTAAGAGACCATCTTCAAAGCGGTCTTCAATCTGCTTTTCACGGTAAACCCTGGTGCTCATCTCCTTGGTGACAAAGAGGAAGGGCTCGTTTGCAAGTGATCTTGCAACGCTGCACGCTATTGAGCTTCGGCCTATTATCTGGCCGGGAGCCTTTAATGAATCATCGATGTCGTATACACCTGCAACAGCGCTTATGTGAACGGGAAGTCTTTCGCCGTCACGGATACCGAAAACTTCGGTCTTTTCGAGGAGCTTTAAGAAATCGCCGGTGCGCTCCTTGCGGATGAGAGCAACAAAGTTGTCACCGCCAAGGTGTCCGATGGTCTCATCCTCCTTGCAGAACTCCAGAAGCGTTCTGGCATATCTGCGGATAATATTATCGGTTTCTTCACTGCCAAAGCGTCTGTTTATAAGGCCAAAGCCTTTTAAATTAAAATAATAGGAATTGTAATTCTTTATTTCTCCGGCAAACATCTTTTTTGTTGCAAAAGCGATGAAGCCGCCGGAATTTGGAAGACCAGTGAGATACTGAGTCATGGAACTCTTCTGAACAAGCTCGATAAGTCTGTAGCGGTCCATGTGGATGAGGAAAATCTTAACGGCAGACTGAAGAAGCTGTCTCTCATCAGAGCTCCAGTTGGTCTCGATTGGAGCATAAACATGAGCCGTTATCACACCGTTCTCAAAGGTGCGTGTGGACTCTTCAAGCCATACTATCTCTGTAACTTCATCAGATGCCATTTCTCCAAGGTAAACCGTCAGATGTCTGACTTCGCCAGTGGGGGTCTGCCTGGTTTCAGGAATATTCAGATCAAGAATTATCTGTGAAATATTAAGAGATGGCCCAATCAAAGAAAAGGCCTGCCCTGCGGCGCGAAGGGTATCTTCGGAATCGGATAATAGCTGAATGAATTTGTCTAGAATTTTGGGTTTATCCATGTGTGCTCACTTTTTTGCAGGGTTGAATGCGACCATTTCTATTGTCCTACAAAACAATAATGAAAACAAGTAATTATTTTAATGTTTTAAACAGGCTTTAATTATCCGTCATTTTACACAATTTAAGGGAAGAATGTTCGGCAAAGGTGCTAGGACACAAAAATATAAATTATTGATAAAATAATAATATTCACAGTTTATAAAAATTTAACATTTGGTAGTAACCAAAGTCTCATGGGGGGAGAGTAATGGGAATAACTATCAGACAGTACTCATCGGTCGTGGTGACGATCAGTGAGCGCGAATCCGAAGCAGTCAAGCTCGCGGTGTCAAATCTGATCCGCGATTTCAAACGCGTGCTTCAAATTAATACAGAGGTATATGATCCTGACTCTCAGCAGATACTGGTGGGAACAGTTGGTGTGTGCGAAGACTTTGAAGAAGAGGATCTTGTCGGCCTTTTCAGTTCTCATGGCAGAAGGCGAAAGGAAGCTTATGTTATCAGAGACAGAAGAGGAAGGCTTGTTATTGCCGGATCAGACAGAAGAGGAACTGTTTTCGGAATCTATGAATTTTGCAGAACTGTTTTAGGGGTTTCACCCTGGTATTTCATGGCAGATGTACCGATTCACCCCAAAACTGAGATTTCTTTACCGGACGATTATCATGTTTCGGATCACCCAAGTATAGAATACAGAGGTATTTTCGTAAATGATGAGGAAGAGCTGGATCATTGGGCTCAGCGCTATCTCGGAGAGACTACCATAGGTATCAGGACCTATGAGAAAATTTTTGAGCTTATGCTGAGGCTGAAGATGAATTATATCTGGCCGGCTATGCATGTAAATGCTTTTAATGCCAACCCTGAAAATGCGAAGCTTGCAGACAGGATGGGCATCGTGGTAGGTACCTCTCACTGCGACATGCTGATGCGAAGTAACAACAAGGAATGGAGACCATGGCTTGAAAAGAAGGGCTATGGCGGAGTTCCCTATGATTTCACTGCTTCTGAAAAGAGCCGTGATGCCATAATCGAGTACTGGCAGGAGGCTGTTGAGCAGAACAAGGACTATGAAGTTACATATACTCTCGGAATGCGCGGAATAAATGATACCGAGATTGAGCCTATAGCTCTGGCTGGACTTCGCGGAGAGGAACTTAGAAACGCTAAGATAGAGCTCTTGGAGGACGTAATAAGGGCTCAGGAGCAGATTCTTGATAATACACTTGAGCACACTCCCATGAAAATTTTTGTGCCATACAAGGAAGTGCTTGAGCTCTATGATAACGGACTAAATATTCCGGATGATTTCACACTCATTTGGGTAAATGATAATTACGGACATGTAAGGCGTTATCCCAATGAGACGGAGAAGAGACGTCCCGGTGGAAACGGACTTTACTATCACAATTCATACTGGGCACCGCCCGGAGCATCATATCTTTTCCTTTGCTCCATTCCGCTGTCTCAGACGAGAAATGAGCTCAAGAAGGCATACGAGGAGGGAATCCGTAAGCTTTGGGTGACCAATTTTGGTGCCATTAAGCCTCTTGAGCAGCAGATGACTTACTATGCCCAGCTGGCTTGGGATATAGGTAAAACAGAGACTATATGTGCGGATGAAATAGAGTTTTTGGCAAAGTGGATAGATGAAACCTTCAGCGGACATCATGGAAAGAAGCTTGCTCCCATGCTTGTTGAATTCGATCAGCTTACAAACGTAAGAAAGGTCGAGCAGATGGATGTGGATACCTTCACACAGACTGCCTACACTGACGAGGCTGTAAGCAGAATCCACCGCTACGAGTACATGTTCAAGACCGGAAACAGAATTTACCATTCACTTCCGGACAATGAAAAGGACTCATTTTTCCAGCTGATACTCATGAAGATACACGCAGCATACTATACCTATGCCATGTATTACTATGCTGACAGAAGTAATCTGTGCATAAAGCAGGGGAAGACCCACAGCGCAGCAGATTACACTACAAGGTCACTGGCCTTTGATCATGCAAGACGAAGCATGCTGTATTACTACAACCATGTGATGGCTGATGGAAAATGGGATGGCGTAATGACTCCTGAGGACTTCCCGCCTACAAGAACAGCCATGCATCCTGCATGTAAGCCGCCAATTATGAAATCAGATGACCATCTGATAGTGACATGTCAGAACGAAGAGAATTCACTGACCTTTGTTAAGCCTGTTGAAAAGTGGTTTGAGATAGCAAATGCAGGTGAAAATGAGATAGTTGTCACTGTTGATCTGCCTTCATGGCTGAGGGTAACAGATGAAAGTATAGTCGGCTTTGAGGGCCACGGAGATATAAGAATAAACGGTGAGGAGAGACTTCTTCTTGAGGTTGACTGGAATCAGGTTTCAGACATGATAGAACAGATGACTAAAAAGGGAGAGGTAAAGCCTGACGATAATGTGGTTTCAATAAAGGATGCCATTCATGTGATGGCTCTTATGACCGGAGAAAGCCATGTGATTCCTGTGGAAGCCAAGCTGTTTAGGGGTATAACTCTGCTTGGCCAGGGAAACATCGTATTCCCGCCCCACATGGAAGATGATGGAATGCTCAGAATTGAGGCTGACATGGTCAGAGACTTGTCCGGTGCCTGGGTAAGAATTCCCAATCTTGGCAGACAGAGAGGATCACTTGTAGAGGCGAGAACTGAGGGTGCAACTCTTACATATGAGGTTACGGTAACAAGTGAAGGCGCATTCCTTTTAGAGCTCCACAGATTCCCGTCCCTTAATTCTGTTGGAAGAATCAGGATCGGGGTATCGGTAGATGAGAATCCCATGGAGGTTGTGGAATCCGAAGCCAATGATGAATATAAGGGCGAGTGGAAGAGCAATGTAAGAAATAACGTTGATAAGCTCTATTTAAGACTACCCAACATCAAGCCGGGATCCCACAGAATTATATTCCATGCGGTAGATAAGTATTTCTCCTTCTCCAGATTCGTTATTTATACAAGAGAGCGCCAGGAGAATAACCTTGGTATAAGAGGCGGAGATTTAAGACTTCCGCTTAGCTTTGATGCAGCGGGCTTCTGCTGGGATTTCTATGGCAAGGAAGCTTACGAGCTGCCTCCAAGACCTGTGTATTATGCATTCAGAAAACAGAAGGGCAATTGCCTTGAAATGGGTGAGCATATGGAGTTTTTACCTCACTATGGATCACCTATACCTGCTAAGGATATTGTTGCAACCGGTGAGCATACCGCCGTGGAGAAGGACGGAAGAATATTTATAGAAGCAGCTTCAGCCCTTATGCAGTCCAAGGCTGCATATACCGAGGGCGCAGGATGGGATTACTGCAATGCACCGTCTCATGGTGAGAGCGGTCTTGCCATGTATATCAGGGATGAAAAGGCGCTAAAGAACTACAAGGAAACAAGCTGGGGTGGTGCAAGTGCCATTAAGAAGGCTCCGTCTCTTCATTACAGCGTTGAGACAAGAGGTGGAAATTACAGAATATGGGGTAAGTTCCTGATGTGGGATGCCGAAAAGGCACACTTTACAATAGGAGTAGACGATAAGATTTACTCAGAGCAGGATCTCTATGGTGGACAGTCAATTTGGAGATTCTCTGCGGAGAATATCTGGCGATGGGTACCACTTATGGATGTGAAGCTAAGAGGTGGAAGACATATTATCAGATACTTCTCATTATCCGCAGGAGTCAGAGTTGAGCAGTTCTATCTGACTGCGACAGATGAGCTCCCGCCGGCAATCGTGTAATTAAAAACATCTTCTCTTCTATAGGGTGTCTATAGAGGAGAAGATGTTTTTTATGCATTAGTCGGTAATACTGAAAAATGCCAGTGCACTTCCCTGTCCCCAGGGATAGTGACCATAAATCTGCCTGTGCACTGCAAGATCCTCACAGTTGCTCAATGACTGAAGTACAGAGCCGTTTTCAGTGTTCTCAAGGAGAAAATCCTTAGCCCTTTGAATGGCCTCTTTTGCTTCTTCACTTAGCTCTTTTGCATGAGACTGGAACATACCGCTTCTTAGCCAGTTTGCCATGGAATATGCGATCATAGCTGTTGCGGAGGTGTCGGCTTCACCCTCTACTGCGGGAAGGAGCCATGAAAAACCGCCATCAGGCCTCTGATATTCCAGTGTCACCTTTATCAGGCTGTAGAACTCAGACATGAGCTTTTCGGAGGTGCTCTTTAATATGGCGTCGCCGATAGGGCCATCGCCGTGATTCTCTTCTTTATTGATGTTGGAAAGTATCTCGGAATATCCAAGCATAAGCCAGCCTACAGCTCTTCCCCAGCCGATGATACCAGCCTTTTTTTCTTCTGCCAGAGAAAAGGCATGATAGGGCAGGCCTGATTTTTTATCGAAACCATTATTATAGAAATTGATCAGTTGCTTTGCTGCAAGGGCAATGGCATTTCTCTTATGAAAAACTGTTCCGTATTTTGCGAGGAACATTGCTGCCTGGCCTGCGCCGTCTGCGTATATCAGGTCATTTCCCCTGGCGGGATTGTAGATGATGCTCTCTTCATCGTTTTTAGTAGCCTGGGAGAGGAAATTGGCTATTTTTGCAGCACCGTGATGGAACTGCCTCTCTCCGGTAGCTTCATAGAGCTTGATCATGGTTATGCCGGCAACAGAGTCATCAACAAAGGATACCTCCTTGCCGCTTTTTATCCATTTATCTATATATGCGCGAAGATTACCAATTATTTCAGAATTAAGCTCTTTGGATATCAGCTCGGAGGTGCTGTCGGAAGGAGATGTGGCAGCTTCGGAAAGACCAAGCATCAGTAATCCGGCAGGCCAGAATATGGGATCGCGGTTAGTTACGCCTCTTTTCAGAGCCTTTTTTGCAACATCCTTTAAGGCATCCTTGGCAGAGTAGTTATTGATTTCCGAAAGATCCTTTTCTGTAACCTTTATAATTTGTTCGATGGTTTCTTTGTTCATGCTTTTCCCAGCTTTCTTAATACAATGCCCTTAAGATAATCATATTCCTCGGTTTTGTGATATATGATCCAGAATACTGCGTTAAATACTACAGTAACGATCACGAACATCATGGCAAAGGTGAGGAAGGTTATGTTTTTCATGACAACGGTTCCAAGCATATAAAGTGCAAGGATTGTTGCTGCTTCCGTGATAATGTACTTCGCGCTGTCTGCAAAGTAGGATATTGAGCTTTTATCAAAGCATACCTTGTAAATGATTATGGGCTTTGTTATGTTAGCGATAAGGCCGGACACAACAGTTCCCACATAAATTCCGGCAAGTCCTATCTTTTGAACCAGAACGATGGAAAGAACAAGGTTTACAATGCCCTGTATCAGAGCAAGATATTTATCCTGTTCAAAAACACCGGCAGCGGTCTTGTAATTTGATAGAACGATTCTGTCGCCCTTAAAGTAATAGTCAGTTAAAAACAGGTAAACAGCCAGGTTCCCAAGCATCCAGTCCGGTCCGTATTTTTGTACTATCCACAGGTAGATAAGGGGCTGCAGAAGAATGAAAAATCCGCAGGCTGAAAATCCGTAGACCCAGGAAGCAAAGAACCTATAAACCTTGAAGGTCTTGAACTGCTTTTCCTTTGATTCTGTTGCTATAAGATTGCCAAAGCCTGAAATTACCGAGTTAAAAATGATATTTACAAAATTGGCAATTGTTCCGGTGACCATGGTGTAGTTGCCGACAACAGCGGCCATGCCGACTTCTATAAATGAGGAAATGATCAGGGTATCTGTCTGAAGTCTTGCGACGTCGCCGACCTTGTGTAATACAAGAGCTCTGGTTTTTCGCCATATCTCCGAGTGCTCCTCCGTGGAGAGCGGTGTGACATCTTTATCGGTCAGATACGGATAAAGCCTGTTCAGATAATTATTTACAAAAAGCTTTTGAATGAGCTGAACGGCTGCATCAGCAAGAAGATACAGATACAGGTTGGGAATCACCAGAAGGATTATGATTTGGAAAAAAACCGTGATAATCTTGGTGATCGTATTAATATTGGTCTGTATGTAGTTTTTCTGCTCAGCATTAACGAGACTGTATTTATAAGAAACAAAATAAGTACTTACCGTATTGAACAGAAAAATGAGATAATAAAGTGTCATATCCCTGACGGTGATCTCGCCGGGCTTTTTGACAAAGTATTTAAGAAACGGAGTAAGTGCAAGGCCGATAACAGCTACAACAATGGCTATTGTGTGATATGCCTTGCGATACATCTGCATGTAGGACTTGACCTTTTCGGTGTCCTTTCTGGCTACAGGTGCATATAGACTGAAATTAAGAGCAGTTCCTATTCCGAGCTCTGCCATTGACAGAAGTGATAGGATATTGCTATAGAGATCATTGACACCAAGAAGGTTCCTGGACAGGCGTGCGATGAAGATGGTACGCAGGATAAAGGACATCAGCGCTGTTGCCAACTGTCCTACATATCCGAATGTTATATTTTTGGCAGCAAGCTTTGTTCTGCCCATAAATTGACCTCCAGGACTTTTTTAACTATCATGTTATTATATCATTTTAAGGAGAAATTTTAGCAATGAAAGAAAAAAATGTAAAACTTAATGGTAAAACCGTTCTTATCACAGGTGCTGCAGGCTTTATCGGATCACACCTTGCGGTAAGGCTGCTTGATGAGTTTGAAGATATAAAAGTTGTCGGCTATGACAATGTAAACGACTATTACGATGTAAGACTTAAGGAAGAGAGACTTGAGAATCTTTCAAAGTATGAGAACTTCATTTTTGTGAAGGGAGATATTGCGGATAAAGCAGCTGTTGATAAGGTTTTTGCTGAGTACAAGCCCGCAGTTGTTGTAAATCTTGCAGCTCAGGCAGGTGTCCGCTATTCAATCGAGAATCCCGGCGCTTATATCGAAGCAAACGTGATCGGATTCTACAATATCCTTGAGGCATGCAGACATTCAGAGCCCAAGGTAGAGCATCTTGTTTATGCTTCCAGCTCAAGTGTATATGGCGGAAACACAAAGCTTCCTTTCTCAACAAAGGATCAGGTGGATCATCCGCTTTCACTCTATGCTGCTACCAAGAAATCCAATGAGCTTTTCGCTTATTCATACAGTAATCTCTATGGCATGGCTACAACAGGTCTTCGTTTCTTTACTGTTTACGGACCTATGGGACGCCCGGATATGGCGCTTTTCCTCTTTGCAGACAAGCTTCTTAAGGGAGAGACTATCCAGATATTCAACTATGGTAATTGTAAGAGAGACTTTACCTATGTGGATGATATCGTAACCGGAGTTGTCAATGTTATGCAGAGCACACCCGATGAGGATGAAAAGGGCAACAGATATAAGGTTTACAACATCGGTAACCACAATCCTGAGAATCTTATGGACTTCGTTGATTATCTCCAGCAGGAGCTTGTTGCTCACGGAGTGCTTCCTCAGGACTTTGATTTCGAGGCTCACAGAGAGCTTCTTCCCATGCAGCCCGGTGATGTAGAGGCTACATTTGCAGATGTTGACGACCTTATGAATGATTTCGACTTCAAGCCGGATATGCCTCTTAAGGAAGGTATTCACCGTTTTGTTGACTGGTATGCAGGATATGTAAAGCGCAGAGACGCATAAATCGGGGGACTATGGACAAAATTATGCAAAGCCGTATGGACCGCGGCTTTTTCAGACATCAGGATGAATATGAGGCAAAAGCCCTCGAGGTACTTCGCTCAGGCTGGTATATCCTTGGCAAAGAGGTGGAGAACTTCGAGGAGGAGTTTGCCGCTTATGTAGGAACCAAATACAGTGTGGGTCTTGCCAGTGGACTTGATGCCCTCTGGCTTGCCTTCAAGGTTCTTGGCATAGGGAAAGGTGATGAAGTAATCGTTCAGGGAAATACATACATAGCAAGTGTTATGGGTATTACTATTAATGACGCAACACCTGTTTTTGTTGAGCCTGACGAATACTTTCAGATCGATGTAGATAAGATTGAAGAGAAGATAACCGATAAGACCAAGGCAATACTTGTTGTTCACCTCTATGGACAGTCCGCAAAAATGGACAGGGTTCAGGAGCTCTGTAAAAAATACAATCTTAAGCTTGTTGAGGACTGTGCTCAGTCTCACGGAGCATGCTTTGATGGTAAGATGACAGGAAGCTTTGGAGATATCGGATGCTTTTCCTTTTATCCCTCAAAGAATATGGGAGCCTTCGGAGACGCGGGAGCTATAACCACTAACGATCCGGAGCTGGCTCGACTTATGAAAATATACCGCAATTATGGCAGTGAGAAGCGCTACCATAACATGGTTGTAGGGGCTAACTCCAGACTTGATGAGATGCAGGCAGGGCTGTTAAGAGTTCGCCTTAAATATATTGATGAAATAAATACCGAGCGTTCTGAAATAGCTAAAAAGTATGCTGAAGGTATTACCAATCCGCTTGTTATTAAGCCCCGGGTAAGAGATGGCGCTACAAGTGTATGGCATCAGTATGTCGTAAGAGTGAAGGATTGCAGGGATGAATTTATGGACTACCTTGCTCAGAATAACATAACAACCATAATTCATTATCCTATTCCGCCTCATCTTTCAGAGGCATATAATTATCTTGGCCTTAGTGAGGGAACACTTCCCGTTACTGAGTGCTATGCGAACGAAGTTCTTTCGCTACCCATATATGCAGGAATGACTGATGAAGAACAATCGTATGTTATCGATTGCATCAATTCATTTAAATAATCCCATCCGGAGCAAACCATGAAAAGGAATATTAAGCTCAAAGCATTAAGGATAACTCTGTTTCTGGTAAATGTAATAGTAGTTCTTCCCATACTTATTCTGGCTTTTTATAATGTGCCTTCGGCTGATGATTTCAGCATGGCGTATGAAGTACATGAGTCTTATGTATCGGGAGGCTTTTTTAGCGCGATAATAAAGGCTATATACATGGGAATCTGGTATTACTTTAACTGGACCGGAGTTTACTTTAGCAATACGCTTACAGCGCTGGCGCCCAGTGTTTTTGGTGAACATTTTTATTTTATCGGAACCTGGGTGGTTCTTTTTATGTTTGCTTTGGGACTGTGGTATTTTTTCAAGCAGCTTTTATGCGAAACACTCCGTGTGGAGAAGCATCTGGCAGGATGCATAACAAACATTATGTTTTTTCTTCTTGTTCAATGTATGCCTGTCGGAGCTTCAAGAGTGGAAGGCTTTTTCTGGTATAGCGGAGCAATCAATTATCTCTTTATGTTTGGTTTTGCGCTTCTTTGGCTTGGAATGATTTTGCACCTTGCCAGCCTTGAGTCTGTGAAGGGATATCTTGTTCCGATATTGTCGGTTATGGGATTTCTCCTTGGAGGTGCCAATTATATGACATCTCTCAGTCTTGCAATAATATCGGTGTGTATTTTAATCATTTCAATAATAGCAAGCGTTTCTGGAAAAGCTCCTCTTGAAAAACAGATCGAATTAAGAAAACATGAGATATTTAAAATTGCAGAGAGGTTTGATGGCCTTAAGAGGGCATATATTCCTGCTATCTGCATGCTTGTAGGTTTTGCTTTATCGGCAATTGCACCCGGAAATAAGGTAAGATCTGACTCGGCAGCCTTTAATCCGATCAAAGCTATTCTAATGGCTGTTTACTATACTATGGATGCCATGCTTGGAAAGTGGTTGACCTGGCCGACGATTATTTTGCTTGTATTTTTGATTCCTTTTTTGTGGAAGGCAACAGGCCGCATCAAACGCTTTTATGGCTTTGAGCATCCGGCTCTTTTTACAGCCTTTTGCTTTTTGCTTTCAGCAGCGTCTATAACTCCGCCGATCTATGCAACAGGAAGCATTGAGGCAGGAAGGATCCAGGCTTTGTTCTACATGCAGGGAATGATTCTCCTTTCTTTGATAATAGGCTACATGTGCGGCTGGATACGCTATGTCATTAAACCTGCCAAGCTTATTGACGGAGATGTACTTGCTAAAAGAAAGCCAAAGGATTTTCTGGAGGACGCTTATCTTGGACAGCATGCCACCAGAGTGGTCTTTGCGGTTTCAGCAGCCTTTATCGCAGGCTCACTTCTGGCAGTAAAGCCTGAGCCTGACCTGTATACAGGTACTGCAGCGCTTGAGGATATTTTCAGTGGTGATGCGTATTACTATATGAAGGAATTTGATGAAAGACTTAAGGTTCTTAAGGATGATAATGTAAAGGAAGCAGAATTTGGTGCTTTTTCTGTGCATCCGCAGCTTTTGTTCTTTTCAGATATCACAAAGGATGAAGGGGACTGGCTTAACAAAGCCATGGCTGAATATTATCATAAGGACAAAGTGGTTTTACAGAATGACTAAATCAAAAAGGTGGGGACTTTCTTGGGAAGAGATAGTAAAAACAACAAAAATACAGAGGCTGTTGGCGGAGTAACGGGATTTGACAGAGCTCTTACAGGCTTCGTAAATTCCAATATTGATAAGATCGCGCTGGCTGCTTTGGTGCTTATAGGAGTTCTGGTGCGTATTTTTCTTATTCCGGAAACAGAGCTGTCACCTGACTATAACAGCTATTATCTGCCCTGGACCCTTGCTTATAGGGACTATGGCTTCTTAGGCGGACTTTCCAAGGATATTGGAGATTATTATGTTCCCTACAATGTGATGTATGCTATTTGCTCGCTGTTTCCCTGCGAGCCCTACATACCTATTGCTTTGTTTTCCATGGCAGCTGAGTTTGTGAGCGCATGGTTTGTAAGAAAGATTCTTCTGCTCCTTTTAAATGAAAAGGGTGTTGATGAGAAGAGGGCTGGTCTTATCGCTTCTTTTGCCGCTGCTATCACATTACTTTTGCCCTTTGTTATCTGGAATGGAGCACTTTGGAAGCAGTGTGATGCCATTTATGTTGTATTTCTTGTGATTTCTGTTTATTACCTTTTAAAGGACAATTACAGGGGAGCATTTATTTTCCTTGCTGTTTCCTTTAGCTTTAAGCTTCAGGCGATTTTCTTTGTGCCGCTTTTCCTGGTACTTTATTTTGCAAGAAAGAAATACAGTATACTGGAGTTTTTATGGATTCCTGCTATGTATCTTATAATGGGACTCCCCTGTGTGCTATGCAGACGAGGACTTCGCGCAACCTATCTTGCATACTTCCTGCAGACCCAGGAGGTGTCTACGGAAGGCTATGGAATGGTATCCTATTATCCCAATTTCTATAACTTTGGTCTGGATAACTATGATGAGATACTCACGAAGCCTGCTATTTTACTTGCTGCAGCGGTTTTGGGCGTGTTTGCGGTTTATGTGATCTATCACAGACAATTTCTTGAAAACAAAGAGAATACTCTTTACTTTGGACTTTTTATGGCATGGACCTGCTGTATGTTCCTGCCTGGAATGCACGAAAGATATGACTATGCAATAGTTCTTCTGATGACTGCATATTGTCTTGCTATACGCAGAGACAAGCTGTGGGTGGCAGCATTTATGAATGTTAATTCAATGCTTGTGTATATTGCTGTTCTATTCAAGGAGATGGTGGTTCCGATCACAGTGATATCAGCGATACAGATAGCCATCTACGCGTTTGTCGCATTTGATCTTGTAAAGAGGATTGGAGGAGAACGTGCATAAAATTCTTCAAAAGCTTTCAATGATCTTTTTTATACCGTTTACTGTATTAAGCTTGCTGATTCTTGGAGCAAGCTTTTTTACAACTATCTACTACGACATAGATCAGGGAGCGGATCTTCCAAGATTCGGGTCGGAAAAATATCTGCTTCTTTTGGTAGGAGTCTTATTGTTCCTACTGGCTGCATATTTTGTAGGCAGAGTTAAGCCCGGGAAGGTTCTTCCTGTAGCGCTTTTACTTGAAGCAGTAGTCTGTCTTTTTATTATTTTTACGTCAAAAGCGGTGGCGGTTACTGACGGACTTACCCTGGATGAGATTATAAATGCATTTAACGCAGGTGATTATAGCAGTTTGAATAAAGGCGGTTACATGTTCGTATATCCTTTTCAGATTGGATATGTGGCTATAGGTCAGATAATCGGCAGAGTGTTTGGACCAAGCAATTATCCGGTTTTTCAGGGGATAAACCTTGCTGCTATTTTAATCTCCTTTGTGTATTTGAATAGGACCACAAAAGAGCTCTTTGAAAATGAAAAAGTATGCAGCATATTCGCACTTTTGTCATTTATGATGTTCTTTTTGTTTGCGTATGTGACCTATGTTTATAACGATGTATGGTCAGTTGCTCCCGGAATCATGGCAATCTGCTATGAAATCTGCTACCTCAAAAGGCATAAGATAAAGGATGAGCTTCTGGCGGCACTATTTCTGGGTGTAGGGTGCCTTTTAAAAACAAATCTCTATATAGCACTTATAGCTATGGCGATATTGCTGGCTGTTGACTGCATTGACGGAGTGTTAGTAAAGTCTGACGAAGCAGGAAAAAAGAGCGTAATAAATATTGCCTTTGTGATTCTTTTAGCTGTCTGTGCTCTTTGCCCCTTGAAAATTCTTGGTGCAGGCTATGCCAAGGCAGCAGGCCTTAGCGAATACCCGGCCGGTGTTCCAAGCTCAACCTATTTTGCCATGGCGATGCAGGAGGGCGAAGGCGAATGGGGATGGTATAACGGATTTAACAGGAATACCTTTGATGAAAATGATTACGACAGAAATATGACGGATAAGGCAGCTAAGGAAGCGATTTCGGCAAGGCTTTCCGAGTTTAAGGACAGGCCCCTTCATGCAGTTAGATTTTATGTGAGAAAGTTTCTTACTCAGTGGGCTGATCCAACATTTGTATCCATGAGGAATTATGAGCTGTCCATGCGACATTCTGATTCTCAGTCAGGCTTTGCCAGGTCGCTTGTGAGTGGCTTCTGGTCCAATGTTTTTCAGGGAATAATGGATATAGCACATTTCCTTGTTTATCTTGGAGTTTTCATCTACTGCGTGGTTACCATAAAGAAAAAGAGCCTTGATCTTACTCAGGCTCTTCCGATACTCTTTGTGTTTGGAGGTATGCTGTTTCATGAAATCTGGGAGGGCTCTTCCAGATATATAATCAGATATTATCTGATGCTGCTTCCCTTTGCAGCCTATGGAATAAATACTGCAGTTGATTTTGTTTCTTCAAAGCTTTTCAGGAAGAGTTAAGACCCGTTTCCTGAAATAACAACGAAGTTCCCGAAGGTTCTGACATTCATAAGCTCGGAAGCATCTTCCTTATCAGCGCCTACAAGGCCAAGCTGTGAGACGTGGAGTATGAAAATATCTCCAGCCCCAAGATGCTCACCTGCACTGTCGGCTATATCTTCGGGAAGACCAAATTTAAAATGCGTAAAGGAATCAGCGATGCGAAACTCAGCATCCGGATCCTTATAATGAACCGTCTGAAGGAAATCTTTGGGCGGTGTTTTTGTGTAATAAAGCGCGATCATAAAAGGTGCAGAGACATGCTCATAGGTGGAGTATATCGTAGAGCTGTCACCTGCGAGCTTGTCAGCATAGGCGCAGGCTTCTCCGTAACCAGGCATATAGCTCTCTGCGCTCAGGCTGTTGAACTCAGTAATGTATGTATTTGAAAATAATATAGATGCTACTACAAAAAGAAGTGGTACTACTGCCTTTGCAAGTATGGCAGCGTATTTCTTTACAGCTGAGGCGGAATTCTTTTCGATCGTGACAAATTCGCCAACTACAAATATGAAGCCCCTTGCAAGATAGTAAATCACAGGGATGAATATCAGCACCATTCTTGTGATATCCTCTTCCACAAAAAGTCCGAAAATCAGAGAGGGGAAGAAGAGTGTATGAATAACAAGGTCAATCAGTTCACCTCTCCTTGAGCGGATAATACTTATTACGATTCCCAGTAATGTCATAGGGAAGGTAAAGGCATAAAATGGCGGAAAGCCAGGTATGTAATTTAGTATCTGCTCGGATGAGTCGCCAAGTGTCAGGTTTTTGATTATAGTAAAGAGGTTTTTGCCTACAGAAAGAAGAATGCCTGAACCTGAAGCGAATACGGACCTTTTGGCAGTAAACTTCGTTATAGTGAAAAACGGAGTAACTATTGCGGGAAGGTCTAAGGCATTTATTATATAAAAAGTAAAGAGCGGTGTTGTAAATAAGGCAAATACCAGCACTCCGACTATTATCTGAAAGGTTGTCATCCGCTTGTTTTTCTTAAATATTATGCACATCAGAATGAGATGTGCCGGTATTACGAAGGTGGATGCGCCGTAGCTGTAAAGCGAAAGAGCATACAGAAATGCGGAAAGTGCGTAGAGCAGTGTGGCAGCAGTATTAGATGCACTAAGGGATCTGCTCTTTTTTCTATCTCTGTATTTAAATAAAATACCGATATTCTCAAAGGCTGAGGAATCCTTCTGCTTTGTGGATGCGATGACAAATACCAGAAGGGCTGTAAGAACCCAGAAGGGTGTGGTGTTACTGTCAAGACTCCATCTTGAGAGCATGATGTGCCAGGGGCAAAGAGCAATGACACAAAGGCTTACAAGTGGTATCCACAAATATTCCCCCGTGACATACTGAAGGGATGTTGCACTCTCGCTTTCCAGCACGGATTCCAGACTGAGTTTTTTTATCAGAAGAAATGCTATTACAAGTGTAAGACATCCAAGAAAAGCCGGAAGAGCACGCAGAGTTAATGCGTTACTTCCAAAAAGAAAGGTAGTAACAGCGTTAAGGTATATCATCAGAGGGCTTCCGCCGCCTGAACCATAGGTGATTGGATAAACAGGGTATCTGTTGCCGTCACGGTCTATTCCAAAGACTGAGAGAATATATGCCTCATATCCAATAGAAGCTTCATCCTGATGGAGTCCCTCCGGGATTTTTGCAAGCCTATATAATCTAAGAGCGGTACCAATCACTATGATTGCCACCGGTAGAATGATCGTATATATCTTATTGTAGGTAATGCCTGACAGATTTATCTGTGAAAAGGATGACTTATCTCTTTTTGAGTAGAGAAAAAGCGAAATTATGATAATGCCCAAATAGCTGATAAGGAATACCGGGTTAATAGTCTGCATAACTTTCTCCATGGTAAAACATGCGTTATATAGCGGTAGTTCTTTAATTATAGGTAACTGTGAGGTGGCAGTCAAACGCTAAGTTGAAAAAATAATTACCTATGATATAATAAGCGCTGTTATAGATATTTATTTGGAGGAAATAAAATGCCAATCAAGGTAAACAGCTTTTTGGGTAAATTTGGATGGTTCGCTAGGAAGCATTTTCCTATGCTTGCAAGTGAGGCATATCTTAAGCTTCAGTTTGCTACTCGTCATAAGCAGCAACAGGATTATATAGATTATTTCATGAATGCTAAGGAAGTTCCGATGCCAAACGTGGTAAACATCGAGACTATAAACAGATGTAATTCCACCTGCGCATTCTGTACAGCTAATGTACATGCTGAGAAGAGACCTCTTTGCAAAATTGATGATGATCTTTATAAGAGCATTATCGACCAACTTGCAGACTGGGGATATAAGGGACACCTTACACTCTATGGAAATAATGAGCCCTGGCTTGATACCAAGATTGTTGAGCGTCATAAGTACGCAAGGGAGAAGCTTCCGGACAGTTTTATTTTCATGAGTACTAACGGACTTATTCTTGATATCGATAAGGTTAAGCAGATTAAGCCCTATATCAATCAGCTTATTATTAATAACTACAGCATGGAGTTTAAGCTTCATAAAAACATCCAGGAAATTTATGAGTATGTTAAGGCTAATCCCGATGAGTTCAAGGATCTGGATATCGAGATTCAGATGAGATATCTCCAGGAGGTTCTTACTAACAGAGCAGGATCAGCACCTAATAAGCAGGCTACAGAGAAGGTAATAAAGGAGACCTGTCTTCTTCCCTTCACAGATATGTGGATCATGCCTAACGGAAAGCTTGGATTGTGCTGCTGTGATAACTTTGAGGTTACTAATTATGCAGACCTTGCTACCACAAGTCTTAAGGACGGATGGGCATCAGAGGAGTTCATGGCTGTTAGAAGGAAAATCGCATCTGGCAGACAGAATGAGCCCTTCTGCAAGCACTGTGATTTCATAGATGCAGGCTTCCGTATGACAATAGTTAAGGCTATTCTTGAAGGAAGAGATCCCAATAAGCTTGGTGGTCACGAGAGAATGGGACTGTTTAAGAAGGAAGACTGATAGGCAATCGGAGGGATTGTGAAAACAATAGCAGGAAGAATCGCAACGAGATGGCACTACATCCTCGTAGGAATGTTTATTATAGCTGCTTCTTTGATGTATCTGATAGTCGGTGAAAACAGCTATATTGCAATACCCGATAATCTGGACCTATTTGTGGCCCAGTATAAAATGATGAAAAACACAGGGACATTCTGGGCACATGCCGTGGATGTCCCGTTTCTTAATGGAATCAGCAGGGACAACCTCCCGGGTGAATTCTATTTATACAGCATACTTTACATGATATTCCCTACATATATAGCGTATATTGCGGGGTATATCCTGAAAATAATAATAGCGCTGGTTTCATGCCTCCTTCTTTGCAGGGATTTCCTTCCTGATGAGAAGCCCGGAGATATTGCATGGATCTGTGCGTTTGCCTATGGAATCCTCAACCTGTTTCCGGCATTTGGAATATGCTTTGCATCTATTCCGCTGGTAATTTACTTTTTGAGGAAAATCTACAGACTGGGATTTTCAAAGCCTGCCATAAAGTACTATGTTTTATTGTTCCTATACCCGGTAGTTTCCTATTTTTCTTATTTTGGAATGTTTATTCTGGGATATCTGGTACTGGCTATAATATGGAGACTTATAGCGGATAAAAAGCTTTCACTTCCGCTTTGCGTTGCACTTGTAATTCTCTCAGCGGGTTTTGTGATCTTTGAATACAGACTCTTTGGAGCGATGCTTTTTTCTGATGAGGTGACAATAAGAAGCACCATGAAGGATGCATCCATGAGCTTCTCAGCGATTTTTGCACAGTGCGCTGATGTATTTAAAAATGGAATGATGCACGCTGATGATGCTCATTCATATCTTGTTTTGCCTGTATGCACCTTTTACTTTTTCTTCCTTAATATCCGCTATATCATCAGGAAAGATTTTAAGGGAATGGTGCATGATATATATAATTTGTTTGCTGTTCTTCTCGTATTTAACAGCTTTGTCTACGGCATATACTACAGCGAAGGAATGAGAGATTTTGTTGCGCTTGTTCTTCCGCCGCTTACCGGATGGCAGTTTAACAGGACTATATTTTTTAGTCCGTTCCTATGGTATGCTTCGCTTTTCATAATATGTATCAGAATGGCGAAGAGGGAAAATGTAATTCTGAGGCTCCTTGCGAGGATGCTTCCCGTGGCAGCAGTTTTTGTAATTCTGCTTGGATCAAAGCATTACAATGACCTCTATGACACGGCTTATGGAACTCTTTACAAAATACGAACCGGACATGAAGTGGACAGACTTAATTATTCGGAGTTTTATTCTTCGGAGCTATTTGATACAATAAAGAACGATGTCGGCTATAATGAGTCCGACTGGGCCGTTGCATACGGAATGCATCCCGCAGTGCTGGAGTACAACGGCATTTCAACCCTTGATGGGTATCTTGGATTTTATTCTCAGGAGTACAAGGAGAAGTTCAGGAGGGTCATTGCCCCCGCTCTTGAGAGAAAAGAGAACACCAGAATCTATTTTGATGACTGGGGTGCAAGGTGTTACCTTTATTCCGGAACAGATGATTCCATTGTTATGGCAACAAGGAGTATGACCGGGGTAACGGATAACAACATTTATATTGAGGATAAAGCTCTTTCTGATCTTGGATGCAGATACATCTTTTCCAGAATTGAGCTTGAAAATGCGGATGAGAAGAATCTGACTCTCAGGGGAGAATATGAGGATAGCTCATCGCCGTATAAAATATATGTTTATGAACTAAAAAATTTTAAAACGAGAGGTTAGAGATGGATAAGATAGCAGTTCTTGTTCCCTGCTACAATGAAGAGCAGACAATTGAAAAGGTTATTAAGGATTCAAGGGAGGCTCTTCCTGATGCGGTGATTTATGTATATGATAATAATTCGTCAGACCGCACAGCAGAGATCGCTGAAGCTAATGGCGCAGTTGTTCGTCATGAGTACATGCAGGGAAAAGGAAATGTTATTAGGAGGATGTTCAGAGAGATAGATGCTGAATGCTACATCATGGTTGACGGCGACGATACATATCCTATGGATTCTGCTCCCGGAATGTGTGAACTGGTTCTTAAGAAAAATGCAGATATGGTTGTAGGTGACAGACTTTCATCTACATATTTTACGGAGAATAAGAGACCCTTTCACAATTTTGGAAACAGCCTTGTAAGAGGAAGTATCAACCATCTTTTTGACTGCGATATCAGAGATGTCATGACAGGATTCCGCGCTTTCAGCTATGAATTTGCCAAGACATTCCCTGTTTTGTCTACCGGATTTGAGATTGAGACCGAGATGACTATTCATGCAGTCAACAACCATATGCAGATTGAGAATTATATCATCGAATTCCGTGACAGACCTGCCGGATCTGAATCAAAGCTCAACACATATTCGGATGGCATGAGAGTGCTTATGACAATTGCCAGACTTTACAGAGACTACAAGCCAATGGGATTTTTCTCTATTGTTGCTCTGATTTTGGCACTTATTTCCGTGGGGTTCTTTGTTCCGATCTTTGCGGCATATCTTGAGACGGGATTGGTTGCGAGGTTCCCTACTCTCATCGTATGCGGATTTGTAATGCTTGCTGCGATTTTGTCATTGTTTGCAGGTATGATATTGCACAACATGACAATTAACCACAGGCGTGAATTCGAAATGCGACTTATCAGTCTCCATTCCGAGAAGAAAAGGCTGTTGTAATCCGGCCTTTTGCGTAAGGAGGTAATTTATGAAAAAAAGATTTGCTACAAGTATTTTAGCTATAGTAATGGCAGCTACAGTTTTTGGATGCGGAGATCCTTCAAAGCTCACATCCAAAAAGAATGACACTACAGTTAGTCAGGAGCAGGAAAGCGTTGCTGATTCCAGTAATGCGGCAAGCGCAGCAGATGCTGCTTCTTCTGAAGAAATCACTCAGGAACAGAATGCTGAGAGCCAGAGCGGTGATAGCGCAGTAACTGATGGTTCAGCAAGTACAGAAGGTGTTTCGGTTACAGAGGAAGAGATCGTTGAGCCTGAGATTCCTACTGAAGAGGTTCAGCAGCCTGTTGAGACTACAGAGGTAGAAGAGACCAAGGAAGATGAAGAGGATAAATACTATGATATAGTCTTCATCGGAGACAGTCAGTTTGATAATGCAAGAGGAACAGGTTCTGATATTCCTGCATATACCTGCTCACTTCTTGGTAAAAAGGTGAAATTTTACAACCTTGCGATCGGTGGAACAGCAGCTTCACTTGGAAGGGAGATGTCCACAGATTTAGAGACCTTTGATGATTCAAGCTTCATTGGAATCTGCTATGCGCTTGCAGGAAAGATCAAAACAGATTTCCTTGACCAGTATCCTGCCGGAGCAGAGCTTAAGAAGGTAAAGCCCAAGAATGTGGATCTTTATATCATAGAGTATGGCGCTAATGACTATATTAACGGAAAAGATCTTTATAATTCCTCAGCAGGTCTTGACCCTCACACCTATAGCGGAGCACTTACAGCAGGTATAGGCGAGTTAAAGGCTATAAGCCCAGATGCAGAGTATATTCTCTGCGGCCCTTCATATTGCATGTGGTACAACGGTGAGGGCACATTTATCGGTGACAGCTTTTCTGTAAGTAAGGGCATCGGACCTCTTACAGAATATGCCAATACTGCCAGCAATCTTGCAAACTCAATGGGAATCACATACTTTGATTCAATGTATGCTTCTCAGTTTGATTTAAAGATCGAGACAGCAGAGGATTACCTTGTTGACGGTCTGCATTACAATGAAAAGGGAAGACAGATCTACGCAGCGGTTCTTGCACACACTATTCAGAAGCTTAGAGGCAAGGATGACAGCGAGATGCCTTATCTTGAAATTAACAGCTTTGACTTCTGGGCATATAAAGATAGCCTGAAAAAATAATGATATTTTAAGAAGTGTCGGTTTATAAAGCCGACACTTCTTTTATTTACATAATTTTGGTATACTGTTATGTAATTTAGGCGGAATTATATCCGCACATTTTTATACTATGAGGTCGAACAATGCAGTTGATTTCTTTCGAGTTTTTAATCTTTTTGCCGGCTATGGCGCTCATCTATTTTTTGATTCCCGCTAAGTTTCGACATATCTGGCTTTTTTTGATTAGCTGGGGATTTTATCTTTCACTGGATTTACGAGGATTTCCGATTCTTTTATTTACATCGCTTTCTGTATACTTTGGCGCAAGGATCATGGAAAAGTTTGAAGATGCAAAGCGGAAGGCTGTTCTTGCTGTTGTGATCATTTCAAACCTGATAATACTTGGTCTTTCCAAATATAGTGGCCTGACCTTCCTCTCAGCTGTGGGAATGTCATTCTTCATGTTCATGGCCATAGGCTATATGGTTGATGTTTACAGGGGAGACCTTTATGCAGAGAAGAATTTCTTTATTCTGGCGCTGTTTATTTCCTTTTTCCCTCAGATTACATCAGGTCCCATAGAGCGTGCAGGACACATGCTCAGACAGTTCAGGGAGCCTCACGACTTTTCATATGAGAGAATGAGAGACGGCCTGCTTCAGATGATGTGGGGCTATTTCATGAAAATGGTGATAGCAGACAGATGCGCTATTATCGTTGGAACAATATATGGTGATCCTGTTAAATATGCAGGAACGGCCACACTTATTGCTTCAATTCTCTATACCTTTGAAATTTACTGTGACTTTGGCGGATACAGTAATATTGCCATTGGATGTGCCAAGGTTCTGGGCTTTGATCTTATGAAGAACTTTAATGCTCCTTATCTTTCGGCCAACGTGCAGGAATTCTGGAGAAGATGGCATATCTCCCTCTCATCATGGTTTAAAGATTACGTATATATTCCTCTTGGGGGAAACAGGAAGGGTAAAACAAGAAAATATATCAACATTTTGATAGTGTTTATATTGAGTGGAATCTGGCATGGCGCTAATTATACCTTTGCAATATGGGGACTTCTTCACGGAG
Organism: Butyrivibrio sp. XPD2002; assembly: GCF_000423945.1. Classification (GTDB taxonomy): domain Bacteria; phylum Bacillota; class Clostridia; order Lachnospirales; family Lachnospiraceae; genus Butyrivibrio. The sequence goes on along the minus strand of NZ_AUIY01000011.1, from coordinate 42,365 downwards.
TTTACCAGGTTGCAGGTCATATGCTTGCACCGGCAAGAGAGAAGCTTTGTGAAGTATTCAAGGTACAAAAGAACAGCTTTTCACACAGGCTTATAAAGATTATCATCACCTTCATGCTGGTAAATATTGCATGGATATTCTTCAGGGTTCAGGATATCAAGGCTGCTGTGTACATGGTTCTTAATATCTGGAAGCCTGCACCGTGGTTTATTTCAAAGGGCACAATTTATGAGCTTGGCCTGGACAGACCTAACGTGCTTCTACTTATGGCATCCATTGGGCTTCTTATAGGTGTGGATATAGCCAATAAATATGGAATTAGCATAGCAGAGAAGATCAAAAACCAGGGCATATGGCTCAGGTGGCTTATATATATTGCAGCTGTGGTTCTTATCGTAACCTGTGGAATATGGGGACCCGGATATGATGCTGCCGGCTTTATTTATCAGAACTTTTAAGGAATTACGTCATGAAGAGAAAACTGATTCTTATTATAAAAACATTTATATTTCTTGTGCTGCTTGCAGGCGTACTTGTAACGGTAATGCTTGTGACTGAGCGCAAGACCAGTTACATGAAAAACAAGGACTTCTTTGAAGAAGCAAAACAAGACCATCTTGATGTACTTTTCATCGGATCGTCGCATGTTATAAACGGTATAAATCCGCTGGATCTTTATGAGGAATATGGAATAACATCCTACAATCTTGGAGGTCACGGAAGCCTGCTAAAGGAGAGCTACTGGCAGCTAATAAGAGCGCTTGATTACTGCAAGCCCGATTATGTGGTTGTTGACTGCTTTATGATGGACAGAAACTATGAGTACATTGATGAGATGTACGAGGAGACTCCCGAGGAGTTCAGACAGGCAGCCATAAGTCAGCTCCACCTCAATATGGACGCATATCCGCTTAGTAAGCTCAAAATGGCAGCAGTTAAGGATCTTGTACATGATCCGGAGATACAGAAGCAGTATCTGTTTGATTTTATCGTTTATCACAACAGATGGAATGAACTGGAGCAGAAGGATTTCCAGAAGCTTACAGGAAAATCCGAGTACAACATGCTCATGGGTGCTGAGATGAAGCACGAGCTTGAGGATGATATTACCTACGACTATGAATATGATAATGAGGCAAGACTTCCGGAGCACACTGTGTGCGAGGAGTACCTTATGAAGATCATAGATGAGTGCCAGAGAGACGGCATAGGAATTGTTTTAACTTTCCTTCCCTTTGCTGGAGAGCCTCAGGATTTTCAGTCCGCCAATTCAGCAGCAGACATAGCGGAGGCCTATGGAGTGCCTTATATCAACATGCTTCAGATGGGAGACATAATCGATCCCAAGGTTGATCTTAGTGACCCCGGTCATCTGTCAACTACAGGAGCTAAGAAGGTTACTGATTATATCGGGGCATGGCTTTCTGAGAATGCCGATCTTCCTGATCACAGAGGAGATGCAGAGTATTCAAAGTGGGATCAGCTCCTTGCGGATTATAATGACGAGCTTAAGGATAAGTCAGTAAGATACAGACAGCTTTCCACACAGCTCAACATGCTTTCGCTTAACAAGGCCAGTGCTATCCTGTATCTTACAGAGGATTCACCTGCATTACAGGATCCGTGGTTTAGACATATTGTTTCAAATTTGTCGGGAACGGATAAAATAGAACAGGCTGCCAATAATCATCAGCAGTATTTCCTGCTTGTAGACAGGGCTTCAGGCAATATTTATGAGGCTGTGGACTATGAGCCAATCGAAAATATGACCACCTCAATGGGAGAAATGACATATATTCCTATTGAGAAAAGATTCCGTTTGTTGTATCTTACATCAGATGAGAACAATAATTTCTTATATGATGATGATCATTTAAGTGAGGATGTTCAACTTATAACTTATGATAATGAAAGCGGTGAAGTGCTCTCTCATATATACTGTGAGTCTTCTCACAACTATGAGATAGAGGAATGATCCGTGAAAGAGAGAGGTTTTATGAATAAAATTTGTATCGTAGGAATAGCTGGAGGTTCTGCTTCCGGAAAGACCACCATCGTAAACAGAATCAGAGAACAGTTTGGTGATGATATCGTGGTAATAAGCCATGACTCATACTATAAGGCTCACAACGATCTTTCTTATGATGAGAGATCAAGACTTAACTACGATCATCCGTCATCTTTTGATACAGAGCTTCTGATTCGTGATGTAATGAGGCTGAAAAATGGTGAGGAAGTTGATATCCCGGTTTATGATTACGCTATTCACAACAGATCCGAGCAGACCGTACATGTAATTCCCAAGCCGGTTATACTTCTTGAGGGTATTCTTATTCTTGAAAATAAGCAGTTAAGAGATCTTATGGATGTAAAGGTATTCGTTGACACTGATGCAGACGAGAGACTTATGCGCCGTATCAGAAGAGATACCATAGAGCGTGCAAGAAGCGTGGCTTCAGTTCTGACTCAGTATTCAGAAACAGTTAAGCCTATGCATGAGCAGTTTGTAGAGCCCAGTAAAAAGTACGCAGATCTTATTATTCCCAGAGGTGGAGAGAACCTCACAGGTATCAATATCTTTACAGAGCACTTGAAGGCAATGTTGCGCGAGGAGGTCAACTGAGTATGGTGGTATTATCCGCTCTTGCTCTAATATTATGGCTTTTTATAGTTCCGATGGGGATGGGACTTTTAATTCAGAAAATATTGCCCACCACCAAAAAGACCATCGGGATAAATTTTTTATGCGGATATCTTTTGTCCTTTGCTGTATTCGAGGTCATCGCCATCTGGTGCATGATCAGGATACAATATGGGGCTTTTCATAAGTGCACCATCGTGTTTGCAAGTATAGAGGGTATTCTTGCGATAGCAGGCTATGCCTCTAAGATTTGGGAAATCCAGAGAGAATATGATAAAAACAGCAATCTGTTCTATCTGTTTTTTCCGGGAGATGAGAGATCAAAGCCCGAAGCCCTCATGAGTCCAAGGACTGACGTGAGGGTTATGAAATTTCAGTACACAAGAGAAAGCTTGTTGTATTGGGGGATATTTTTCCTAATAGTACTTTTCCAGCTGTATAAGGCAGTGACAATGGCACCCTTTGATGGAGACGATTCCTACTACGTTGTGGAATCACTTCTGGCTCAGCAGGCGGATGTTATGAACACCATTCTTCCCTATACAGGAAGCTCCACCGCGCTTGATATCAGACATGCCATGGCGGTATTTCCTCTTTGGATAGCCTTTATAGCTAAAATGAGTGGAATTCATGCGACTATAGTATCTCATACTATTATGCCGCTTCTCATAATTCCCATGGTTTATCTGATCTATCTTGAGATGGGACGCATCCTGCTCGGTGTCAGACAGGACATGATTCCTGTATATATGATCTTTATCTCGGTGTTTACAATGTTTGGAAATACTTCAATCTATACACCTGAGACATTCCTCATGATGAGAACCTGGCAGGGAAAGGCCATGGTTGCGAACTTTGTCATTCCTTTTGTTATCTGGCTCTTTTTGTGGATGTTTGACGACTGCAGAAAGCCCGGATTTTTGTGGAAGGAAGAGACAGCGGGAGGACTTAGAATTGTAAGAAACAGCACCTGGCTGCTACTGTTTTTCCTTAACATGGCAGCAGGAATAATGAGCTCCATGGGAATCATATTTGGAACAGCTCTGGCAGGACTTTTTTCATTTTTGCTTCTCATTTACACCAGAGACTTTAGGATTATTCCCAAAGCTTTGCTGTCAGTAATTCCGACGGGAGTATATCTGCTAATTTATACTTCTCTTTAAAAATATCCAGGGGAGACATTTTATGTACGGAATTTTTATGGAGTGCTGGGATATCTTTAAACAATACGGTGGTAACGGGTATCTTCTGGCACTTTTTGTTGCATCACTGATCTATCTTCTGATCGCTGAAAAGGATAATAGGAAAAGACTTGTTATAGCCGTTGCTCCGCTTATGGTGCTTGTGGGATTTTTTATTCCGCTCACCAGAAAGGTGTACGTGAGGGTTTTGAGCGATGGCGGGGACACCTACTACAGACTTATGTGGCTGATTCCCATCGGGGCATGTATAGCGTATGCCGGCTGCAAGCTTTTCATGAATCATAAACGCATTGGACTTGTTGCTGTCAGTGCGGCGATTATTCTGTGCGGAAGTCTTGTTTATAAAAATGAGAATATGTTCAAGGCAGAAAATGCCTATCATATTCCGCAGCTTGTTGTGAAAATATGTGATGTGATAAGACCTGAGGAGACAGAACCCAGGGTCAGAGCGGTTTTCCCATCAGAGCTTTTACAGTATGTAAGACAGTATGATACAAATATTCTCATGCCCTATGGCCGTGATATTATTCACTGGAACTATTACAATGCGGTTCATGAGGCCTTTGAAAACACTGAGGTCATAAATGCCGAGGAGCTTCTTGAGGCAACAAGGCAGGCGCAATGCAGATATATAGTTATGCATGAGAGTAAGAAAATAGATGTACCCCTTGAGGAAATGGGACTTACACTTGTTGATAATGTTGAGGGCTATAACATTTACGAGGATGCGGAGTACGTTCAGTAATGAGCGCCCGTGGTAGCAGGTAAATATGACATTTAATTCATATTCTTTTATCTTCATATTTTTGCCGGTGTTTTTGGCCGGAGTATGGGTGATTCAGAGCTTTTATCCTGAGAATGGTTTTAAGGAGAAGCTTATGAAAATTTGGCTGATAGCGATGTCAGCCTTTTTTTTCGTGGGGTACGGACAGTTTAGCGTGCTGATTTTCGGCAGCAGTATACTTGGTAACTTCCTGTTTTCATTCAGAATTTCCAGGAGACTTAAAAAATGCAACGGAAATACAGATGACTGGCTCATAAGACTCTATAAGATTTCTGCAATTATCTTAAATGTTATCCTTCTTTGTTTCTTTAAATACTTTGGAACAGGAGTTATGCCTGTAGCCATAAGCTTTTATACCTTCTCACAGATAATGTATGTGGCTGACCTGGGAAAAGAGGATAGCTTTGATGCATTGGATTACCTTAGCTATATCACCTTCTTCCCCAAAATCCTTCAGGGACCTATCGCGGACCATAAGAGCATAAAGGAGGGGCTTGAAAAGTTACCTTCCGGAAGAATTAATTCGGATGATATATCAGCAGGAATAATGCTCTTTACGCTGGGACTTTTCAAAAAGGTAATCCTGGCGCAGGTCCTTGGTGAGGCTGTGGATTTTGGCTACGCGGGCCTCGCAGGGATGACAGCGCTGGATGCAGTTATTCTTGCGGTTTCTTATTCCTTTCAGCTTTACTTTGATTTTAGCGGCTATTGTGATATGGCGGAGGGAATATGCAGAATGCTTGGAATGGAGCTTCAGATGAACTTCGATGCTCCCTATACCTCCGGGAATATCGCAGAATTCTGGGACAGATGGCATATTTCGCTTACTAAGTTTTTTACAAGATATATCTATATCCCCCTTGGCGGAAGCAGGAAGGGAGTAGTCAGAACCTATTTAAATATTCTGATAGTGTTCTTTATAAGCGGTATCTGGCACGGAACAGGGCTGACCTTTATTGTATGGGGAATGATGCACGGTGTTCTGATGGTCCTTACAAGAATATGTGGAAAAGAGAAAGGCAGTGGAAGGAAAAATCCTTTGAAGGTGCTCCTTACCTTTATGTATGTGACGGCTGCGTGGGTGTTCTTCAGAGCACCTTCACTTTCAGATGCCATGACTCTTCTTTGCAAAATAGTTAACCCTGATGCCTGGAGCGGGCTCCATATATCCATTAAATTTGCTGAATGCTTCATGGTGGATGAGATATGGTATGTCTTTAAGGTTACGCCCATTCCTAACTGGAACAAGAGTAATTACATCTGCATGTGGATAATTCTCTGTGTGTCTGCGCTTTTAGTGTTCTGGGGCAAAACCGCGAAGAAGATTGCTGCAGGAAGCGCGAATGTAATAACCTCTGAAGATGATAAAAACAAGATGAAAAAGTGGGCAGTATCCGTAGCGTACGGTATACTGTTTGTCTGGTGCGTGCTTAGTCTTGGCGGAGTAAGTACCTTCCTTTATGTGAATTTTTAATTTGGTGATCATATATGAGCTTAAAAAGCAAAGGTGGAAAAAACTTCATAAGACGTTTTATATGTGTGGTGCTGTTGATTTTAATAATGGTTTCGGCTCTTGTTATTTATATAGATCCGTTTTTCCATTATCATGCACCTCTCCCGGGATTTCCGTATATTGTTGATAACCAGCTCTCTCAGAATCCCGGGATGGCAGAGCGGATGGATTATGACAGCTGTATCATAGGGTCATCCATGACAGTTAATTTTCATACAGATGATTTTAATGAGCTTATGGGGCTAAATACGCTTAAGCTTTCCTATAGCGGTGCTTATCCGAGGGATGATTACAATATTCTCAGCATTGTATTTGATGAGAAGACTCCTGCCAGGAAGAATAATAAGGTTAAGGCGGTTTTCCTGGGGCTGGATATTCCTACTCTCACAGCAGAGGTGGATGAGATCAAGTATGAGCTTCCCATGTACCTCTACGATAAGAATCCGATAAATGATGTTAAGTACCTGTGGAATAAGGATGTTTTGCTTGAATATATTTTGAAGCCGATCATCCAGAAGAAGGGAACGAACTTATCGGAGGTCTATGCCAGCTGGTGGACAGAGGATTACTACAATATCCAATATGTAATGCATGGCTATGAGGCTCCTGAGCCTGTGAGTGAGGAGATGGATCCGGAACTTTTACTTCCAAAGACGAAGGAGAATATCGATGTGAATATTCTTCCCTTCATAAGAGATAATCCGGATACTGATTTTTATATCTTTTTCCCGCCCTATAGCATTCTTTACTGGAATAATGTGCTTACGGAAAACCATATGGAAGCCACAATGAATCAGTACAAATTTGCGGCAAATGAGCTTTTGCAGTATGATAATGTGCATCTGTTCTATTTTCAGAATATGGAAGAAGTAGTGACAGACTTAAACAATTATGCGGATTATACGCACTATAATCCAAGGATCAACCGATATATGACTGAATGCTTCGCAGATGGAACGCATGAGGTTAAGAATATCGAGGAATTTGAAAATGAGCTTAATGAAATGAGACGCATTGTGGAGGAGTTTGATTTCGAGGCGCTCTTTTCGGAGGAGTATTAAAGAGAGGTTTTTATGGCGGATTTCAGATCAGATAAGAGAAGGAAAAAAGAGAACAGTGAAGGCGGAATATCCGGATGGGTCCACCTTGTTGTACTGGGACTGATAGTCGCACTTATTGCTTTTGGAGCGATCAAGCTGGTTAAGTGGAACAAGGGAAGAGAGCTGGAGCAGGTTGAGGTAGATGCTTCCGAGTATGAGGTTGAGCGTCTCGATCAGATCTTTTTACTTCCTTCTGAAAAAAGGGAAGGCCACGAGGATGATGGCAAGGAGACAATCCTTGTGCTCGGTAATGATGCGATTACCTATGACATGTCAGAGGACGGTGTCTGTGCTCAGATAGCTGATAAGACAGGTGCTGAGGTTATAAATGCCGGTTTTTCAGGCAGTACCATGGCTCTTGCAAGCCCTGAGGGCGAGGGAGATTACTATGATGGCCTCAGCTTTTACAGTATTGCCAAGGGACTTACGGAGGGTAATGTACAGAGCATCGTCGACTCCACATGGGGACTTGGTGATAATACCATGCAGGAACAAGCCGAGAAGCTTGCCACTCTGGATATGAATACTGTGGATACGCTTGTAATCTACTACGATGCAACTGATTATATAAAGCTTCGCCCCGGAATGAATCCCGGTAATCCGATGGATCCCATGACATATATGGGCGCCCTTGATTCAGGAATAAAAATGATTCAGGAAAAATATCCTTTTATCAGAATCGTCTGCATGTCCTTTACCTTCTGCTATGCCTATGACTCAGACGGAGTTCTGAAAAATGGCGACAGAGTAGACTTTGGTAACGGTAAGCTTACAACATATCTTCAGCATATGATAGATACCTGCGGTGAGACCGGTGTTTCCTTTGTGGATAACTACTATGGAACAATTGATGAGGGTAACAGTGCGGATTATCTTCTAGATAACATTCATGTAAACAAGGATGCCAATAAGGTTATCGCCACTCATTTTGCAGAGGTGATCTACGGATAATTATGAAAAAGAACGGACTTACTGCAATTCTGGTACTTCAGGGAGCTGTACTGATATATTCACTTACTACTGTTATCAGTAAGCTTGTATCGAATTACAGAATTTTATCAAAAGAATTTATACTGCTTTATCTGTTGGATTTTGCGGTGCTTGGAATTTATGCCGTTATGTGGCAGCAGCTTTTAAAGCGCTTCGAGCTTTCAATAGCCTATGCCAATAAGGCGATGACCCTTCTGTGGTCACTTCTTTGGAGTGTATGGCTATTTCATGAAAAGGTGACTGTGCCTAAGATAGTAGGCGTGGCACTGGTTATAGCAGGAACTATTATTCTTAACAGACCTTCGGAAGAAGCTGATGCTAGCGAAGAGATGAAGGGAGGAGCAAAATGATTCCTTTCATAATACTTGCGCTGTTTGGGCAGCTCCTTGCATCTGTTTCCCAGATACTACTTAAGAAAAGCTCAGGGAAGGAATACCCTAATTTTATAAGGCAGTACCTTAACGTCCTTGTTATAGGTGGCTATGGACTTCTGGTCATTTCCATGCTTGTGGCAATTATCTGCTACGGACACATGCCATATATGTATGTGGTGATCATTGAGCCCGTGGGATACATACTTGTTATGTTTCTTAGCAGATTTGTGTTTAAGGAAAAGATCACGAAATCCAAGCTTGCAGGAATGGTGCTGATTTTAAGCGGAATTCTGATTTTTTACCTGATGTAACATCATGATTTAAAGGATTTGCATTTATTTCTTTAAACAGTTAGAATACATTAGAGATTTTTCATCGTATATAATTACGGAGGGTTTATGAGAACATATCTTGTAACAGGCGGTGCCGGATTTATCGGTTCCAATTACATTCATTACATGTTTAAAAAGTATGACAATGAGATTCGCATTATCAATGTGGATGTCCTTACCTATGCAGGTAACCTTGAGAACCTCAAGGACGTAGAGGGCAGAGATAACTATACATTTGTTAAGGCTAATATCTGCGACAGAGAGGCTATTAACAAGATTTTTGAGGAGAACGACATCGACCGCGTTGTACATTTCGCGGCTGAGAGCCATGTTGACAGATCAATCGTTAATCCCGAGATTTTCGTTGAGACTAACGTTCTTGGTACAGCTACAATGCTGAATGCAGCTAAGAAGGCATGGGAGCTTCCCGATGGCTCATATAAGGAAGGTAAGAAATTCCTTCATGTAAGTACAGATGAGGTTTATGGTTCACTTCCTGAGGATCCTGACGCATATTTTTATGAGACAACACCTTACGATCCCCACAGCCCGTACTCAGCTAGTAAGGCAAGCTCAGACATGCTTGTTAAGGCTTATATGGATACATATAAGTTCCCTGCAAATATTACTAACTGCTCCAATAATTACGGACCGTTCCAGTTCCCGGAGAAGCTTATACCTCTTATGATCCACAATGCACTTGAGGGCAAGGCACTTCCCGTTTACGGTGATGGTAAAAACGTTCGTGACTGGCTCTATGTTGAGGATCACGCTAAGGCGATCGACATGGTTCAGGAAAAGGGCAGACTTTTTGAGACCTATAACATCGGCGGACACAATGAGAAGCAGAACATTGAGATCGTTCAGACAATCATCGACGTGCTTCGTGAGTCCCTTGATGATTCTGATCCCAGAAAAGAGAAGCTTACTTATGACCTTATAACTTATGTTGAGGATAGAAAGGGACATGATCGTCGTTATGCTATCGCTCCTGATAAGATTAAGGCTGAGATTGGATGGGAGCCTGAGACAATGTTCAAGGAAGGCATCAGAAAGACAATCAAGTGGTTCTTTGCTCATGAGGACTGGATGGAGCATGTGACAAGCGGAGACTATCAGAAGTACTACGATGACATGTACAGCAGTAAGTTTTGATAATTTAATTGGTTAGGCAGTAATATAGATATAACAGGAGAGCTTTGGTAAGGCTATTTTACCGGGCTCTCTATTGTTGCGTTATAGAGCCCTCACCGGGCATGGAGAAAAAATGAGTAAAATATCAATAGTTGTTCCGGTGTATTACAATTCAGATACACTCGAGATGCTCTACGAGGATATGAAGGAAAAAATTCTCGGGAAGCTTGGAGATTATGAGATAGTTTTTGTTGATGATGGATCAGGGGATAACTCCTGGGAGATCATGAACAAAATAGCTGCGAAGGATAAGAATGTGGTCTGCACAAGACTCTCAAGAAACTTTGGTGAGCATGCTGCGATCCTTGCAGGTCTTTCTGTGTGCACCGGTGACTGTGCAGTTACCAAGCAGGCAGATCTTCAGGAGGATTCCACACTTATTCTGGATCTCTACGAGAAATGGAAGGAAGGCAATAAGGTTGTTCTTGCGATAAGAGCTGACAGAGACGAGGGTGCTGTAAAGAAGTTCTTTGCAGGTATGTACTACTGGCTTGTAAGAAAGACTATAAATAAAGATATGCCCCAGGGTGGCTGTGACTGCTACCTTCTGGACAGACAGGCTATAAAGGTTATACAGCTTATGGATGAAAAAAATTCATCCCTTACACTTCAGGTTATGTGGATTGGCTTTAAGTCAGCCAGGGTTTATTTCCACAGAAAGGACAGGACAGTAGGTAAATCCCGCTGGACCTTTGCCAAAAAGTATAAGCTTGTGGTGGATTCCATGATGAGCTTTTCCTACTTCCCCATCAGGGCTATAAGCATGATAGGTACTCTTGTAGCGTTGGCTGCCTTTGCGGGAATAATTGGCGCAATATACGAGAAGCTTACTGTAGGAACTCCGATAGCCGGATATGCATCACTTATGTGCGTAGTCCTCTTTGCAACGGGACTTATTATGTTGACTTTGGGAATCCTTGGTGAATATGTGTGGCGCGCGCTTGACGCATCCAGATCCCGTCCGCCATTCATCATAGATGAAGTTCGTAAAAGCGAGTAAGAATTTAAGCACAAACAAATGATAGATAACGCCGTTTATGTTATAGTATAAGATGGTGTAAGTTTATCAATGATATAGATAAATTGAATTAATATTGTTGATTTTGGAGGTATTATCCATGAAGGGAATTATACTTGCCGGAGGTTCCGGAACAAGACTTTATCCGCTTACAAGAGCGATTTCAAAACAGATCATGCCTGTATATGACAAGCCTATGATCTATTATCCTCTTTCAACCCTGATGCTTGCAGGGATCAGAGAGGTACTTATAATCTCTACCCCCAGAGATCTTCCTATATTCGAGGATCTTTTCGGAACCGGTGAGCAGCTTGGAATGTCATTTTCATATGCAATCCAGGAGGAGCCCAGAGGACTTGCTGATGCATTTATTATCGGTGCTGACTTTATCGGTAATGACAGCGTGGCACTTGTTCTTGGTGACAATATCTTCTATGGTCAGAGCTTTAGTAAGCTCCTTAAGGAGGTTGCTTCCAGAGATAAGGGTGCAACAATCTTTGGATACTATGTTCGTGATCCCAGAGAGTACGGTGTTGTAGAGTTTGACGAAAATGGTAAGGCTATTTCCATCGAGGAGAAGCCTGAGCATCCCAAGAGCAATTATGCGGTTCCCGGATTATATTTCTACGACAACGATGTTATTGATATAGCTAAAAACGTAAAGCCCTCAGCCAGAGGCGAGATCGAGATAACAAGTGTTAATAATGAGTATCTTCGCAGAGGTGAGCTCCGTGTTGAGACCATGGGCCGAGGCTTTGCATGGCTTGATACAGGAAATCATGATTCTCTTCTTGATGCTGCTGATTTCGTCTGCGCATTCCAGAAGAGACAGGGACTTTATGTTTCATGTATTGAGGAGATTGCTTACAAGAGAGGATTTATCAGCAAGGAGCAGCTTCTTAAGCTTGCTGAGCCTCTTATGAAGACCGACTACGGCAAATATCTTGTTGAGGTAGCAAATGGACTCTAAGACATTCAGATTGTCTATATTGGCTGTAATTACCACTATGGTTCTTATTGCAGTGGTAGTTTATGCTGCAAACAGAGATAAGATTAATTCCATGATAGGCAGTGGAAAGGCTCCTGAGACCGAGGTTGCTGTTTCCGAGGGTGATACTATGGAAACAGCCTATGGAGAGCAGATCGGAGATAATCTCAAGGGATTTCTTACCGCCAGTGATTTTTTTGATAAGAGCGAGCAGAGACCGTCAGTTGTCGTGGTAGTGGATAATGTTCCGGTACCTGCAAATGCGGATGAGCCTGTAGAAAAGAACAGGCCTACTGAAGGTGGCATATCTTCAGGTAATGCTGAGCTCGTACCTGATGAGCACGGAATGCTTCATGAAGCTCCGGGCGTATTAGAAGGAAATGCTAATTGATTTTGGAGGAATAAATTAAAATGGGTCAGTTAAATGTTGAGACATGCGAGATTGAAGGACTTAAGGTAATAACACCTCAGGTCTTTGGAGATGAGAGAGGCTATTTCATGGAGACCTACTCAAAGAGAGATTTTGAGAAGATAGGTATCGACATGGAATTTGTTCAGGATAATCAGTCCGCATCCAAAAAGGGAGTATTAAGAGGACTTCATTTCCAGAAAAACTTCCCTCAGGATAAGCTTGTAAGAGCTATCAAGGGCGAGGTTTTTGATGTTGCAGTAGATCTTCGCGAGGGCTCAGCTACTTTCGGTAAGTGGTTCGGCGTTGTCCTTTCAGCAGAGAATAAGAAGCAGTTTTTCATTCCTAAGGGATTTGCACATGGCTTCCTTGTCCTTTCCGATTATGCTGAATTTGCTTATAAGTGTACTGATTTTTATCATCCAGATGATGAAGGCGGAATCCTCTTTAAGGATCCCGAGATCGGTGTTGAATGGCCTTATGAGAACGAGGCAGATCTTACTCTTTCAGAGAAGGATACAAAGTGGGGAACACTTTCTGATTATAAAAAGGATCGTGGAGTTAAGTAATGGCTAAAGGAAAAGCTGAGAAACTGCCAATCATAAGTGAGCTTCCCAAGCAGGTTGGACTTGGCATATTCTATGCTCTTGCACTTGTTCTTATGCTGATAATCGTTCTGCATTCCAATCCTCTTGCAGACCAGCATACAGAGATGCTGAAGAAGATATGCGCATGTATACTCATCGTAATGTCGATGATACTGTTTACTGCCTGGTATGATAAGCTCATGGTTCTTCCGGTGGAGCTTTTTAATTCAAGAAAGCTCATCAAAAGATTGGCGATAAACGATTTTAAAAAGAGATATGCCGGCTCTTATATGGGCGTTGTGTGGGCACTGGCTCAGCCAGTGGTCACTGTTTTGATGTATTGGTTTGTTTTTAGTGTGTTTTTACCTCAGAAGGGTCAGCTTGCCGGTGGCGGTACGGAAGTTCCTTTTGTCCTGTTTTTGACAACAGGTCTTGTGCCCTGGTTTTTCTTTACTGAAGCATGGATGAATGGTACTACTTCTCTTCTTGAGTACAATTATCTTGTTAAAAAGGTGCTCTTTAAGATAAGCATCCTTCCGTTGATAAAGATTATTGCAGCACTTTTTATTCATGTATTTTTTGCAGGAGTAATGCTTATAGTAGCCTGCATGTATGGTTATTATCCGACAATTTATTCTATTCAGATTTTCTATTATGCTATTTGTGAGTTTATTCTGGTATTATCACTAAGCTATACAACCTGCGCAGTTGTGGTGTTTTTCAGAGATCTTACCCAGATTCTTGCTATCGTTCTTCAGGTAGGGCAGTGGGCTACTCCTGTATTGTGGAATATAAATGCTGAGAGATTTGATAAGTATAAGTGGATTATTAAGCTTAATCCAATGACCTATATTGTTGAAGGCTACAGGAATGCTGTTTATGGCGATGAGTGGTTCTTTGAGCATTTCTATTCAAGTACTTATTTCTGGATAGTGGTTGTAGCTTTGTTCTGCATAGGCTCTGTAATTTTCAAAAAGACAAAACCGCAATTTGCAGATGTACTTTGATAATTTCTGGCACGGAAAGACTACTTTATGGATAAAGATATAGCGATTCAGGTCTCTGATCTGACTAAAATGTATAAACTTTATAACAAGAATTCCGACAGGTTAAAGGATGCCCTTGGTCTCCTTAAGGGAAATGGCTACACAGAGCACCTTGCACTAAACCACGTCAATCTCACTATTAAAAAAGGTGAGACCATTGGAATTATCGGAACTAACGGTTCAGGAAAATCAACAATTCTTAAGATTATTACCGGTGTATTGTCACCGACCTCCGGATCTGTTGAGGTTGATGGACATATTTCAGCACTTCTTGAGCTGGGTGCCGGCTTTAATATGGAGTACAATGGAATTGATAACATTTTCTTAAATGGTATGATGATCGGCTTCTCAGAGGAAGAGATCAAAGCCAGAATGGATTCAATCCTTGAATTTGCTGATATAGGAGACTATGTTTATCAGCCTGTTAAGACCTATTCAAGCGGTATGTTTGTGCGACTGGCCTTTGCGGTTGCAATAAACATTGATCCTGAGATACTTATTGTAGACGAGGCGCTTTCAGTAGGAGACGTATTCTTCCAGGCTAAGTGCTATCACAAGTTTGAGGAGTTTAAGAAGCAGGGTAAGACGATACTTTTCGTATCCCACGATCTTTCTACGATAAGCAGATACTGTGACAGGGCAGTTCTTCTCAATCAGGGTGTTATCCTTGGCGAGGGAACTCCTAAGAAGATGATCGACATCTATAAACAGGTTCTTGTCGGTCAGTACCCGCTTCCGGAGAATGACTTTAAGTCGTTGCTTGAGGATGAGGATATCAGAGAGGCTGCCGGTAAGAAGGCAGATGGTAATAAAGAAGCCACAGCTGAGAAAAAAGAGCAGGAGGCTGCAAACACCACTGAGAATTCGGATCTTCTTGAATATGGTAATAATGCGGCGAAGATTACGGAATTCTATGCCACAGATTCCAAGGGACTTAAGACTAATTCGGTTATTAAGGGAACAGAGTTCACTATTCACATGAAGGTGAAGTTCCTTAAAGATATAAATGCTCCGATTTTTGCTTTTACAATTAAAAATGTAATGGGAATAGAGATTACAGGAACCAATTCGATGGTTGAAAAAGCGTTCCTGGAGCCTGTACATGCGGGGGATGAGAAGGATATTACATTCACGCAGAGGATGCTTTTGCAGGGAGGCGAATATCTTGTTTCCTTTGGTGTAACAGGATTTGAACAGGACGACTTTGTTGTATATCACCGTCTTTATGATGCACTGAATATTACGGTGGTTTCTGATAAGAACACCGTTGGATATGTCGATATGGAATCGACAGTTAACGTAAGTGATGCTAAAAAGGATTAAGACATGCAGGAAGAAGTATTTATTGGGAATGTAAAACTGAATTTCAAGCACTATGCAGGACTTGACCTGTACAGTGATGGTCCTGTTGAGCAGGAAATATTCGACATTGTTAGAAAGCATAAGAAGGAAGAGTATCCTGAGATTATCGAGAAGAAGGCAAGCTGGCCGATTCTTTATCATCTTTCAGAGCTCAGAAGTAACATTGTCGAGTGGATACCCATGACCGGCAAGGAGAAGGTTCTTGAGGTTGGTGCCGGCTGCGGTGCTATTACAGGTATGCTCTCTGAAAAGGCAGGCGAGGTAATTGCCTGTGATCTTTCAAGACGCAGAAGTGAGATAAATGCCACAAGAAATTCAGATTGTGACAATGTAACCATTCATGTTGGTAATTTCAGGGATATCGAGCCTGATCTTCCGACTGATTTTGATTTCATTTTCCTTATTGGTGTATTTGAGTATGGACAGGGATATATCGGAACAGAGAATCCCTATGAGAATTTCCTTATCATGCTTAAGAAGCACCTGAAGAAGGACGGACGAATCGTTATCGCCATTGAGAACAGGATCGGACTTAAATACTTCGCCGGTGCTGCTGAAGATCATCTTGGTGGTTATTTTGATGGAATAGAGGGCTATTCCAAGGATTCAGTTGCAAGAACCTTCACAAGAAGCGGTCTTATCAGGATATTTAAGAAGTGTGGTATGAATGATTATCATTTTTACTACCCTTATCCTGACTACAAGCTTATGACTGCGCTTCACTCAGATAAATATCTTCCGGCATACGGAGAGTTGCAGGATAATGTACGTAATTACGACAGAGACAGACTTCTTCTTTTTAATGAGAAAAGGGCATACGAATGTCTTATAAACGATGGAATGTATGCAGATTTTGCCAATTCCTTTGAGGTCATTATTGGACCTGGGTTTGACACTGTTTACTGCAAATATTCAAACGACCGCGCGGATGAGTTCAAGATAAGAACAGATATCGTGGTCGATAAGCTTGGAAGAAAGCTGATCAAGAAGTATCCTCTTACCGAGGCTGCTGAGGATCACATTTTCAGTATGCAGGACGCTTACTACGCACTGCGCGAGAGATACAGAGGCGGAGATCTTGAGGTCAATGATTGTCAGCTTGATGAGAAATCAAGATGTGCGATGTTCTCATTTGTAAATGGTATACCGCTTACAGCTCTTTTTGATGCGTGCCTTGAATCTGATGATATGGATTCCTTCAACGCTCTTTTCAGAGAGTACATGCGAAGGATGGGATACAGACCGGATTATCCTGTGACGGATTATGATCTTATTTTCCCTAATATTCTGGTTAATGGTCCTATATGGACAATCATTGATTACGAGTGGACCTACGGAAAATGCATACCGCCGAAGGAGATAGCGTTCAGAGCTCTTTACAGCTACATGCTGGAGGACAGAAGCAGAGACAAGCTTGACGTCAAAGCACTCTATGAGCAGATCGGTATCTCAGATGATGATATCAAGTCACTTCTCAGTGAGGAAGCTGACTTCCAGAAGTACGTTACAGGTAGAAGAAAATCCTTCGTCGAGCTCTGGAAGATGATAGGAAGAACGGCAATTGTTCCTAAGGAGCTTGCCGGCTCAACCGAGACTGCAAGAAGCGCTGAAGAGATTCAGATATATGTTGATGAGGGCGATGGATACAGTGAAGATGATTCCATTTTCCCTGATGATACATACGATGATCATAATATGGTTACTTTGGATGTAGAGTGCAATGACAGCGTGCAGAATATCCGTATTGATCCTGCATTTGCTACATGTATAGTAACTATCAAGCAGGTAATCTGGAATGATGTGTCCGTAGAGGATGGTGAGACTTATATTTCAATACACCCCAACGGATCCTGGATTTCAGAGGATAGTATTGTATTCGGTACAGACGATCCCAATATTGAATTTGGTTTCGCTGATGACAGAATAGAGAAAAAGCGCGAAAATCATCTTAAAATAACAATGATGACAACGCTTATTCCGAAAGAAACTGCCACAACACTTGAGGATTCACTCAGAGTAGGGCAGGAAGAGACTACGGAGGAGAAGGGAGAGTTCCTTCGCAAGATAAAGAGGAAACTGCTTCCCGGCTAAGGGCAGTGAAAAATGTTAAAAGAAGTCGCTAAGAATATTCTTATTAACAACAGAAAAAGGGGCTACCAGAAAAAGGTTAAGGAATGTAAGAATGCCTATAATATCTGGGAGCACAGACAGGAAAAGCACCCCATAATGGTATCAGGCGGGGCTGCTTCCAAAGTCACGGGGAGACTTCAGCTTTACACAGAGGTTGTATCCTACACCAAGGTGTGGATGGATGCGGATCCTACTGCTACAGCTGAGAAGATCCTGATTTTTGTGAGCCCTAAGGGAAGACTTGCCGGACATGCGGTCGAGAATATCAAAAGATATTTTGAAGCTCATCCGGAGATAAATGTCGTTTACGGTGATGAGGATGAGATGATCGGCAGAGGAAAGTACGGACATCCGTATTTTAAGCCTGACTGGTCACCGGATACTTATCTGAATGCTTTTTATATTGGCAGCGTATTTGCATGCAGGGCTAATACCTACGAGGCAGCAGCTGCTGAATACGATAATGCTCTCAAGATGCTGGGGGGAACTACAGGAGTTAAGAAGAATTCCCCTGAGGCTGTTGGCCGTGAAGCAAGCATGCTCTCAGCTGACGTTTTGTTCTGTATGCTCGCAATCGAGGAGAGAGCCTTTGCAAAAAGAGCGGATATGGAGTTTCCTATTGGACATATAGGTGAGATCCTGTTCCACAGAGATCCTGAGACAGATGTGTTTTATGGAAGAGGTTTTCATAATTCAAGACATATGCTTATGAAGCCTGCGACCCTTAGCATAATCATCCCTACCAAGGATCATCCGGATATCCTTTTCCAGTGCCTAAAATCTATAGTTAATACTACTCACGAAAAGAATATAAAATATGAGATTGTTGTTGTGGATAACGGCAGCAGTGCTTATAACAGAGTAAGATATGGCTCTTATATAAATCAGATAGATAAGACAGGCGGACTTACCAATATATCTTATCTGTACAAGGTGGAAGAGTTCAATTTTTCACACATGTGTAACCGTGGTGCTACTCGTTCGGGCGGTGAGTATCTGCTGTTTTTAAATGACGATATAGAAGCTACGCAGGATGGCTGGCTCAGAGAGATGCTCTCACAGGCGCAGCTCAGGCACGTTGGTGTGGTTGGCGCTAAGCTCCTTTACCCGGATTCTGACCTTATACAGCATGCTGGAATCACTAACGTGAGACTTGGCCCTGTGCACAAGCTTCAGAGAATGCATGACCAGAAGTCACATTATTTTGGATATAACAGAGGAATACATAATCTCATAGGCGCTACAGGTGCATGCCTGATGCTCAGCCGCGAGAAATTTAATGAGGTTGGCGGCTTCCCTGAGGAGCTTCCGGTTGCATTTAATGATGTTGACCTGTGTTACAGCGTGTATCAGAAGGGCTATTACAATGTCTGCTGTAACCATATCAGCCTTTATCATCACGAATCACTCAGCAGAGGACTTGATACTCTTGATATGAAGAAGATGGAGCGCCTTGCCAGTGAGTACGAGGTTTTGATGAAGAGACATCCGGGATTCTATAACAAGGATCCTTTCTATAGTAAGTACCTTACAGATGATGAGACCATAAGTGCTATCATTCCCTGTGAAGACTTCACTCCGGTGCTTGATATTCCTTATCACAGCATTAAGGTACATGAGGACGGCTTTGCTGAAGCAAGGGAAGATGCATGTCTTAGAATCGGTGTCGAGTATGCGGGTACCATGGAAAACTGGATGTATGGCGTCCGTGACGGAGATGTGGTTGATGGCTACTTTGTAAAGGGCTACAGCTTTGTTATAGGTTCAGACAATGCATTTTTTGAGAGACGACTGGTCCTTCGACAGGTTGAACGCTCAGATGATGGATCAAGACCCGCTTCTTCGGTGGTATACAGTATGCCGGTTTATACATGGTACAGACCGGACATAAAGTTAAGGCTTCAGGACCAGATAGATGTTGACCTTACCGGATATAAGGTAAGGATTGCTGCAGGGAAGCTGGCACCCGGATATTATCAGGTGGGAATGGCGGCGCTCGATCAGACGGGCAGCCTCAAACTGATAAACTGGGTAGCAAATTTACTTAAGGTGAAATAAGTTAATGACTGATAATACAGAATTTGATTATAAAACAGCATATGAAAAAGAGAAGCTTAAGAGTGCTGATCTGGCACAGAGAATAGCTGATCTTGAGGATAAGAACCAGGAACTGGAATTTAAGCTTAACCGCATAAAAAATAACCCGATCTGGAAAGCAAGCACACCTGCAAGAAATGCAATGCATTTTGTGATCCGTCAGAAAGATCGTGTGAAGAATGCAGGTTCAGTAAGCGGCGTTATTGCTAAGCTTAAATACAAGCAGATAGAGAGAAGAGCCAAGGTTCATTATGGCACAGAGAGTTTTCCTTCAGAGGAGACTATTGCAGCTGAGAGAGCCGAGCACTTTGAAAAGATGCCTCTTATCAGTATTTTGGTGCCACTTTACAATACTCCCGAGAATTTCCTGAGGGATATGATAGAGTCTGTTCTTGATCAGACTTATACAAACTGGCAGCTTTGCCTGGCTGATGGTTCTGATGCAGAGCATGATTATGTGGAGAACATCGTTAAGGAGTATCAGAAGGATGCGAGAGCAGGAGGTGGTAAATCCGACAAATCCGGAATTCTCTATCACAGACTGGAGAAAAATACCGGTATCTCAGGTAATACCAACGAGTGTTTAAAGCTTGCTTCGGGTGAGTATATAGGACTCCTTGATCATGATGATATTCTTCATCCGGAGGTTCTTTACTATTACGTAAAGGCCATTAATGAAGAAAATGCAGACTACCTCTACTGCGATGAGGCTACCTTCTCCGGTAAGAGTATTGATCATATGATAACGATGCATTTTAAGCCTGATTATGCGCCGGATAACCTTAGAGCTAACAACTATATCTGCCATTTTAGTGTATTCAAGAGGACACTTCTTGACGGTACAGAGCTGTTCAGGTCCAAGTTTGACGGAAGTCAGGATCACGATATGATCTTGAGACTTACTGACGCGGCAGAGCATATAGTTCATATTCCCAGACTTTTATATTACTGGAGATCCCATGCAGGAAGCGTTGCATCTGACATAAGTGCCAAGAGCTATGCAATAGATGCTGCAAGGGGAGCTGTAGCCGATCACCTCAGAAGACATGGCTACGATCATTTTAAGATAACAAGTACCAGAGCATTTGAGACTATTTTCAAGATCGCTTATGAAGTTGAGGGATTACCCAAGATTTCAATAATAATTCCCACATGTGAGCATCTGGAGGACTTAAAGCGCTGCCTCACTTCTATATATCAGAAGTCAACCTATGATAATTATGAGATTATTGTTGTTGAAAATGGCAGTACTTCTAAAGAAATAAGAGCTTATTATGATGAGCTCAGAAACGGAGCTATGAGCTGCGTCCTTAAGATAGTTGATTTTTATGAGGATAAGAGCAATCTCAATCCTGATGGATCAAAGCCTGCCTTTAACTTTTCTGCAGTAGTTAATTACGGTGTAAAGCATTCAACAGGAGATTATATTCTTCTTCTTAACAATGATACTGAGGTTATTACTGTAAACTGGCTGGAAGAGCTGCTCATGTATGCTCAGAGAAGTGATGTCGGTGCTGTTGGCGGAAAGCTCTATTTCCCCAATCGTAAGATTCAGCATGCAGGCGTTGTTTTAAGACTTGGAGCCCACAGAACAGCAGGGCATTGTCATTACGGACAGGAGGGTATGAACCTGGGATATATGGGAAGACTTTGCTATGCACAGAACATGTCTGCAGTGACAGGGGCATGTCTGATGGTATCAAGAGCCAAGTATGATGAGGTTGGCGGATTTGATGAGGGCTTCCGGGTTTCACTCAATGATGTTGATTTTTGTTTGAAATTACGTGAAAAAGGATACCTGAACATTTTCACTCCTTTTGCTGAGATGTATCATTATGAGTCAGCATCCAGAGGACTTGACCTCGAGGGTGAGAATGCTAAAAGATATGATGAGGAGTCAGAGCACTTTAAGAATAAGTGGAAGGAAGTACTGGATAAGGGGGATCCGTACTATAATCCGAATTTCTCACTTGATAGAAGTGACTTTTCACTCAATATCGAAGGGTACAGTAGTTTGCGCAATTCATGAGCAGTTCTTTGCAACGCATGAATTGACTTTTAACAGTAGTAATGATTTACTAGATATAATTGAGGATAAACCTCACTTATAAGGAGGAAGATGATGAGTGACGCAATGAAACAGCTTGAGTATTGGTTAAATGATCCATATTTTGATGAGGATACAAAGAAAGAGCTGACAGCTATTCGTAATAATGGGGATGAGGTTCAGGACAGATTCTACCAGGAGCTTGAATTTGGTACAGGCGGACTGCGTGGTGTCATCGGTGCCGGAACCAACAGAATGAATAAGTATGTTGTACGTAAGGCAACACAGGGTCTTGCTAATTACATCAAGAAAAATGGTGGAGCAGACGGTGCAAAGAGAGGTGTAGCTATTTCTTATGACTGCCGTAGATTCTCACCTGAGTTTGCAGACGAGACAGCAAGATGCCTTGCAGCTAACGGAATCAAGGCTTATGTCTTTGATGAACTCAGACCTACTCCTGAGCTTTCATTTGCTTTAAGAAAGCTTGGATGTATTGCCGGAGTTATGATCACAGCCAGCCACAATCCGCCGGAATATAACGGATACAAGGCTTATTGGGAGGATGGCGCTCAGGTTACACCGCCTCACGATACAGGTATCATAACAGAAGTTAAGGCTATCACAGATTACAACGATGTTAAGACAATGTCTAAGGAAGATGCCATGAAGGCTGGTCTCTATGAGATCATTGGCAAAGACATTGATGACGCATACATGGTTGAGCTCAAGAAGCAGATCATCCATCTTGATGTTATCAAGGAAATGGCTGAGAAGCTTACAGTTGTTTATACTCCTTTCCACGGAACAGGTCTTGTTCCTGTAAAGAGAGTTCTTGCAGAGCTTGGATTTAAGAATGTATATATTGTTCCTGAGCAGGAGCTTCCGGATCCTGAGTTTACAACTCTTGATTATCCTAATCCCGAGGATCCTAAGGCGTTCAAGCTTGCTCTTGAGCTTGCAAAGGAAAAGGACGCAGATATCGTTCTTGCTACAGATCCCGATGCTGACCGTCTTGGTGTATATGCTAAGGATACTAAGACTGGCGAGTATGTACCTTTCACAGGAAACATGTCAGGAATGCTTATCGGCGAGTACATTCTTCGTGAGAGAAAGGCTACAGGCACAATGCCTGAGAGACCTGCGTTCGTAACTACTATTGTTACAACAAACATGGCTAGAAGAGTTGCTGAGAAATATGGTCTTCACTATATCGAAGTTCTTACAGGCTTTAAGTATATCGGTGAGCAGATCAGACTTTTCGAAGAGAACAATCAGGAATACAATTATGTATTCGGTCTTGAGGAGAGTTATGGATGCCTTGCAGGTACACATGCCCGTGATAAGGATGCGATCGTAGCTGTTATGATGCTTTGCGAAGTAGCTGCATACTGCAAGAAGAACAACATGACACTTTGGGATGCTATGGTTGATATGTATGAAGACTATGGCTACTATAAGGAAGGTCAGTACTCCATCACTATGAAGGGTATGGAGGGTGCAAAGGAAATCGCTGCACTTATGGATAAGCTCAGAAACAATCCGCCTAAGACATTTGGTCAGTGGACTGTAGAAGAGTTCCGCGATTATAAGACAGGCGAGACCATCAATCCTCAGACAGGTGAGAAGGGTAAGACAGGACTTCCGGAGTCAAATGTTCTTTACTTTGCTCTTGATAATGATTCATGGTGCTGTGCACGTCCTTCAGGAACCGAGCCCAAGATCAAGTTCTACATGGGTGTAAAGGGTACAAGCCTTGAGGATGCTGCTAAGAAGCAGGATGAACTTACTGCTGCTGTTAAAGCTCTTATAGAAAAATAATAAAGATCCTTTTAGCAGGGCTGTCGGTTTGCCTGACAGCCCTCTTTTTATAAATATGATTAATAGTATTAAAAAGACAATTGCATACGCCAGAAGAAACGGCATAGGTAACACAGCGGTTGCTGTTATGGAGAGGCTGCGGGATCAGAGAAGCGATAACTATACTTATGTACCTCCTACTGAAGAAGAACTTGAAAAGCAGAGGAAGTGGTATAGGTCGCTCCTTAATAATGCAGCTAAATCCAAGATGCTTCCACTGATCAGTATCCTTGTGCCCTGCTACAATACTGACAGAGAATTTCTAAAGATGATGATAGAATCTGTCCAGAATCAGACTTATGGTAAATGGGAGCTCATTTTGGCTGAGGCTCCGATAGTATCAAAGGGCAGAGCTATCTATCCTCTGACAGAGATAATAAAAGGGTATTCTGCAGCGGACGGAAGGATAAGGCACATTCGTCTTAAAAACAATGCCGGTATTTCTGAAAATACAAATGCTGCGCTAGATGCTTCCCGTGGTGATTACATGGCGCTTCTTGATCATGATGACGTTCTCACACCTGATGCACTGTGTGAGGTTGCTATCGCTGCAATCAAGAATTATCCGAGACTAATCTATTCTGACGAGGATAAGTGCAATGCAGAAGGTGACAGGTTCTTTGAGTACCACAGGAAAAAGAAGTTTAATCCCGATCTCTTCTTGTCGAATAATTACATCTGTCATTTTACTACAATAAGATCGGATGTTATTCATACCTGCAGATTCAGGGGTGAGTATGATGGCGCTCAGGATTATGATCTTTTCCTAAGGGCTGTTGGAAGAATTATGTGGACAACAGACTATGAGAAGCAGATTATACATATTCCAAAAGTGCTGTACCATTGGCGTAGTCATGACAGCTCAACCTCTGCTAATCCCAGAAGTAAGATGTATGCTTATGATGCTGGTAAACGTGCGATACAGGATTTTTTGAAAGCAAATGGTATCAATGCTTCTGTAAGTCATTTAAAGCATGTGGGATTTTATCGTGTTGACTATACTGATAATATCTTTACGGCTAGAAAGGATATTGGCGTGGTCGGTGGCAAGATCGTAGATAAAAACGGAACTATGATTGGCGGCAATTACCGAGCTGATGGCAAGGTGAGATTTGATGGACTTCCCAAGGGCTTTAGTGGCGGTTTTCAGCATCTTGCAGTTCTTGAGCAGAATACAGACGCTGTAGATATAAGGTGTATGAAAATCAGACAGGAGCTGACAGATCTCTACAAGGAGATATTCGGCGTTTCATATAAGAATACAACTGAGGGAAAGAGCATCAAAGCTGAATCGATAGGTACTGATGCCGAGATCAGGGAGAAAAGTATACGATTCGGACAGGCTGTCAGACAGCTAGGATACAAGGTGTTATGGGATCCCAGATATGAGACAATGATTTGATAAAGAGGGTTATTTATTGTGAGTGATAAAGTAACAATAGTTATCCCTAATTATAACGGAGCGAAGTTTCTTGATGAGTGTCTAAGAAGTCTTAGGAAGCAGAGCGTAAGTTCAGAAGTTATAATTATAGATAATGGATCAACTGACAGCGGAATAGAGACTTTGAGAAACAATCTTGCCAAACATGAAGATCGTTATCCCAAGGTACTTATCAATGAGCTTACAAGTAATACTGGATTTGCCAATGCCGTAAATATTGGCATAAATCTCGCTAAAACCGAGTATGTTCTGCTCTTAAATAACGACACTGTCTCAGATGAGAAAATGACAGAAAATCTGCTTAAGGCCATTGATGGAAAACGAAATGTGTTTTCTGTCGGAGCCAAGATGCTCCAGATGAAGGAGCCTCATAACATTGATGATTCCGGCGATTTATACTGCGCTCTTGGCTGGGCATTTTCACCGGGAAGAGATAAGGACAACAAGAGCTATGATAAGAAGGCATCCATAACATCTGCCTGTGCCGGAGCTGCCATATATAAAAAGGATGCTCTGGTCCAGATCGGTGGCTTTGATGAGGCGCACTTTTGCTACTTAGAGGACGTGGATGTGGGCTACAGAGCCAGGATTTACGGATACAAAAATCTCTATGAGCCTTCTGCAGTTGTTTATCACGCAGGAAGCGGCACAAGCGGATCAAGATATAACGTTTTTAAGGAAGAACTGACGGCTGGTAACAACTTATATCTGATATATAAGAACATGCCATTTTTACAGATTTTGATAAACCTTCCCCTTATAATTCTGGGGATTGTAATAAAGCAAATATACTTTATAAAAAAAGGACTTGGCATTGCTTATCTCCACGGGCTTGCAGGAGGGGTGAAGAAGATCATTAAGAACAGTGACAAGAAGGTTCCTTATAAAAAGGGACACCTGAAAAACTACCTCTGCATTGAGCTGGAGCTACTTGTTAACTGTGTTCGCAGGCTTGTTGGATAAAATAAAATGTTATAGAATGAAATAGATATGATTAAGGATAATCAGAAAAACCTGAACATGCTGCACGTCGCTGGGGACGGCATAATTGTGGCCTGTTCCTATATGCTGGCTTTTTATCTGAAATTTGAATCACCTTTTTCAGGGCCGGAGGGAGGCTACCTTTCAATGGGGACATATTTTACTGCCCTCTATTTTTTGGTGCCCGCATATATGGTTCTTTACAATATGCTCAATCTCTACACACCCAGGCGTGCCACGAGGATGAGATATGAACTGTATAATATCCTTCGTGCGAATGTAATAGGACTTATAGGATTCTTCGTTGCATTGTACATGATCAAGCAGATTGACTTCTCACGTACGATGATAATCATGTTTGCTGTTATCAATGTGATCCTGATGAGCTTATCCAGGATATTACTCAGAAGGTTCCTTAGATATATCAGACGTAAGGGCTATAACCTGAAGCACATACTTCTTGTAGGTTATTCCAGAAGTGCGGAAGGATACATCAGCAGAATTAACAACAATCCTCAGTGGGGATATGTGGTTAGCGGAATACTTGATGATACAGTTCCGCTTGGAACTACTTATCATGGAGTTAAGGTAATATCAACTATAAGTAAGCTCCCTGAACTTCTTGAGAGCAACGAATATGATGAGATTACCATCACACTGCCTCTGGATAGATACGACAGACTTGAGGAACTGGTAGATGATTGTGAAAAGTCAGGAATACATACGAAGTTCATTCCGGATTACACCAGTCTTTTCCCGAGTAATCCTTATACCGAGGAGATATTGGGACTTCCTGTTATTAATATAAGATATGTTCCGTTGACTAATGGCTTTAACGTATTGCTGAAGCGTATAGTTGACATTATCGGATCAATTATTGGAATAATTATTTCTTCGCCTATAATGCTGATAGCTGCAATAGCGGTTAAACTGTCCAGTCCCGGTCCTATTATTTTCAAACAGGAGAGGGTTGGTCTTCATGGTCAGAGCTTTATGATGTACAAATTCCGTACCATGCAGCTCCAGTCTGAAAAGGCTGAGAAAAAGGGCTGGACCACAAAGGATGATCCGCGAGTAACAGGTGTAGGAAGATTTTTGAGATCACATAGTATTGATGAGCTTCCGCAATTGTTCAACATCCTTATTGGAGATATGTCCCTTGTAGGGCCGAGACCTGAAAGGCCTCAGTTTGTAGAGAAGTTCAGACAGGAAATACCGAGATACATGGTTAAGCATCAGGTAAGACCCGGTCTTACCGGTTGGGCTCAGATAAATGGCTACAGAGGTGATACTTCCATAAGGAAGAGAATTGAATTTGATATTTATTATATTGAAAACTGGTCTATGGAATTTGACATCAGAATTATGATTGGAACTATATTCCATGGCATTATCAACAAAAACGCCTATTAATGACTTTTGCTTGTATAATTATTATTTTTGTGGCAAAATAGGGCAGTGAAGACTAAAAATTCAAAGGAGATTTATGATATGTCGAATCGCAGGAGTGGAAACTCAGGCAGAAGAGGCAGAAAGAAGAACACAAAGAGAGCACTTATAATATTCGGTGTTGAGATTGTTGTTCTCCTTATACTTCTTTTTATAGTATGGACTTTATTTGGAAGAATTAAGGTTGATAAGGTTGGCAAGGTTAACCTTGATGAGAAAAAGATTGCAGAGAGTGTTAACACAGGTGTCGAAGAAAATGAGCAGATGACAGGATATACTAACATTGCTCTCTTCGGTGTAGACTCCCGAGAAGGTGATCTTGATAAGAACACCAGAAGTGATACCATAATGATTGCTTCAATTAATAATGCAACAGGCGATATCAAGCTTGTATCTGTATATCGTGATACATATCTTAATCTTAGTAACGATACATATACAAAATGTAATGCAGCTTACAAGGCTGGCGGACCCCAGCAGGCTATATCCATGCTGAACATGAACCTTGATATGGATATCACTGATTTTGTAACCATTGGCTTTGGCGGTCTTACAGATGTAGTAAACGAACTCGGCGGAGTTGATATCAATATTGAAGAGAATGAGATCACTCATTTGAACAATTATCAGTCAACAATGGCTGAGGAGCTGGGAATGAAGTATACTCCTGTAACTCAGACAGGTATGCAGACACTTGACGGACTTCAGGCTACAGCTTACTGCCGTATCAGATACACAGCCGGAGATGATTTCAAGAGAGCAGAGAGACAGAGAACTGTCCTTATGGCTATTTTGGAAAAGGCAAAGACTGTTAATATTTCTGAGCTTGAGAATGTAGCAAATAAGGTGTTCGGAGAGACTTATACATCTCTTGGACTTGAAGATATTATTAAGCTTTTAGGCAATATAACAAATTATAATGTAGTGGCAAATGATGGCTTCCCGCATGCGGATATGAGAGCTACCGGAACAGTTGGTAAGAAAGGAAGTTGCGTAATTCCTGTTGATCTTGCTTCCAATGTTAAGTGGCTCCACGAGTTCCTCTTTGAGGACACGGAATATCAGGTATCTTCCAGTGTAGAAAAGTATAGTCAGAAGATTGCTGCTGATACGGATGAGTATATTGACAGGTAATAAAGATTGACACTTGGCCCCGGTATCAGCCGGGGCTTTTTTCAACCTTATAGTGAAATTCTATTTGGAATCCATCATAGAGGATAACTATGTATACAGTAGATGTAATAATACCAACATATAAGCCGGGTTCAGAGCTTTCAATGCTCATCGATGAACTCGAGAAGCAGGCATACAGACCTGAAAAAATAATAATAGTTAATACAGAGAAGCGCTATCTGGTTGAGAAAAAGGATGCGATGGACGCTATAAATAAGTATGACAACATAGTAGTTCATCACATTTCCAAGAAGGAATTTGATCATGGCGAGACAAGGAATCTTGGAGTAAGTCTGTCTAACGCAGATTTCTTTTTGATGATCACTCAGGATGCCGTTCCGAGGGATTACCAGCTGATATCCAATCTGGTTAAGGCTGTTGAGGATCCGCAGGTTGCGGCAGCTTACGCAAGACAGTATCCCAAGTCAGACTGTAATCTGGCTGAGAGATATTCCAGAAAGTTCAATTATCCTACTGAGCCCATGAGGAAGACTATCAAAGACCTTCCCAAGCTTGGTATAAAGACCTTCTTCTGCTCTAACGTCTGTGCCATGTATAGAAGGGATGTATTCGATAAGATTGGCGGCTTTTTGCACAGAGCTATTTTTAACGAGGACATGGTCTATGCAGGTAATGCTATGTATAAAGGCTATGCTATCTGCTATGTGCCGGATGCGGGAGTGATTCATTCCCACAATTATTCCTGTGCACAGCAGTTCCACAGGAATTTTGACCTTGGAGTATCACAGACTGATCATCCTGAGATCTTTTCCGGAATCAAGTCAGAATCTGAAGGAAAGAAAATGGTCAGGGATACTATCGAGCACTTCAGACATATTGGTAAAGCATATCTTATTCCGCACTATATAATTATGTGCACCTTTAGATTTGCAGGCTATAGAATGGGAAGAAGGTATAAAAGACTTCCTAAGGGACTTGTGAAGGCCTGCTCTCTAAACAAAGCGTATTGGGAACATTAAACAAAGTTTATTGGGGGAATCATTATGGAATCCAGATTTTCAGATGGAGATATAAAAAGCTGGGAAGAAGTCAGTCTATTATATAATTCTGCTTTGAAGCAGATTAACACAAAAATAGAGATACTGAATGATGAATTTCAGGAAGTACACAGATATAATCCTATAGAGCACATAAAATCAAGAATAAAGACTCCGGAGAGTATCGTTAAGAAGCTTAGACGCCATGGCTATGAGTCTACGCTTGAAAATATGATGAAATACATTAATGATATCGCCGGAATAAGGATTATCTGTTCCTTTACATCAGATATATACAGAATAGCTGATATGATAAGCAATCAGAAGGATATCAAGGTCCTTACCATAAAGGACTATATCATGAATCCCAAGACCAGCGGATACCGCAGCTACCATATGATAGTGGCAGTTCCTGTATATTTATCAGACCATACAGCGGAGGTTAAGGTTGAGGTTCAGATCCGTACAGTAGCCATGGATTTCTGGGCAAGCCTTGAGCATAAAATACAGTACAAATTCGAAACAAAAGCGCCTGCCAATATAAAAGCGCAGCTTTTTGAATGTGCAAGAATGGTAGCGGAGCTTGATGACAGAATGTTGTCGCTTAATGAAGAAATACAGGCAATTACACCTCAGGATGAGTAAAATCATCCTGTAATTTGCCTATTAATGAGGAGTGCCCAGGCACCTCTCGGCACCCGGGCTATTATGAAAAAATTTATCTATCTTTCGGAGCTACTGTTAGAGCTTCGCAAATGAACCTTGTTTTCCTTGGTTCTGTCTAATTATAACAATGAAATATGAATAAAATATTAACAAAGTTTAAACTAGAGGTTAATATGAACAAAAGAAGTACCGTTTCAAATGTTTTATTGTATGAAATGCATAAATGATGTAATCTAGTATTTGACTGTAAAATGAAAAAGCACTAACTACGTGTATACTCATGTTTATAGAGGAGGAGCTATGGAAAACATAATGGGTAAAATTGCAGGAAAGATCAGTGCACAGGAAATGATCAAGGCTAATACAGCTGCTGAGGCTGCTCACAGGGAGCAGATTGAGAATCAGAACAAGCAGTATGAAGAAGAGATGGGCGTTCTTCGTCAAAATGCCAAAAACATGGAAGACAGATTGAATGCCATAGAAGATGTGCTCAAAGATCTAAAGGCTGAGAAGGCTGAGTCAGAGGTAAGTGCCCAGGAGTTGGACAAGGCAATAAAGGAGCTTAAGGAGAACTTAAGCGATCGTCTTAATAAAAGTGACGAAGCAACCCATGATGTTGGTGTGCGCATTTACAGAAATGTACAGGCTTCTGTTATTGATGAACAGAAGAAGCAGCTTGATTCGATAAAAGAAGATCTTAATAAGCAGATGGAGGCTATCAGAAGCGAGTTCACAGTGCTCGTAAGACAGCTTGATTCCATGCAAAGAGCAAACAGAGCTAAGAATCGTGGAATTATGCCCCTGACGGTTTTGATATTCCTGGTAGCTGCTGCTGATCTTGTACTGATGATTTTAAGAATTATAGGTTTGGTTTAAGAATGAGTTTTTTACGACATAAAAAAGTTAGAATCGGCTTGATAAAAGGCGCTGCAGCGGCTATTGCCACATGGATAATATTGATATTACCCGTATTTTCACCGGTAAAAAACACTGGGGATAATATCTTCACAGTATCCCTGAACGGAGTTGAGGTAGGAACGCTCGCATCAAGACAGGCGGCTGAGAAATGCCTCAGGGACGCCAGAAGAAAGCTTGCAGAGGGAAGCGAGGAATTGGTTCTTGCAAAGGCAGATTTAAGCCTTGAGGGCAGGGAAGTATTATTTGGACAGGTAGATTCTAAGAAGGCAGTTAGAGAAAAGATGCTCGAGGTGTTGCAGAATAACATTTCGTCGACCCTGGAGCGTTCATATACAGTAAAGATAAAGAAGTATTCAGTGAATTTGTCCAGTAAGGATGATGTTTTTACCCTGCTTGATGAAGCGCTGAACAGATATGACACTGAGCACAAATACAAGGTTGATCTGGTGACTGACCCTACCCGAGAGGTCAATGTTCTGACATCTCAGGTCCTGTCAGTGGAGGAAGCTACCAAGGATGAGGAGATCAAGCTTCCTGAAGCTGGATTGGACCAGGCTATTTCTGATGTATTTAGTCAGATCAAGCCTCTAATCGAGGAAAAGGATTTTGATGATTACGAGCTGGGCCTTTTATCCATTGATTTTGGAGACAAGGTCGAGGTAGTTGAAAGCTATCTTCCTGCATCTGAGATTACTGATATAGCTACAGCTATAGATGAAGTAACAAAGGATCAGGAGACAAATCAGATTTACGAAATTAAGTCAGGTGATACGCTTGGAACTATAGCGGAAGACTATGGAATTCCGCTGGATCAGCTTATTGCCATGAATGAGACCATAGAGAATGAGAATTCCACAATCAGAGTAGGAGACGAGATCATAGTAACAGTTCCCGAACCGGAGCTTTCAGTGGTCTACACTACCCAGCAGTACTACGAAGAGGACTATGAGGCTGATATAATTTATAAGGATAATGATTCCTGGTATACGACAAGACAGGAAGTTGTACAGGAGCCTTCAGCAGGTCATAGAAAGGTAGTAGCTAAGCTTTCTTATGTAAATAACAGTGAGACAGGCCGCGATATTCAGAAGGAAGAGGTGACCTATGAGGCAGTTCCAAAAATCATTGAGAGAGGAACTATAGTGCCTCCTACATATATCAAGCCTATTTCCGGAGGAAGACAGTCATCAGGATTTGGAAGAAGAAGTGCGCCTACCAAGGGAGCAAGCACATTCCACAAGGGTATAGACTGGGCTACACCTGTAGGTACAGCGGTTATGGCATCCAATGCGGGCGTTGTTACAAGAGCCGGTTGGGGTAGAGGATATGGATATGTTGTCTATATCAGCCATTCTGATGGAAGAGAGACCAGATACGGACATCTGTCCAAGATTCTTGTTAAGCCCGGACAGTCAGTATCTCAGGGCCAGAAGATAGCACTTAGTGGTAACACTGGTGTCAGTACCGGAGCGCATCTCCACTTCGAGATATTGATAAATGGCTCGCAGGTTAACCCGCTTAATTACCTGAATTAACCCTTCCGATTTTACAAATGCGTTTATTTGTGGTATAACATAAGCCGTTAATAAAAATAGGGGAGAAAGTTTATCAACTAGTAAATTCACAAAGGCGTGAATATTAGGAAATTATGGAAAAATACGTTATTAAAGGTGGAACACCACTTGTAGGAGAGGTCGAGATCGGTGGTGCGAAGAATGCTGCACTTGCTATTCTGGCAGCAGCTTCCATGACTGATGAGACTGTATATATTGATAATATGCCTGATGAAGCAGACACTAATGTAATGCTTCAGGCCATGGAGAGCATTGGAGTCCTCATTAAGAGAACAGGGCGTCATTCTGTTACAATCAATGCATCTCAGGTTAGTTCTTTTAGAATTGAAAATGAATTCATTAAGAAAATAAGGGCATCATACTATATGCTTGGAGCATTTCTTGGAAAATACAAGAATGCTCAGGTTGTGTTGCCTGGTGGCTGTAATATAGGTCTTAGACCTATCGATCAGCATATCAAGGGCTTCACTGCACTTGGAGCTAACGTAGCTATCGAGCACGGCATGATAAATGCGCATGCTGATAAGCTTGTAGCTAATCATATTTATCTTGATATAGCCAGTGTTGGTGCGACTATCAATATTATGATGGCTGCATCAATGGCAGAAGGTAAGACTATTATCGAGAATGCCGCTAAGGAGCCTCATGTAGTTGATCTTGCCAACTTCCTTAACAGTATGGGTGCTGATATCAAGGGTGCCGGTACTGATATTATCAGAATTAAGGGTGTTGAGAAGCTTCATGGTACAGAGTACACAATTATCCCTGACCAGATTGAGGCCGGAACATTCATGATGGCTGCAGCAGCTACTAAGGGTGATGTTACAATCAAGAATGTCATCCCTAAGCACTTAGAGTCTATTAGTGCTAAGCTTATCGAGATGGGATGTCAGGTTCTTGAATCTGATGATGCGGTAAGAGTAGTAGCTACCAAGCGTACTAAGAGTGTTCACGTTAAGACACTGCCATATCCCGGATATCCTACGGATATGCAGCCTCAGATTACAGTTGTTCTGGGACTTGCAAGTGGAATCAGTCTTGTTACAGAGTCTCTTTTCGAGAATCGTTTTAAATACGTTGATGAGCTTACCAGAATGGGAGCCAATATCAAGGTTGAAGGAAGTACAGCTATTATTGAAGGCGTTGATCAGTATACCGGAGCAGAGGTTGCTGCACCTGATCTTCGTGCCGGAGCTGCACTTGTTATTGCCGGACTTACAGCTGAG
Organism: Butyrivibrio sp. XPD2002; assembly: GCF_000423945.1. Lineage (GTDB taxonomy): Bacteria > Bacillota > Clostridia > Lachnospirales > Lachnospiraceae > Butyrivibrio. The sequence continues at coordinate 8,268 of NZ_AUIY01000011.1, read as the reverse complement.
GGCTTTACTACTGTAGAGGACATCAGATACATCGAGAGAGGTTACGAGGATCTCGATATGAAGCTTCGTGAGCTTGGTGCTCAGATCCAGAAGGTTGATACAGATAAAGAGCTTCAGAAGTTCAAGCTTAGATTTGCATAATTAAAACGCCGCAGAGTTGCGGCGTTTTTTCTATACTATAATACTATTTTTATTACAAAATTTCCTCGATATACAGATTCGAGTGCTGAGACAGATCCAGATAATCGTTGTCGATCTTAATCGTAGGTTTGGACAGATGATCCCTGTTTATGAAAATAATCTCGCCTTCCCTGCCGTCATTTAATCTTACCCTGTTGAGCAGATACGTATTAACAATATTCTGAAGGAAGGTCATGATGGCATTTGTGTCGTACTTCTGCAATCCCTCAGATTCAAACATCTCAATTGCAATAAACGGACAAAGAGGATCTCTGTACACTCTTGCTGAGGTCATGGCATCATATACATCCGCAATAGATACGCACTTTGCAAAGAAATCTATCTGAGGGCCTTTCAGGTGTGCGGGATATCCAGTACCATCGCAGCGCTCGTGGTGCATAAGCGCAGCGTTTTTTACGTGATCACTAAGATCAAGGTCTGTAAGGATCATATACCCCTGAGCGGGATGAGTCTGAACTACTGAGTATTCATCGGAACTAAGCCCTGACGGTTTTGTAATGATCTCATTTGGAATAAGCAGTTTTCCGATATCGTGAAGGAGACCTGCCTCTGTGAGAATCATAATATCATCGTCACTCATTTTTAGCCACTGGCCCAGAATATTGCATATCATGGCAACGCTTATACAATGAACATAGGTGGCGTCATCATAAGTTCTCAGGCTGTGGAGCATATCAAACAGATTTGATGAACTGTTCCCCTTGCGAACCAGATCATAAATAGGAGATATGATAGAATCGATATCAAAATGCTCCTTGTCGTTTATGAGATCTCCGATACCTGCCTTGAATTTTGAGGCGCAGTCTTCGAAGTCCTTTTTAAATTCTTTGAATTCTTCGGTTTGACGCAGTCTTGCTGCATAAGAACGGCTGTTGTCCTGTGGGGAGACCATCTCTTCCGGAGGGTCTTCAACAAGAACATTCAATACGGAATAAAAAGATAATTTAGTAATGGCCTGGTTATCCAGCACGCAACCCTTGGGCAATATAAGCTGATTATTATCATGCGCATACACATTGTCAGACAAGATCATGCCAGGAACCAGTTTTTTAGTAATCAATCTTTTCATAAAGAAGGCGCCTCTTTGACAGTCATCAGTGAATATAGATACAAATTAATCTTATGGTTCACTAATGTAAAAGTCAAGAAAGGCGCCATTTTCATGCTATAAAAAAACGATAAACAAATTATAAACGGCTATAAAATCATGCTTCAGATTCAGTCTCTGCTTTTCTGGTTGATACGATTGTTGTGTTTTTAAGAATAGGACTGATCTTTTTGTATACGAGAATTGTGATAGTACTTAATACGCCGCCCTTTAAGAGGTTTATGGGAGCAACTGCGAAAAGAACAAATGTAAACATGTTGCTGATTGCAGGATTGATAGCTGTTCCCATACCGATCAAAGCATCAAGTGGCATGCCATAGAGCTTTGCAAATGCAGGAAGAAGATAGAATGCATTAAGTGAGCTTCCTACGATTGTGATTATCATTGTTGCTGTAAGACATGAAATAAATGCTGTCTGGCGGTTCTTTTTGAAGATATAAATGATTGAAGCGGGAAGTACATAGCTGCAGCCTACTACAAAGTTTGCAAGCTCTCCGATAAATGCTGTCTGTGTTCCGTTAATGATAAGGTTTAAAAGGATCTTGATAAACTCGATCATAACGCCTGTCATAGGGCCGAATGCGAAACCACCGATCACTGCAGGGAGATCTGAGAGGTCAAGCTTGTAAAAGCTTGGAGCAAAGGGCATCGGAATTTCAAAGAGCATCAGCACTGCAGATATAGCAGAGAAGATACCGATGATAACCATTTTTCTGGTGCTCAATCCTGGATTTTCCTCACCGGTCTTTTTGGCAACATAGTTCTCTGCCAGTCTTGCTGCTACGAACATAGTGACAATTAACAGAATGAAAATCGATACGAGAACGGTATTTTCTGCAATTGAAGCTAATAAATTGTTTTTCATGGTGTTTTCCTCCTGATTATGTCGGGGAGGATAATGACTAGACTACGCGCGCTCTATCTTGAAATAAAAAACGAACCAACATAGATGCTGATTCGGGAATAGAAATAAAACGCATCTTCTATCATCCAGACTATACTGTCGGTTTTGGAATTTCACCAAATCGGCCGCCGAAGCGGTTCGCGGACTTCTGATAACAGTCACCGCCGGTAGGGAATTACACCCTGCCCCGAAGATTATTTTTACTAGTCCCATTATATAACAGATGTAGTCGGCGTCAATACCTTTTCCTGTCCGACTTGCTTTTTTTCAGACGCTGGAATATTCTGATTATATGAGTACAATATTAGAAACAAATTCATCGGAGGAAACCTTCGAGTTCGGAAAAAGAATAGGAGAGACCGCTGCGCCCGGATCAGTTTATACACTGATAGGAGATCTTGGCGTGGGCAAAACCGTCCTGACACAGGGAGTAGCTGCAGGACTTGGAATAGAGGGACCTGTCAACAGCCCTACCTTTACAATACTTCAGGTTTATGATGAGGGACGAATCCCTTTTTATCACTTTGACGTTTACAGAATTGGTGATGTCAGTGAGATGGATGAAATAGGATATGAGGACTATTTCTATGGACAGGGACTGTGCTTTATTGAATGGGCCAATCTTATAGAAGATATTCTCCCTGAAAAATACACGGAGATATGCATTGAGAAAGATCTGAAGAAAGGAACAGACTATCGCCGCATCACACTTAAGACGATAGATAATAGATAAAATATGAAAATTCTTGCACTTGATACATCCGGTCTTGTATGCAGCGTCGCCGTTATGGAGGACGACAGACTTCTCTCCGAGTTTTCAATCCAGCACAAGATTACACATTCAGAGCTTCTTCTTCCTATGATGGAGGAGATTAAGAAGAGAATAGCACTTGACCTTAACACAATAGATGCTGTTGCTGTTTCAGCAGGCCCGGGGTCTTTCACAGGCCTTCGCATAGGCTGTGCAACTGCCAAGGGACTCTGTCTTGCAATGGACAAGCCTCTTGTAGCGGTGCCGACTCTTGATGCCATGGCGTATCAGTTTTATGGAAGTGAAAATGTGATATGCCCCATGATGGACGCCAGAAGAAACCAGGTTTATACAGGAATCTACACCTTTGTTCCGGAAAAGGAAGATGAGAAACATTTTGAAACATACTTTTCAATGAAGACAATCAAGGCTCAGGCAGCGATGGCTGTAGAGGATATTGCAGAGGAGCTCAATAATATAGGAAAAACGGTTGTCCTTCTTGGCGATGGAATACCGGTATACAGAGATAAGCTTGAGAAGCTTTTGAAGGTGAACTATATAGTAGCGCCTGCTCACATGAACAGGCAAAGGGCTTCAGCACTTGCTGCTCTTGCACAGATATATTTACGTGACGGAAAAACTGTGGATGCAGACAGCTTTTCACCCGAATACTTAAGGGCATCACAGGCAGAGCGAGAGGCCGCTGAGAAGAAGGCCGGCGGGGATGCGCAGAAGGCATCTGAGAATAAGACAGATAAGAAAAATAAAAAAGGAAATGATTCTATTTATATAAGAGACCTCAAGGCTGAGGATATAACTGCAGCTGCACAGCTTGAAGCAGTCAGTCTTGGAAGCGAGGCCTGGAGCGAGAAACAGCTCCTTGAAGCCAGCGTTCTTGACGATACTGTTTATCTTGTTGCGGAAAAAGCAGGAAATGTAGTAGGATTATGCGGTGTTCGCAATATTTCAGGAGAAGGCGAAATTACCAATGTATCCGTAGCTTCAGAGTGCAGAGGAAGAGGCATAGCCTACGATATGCTTGAAAAGCTCCTTCTTAGAGGAAGGGCAATCGGATGCGGCGATTTCACGCTCGAAGTAAGAGCCGGAAATGTTGCAGCAAGAGGATTATATGAGAAACTTGGATTTGTAAATGAGGGTGCAAGACCCGGATTTTACGATGGTCCAAAGGAAGATGCAATAATATATTGGAAGAGAAATAGTACGAATGATTGATGTATGTCTACTTGGAACGGGTGGCATGATGCCGCTTCCGAACAGATATCTTACGGCACTTATGGTGCGTTATAACGGTAAAAGCATGCTTATAGATTGTGGTGAGGGCACGCAGATCGCCATGAAAAAAAGGGGATGGAGTCCCAAGCCCATCGACATGATATGCTTTACCCACTACCATGCGGATCACATTTCAGGACTTCCCGGAATGCTTTTGACCATGGGAAATGCTGAGAGAACAGAGCCGCTTTTAATGGTAGGCCCCAAAGGACTTGAGAGGGTAGTGAAGGCACTCCGGACCATTGCGCCAGAGCTTCCTTTTCCGATCGAGTTCCACGAAATTTCCGGAGATGAGGATGAACTCACACTGCCGGGAATGCCTGAATTTAAGATCAAAGCCTTTAAGGTAAATCACAATATCACATGCTACGGCTATTCAATGCAGCTTGCAAGAACAGGTAAATTCAATGTTGAAGCTGCAAGAGCCAATGGAATAGAACAGAAATACTGGAATCCTCTCCAGAAGGGGGAGATCATCCATACTGATGACGGAAGAACCTTCACCCCTGACATGGTATTGGGTGAAGCCAGAAAAGGACTGCATCTTACATATGTTACAGATTCAAGACCTACAGACGGAATTATAAAAAATGCTGAAGGGTCAGATCTTTTCATATGTGAAGGAATGTACGGCGAGCCTGAAAAATTGCAGAAGGCTAAAGAAAACAGGCATATGACAATATATGAGGCAGCGGAACTTGCGAAGAAAGCAGGGGTAAAGGAAATGTGGCTTACACATTACAGCCCGTCCCTTGTTAATCCCAAGGAATATCTGCCTGAGGCAAAAAAGATTTTTAGTAATACAGTTGCAGCAAAAGATGGCAAGGCTGTGACGTTAAGGTTTGAGGAAGATTCATAAATTATTGTACTTTTTTATGAGGAGGCACAATGAACGAGTCTACGAAGGGCGGTATTATTAGATCTGTCATACTGATGGTTCTGGCTGCAGTTGTTGTACTAGGCGTCTTTTTGATATTTACAAGGAGAGGCAGTAATACCAATACAACTACAGAAGAAACAGAGCTTACAGAGGTTCAGAAAATTACCACAATAGACCTTACAAAGAATTACCCCAAGACACCTCCGACAGTGGTGGATCTTTATGCTCGTACCATGAAGGTTATGTACAAGCAGCAATACACTGATGAGGAATTCGATAAAATGGCGCAAGTATTGGCGGGTATTTTTGATTCGGAATTTCTTGCAGCACAAAATAACTGGCCCACCGGTCTTAAGGATGAGGTTAAGCAGAAAAAGAAAGAAGATTACTCCATTACCAAATACGAAGTACTTACTTCAGACCTTCAGGAGAAGCGCGACAATGGCGAGGAAATAGCCAATGTTGTTGCCAAGATCAATTTAAGACATGGTACACACACCGTATCTTATAATTACTTATTTGTACTTCGTAAAGACGCAGAGGGTCTTTGGAAAATAATGGGATGGACAGTAACTGAAGCAACAGGCACGGAAGAATAAAACTATGAATGAAAAGAATGTTGAAAAGATTGAGCGCCGTACCGAAGAGGACGGCGTAATCTTTATGTCGATTAAAAATGAAGAAGAGAAGGAAAGCGTTTCTACTGACAAGGATATTACAATCCTTGCAATAGAAAGCAGCTGTGATGAGACGGCTGCCGCAGTTGTGCGAAACGGGAGAGAGGTATTGTCCAATATAATATCCTCTCAGATTGCGCTTCACACAATATACGGAGGAGTCGTTCCTGAAATTGCATCAAGAAAGCACGTTGAAAAAATCAATGGGTGCGTCAGAGCTGCACTTTCAGAAGCTGGTCTAAAGCTTGAGGACATAGATGCAATAGCTGTAACCTATGGCCCCGGTCTGGTGGGAGCACTTCTTGTCGGCGTTTCCGAAGCGAAGGCTCTTAGCTTTGTAACAGGAAAACCACTGGTTGGAGTGCATCATATTGAAGGTCACATCTGTGCGAATTTTATAGAAGATAAAAGTCTTGAACCGCCTTTCATGTGTCTTGTCGCATCGGGAGGACATTCTCACCTTGTATATGTTAAGGATTACGGTGAATACGATATTATCGGACAGACTCGTGACGATGCAGCGGGAGAAGCCTTTGATAAAGTGGCAAGAGCTATAGGCCTTGGTTATCCCGGCGGGCCCAAGGTGGACGCTGCCGCAAGAGAAGGTAATCCTGATGCCATTCATTTTCCCAGGGCTAAGACCACGGAGAAATCCTATGACTTTAGCTTTAGTGGCTTGAAATCGGCAGTTCTTAACTATCTGAATCAGGCAGAGATGAAGGGCGAAGAAGTGAATAAAAATGATGTTGCGGCATCCTTCCAGAAAGCAGTGGTTGATGTGCTTACAGAGCATACTATGGAGGCTGCAGCAGAATATGGATGTAAGAAGATAGCTATAGCCGGCGGAGTGGCTTCAAACACAGCGCTCAGGGAAAGGCTTGAGCAGGAATGTAACAATAGAGGCTATACATTCTACAGACCTTCACCTGTATTATGCACAGATAATGCAGCAATGATTGGTGCTGCAGGCTATTATGAATATCTTAAGGGCTCCCGCAGCGGAATGGATTTGAATGCAGTGCCCAATTTGCCACTAGGTAACAGGGAAAGAAGATACCATGGAAAATCATAATATGAAGACAACAGCGATAATATTGGCAGCCGGAAGCGGCAGCAGAATGCAGAGCAGCGTAAAAAAGCAATACATGGAGATAAAGGGACGTCCCCTTCTTCTCTATGCAATTGATGCTTTTGAAAACAGCTTTATTGACGATATAGTAATTGTACTTCCTTCGGAAGATATAGATTATGTAACTGATAACATCATCAATCCGGAGAATTATAAAAAGATAAAAGCTATCGTACCGGGTGGCAGTACCAGATATCACAGCGTAAGACTTGGCATTGAGGCAGCTTCCGCAGATACGGAGGCTGTTTTTATTCACGACGGTGCCAGACCCTTTGTCGATGACTCAATGTTGAAAAGAGCATATGACGCGGTAAAGGAGTATGGAGCATGCGTGGTTGGCATGCCTGTAAAGGACACTATCAAAATATCCGACGAAGATGGCTTTGCAAAGATGACACCTGACAGAGATAAGACCTGGCTCATACAGACTCCACAGGTGTTCCTGTATCCTGAAATTCTTGATCTGTATGAAGAGCTTGCAAGAAAAGAGCAGGAGCTACTCGATAATAATGTAAATATTACTGACGATGCCATGGTGATGGAAACCCTCGGAAAGCGCAGAGTTAAGCTCGTTGAAGGCTCCTATGACAATATCAAAATCACCACTCCGGAAGACATTACATTAGCTGAATCTATACTGCTCAGAAAAAAATAAAAAAAATAATAAAATTAATATTGACATTATATATTCCTATGGATATAATAAATTTCGCTGCTGAGGAAAACACCTCACAGCAGCGACAATAAGAAATATGGAGCGATATCGAAGCGGTCATAACGAGGCGGTCTTGAAAACCGTTTGGCGGCAACGCCACGAGGGTTCGAATCCCTCTCGCTCCGCTCGAAATTGAAGAGTGAAGAGATAAGTCAACACTTTTGCAGAAGTACTCAAGAGGTTGAAGAGACACCCCTGGAAAGGGTGCAGGTCGTTAACAGCGGCGCGAGGGTTCAAATCCCTCCTTCTGCGTTCCTCATCAGTAACATCGATGAGATGCACTTTGACAATAAAATAGTAATGCAACCCTGAAAATTCCAAAAAGAAATTTCAGAGAACAAAACAACCTAACTAAAGGTAAAACGGACAGAACAAAAGCCAAGCTTAAGTTCTGGTCAGACGAACGATCAAGTCACTTCGGTGATGAGATACATTTAAACGTGAGAGTTCGATCCTGGCTCAGGATGAACGCTGGCGGCGTGCCTAACACATGCAAGTCGAACGGAGATTTAACGCTGATGAGGCTTCGGCGGAATCTTGTTAAATCTTAGTGGCGGACGGGTGAGTAACGCGTGGGCAACCTGCCTCGTACTGGGGGATAACAGTTGGA
>NZ_KE384116.1:130878-204667 GCF_000423945.1 Butyrivibrio sp. XPD2002 | reverse complement strand
TTCCGATCTCGCTTGCCGCAAAGCTTACCAATGTGTTTTTGGCAGGCTTTTTTATCGCTTTTCCGATACGCTCCAGGATCACAAGACCGCAGGCCCAAATCCAGCCATGTTCAGGTACGAGTGCCAGTGCAGGAATCGCCAGAGCCTGTATTACATAGCCTGTGATAACAAATGTCCAGTATTTCTTCGTTTTATCTGCTATAAATCCGGATATGAGCCTTAGTGAATACCCGCACAATTCTCCTATACCGGACACAAATCCGATGGTTGCAGCGGATGCCCCTGCGAGGTTCAGATATTCGCCCAATATGCTTCTGGCGCCTTCATGAGTCATGTCCGAAAACAGACTTACGATTCCCATCAGGGTTATAAATGTTATGGCGCCAGACAAAGCCCTTTTTTTATTCATGTTCTACTCCACTAATCCCGATTCGCTTATTTCATTATCCTGAAAGTTAATCTATTCAAAAACACTTAAATTTTTTCTTTGTAGCAACTGTTTATAATTATACCTATATACTACCATCCTGTTCAATATTATGTGTATAAAACAAGGGCGTTTTCACGCCCCTGCCTATTGCACTATCAGTTATTCATCTCTCAGGTCTTAAATTATTCCTATTAAGATTAGAATATTTTGAAGGCTTTCGGCATACAAAAAAGACCCGGTACAAATGTACCGAGTCTTCTGAAATCTGCAACTGCAGATCGATTATCTCTTTGAGAACTGAGGAGCGCGACGAGCCTTTTTGAGACCGTACTTCTTTCTCTCCTTCATTCTAGGATCACGTGTAAGGAATCCAGCCTTCTTGAGTGCAGGTCTGTACTCATCTGAGTCAGCCTGAAGAAGTGCTCTTGAGATTCCGTGACGGATTGCACCAGCCTGACCTGTTGTGCCGCCACCGCGAACAGTTACGTTTACATCGAACTTATCAAGTGTCTCTGTAAGAACAAGAGGCTGACGAACGATAACCTTAAGTGTCTCAAGACCAAGATACTCATCGATGCTTCTCTTGTTGATAGTGATATTGCCCTTACCGGGTGTAAGATAAACTCTGGCGATAGACTTCTTTCTTCTACCTGTGCCATAGAAACTTGCTGCTTTAGCCATTTTCAAATTCTCCTTTCAGATTAGAATGTAAGTACTTCAGGCTTCTGAGCTGCGTGCTCGTGCTCAGGACCTGCGTATACGTGAAGCTTTGTGTACATCTGTCTTCCAAGAGAACCCTTGGGAAGCATTCCCTTTACAGCATGCTCGATAACACGCTCAGGGTGTGACTCCATCATCTGACGAAGTGTGAACTCCTTGTGGTGTCCAACGTAATCTGTGTGGTGCCAGTACATCTTCTGGTCCATCTTCTTACCTGAAACTTTGATCTTATCAGCATTGATAACGATTACATAATCACCTGTATCAATGTTGGGTGTATAAATCGGCTTGTTCTTTCCTCTAAGTACGTTAGCTACGTTAGAAGCAAGACGACCGAGTGTCATATCTGTTGCGTCTACAACATACCATTTCTTCTCTACAGAAGAAGCATTAGGCATATATGTGTTCATTCTAATTACCTCCATAACCAGTTAACAGTATAAATCTCTGGTGCGATGAACCCTTCACCTGATCCATTCGCTTGTATATATAGATGCACGCCTCATAACTTACCGGGATTACTTGGCGATTATCGTCACACAGTCATATATTATATGCTCATTTCTTTCAATTTGTCAACCTCAAATCTACCCAAAAAGGCACAAAATTACTGAGGTTAGAAAAATTTTATAAATCCTCCGGGAACTCATATTTTATAAGGAAAAGTCCCTGTGGGGGAGCTGTTGGTCCTGCGGCGGATCTGTCCATGGCTTCGATCATAGTTTTCATGTCAGAGGGCTCGCCTTTTCCTCGGCCGATTTCCATCAGAGTCCCTGCAATTATCCTCACCATGTTATATAAAAAGCCGTTGCCAACTATTTTTATGGTTATCTCATCGCCCTGTCTTGTCACCTCTGCGGATATTATCCTTCTGACATGGCTAAGAGCCTGTGAACCCGCTGCACAAAAGCTTGTAAAATCATATTCACCCACAAGGTACTTGGCAGCCTCATTCATCCTGCTTTCATCAAGAGGATAGCTGTTATGGCATGCGTACAGCCTCTTGGTCGGGATCATCGTCTTTACATTTAAAATGCGGTATTCGTAGGTCTTTTCAGACAGGCACTTTCTTGGGTGGAATCCCAGGGGTACTTCCCTGGACTCCATTATCCTGACATCTTCGGGAAGTCTGTTATTAAGGGCCGGTGCAAAGCTTGCAGGGGGTATTGTGGACTCGGTGCTAAAAACGACCACATTCCCATAAGCATGCACGCCCGCATCTGTCCTACTGGCGCCGATTATCTCGGTATCTTCGCCGGTCAGTCCGTCTATTGCTGTTTTTAGAACTCCTTCGATCGTTGCCGTGTTCTCCTGAAAAGCAAATCCATGATAGTTTGCTCCGTCATAGGCAACTGTCAGCATAATGTTTTTCAACTTAATTCCTATTCCTCACGAAAATTCAAAAGGTCATTTTCAAAAAATGATGCCTATAGCTATCATCAGGCACAAATACAGTAAAATCACCAGATATGCGGCAAAATCGGTGCCATGATAAATGAGGGGCTTCATCTTGGTTCTGCCCTCGCCGCCGCGGTAGCATCTCGCTTCCATGGCCATTGCCAGGTCATTCGCACGTCTGAATGCAGATATAAAAAGCGGTACGAGAAGCGGAATCAGGCTCTTTGCTCTCTGAACCAGTGAACCGCTCTCAAAGTCAGCACCTCTGGCCATCTGCGCCTTCATTATTTTATCTGTCTCTTCCATTAGAATCGGGATGAATCTAAGGGCTATGGACATCATCATTGATATCTCATGTACCGGAACATGAAGCTTTTTAAGGGGCTTCATGAGGCTTTCAAGGCCATCCGTAAGCTGGTTCGGTGTTGTTGTCAGTGTCATGAGGGATGATCCTGTAATTAGGAAAACCAGTCTTACTCCCATCATGATCGCGATCTTCAAACCTTCCTTGGTTATTTTCAGCTTCCAAAATGAAACCAGAGGCTCTCCAGGCGTCAAAAATAGGTTGAATACCATAGTTATAACCAAAAGCATATAAATGGCTCTCATGCCCTTAAAAATGAATTTTACGGGCACCTTGGACAGCACTATCGCAGTAGCCAGAAAAGCCGCCGCAATAATATATCCTATAAAGTTGTCTACTACAAACAGGGATACAATATAAACCAGTGTTGCAACTATTTTCACTCTCGGATCAAGTCTGTGTAGTGTTGAATCCGTCTGATAATATTGTCCCAGTGTTATATCTCTAAGCATTCAGCTCATGCTCCTAACACTCTCATTATTTCGTCGGCTGCTTCGTCGATTGTCGTCGCATCCGTAGCCACAGGAATACCTGCATCCCTGAGCTCCTGCATAACGTATGTAACCTGGGGAGCCGCAAGTCCTATCTCTTCAAGCTCCTTGTAATGTGAAAAGACTACCTTAGGCTCGCCATCATATAGTGCTTCGCCCTTATTCATGACGATTATTCTTTCCACATAATTGGCCACATCCTCCATACTATGAGAAACCAGGATGACGGTTATTCCCATATTTTCATGAAGATCTGCTATCAGGTTCAGTATTTCGTCCCTTCCCTTGGGGTCAAGACCCGCTGTGGGCTCATCAAGTATCAGTACGTCAGGTTTCATTGCCAGAACTCCGGCTATCGCTACCCTTCGCTTTTGTCCTCCGGAGAGGTCAAAGGGCGACTGATAAAAAGATTCATCAGGAAAACCGACCTTTTTTAATGCATCATAAGCTCTAAGCTCCACTTCCTTCTGCGGAAGTCCCAGATTCTTAGGTCCAAAGCATACGTCCTGGAAACAGTTTATCTCAAAAAGCTGATGCTCAGGGTACTGGAACACCAGTCCAACCTTGGCTCTCAGTTCCTTCCTGTTATACTCTTCATCGTTTATGTCTTTTCCATTGAAATAGACGGAGCCGGAAGTAGGCTTCATCAGTCCGTTAAGGTGCTGAACCAGCGTCGATTTTCCGGAGCCTGTATGCCCGATCAGCCCTATAAACTGCCCGTCAGGTATCTGCAGTGAGATATCCTTAAGAGCGGCCTTGGACATGGCTGTATCAGGATTATATATGTAATTTACATGATCAAGTATTATTGCCATTTTGTACCGGTTGCTTTCTTCAACGCATTTATCAGTTCTTTTCTATCGAGTATTCCATCAGGAATGTTGAGACCTCGCTTCTGAAGCTCATGTGCAAGTAATGTCACCTGCGGAACTCCCAGACGAAGCTCCTTTAATTTGTCCACCTGTGAAAAGATCTCTCTTGGCGTACCCTGCATGGTAACATGCCCTTTATCCATTACAAAGACCTTGTCTGAATAAATAACCTCTTCCATGTAATGAGTGATAAGAATAATGGTTATTCCCTCAACCTCATTAAGTGCACGGGCTGCTCGGATGACTTCTTTACGGCCGTTAGGATCAAGCATGGCTGTCGGCTCATCAAAAATAATGCATTTAGGGTGCATCGCAATAACGCCGGCGATTGATACTCTCTGCTTCTGTCCTCCTGAAAGGTGGTTTGGAGAGTTTTTCCTGTACTCGTACATTCCTACAGCCTTGAGGCTCTCCTCAACTCTCTCCCATATCTCTTCCGTGGGGATTCCCATGTTCTCAGGGCCAAATCCCACATCCTCCTCAACAATCTGACCTATGATCTGATTGTCCGGATTCTGGAAAACCATTCCGGCATCCTGTCTGATGTCCCAGATGTTCTTGTTTTCCAAAGTATTCAGGCCATCAACCCAGACTGTACCTTCTGTCGGGAACAGCAAAGCATTGAAGTGCTTGGCCAGTGTTGATTTACCTGAACCGTTATGACCAAGGATGGAAATAAATTCGCCCTGATTTACTTCAAGGTTTACTCCATCTACAGCAGTAGTTATGCCTTCGACATTACCTTCCTCGTCACGTCTTATATATTCAAATGTAAGGTTCTCCGTGCGGAGCATCTTCTCTGAACTCATGTTACCTCACAATATAAAATGTCATACCAATTAAATAGTGTACTATTTAGCGAATGCAGCTATAACCTATCGCTGTACATCCTATCTATTTTATTATATGGAGTTGTGAAAAACAAGCGCATATATGCTATGATATACACATGTTTGATCAATATATTAAGCCAGCACTTATACTGATCGCTGCCATTGTTGTATGCGCAGTTTTGGCACGGTCACTCAGTGGAAACGAAACCCTTGCAGAATATGCCCAGAAGCACCCTGAAATCGCTTATGGAGGAAGCGATAATAGCAATGATGCTGATTCTGATATCGCTGTTTCCGAAGGAAATGTATCTGATGCTGATCAATAAAAATTTACATAAAAAGAGCGGTCATCACTGACCGCTCTTTATTATAAGTAATGTTCGAATTAAACGAGCTCAAGAACAACCATCATAGCTGCATCGCCCTTACGCTGACCGATCTTAACGATTCTAGTGTAACCACCGTTACGGCTTGCGTACTTAGGACCATACTCTGTGAAAAGCTTCTCAACAAGGTCGATCTGCTTTGTGTTCTTCTTTCTTCCAGCTGCTGCCTTCGGAACCTCAGTTACAGGATAAAGAGTCTTGAGGATCTGTCTTCTAGCGTGCATACGTGAAGGCTTATCCTTTTTGATCTCCTTCTGAACAGTATCATAAACTGTTACCTTTTTGCCATCCTTAACTTCCTTAACGCGCTTGCCGTCCTTGTCCTTACGAGCAACCTTAGCCTCAACAGTAACTGTCTCGTAGTTGTCCATTTCCTTAGCTGCAAGAGCGATGATAGGCTCAACGATCTTCTTTACTTCCTTAGCTCTAGCCTCGGTTGTAACGATCTTTCCGTTGTAAAGGAGCATTGTTGCCTGGTTTCTAAGAAGAGCTCTTCTAGGCTTTGTTGCCTTGCCTAATTTTCTGTACATTGCCATAATAATTTACTTCCTTTCTCAGTCGCAGAATTCCTTCTGCTGTGGTGCATATCAGAATACTCTTTGGTTTTACTTCCGATATGTTGTATGTTTACCTATGAGAATCCGCGTCAGTACACATTGGATTTACCTTCAGCGAATACTTACATTTCATTAGTTCTGATCGTCGCCAGTTCTGAGTGCAAGACCAAGCTCATCAAGCTTTGCAAGCACTTCCTCAAGGGACTTACGTCCAAGGTTACGAACCTTCATCATATCATCGGGAGTCTTGTTTGTAAGCTCCTCAACAGTATTGATGCCAGCTCTCTTGAGGCAGTTGAAAGAACGAACGCTGAGCTCGAGCTCGTCGATGCTCATCTCAAGAACTTTCTCCTTCTCATCATTGTCCTTCTCTACCATAACTTCTGCAGTCTTGGCATTCTCAGACAGATCGATGAAGAGGCTAAGATGCTCACTAAGAACCTTTGCAGCAAGGCTTACAGCCTCATCGGGAGCAAGTGTTCCGTTAGTGTGAACATCAAGTGTCAGCTTATCATAGTCAGTTACCTGACCTACACGTGTATTTTCAACACTGACATTTACACGTTCTACAGGTGTATAGATAGAATCTACAGCAATAACGCCGATAGGAAGATCAGCAAGCTTATTCTTGTCTGAGCTTACATATCCTCTACCCTTTGTGATGGTAAGCTCCATGTAAAGCTTAGCATCTTTTCCGGACAATGTTGCGATAACCTGCTCAGGGTTTGTGATCTCGATATCCTGATCTACCTGAATATCAGCAGCTGTAACAACGCCTTCGCCAGTAAACTCGATGTATGCTGTCTTAGGCTCGTTTGTCTCAGAATTATTGCGGATTGAGAGATTCTTGATATTCATTATGATTTCAGTAACATCTTCCTTTACTCCGGGAATAGAACTGAACTCATGAAGTACACCTTCGATTTTGACCTGACTTACTGCTGCTCCAGGCAAAGAAGAAAGCATAATTCTTCTAAGAGAATTACCAAGAGTAATTCCGTAACCTCTCTCGAGAGGCTCTACTACGAATCTGCCGTACTTCCTATCCTCTGAAATCTCAGCAACTTCAATATTTGGTCTTTCAAAATCAAACACTGACATACCCTCCTTATGGTTTTATGGTGTTTCTAAATTTAAATAATCCAGAACCGAAGCTTTAGGACTAAAGCCCGGCTCCGTATTATTTTATATTACTTAGAATACAACTCGACGATAAGCATCTCGTCTACAGGAACGTCGATTACTTCTCTTGAAGGGAATTCTTTTACTGTACCACTAAGGTTATCCTTGTTTACATCAAGCCACTCAGGAACGATTCTGCCTGCTGTGATCTCTGCGATATCCTTGAATCTCTGGATGCTTCTAGCAGCTTCCTTAACTTCAATAACATCACCAGCCTTGATGAGATATGAAGGAACGTTTACAACCTTACCATTTACTGTGATGAACTTGTGAAGAACAACCTGTCTAGCTTCTCTTCTTGTTCTTGCAAAGCCCATACGGAAAATTACGTTATCAAGTCTGCGCTCAAGAAGAACCATGAGGTTTTCACCAGTCTGACCCTTCTGACGATCTGCCTTATCGTAGTAGTTACGGAAAGGCTTCTCAAGAACGCCATAGATGAACTTAGCCTTCTGCTTCTCACGGAGCTGAAGTCCATACTCGCTCATCTTCTTGTTTGCTCTGCTGTTTGTTCTCTTGGACTTCTTGTCATATCCAAGGAATGTAGGATCCAAATCAAGTGATCTGCATCTCTTAAGTACTGGAACTCTGTTTACTGCCATTATTGGCTCCTTTCTTGTTCAGGAAAATCCTGACTGTTGTTTACAGCACGGTATATCAAATGTGCCTTCTTCCAACGAGTAAAAGTTAATAGTATCTATATATTTCAACAGAGCCAGACGTAAAAACGCAGGCTCTGATGAAAAGCAAAATAGGATTATACTCTGCGGCGCTTGGGCGGGCGGCATCCGTTATGAGGTACGGGAGTTACATCCGTAATACTGGTAACAGTAAGACCACTTGCAGCAAGAGCTCTGATAGCAGCTTCTCTTCCTGAACCCGGTCCCTTTACAAAGACATCAACAGTCTTAAGGCCGTGAATAAGTGCAGCCTTTGTTGCTGTCTCTGCAGCCATCTGTGCAGCATATGGAGTAGATTTCCTTGAACCTTTAAAGCCAAGACCACCAGCACTTGCCCAGCTAAGAGCATTACCTGCAGCATCTGTCAATGTAACGATTGTGTTATTGAAAGATGACTGAATATGTGCCTGTCCGTGTTCAACGTTTTTCTTGACACGCTTCTTAGTTTTAGAAGCATTTGATTTCTGATTTGCCATTTTAAACTAACCTACTTTCTTCCTATGAATAATTCTTAGTTACTGTATAATAAGAGAATTACTTCTTCTTATTAGCGATTGTTCTCTTGGGACCTTTTCTTGTTCTAGCGTTGGTCTTTGTTCTCTGACCACGAACAGGAAGTCCTCTTCTGTGACGGATTCCTCTGTAGCATCCGATCTCTGAAAGACGCTTGATGTTCATAGCGATCTCTCTTCTAAGATCACCTTCTACGTCATAATCATTACCGATAATCTCGGCAATCTTCTTTACTTCATCATCTGTAAGATCACGAACACGTGTATCGGGATTTACATTTGCAGCAGCAAGTATTTTGTTTGAGCTTGTTCTACCAATACCATAGATGTATGTGAGACCAATCTCAACTCGCTTATCTCTGGGTAAGTCTACACCTGCAATACGAGCCATTTTTTTAATTCCTCCATTTAATAAAAAAAATTTAAACTTAATATGTTACTTGTTTGATTGGGGCAAATTACTGAGCCCAATCGGACAGTAGCTTGGTCCGATCTTTCCAATACGCTTGGTATCAAAAAGTAATGTCAAAATGACTCGAATCAGCCCTGTCTCTGTTTGTGCTTAGGGTTTTCGCAAATTACACGAATAACGCCTTTTCTCTTAATAACCTTGCACTTTTCGCACATAGGCTTAACAGAAGACCTAACTTTCATTTGTAACTCCTTTCTGGTATATGCGTACAAAAGGGCATACTTGTACCCTTCAAAAACGACCGCATTCAATAATAACATATATAAATATGAATTACAAGTAGTTTTTTGGTGATTACTTATCACGCCAGATAATTCTTCCTTTTGTAAGATCATAAGGTGAAAGCTCAAGTGTTACCTTATCTCCGGGAAGAATACGAATAAAGTTCTGTCTGAGTTTTCCACTGATGTGGGCAAGTACTATATGTCCGTTCTCAAGTTCAACTCTGAACATTGTGTTCGGAAGCTTCTCAACAACTTTTCCTTCAATTTCAATTACATCTGCTTTAGACATTTAATTTAACCTCACTTCTATATTACATTTACATCGTTCATTTTATGATTGTCAGTATCTCAGGTTCTCCGTTCGGAGTTATTGCTATTGTATTCTCATAATGGGCTGCTGGTGAACCGTCCAAAGTAACTACGGTCCAGTCATCATCAAGGAAAGCAATTTTCCTTTTACCCAATGTGATCATAGGCTCTACACAGAGCGTCATACCCGGCTGTAACAGGATTCCTCTTCTGAACTGCCTATAATTCGGAATATATGGTTCCTCGTGAAGGGATGTGCCGATACCGTGACCTGTCAGCTCCCTTACTATTCCATATCCGAAGGGCTTAATATACTTATCTATAGCCTTTGATATATCGTAAAGATGATTCCCGGCCTTTGCGTATTTTATGCCTTCAAAAAAGCTTTGCTGTGTAACTTCCATAAGCTTTTGAACTTCGGGAGATACATTACCTACTCCCCAGGTTCTTGCAGCATCTGAATGATATCCTTTATATATAAGACCTGTATCGAAGGAAACAATGTCTCCTTCCTTTAATATGGTCTCGGCTTTAGGTATTCCGTGAACGACCTCGTCATTCACGGAAATACATACTGAAGCCGGATAGCCTTCATAATTTTTGCAGTTTGGTATACCACCACGACTGCGAATTGCCTCTTCACCGATAGCATCAAGCTCAAGTGTGGAGATACCCGGTCTGAGCGCATCATGCAGAACTTCATGTACCTGTGCCAGGAGCTGCCCGGCATGTCTCATGAGGTTCAATTCTTCGTCCGTTTTAATTGTTACCGGCATTACTTAAGACCTCGCAAATTAACCGAGAATACCTGTAATTTCATTAAATACTTCCTGCATGTCCTTAGTACCATCAACTGTCTTAAGAATGTTCTTCTTTGTATAGTAGTCGATGAGGGGCTGTGTCTGCTCATGATATACGCTAAGACGGTTCTTAACTGTCTCCGGCTTATCGTCATCTCTCTGAACAAGCTCACTGCCACATGTATCGCAGATACCTTCCTGCTTCGGAGGGATATGCTCGATGTGGTATGTAGCACCACACTTAAGGCATGCTCTTCTTCCAGACATTCTTCTGATGATGTTCTCATCCGGAACATCAACGTTTATAGCATAATCAACCTTGTCGCCAAGTTTTGTAAGTTCCTTATCAAGTACGTCTGCCTGAGGAATTGTTCTCGGGAATCCATCAAGAACATATCCGTTCTTGCAATCATCCTGAGCAACTCTGTCAAGAAGGATCTCAACAGTAAGTTCATCCGGAACAAGCTGTCCCTTATCCATGAACTCCTTTGCCTTCTTACCAAGCTCTGTACCGTTTTTGATATTTGCTCTGAAAATATCCCCTGTAGAAATGTGAGGAACACTGTACTTGTCAGCGATCATCTTAGCCTGTGTTCCTTTACCCGCACCGGGTGCACCTAACATAATAATCTTCATACTTGTTTCGCTCCTGTTATTTTACTAATTGTAAGCAATAAGAGGTTAGGAAGCATACTTATAGTATGCTCCGAAACCTCTCATTTTTTAATCATCTAAAAAACCTTTATAATTACGTACCAACATCTGTGATTCAATCTGTTTCACCGTTTCAAGAATAACACTTACAACAATGATAAGGCTCGTACCACCGAAGGATACGTTTGCTCCGAACACACCATTAAAGAAGATAGGAAGGACACCGATAATGGTAAGTCCAACTGCACCAATGAAAATGATGTAGTTCAGAATGTTTGTTAAATAATCACTGGTGGGCTTTCCAGGACGAATACCAGGAATAAATCCACCCTGCTTTTTCATATTGTCCGCAATTTCAAGCGGATTAAATGTGATCGATGTATAGAAATATGCAAAGAATATAAGCAGTAAAACATATACAACAAGTCCAATTGAATACTTCAAATTGGAAGGATCACACCAATAGCTTTGATTCAAGTACTTAAGGATCTCGCTCCACGCTCCTGTTCCCTTATAGCCAACGAGCTGACTGATAATGATAGGGAACTGGAAGAGGGACATCGCAAAGATAATAGGCATTACACCTGCGGTATTAACCTTAAGCGGAATTTCTGAGTGGTTTCCGCCGTAGGTTTTTCTCCCCTGAATCTTTTTTGCATACTGTACCGGAATTCTACGCTCAGCGCCGTTAAGAAGAACAACGAGAACGACCATTGCAACTATAACAGCAACAATGATGATTACGGATACAACCCCCCTGGCAATATTTTTGCCTGTAACAAACTGTGTGAACAGGCTCATCAAATCGGAAGGCATCCTTGAGATAATGTTGATAGTCAGGACTATTGAAATACCATTTCCTACACCATTATCTGTGATGCGCTCACCGATCCACATAAGGAATGCACTGCCGGCGGTAAGCGCTGCAACGATCTCAACTACATACAGAGGTGACTTCTCAATAAGGAAGTTACTTCTGTAGAAGCCGATTGCCATAGCTACTGACTCGATAAGAGCAAGTGCTACAGTAATGTAACGAGTGAGTGCTGCAAGCTTCTTTCTTCCATCCTCGCCATCACGCTGCCATTCCTCAAACTTAGGAATAGCAATCGTGAGAAGCTGGATAATAATGGAAGATGTGATATAAGGTGTAATATTGAGTGCCAAAATTGACATATTCTCAAATGATCCACCTGTAAATCGATCCATAAAACCAAAGGCATTGTTTTCGGATAATTCAGCAAACCACTGCTGGAAGACTGTTACGTTCATTCCAGGCACGGGTATTGCTGAGCCAAGTCTGATCACCAAAAGCATTGCAAATGTGAACAGTAACTTTAATCGTATATCTTTGATTTTGAATGCATTCTTAATGGTTGTGAACATCAAATCACCTCTGCCGTTCCCCCAAGAGCTTCGATTTTCTCCTTAGCAGATGCACTATATGCATTTACCTTAACCGTAAGCTTTTTGGTAAATTCACCGTTTCCAAGTATCTTAACACCATCATACTCGTGCTTGATGATGCCCTTATCCTTAAGTGCCTGAATGTCAACGACGCTGTCGTTATCAAAGCACTCAAGTGAACTTACATTAATAGCTTCGATCTTCTTAGAGTTAATGTTCTTAAATCCCCTCTTAGGAAGACGACGGAACAGAGGCATCTGTCCACCTTCAAATCCCGGTCTGGGAGCACCTGAACGAGCCTTCTGTCCTTTGTGTCCCTTACCTGCAGTCTTGCCATTTCCTGAGCCATGACCGCGGCCTCTTCTGAAATTGTCATTCTGAACAGAACCCTCGGCAGGTCTCAAATTAGATAATTCCATGACTTTCCTCCTTTATTAGTTCAGTTCTTCAACCTTAACAAGGTGTCTGATCTGCTGGATCTGACCTCTGGTTGCAGAGTTATCCGGCAGTTCAACACTGCTGTTAAGTTTCTTAAATCCCATTGATTTTACCGTAGCAACCTGCTTCGGAACAGCACCAATAGTGGACTTAACCAATGTGATTTTAAGCTTCTTTCCACTTTCTTTATTAGCTGCCATTGATTTTCTCCTTTACTAGATGTTGCTTACTATTAAGCGATTACTTCGTCTACAGACTTACCACGCTTCTTAGCAACTTCTTCCGGTGTCTTAAGGTTTGCAAGACCATTGATGGTTGCATAAACTACGTTCTGCTTGTTGTTAGAACCAAGTGACTTTGTACGAATGTTCTTGATTCCAGCAAGCTCACATACTGAACGAGCAGGACCACCAGCGATGATACCTGTACCTTCCGGGGATCTCTTAAGAAGAACCTCAGCGGAACCGAACTTACCAACGAAATCATGTGTAATACTGTTGTTCTCATCAAGCGGAACTGTGATGAGGTTCTTAGTTGCGTCCTCCTTACCCTTACGGATAGCATCCGGAATTTCAGTGGACTTACCAAGGCCTACACCTACATGACCGTTTCCGTCACCTACAACAACGAGTGCGGTGAACTTCATGTTACGTCCACCCTTAACAACCTTTGTAACTCGCTTGATGGTAACGACTTTATCTGTTAATTCAAGCTGACTTGCATCAACGATTGTACGCTTCATTATCTTTCTCCCTTCCTTAGAATTCTAAGCCTGCTTTTCTGGCTGCCTCAGCCAGTGCTGCTACCTTACCATGGTAGATGTAACCGCCTCTGTCGAAAACAACAGCCTTGATACCTTTCTCCATTGCTCTCTTAGCAACAACATCACCAACGTATGCAGCGGCCTCAACATTATCTGTAACCTTAAGAGCTGACTTAATGTCCTTCTCAAGTGTGGAAGCAGAAACGAGTGTCTTACCGGCAACATCATCGATAACCTGAGCATACATATGATTATTACTTCTGAAAACTGCAAGGCGCGGTCTTTCAGCAGTGCCGCTAAAACGATTGCGAATTCTCAGATGCTTCTTTTCGCGACTCTTCTGTCTGGATTCTTTACTAACCATTTTTTACTCTCCTTATCTCTTACTTCTTACCGGTCTTACCAACCTTGCGGCGGATAACTTCATCAGCGTACTTGATTCCCTTGCCCTTATACGGCTCAGGAGCTCTCTTCTCTCTGATGATTGCTGCATGCTGGCCAACCTTTTCTTTATCTATTCCCTTGACGATAATAGCATTACCTTCAACGACTGTCTCGATTCCTTCAGGATCATCGAGCTCAACCGGATGTGAATAACCAAGGGTTAAGGTGAGTTTCTTACCAGTCTTGGCTGCTCTATAACCTACACCATTAACTTCAAGCTTCTTCTCATAGCCATCTGTAACACCAACAACCATGTTATTCAGAAGACTTCTTGAAAGTCCGTGAAGCGCTCTGGTCTTCTTCTGATCGTCAGGTCTCTTAACTTCGATCTGACCGTCTTTCTGCTCGAACTGCATCTCTGCAGGGAAAACTCTCTCAAGAGTGCCCTTAGGACCCTTAACAGTCACCTTATTATTTTCTGCAACTTCTACTGTTACGCCAGCAGGAATTGCGATTGGCATTTTTCCAATTCGTGACATGCCCGTACCTCCAATTTACCATACAAATGCAAGAACTTCACCACCAACCTGAAGCTCTCTTGCTTTTTTATCAGTTACAACACCCTGGTTTGTAGAAATGATAGCGATTCCGAGGCCACCAAGTACTCTCGGGAGCTCATCTCTACCTGCGTATACACGAAGACCAGGCTTGGAAATTCTCTTCAAACCGGTGATAACTTTATCGTTTCTGTCAGCACCGTACTTAAGTGTGATGTGAAGGTTCTTGAAACCATTCTCTTCAACAACATCAAGTTTCTTAATATAACCTTCGTCAAGAAGAATGTTTGCGATAGCAAGCTTCATCTTTGAAGAAGGAACGTCAACTGTATCGTGCTTTGCAGTGTTTGCATTACGAATTCTTGTAAGCATATCTGCAATAGGATCATTCATTGCCATTTTGAAAAAGCCTCCTTAATTTTCTATTATTGCTCCGCCTTACTGTGCCTGCATGCACAGAGACACGAAGCCGCAATGTTTTAATAAATTACCAACTAGCCTTACGTACACCCGGGATCTCACCCTTGTAAGCTAACTCACGGAAACAAATTCTGCAGATTCCGTATTTTCTAAGATAAGCATGAGGACGACCGCAAATTCTGCAACGGTTGTATGCACGTGTTGAAAACTTGGGTTTCATCTGCTGCTTTACCTTCATGGATAATTTAGCCATGTGTTCGATTCCTCCTTAATTACTTAGCGAAAGGCATGTTGAAGAGTGTTAAAAGCTCACGAGCCTCTTCATCAGTCTTGGCAGTTGTTGTGAAGATGATATCCATACCTCTTGTCTTGTCTACCTTATCGTACTCGATCTCAGGGAAGATGAGCTGCTCTTTGATACCAAGAGCATAGTTTCCTCTGCCATCGAATGCGTTCGGGTTAACACCACGGAAGTCGCGGACACGAGGAAGTGCAAGGTTAACGAGGCGATCCATGAACTCGTACATCTTCTCACCACGAAGAGTTACTTTACATCCGATCGGCATACCCTCTCTTATCTTGAAGTTAGCGATGGACTTCTTTGCCTTTGTATAAACAGGCTTCTGACCGGAGATGATCTGCATATCGTTTGCAGCGTTCTCAAGAACCTTAGCGTTCTCCTTAGCTTCTCCTACAGCCATATTGATTACGATCTTGTCGAGCTTCGGAACTTCCATAACATTCTTGTAACCGAACTTCTTTGTCATAGCGCTCACGATCTCGTCTTTATATAAATCCTTATATCTACTCAAAGCTCCTTACCTCCTTTCCTTATCAGTCAATGACATCACCAGTTGATTTAGCGATGCGGACCTTCTTGCCGTCCTCAACCTTGAAACCAACACGTGTTGCCTTTCCCTTATGAACATACATAACGTTGGAGATGTCCATGGGAGCTTCCTGCTGAATGATACCACCGTTGGGGTTAGATGCAGAGGGCTTTGTGTGCTTTGTGATCATGTTAGCACCCTCAACTACTACCTTACCATTCTTTGTGTCAACGGAGAGTACCTTGCCTTCTTTATCTTTGCTCTTACCAGCGATAACCTTAACGGTATCGCCCTTCTTAATCTTACTTGTAGACATTCGGTGCCTCCTTATAATACTTCCGGAGCGAGAGAAAGAATCTTCATGTACTTCTTGTCACGAAGCTCTCTTGCAACGGGTCCAAAAATACGAGTTCCCTTCGGGTTACCTTCATCGTTGATGATAACTGCAGCGTTCTCATCGAAACGGATGTAAGAACCATCCTTACGGCGAGTCTCTTTAACAGTACGTACTACAACTGCCTTAACAACATCACCCTTCTTTACAACGCCGCCTGGTGTTGCTTCTTTGACCGAAGCAACAACTACATCGCCGATTCTCGCATATCTTCTTGTAGAACCGCCCATAACACGAATTGTCAAAAGCTCTTTTGCACCAGTGTTATCAGCAACTCTAAGTCTGCTTTCCTGCTGAATCATGTTATTTCTCCTTTATAATCAACTATCAGCTAATTACTTAGCACGCTCAATAATCTGAACCAGTCTCCATCTCTTATCTTTAGAGATCGGTCTTGTTTCCATAACCTTGACTGTATCACCTATACGGCACTCATTGTTCTCATCATGAGCCTTCAGCTTATAGGTTCTTTTTACGATCTTCTTGTAAAGAGGATGCTTTACATGATCTTCGATGGAAACAACGATGGTCTTATCCATCTTATCGCTTGTTACTTTACCAACACGCGTTTTTCTTAAATTTCTTTCCACGATATACTCCTTTCAGGATTCCATTACTGTGCTGCGTTCTGAGTGATCACAGTCTGAATTCTAGCAATATTCTTTCTAACCTCTTTAATTCTTGCTGTGTTATCCAGCTGGTTAGTTGCATTCTGGAATCTCAGATTAAAAAGTTCCTTTTTAGCTGATACAAGCTCCTGGCTGAGTTCCTCAGCAGACTTAGCTTTCAGCTCTTCTACATACTTATTAGTTTTCATTGGATGCACCGCCTTCCAAATCAGCCTTTGAAACGATCTTGCACTTGCAAGGAAGTTTGTGTGTTGCAAGACGAAGTGCTTCTCTTGCAACTTCTTCATCGACTCCGCCGATTTCAAACATTACACGTCCAGGCTTAACAACTGCTACCCAGTAATCTACAGAACCCTTACCGGAACCCATACGAGTTTCAGCAGGCTTTGCTGTAACAGGCTTGTCAGGGAAAATCTTGATCCAAACCTGACCACCACGCTTGATGAAACGAGTCATAGCGACACGGGCTGCCTCGATCTGATTTGAACGAATCCAGCAGGGCTCAAGCGCTACTATTCCATACTCACCGTATGCGATTGTGTTGCCGCGTGTAGCCTTACCAGCCATAGAACCGCGGAACTGCTTACGATGCTTTACTCTCTTCGGCATTAACATTATTTATCGCTCCCTTCCTTATCTGAATTCTCGGATGCTTTGGTGGGAAGTACTTCACCCTTATAGATCCATACCTTAACACCAACCTTACCATAGGTTGTATCTGCCTCAGCAAATCCATAATCAATATCTGCTCTAAGTGTCTGAAGCGGGATTGTGCCCTCGCTGTAGAACTCGCTACGAGCGATATCAGCACCACCAAGACGTCCGCTGCAGCATGCCTTGATACCCTGTGCATCTGTCTTCATTGTTCTGCTCATGCAAGACTTCATAGCACGACGGAAGGATACACGGTTCTCAAGCTGCTGTGCGATATTCTCTGCAACGAGCTGAGCGTCCTTATCGGGCTTCTTGATTTCTTTAATATCAACAAGAACCTTCTTGTCTGTAAGCTTTGAAAGCTCTTTCTTTGTAACTTCGATCTCAGCACCACCCTTACCGATAACGAAACCGGGCTTAGCTGTGTAAACGATAACCTTAACGCGATCGGATGCTCTCTCGATCTCGATCTTGGAGATACCAGCTGCGTAAAGCTTCTTCTTCAGAAACTTTCTGATCTTGTAATCTTCAACAAGGTTGTCTGCGAACTCATTGTTCTCTGCGTACCATTTGGAATCCCAATCTGCAATGATGCCGACTCTGAGGCCATGAGGATTAACTTTCTGTCCCATTGAACTTACTTTCTCCTTTCTTATCTCTCATCCAGAATTACAGTCAAATGGCTTAATCTCTTCTGAATTCTGTAAGCTCTACCCTGAGCTCTAGGCTGAATTCTCTTCATAATCGGGCCATTGCTTGCATTGCACTCTGCAATGTACAGATTTGCTCTGTTCATGCCGTTGTTGTTCTCAGCATTTGCGATTGCAGAATTAAGTAACTTATAAATAACGCTGGAAGCGTATCTCGGATTGTACTCCAGGATAGCAAGTGCTGTCTCAACGTCTTTACCCCTGATGGCATCCATTACGAAGCATGCCTTCTGAACAGGGATTCTTGCGTAAGATAATTTTGCTGAAGGTCTTGAATCCTTCTGAGCATTTCTCTCTCTCTTTACTTGAGATCTATGTGCTGTTGCCATAGATTTGCCTCCTTTCAATGTTGAACCAAGTCACACGGACTTAGCGAACTCCGCCCTTCTTCTCGGCACCTGCGTGACCTCTGTAGGTTCTTGTAGGAACGAACTCACCAAGCTTGTGACCAACCATATCTTCCGTTACATATACCGGAATATGCTTTCTTCCGTCATGAACAGCGATTGTGTGTCCAACGAAGGAAGGGAAAATCGTGGAACGACGGGACCATGTCTTAACGATTTGCTTCTGATTCTCTGCATTCATTGCATCGATCTTCTTAAGCAGACTAGCATCTGCGAAAGGTCCCTTTTTAAGTGATCTAGACATTGTCATTCTCCTTTTCTATCAATCAGGCACCAATTACTTGATTGCCTTACCATCTCTTCTTCTAATGATCATCTTGTTAGAAGCCTTTTTCTTCTTACGTGTCTTGTAACCAAGAGCAGGCTTACCCCAAGGTGTGCTAGGGCCAGAACGACCGATAGGTGCTCTACCTTCACCACCACCGTGCGGGTGATCATTCGGGTTCATAACTGATCCACGAACTGTAGGACGGATGCCCATGTGACGCTTACGACCAGCTTTACCGATGTTGATAAGGTTATGATCAATGTTACCAACTGTACCGATTGTTGCACGACACTCGATCGGAACAAGTCTCATCTCGCCTGAAGGAAGACGAAGTGTTGCATACTTACCTTCTTTAGCCATGAGCTGAGCAGAGTTACCAGCTGAACGAACAAGCTGACCACCTCTACCGGGATAAAGCTCGATGTTGTGTACGCTTTCACCGACAGGAATGTTTGCAAGAGGGAGGCAGTTACCAATACGAACCTCGGCTGCAGGACCATTCATGATTGTCATGCCATCCTTAAGTCCCTGAGGAGCAAGGATGTAAGCCTTTGTGCCATCCTCATACTCAAGCAGTGCGATGTTTGCAGTTCTGTTAGGATCGTACTCGATACCGATAACCTTTGCTGTGCACTCATCTTTATAACGCTTGAAGTCGATGATTCTGTATTTTCTTCTTCCACCGCCACCGCGATGTCTTACAGTAATTTTACCCTGGTTGTTACGTCCAGCCTTTGAATTCTTAGAAACAAGAAGGCTCTTCTCAGGAGTTGACTTTGTGATCTCTGAGAAATCAGAACCTGTCATATTTCTTCTGGACGGTGTATATGGGCCGTATTTCTTAATTCCCATGATAATCTCCTTTTTTGTTATCACGCACGGTTGTTAACCCGGATCCGGACTTTGTTTTGATCCTGTGCGTATAGTTAATTAGTTATTATCAAAGTCCCTGGAAAATCTCGATGTCCTTGCTGTCTGCAGTAAGCTGTACGATAGCCTTCTTGATCTTAGCAGTTCTGCCGTAAGTCATTCCGCGTCTCTTAAGCTTGCCGTTTGCGTTAAGTGTGTTTACCTTAGAAACCTTAGCGCCTTCGAACATCTTCTCAACTGCTTCCTTTATCTGAGTCTTGTTAGCTTCAGGATGAACGAAGAAAGTGTATTTCTTTTCGCCCATGGCATTCATGCTCTTCTCTGTAAGTACAGGCTCAAGGATTACGTCATAGTACTGTAATGCTGCCATTATGCATACACCTCCTCAATCTTTGCAACTGCGTCCTTTGTAAGAACGAGTGTATGAGCGTTTACGATATCATATACATTGATTGTGTTTGTAAGCGCTGTCTTAACCTCAGCGAGGTTCTTTGCAGACTTAACAACCTTAGCGTCGTTCTCAGCAACAACAACGAGTGCCTTGCGAGTAGCCTTGAGGTTGTTCATAACCTCTGCAAACTTCTTTGTCTTGAACTCATCCATCTTAAGCTCGTCAAGAACGATAAGCTTATTGTTCTGAACCTTATCTGTAAGTGCAGACTTAAGTGCTGCTCTCTTCTCCTTCTGGTTCATCTTGAAAGAGTAATCTCTCGGAACGGGAGCGAATACTACACCGCCGCCTGTCCACTGAGGAGATCTTGTTGAACCCTGTCTAGCATGACCGGTTCCCTTCTGTCTCCAAGGCTTACGACCACCTCCGCTAACTTCGGAACGTGTCTTTGCCTTCTGTGTACCCTGACGATTGTTAGCAAGCTGCTGAACGATTGCCAGATGTACAAGATGTTCATTAACTTCAACTCCGAAAATGGCATCATTAAGATCGATGCTGCCAACTTCTTTGCCTTCCATATTGTAAACAGATACGTTAGCCATCTGTATGTTCCTCCTTTCGAAAAGTTTATGCCTCAACCTTTGTGGTTTCCTTGATTGTTACAAGTCCCTTCTTAGGTCCGGGTATTGCGCCCTTAACAAGGATCAGATTCTTATCAGCATCTACGCGAACAACTTCAAGATTCTGAACTGTTACTTTAACGCTTCCCATGTGACCAGGCATTCCTTTTCCCTTGAATACACGGCTCGGATCAGAACTGGATCCGTTAGAACCCTGATGACGGTGGAACTTAGAACCATGGGCCATAGGTCCTCTGTGCTGACCATTCTTCTTGATAGCGCCCTGGAATCCCTTACCCTTGGAAGTTGCTGTAGCGTCGATCTTATCACCAGCGGCGAAGATGTCTGCCTTAATCTCGCTTCCAAGCTCATACTCAGCTGCGTTCTCAAACTTGAACTCGCGAACGAATCTCTTGCATGATACGCCAGCCTTCTTGAAGTGACCCTGCTGAGCCTTGTTTACACCATGTGCATGTACGATTGTCTTCTTGCCGTTCTTGTCTCTGTTGATGATCTTTTCTTTCTTATCAACATAGCCAACCTGAACTGCGCTGTAACCATCGTTCTCAACAGTCTTAATCTGTGTTACTACACAGGGGCCTGCCTGAAGAACTGTTACAGGTACAAGTGAACCGTCTTCGTTGAAGATCTGTGTCATACCGATCTTCGTAGCTAAGATAGCCTTCTTCATTGTATTTACCTCCTTATTACATCTACAGCGGATGCTTAAATCGTTCGCAATGTCGCTTCAATTGCTTATTGCAATTCTCCAGTATTACGGCATCATGCGTCTCGCATCATACTAGTAGAGGTTTACATTAGTTACCGATGAATTATTTCATCTTGATGTTGATGTTTACACCTGCGGGCATCTCTAATCTCTGAAGAGCCTCAACTGTCTTAGGTGTAGGTGTGATGATATCAATCAGTCTCTTGTGAGTTCTCTGCTCGAACTGCTCTCTGGAATCCTTGTACTTATGTACAGCACGAAGGATTGTTACTACTTCCTTTTTAGTAGGAAGCGGTACAGGTCCGCTGACCTGAGATCCGTTCTTCTTAACTGTCTCGATGATCTTCTTTGCAGAAGCATCTACGAGCTGATGATCATACGCCTTAAGTGTAATTCTCATTACCTGATTTGCCATAAAAAAAGTCGCCTCCTTTTCGCACTTTAATTAGATAAGTACGACAAGCGGTGACTGTACACTCTCCCGTGTGTGTCATGGGCTCAAATTCATCCAATGTTTTCTCACACGTCGTTTCTGCTCGCAAAAGCTCGCAGACATATTGTTTGTACAGTGACTTGTCGTCAGATTGTCTGACCTTAAAGGTCTCTTGACATTCGCTCCACGGAAAACCTGTCTCACTGGATAAGACAGCAACCTCTCGCTTCACAGCTATCATGTCACAGCATGGATTACTATATATCATTTTCCCATTCTATGCAAGTGTTATTTTCAAAATTAATCTCTTTTTATTGAAAATAGGCAATTTTAGCGGTTTAAACTTGATGTTTTTTAATCTTTTTGATGCATACTCTACCATTTTATGCATTTTCAGATAGAATAGGTAAATGTTTCTTCTATATATTAATAGAACAAACGTGGTAAACTTGATTTAGTAACACTCAGAGCATTATACCACTTTAAACAGTTGTGACAATTAGTCTTCTTTAAATATTATGTAGATTCTCATTTTTCATTTCACTATTCAGAACAGTTAATGCAAATTCTTTTCTATATAATAAAGAAGATATCCTGTCAAATCATTTAGCAAGGAGTTATCTCTATGTTTATTGCAGAGAATTGGAAAGATTACGAAGTCATTGATACATCCGGCGGTGAGAAGCTAGAGCGCTGGGGCGACTACATGTTGGTTCGTCCCGATCCCCAGGTTATTTGGAACACCAAGAAAAAGCACATGGGCTGGAAGAAGTGGAACGCCCGCTACCAAAGAAGCAATAAAGGCGGCGGCGAATGGGACTTCCGTTCACTTCCTGAAGAATGGACCATTAATTATAAGGAACTTACTTTTCATTTAAAGCCCTTCAGCTTTAAGCATACAGGTCTGTTCCCCGAGCAGGCAGCTAACTGGGACTGGTTTTCGGAGCTTATTAAAAATGCTGATAGACCTATCAAGGTCCTGAACCTTTTCGCATATACAGGCGGCGCTACAGTTTCAGCTGCAAAGGCAGGTGCTTGTGTAACACACGTAGATGCAGCAAAGGGTATGGTTCAGTGGGCAAAGGAGAACGCTGCTTCATCCGGTCTTGCTGATGCTCCTATCAGATGGCTCGTAGACGACTGCGGTAAATTCGTTGACCGCGAGATCAGACGTGGCAATCACTATGACGGAATCATCATGGATCCTCCGTCCTACGGCAGAGGCCCCAAGGGTGAGATCTGGAAAATCGAGGACTGTGTATATGACCTTATATTAAGAAGCGTTCAGCTCCTTTCAGATAAGCCTCTGTTTTTCCTTATCAATTCATATACCACAGGTCTGCAGCCAGCAGTTCTTTCCTATATGTTACATACAGCTATCGATCCTCTTCACGAAGGCTCAGTTGAAGCTGATGAGGTTGGCCTTCCCGTTTCATCAAACGGACTCGTTCTTCCCTGCGGTGCAAGCGGAAGATGGACTGCCAAAAACTAAAGCATTACAAAAAGCATTTATATAGGAAGAAATCGAATCACCTAATATAAACAAATCGAGCAGGCTGACTCCTACTCGATTTCGCACACGAACATTCCGCACTTCGTGCTCCATGTTCTTACAACCGGCAAATGAATTTGTATGCAAGCATCCATTCGCTTGCCGGTCTTGTGCAACAAACAAAAATGCCATTACAGTTATCTATAGAAGATTCTGTAATGGCATTCATTTTTTCATATTCAATTAATAATAGAAGGAACTCTACTTTTTTCTCCTTGCAGCCATGGCCTTCTGCTCCGCCTGAATCTCTCTGCGGATGATCTCCATGGTCTCGGAGTCAGCTCTCTCTTCTTCCTCGGTAGGTGTCATTCTGTAAGTTCTTCCGTCACCGGCATCGATCTTCTCACGAATCTGCTGCATACGTCTGTCGAGCTGATTGATAAGATCTGCACTGAACTTAAGATCCTCAGATATGAGGTCAGCATTCTCGATGTCCTTTTTATATTTCATCTTGTGCTCAAGACTCGCCCAGAAATCCATAGCGATGGTTCTAAACTGAACCTCAACCTTCATCATCTCTTTGACATCCGTTAAGAAAATCGGTGTCTCAATAATTAGATGCAGGCTTCGATATCCGCTATCCTTAGGTGTAGCGATATAGTCCTTTTCAACAAGCACGTTTACATCGTCCTGTTTCTTAAGACAGTCGGCAACCATATAAATATCATCAACAAAGGAGCAAATAGCCCTGCAACCGGCAATATCCGATATATTGCTCTCAATATTCTCAATAGAAAAGGGTACGCCCTTGCGATTCAATTTTTCATATATGCTTACGGGAGTTTTAATCCTACTCTTAATACTCTCAAACGGGTTACGATTGTTTTTAAGTGAGAGTTCCTTATTCAAAACCTCCAATTTGGTTCTCACTTCTGATAAAGCACAATCATACTTCATCATCATGATCTGGAATTCTTGCACCTGCCCTCTCATAATGAGCAACTGCTCGATTTCCTTCTGCGATACGTTGCTAACATTCAACAATGACTTCTGCTCATTGGTCATCAGCGTCCTGTCAAGCGACGTCAAGTCAAGATTTCCAATAGCCATGGGCATTCCTCCAAATAACCATTATGCCCCCTCAATTACAATTATATCACTAACATTCAACAAATTATAAACTATCTGTAAAGCTTTTATTATGTTACTGCAAAAAGCCCACAAATTTCTAAATAATTTGAAAAAAAGTTACTTTATACGTACTGGCCCTCTGCGGTCATGTCTGCGTAGGAGATAATTCTGTAATTTAAGGTTGCTCTGGGACCTGCAAGTACCTTCAGTTTATCCTGAAGTCTTCTGTGAACGAGCATGCATTCCTCAACACCTGTTCCCGTAAGAAGCACAAGATACTGAGTCCTTGAAAATCTGCAGAAAGCATCGCCGTGACGAAGCGTATCATTTATGGCATCCCTGAGGGACTCCATTCTTCTCTCTGCCTTCTCTTCCTGCCTGATCTCTTTTCCTTCATAGTCAGCGATAGTAAGAAGCAGAAGGAAAACTGTGAGACCGTGTCTCTCCATATTTCTGCTTAAAATATGGTAGGAAGCACTCATTTCAGGGTAAAGGCATTCATACGGTCCGCCTTCTTCCTCTTCATCGTCAATAAGACCACTTTTCAGAGAGTTCTCTCCAGCCGCGTCATCCTCGTCGCCCTGTTGGCCTGAGAACGCTGCATCCTGAAGCTCCTGGTAGCAGTTCTGCATATTCTCTGTGGGAGTGATTCCAAGCTCCTCAGCGTAGTATCTGATCATCTCCTCATAGAGAGAGTAAGCCTTGCGGTAATCCTTCATGAGTCTGTACGCATTGATCTCGCCCACCTGCCACTCACAGTCAGGATCGATCTCAGATGCATTATGGAAAATATGAGCCATATTCTCATAGTCGCCATTTGTCATGTAGTACTCTGCAAGGAAATCCACGCACTCTTCATATACGGTTCTGAGATCCTCACTCTTTTTGGAAATCCAGTAAAGCTCATTGAGCTCCGGAAGAAAATCTCCCTTATATATATCGAAGGCTTTTCTGTAATTGATCGCCTTATCTGCGTCCTTGGTCGCTTTCTTGGCACTGCTTATATAACCAAGAAACTCAACGGTATCAGCGTTAGCGTCAATGTTGGGGTCAGTCTTGTACATGCCATCTATGAAGGCAATCACATTGCCTCCGGGAATGCCTGCTTTCTCAGCAACCTTTCTGAACTGATAAATCAGGTTGTTCATACTGTTATTGAGATTGCTCTTAACGCTGAGATCCTCTGAATAGATGTCATCCTGAAGGTCTTCCTTCTTCACTCCGGCCGCGCCTGCAGTAAACACTCTTGCAACCAGCTGAATGTACTTGGATGCACGATTTCTTCCAAGAGTAATCTCTTTGCCATTGCACTCAATGCCAAACCCGCCTAATGTTTTGATATAAAGCTTCGTTTTCTTCATTTCCCACACATAACATTGATGTAGCTTCCCCCAAAGCTCTTATAACAACAATGCCTTCTCCCTTTCTGTGTAAATCCGTTTAAAAGTTAGAATATATTATTCCAATTGACAATAATTATACCATGCCTTCACTGTGTATGATAATAAAATATGACATATTTGCAACAAAATGTAAAAATACCCTCAAAAAATGATTTAATACATTCTCAATATTTCTTTATTTTCACAGATAGCCTGCCCTTACGGGTGGATTTCTGGACACCGTCATAAACGAACTTCCCATACCCACGAACGGATACCCTGGCACCTTCTTTTAAGTCATAACCTGCAGAATACGCAGTTTTCCCATCTATGAAAACAGCCTCCGATTCAACAAGCTCCTGAGCCTTGCTGCGACTGAGCTTATATACAAGGGCCAGGATAACGTCAAGTCTCTCGGAAGAAACCGTACCCTCAAGCTCCTTGTATTCAGGAACGATATCGCATTCCTTAGCAGGCACCTCTTTGCACTTCACGGTAGTGTGCTTTATCCTGCACAGCTCATCGCAAATAAGCTGCGCCACCTCCTTCATGACAAAGACGTAGGCCCTGGTCTGGTCAGTCATGATATCGCCTATCCTGTTGCGCTCGATGCCCATGTTCATAAGCGCTCCCAAAAAGTCTCTGTGGGTAAGCTCATCCGCAAACTTTCTGTTTACAGGCTCTATCAGAATGCAGCTGATAACCTCCGGGTCCACCTCCTCCTGAAGAAGGAATCCTTCCGCATCAAGATAAGACGGAAGAAAGCACATCACAGACCTCTCCGCCTCTGATGTGCCTCCGTATACGCAGTAATCCACACCCTCGATCTGATTATCTCCGGTGATCATACTATTTGCCACGCACATGGATTTCACATCATACAGCTCTGAGCCTGATAAAAACTCCGTGTGCGTAACATAATTATTTTCATATGCTCTTCTTGCCAGATCTCTTATTCTGCCAAGCAATATCTTATCGTTATTCATAACACCATCAACTTTACATAAAAATGATTTAAATCCATTTTATCATAAAGTCTTTATGCGTTCGATAGCTCTTTCAGTGTTCTCTCTGCTGCCAAAGGCTGTGAGTCTGAAGTAGTGCTCACCTGAAGGTCCAAAGCCTGATCCGGGTGTACCAACCACATTGCCCTTTTCAAGGAGATAATCAAAGAACTCCCAGCTTGTCATATTGTCAGGTGTCTTCATCCAGATGTAAGGTGCGTTCACTCCGCCGTATGCTTCAAAGCCTGCGTCCTTAAGACCCTCGCTGATGATCTTCGCATTCTGCATGTAGTATGCGATCTGCTCCTCAACCTGCTTTCTTCCCTCTGCAGAATAAACTGCCTCTCCAGCTCGCTGTACAATATATGGGGCACCATTATACTTGGTTCCATGTCTTCTTGCCCACAAAGGCCAGAGGTCAACGCCGCCGGTTTTCAAGCTCTTAGGGATAACAGTGTATCCAAGTCTGAGTCCTGTGAAGCCTGCTGTTTTTGAAAATGATCTGAACTCGATTGCGCAGTCCCTTGCACCCTCGCACTCGTAGATGCTGTGTGGAACATCAGCCTCTGAAATGTATGACTCATAAGCAGCATCATAGAGGATAACTGAGTCATGCTTGTTAGCATAGTCTACCCACTCCTGGAGCTGTTCCTTTTTCATAACCGCACCTGTGGGGTTGTTCGGGAAGCACAGATAAATAAGATCCGGAACCTCGCTCGGAATATCAGGTGTAAAGCCGTTCTCCTTGGTGCACTTCATATAGATAACATCCTTGAAGCGCTCAAGCTGGGGATCATACTCACCGGTTCTTCCTGCCATAACGTTGGAATCAACATACACAGGATACACGGGGTCGCAAACCGCAATCCTGTTATCAAGTCCGAAGATCTCCTGGATATTTCCGCAGTCACTTTTAGCACCGTCTGATACGAAAATCTCATCAGCTTCAATATCACATCCACGTGCCTTGAAGTCCTTTTCAGAGATAACCTCTCTTAAAAATGAATAACCAAGATCAGGAGCATAACCCATGAAGGAATCAGCATTTCCCATCTCATCTACAGCCTTATGAAGAGCGTCGATAACCGCAGGCGCAAGGGGCTGTGTAACGTCACCGATACCAAGTCTTATTATCTCTTTATCAGGATTCTTCTCTGAAAATTCCTTAACCTTTTTTCCTATTGTAGAAAACAGATAGCTTCCTGGAAGCTTCAAATAATTATCATTAACCTTTGCCATAATGCTCCTTTCACAAAATCCAAAAAGTCGTAAAAAAGGGCGCCTTGAACCAATGTCCAAGACGCCTTTGCCTTAACTCAATTAATTTAAACTATGTATTTTCCCGTGTCAAGATAACAGAATTAATATTACCTTATTTATGCCCCCAAAAGTATTGACATCATTTCTAAAAAAAACTAACATAGGTTAGTAAAGGCAATGGCGCCAAAACAGTAGGGCTACCTCTCACTGTTTTGCGCCTTTTTTATTTTTAGGAGGTTATATGTCTGTAAAATATGTTTTTGTTATGGGCGGAGTTGTATCAGGATTAGGAAAAGGAATCACTGCTGCTTCACTGGGAAGACTTTTAAAGGCCAGAGGCTACAAAGTTACCATGCAAAAATTTGATCCATATATCAACATGGATCCCGGCACCATGAATCCCATTCAGCATGGTGAGGTTTTCGTTACCGAGGACGGAACAGAAACCGACCTGGATCTTGGACACTACGAGCGCTTCATCG
The DNA here is from genome assembly GCF_000423945.1 of Butyrivibrio sp. XPD2002. Classification (GTDB taxonomy): domain Bacteria; phylum Bacillota; class Clostridia; order Lachnospirales; family Lachnospiraceae; genus Butyrivibrio. Next base: position 176,127 of record NZ_KE384116.1, on the reverse strand, counting down.
ATGAGAGCCTCGATAAGAATTCTAACGTGACCACAGGTAAAATCTACTGGTCAGTACTTCACAAAGAAAGACGTGGAGATTACGGCGGACATACTGTCCAAGTTATACCCCACATAACAGATGAGATAAAAGGTCGTTTTTATCGAAACTACGAGAACGACGACACACATATCGCAATCATCGAGGTCGGCGGAACCGTAGGTGACATCGAGTCTCAGCCCTTCCTTGAGTCAATCAGGCAGTTCCAGCACGAGGTAGGACATGAAAATGCAATGATCATCCTCGTATCCCTTATTCCATATCTTCGCTGCTCTCAGGAGATCAAGACCAAGCCCACACAGATGGCAGTTAAGACTCTCCAGGGAATGGGTCTTCAGCCTGACGTAATCGTCTGCAGAAGCGAAGTCGAGCTTGATAAGGAGACCAAGGAAAAGATCTCTCTTTTCTGTAACGTTCCCAGCAAAAACGTACTTAACAACCTTGACCTTAAATACTTATATGAGGCTCCCCTTGCAATGGAGAAGGAGCACCTGGCAGAGGTTGCTCTCGAGTGCCTGAACCTCGAATGCAAAGAGCCTGATCTGGACGACTGGCAACACATGGTAGACACTCTCTACTCTCTTGAGGAGACTGTCAACATCGCTCTTGTCGGAAAATACACTCAGCTTCACGATGCATACCTTAGCGTTGTGGAAGCATTAAAGCACGGCGGAATCGCTGCTAAAAGAGAAGTTAAGATAAAGTGGATTGATTCAGAAACTATTACTGATGAGAATGTAGAAGAAGCGTTAGCAGATGTTAACGGTGTCATCGTTCCCGGCGGCTTCGGCGATCGCGGAATCGAAGGAATGATCACCTGCATCAAATACGCAAGAGAAAACAAGATTCCTTTCCTCGGCATCTGCCTTGGAATGCAGCTCGCAATAATCGAATTTGCAAGAAACGTTTTAGGATATGATGATGCTCATTCAATTGAGTTCGATGCAGGAACCACTCACCCGCTCATCGCTCTTTTACCTGATCACACAACAGGCGAGGACCTCGGCGGTACACTGAGACTTGGCTCATATCCCTGCACATTAGAAAAAGACACCCTGGCATATTCTCTCTATCAGAACGAGCATATAACAGAGCGTCATCGTCATCGCTATGAAGTTAACAACGATTACAGGGATGCATTAAAAGAGCACGGCCTTAAGCTTTGCGGCCTGTCTCCCGATAACCGTATCGTTGAGATGATCGAGTATCCTGAGAACACATTCTACATTGCAACTCAGGCTCATCCCGAATTCAAGTCCCGTCCTAACAATCCGCACCCGCTTTTCGCAGGCTTCGTAAAGGCGGCCAGGGATTATAAGTAAACCGACGCTTTCCATTTAAATAGCCCATATAATTTTTCTGCTTCTGTTACGCTTAGCGTATAATCAGCATAAAAATTATATGGGCCATTCTTTTAGAAAGCTGTTTTATTTAGATCCCAGTTCCGCTGTGTCAAGGAGTAACGTAACAGGGCCATCATTCACTGACTCCACCTTCATGTCGGCGCCGAACTCTCCTGTCTGTACCTCGAAGCCGCGCTCTCTGCACTCAGCTACCACAAGCTCGTAGAGAGGCTCTGAAATCTCAGGCCTTGCTGCTTCCGTAAATCCTGGTCTTCTGGACTTGCAGTCAGCATAAAGTGTGAACTGACTCACTATAAGGAGCTTAGCTCCCGCGTCCTTTGGACCAATATTCATCTTTCCATTTTCATCTTCGAAAACTCTAAGACCGCAGATTCTGTCTGCGATCTTTTTTGCTTCAGCCTCAGTGTCACTGGTGTGGACTCCCAGAAGAACCAGGAATCCTTTTCCTATATCTGCAACCTTGTTGCCGTCAATCGTTACTGATGCTGATAAAACTCTTGTTACAACTGCTCTCACTTAACTTACTCCTAGATTCTTTTTTATTACGATGTCGGTTGTTGCATCTCCCTAATCTTCAAGATCGATAACCTTTTCCTTATCTTTCTTTTTATCTCCATCAGGATCGACTTCCTTATAGTAGCCATCTACCGTGGATTTATCCTTATGGATATCCTCGAAGTATGAGGTATCATCTGAAAAAGGTAAGGTACCGATTTTTGCCTCGGTCTCTTCAGTATACAACAAATTCCCGGGGCCTTCATTACCTGCAAGATAATCGTTCTCGGAATCATCTGCTATCTGATAGCTGGTTTCATCATCAGGCAGACTTCCTGTTGTATCATCCAGTAGCTCATAATTTCTTTCGCCATAGGAGCCTGCAGGCATCTTCATCTGAGGAACAAATATACCATCCTCGCCCCATGGCTTAACCATCAGAATATCCATGAACTTGCTCTCTTTAACAAATTTGATGGATACAACTGTGCCGTTATCCTTATCCTCTGATTTTGCCACGACAACCTTTGACTCATCATCAGAAAGATTAAGCAGATACTTTGCGGATTCTACCGGGTCAAAATACATGCTGTAAAGGCCGTCCGGATCTGTCTTTGCATGGTCATTTAAATATTCGCCAAAGCCGTTTTTGGTGTAGTCAATCGCCTCATTATCCATGCTGTGGCTAAAGTACGCGTCCTCCAAGTCTTTAAAGGTATCAATACTGTCGTACATATCAAGGTGCTCCTCAGTAACCTTGTAGTCACCGTTTTCATCCTGGTCCACCTTGATCTTCTCGATCCATACATACACATGAGGCTCTGAATCTGTCGCGTAGTAATGTATGACCGCCTCAGTCTTTTCCTCATCATTAAGAAAATACGAAACCGAGATTGGCTGACCTTTATTATCAGAGAGTGAATCCGGCCAGGGACTTGACCATCCAAAGTATGTGCCATCCTCGTCCATGGAAAGAACACCCTCACTGATAAGCTTTTTCTGGACAAACTCTGTGGAATTCTCGATTATACCATCAACGTTTCTGTCGATGAAACAGGTACCCCACTGTCCAAGAAGCGCATCCTGAGGAGTTGATTTGAATACATGACTGGAGCTGTTACTTTCGGCATCCTCTGAAGTCTGCTCGGAACCATCACTCTCAGCATCCGGCATGGTAACGTGAATATCCGCATCTGTTTGACTCTCGTCTGTTGTATTTTCATCTATTCCATTCTTATCCTGCCCCTCTGCTGTAACCGAATCCTGCGCAGCCCCATCAGTATCTGCTGAGCTTGTAAGGAAGCACGCTGACAGCGCACCACTTATCATCACAAGAAGCACCAAAAGCCAGAAGGTAGGCTTTTTATAATTGAAAATCTGCTTTACTCTCGTTCCTACTCCGACCTCACCAAAAGCCAGCGGATACGCCAGAATAAGCTTCTGATGCGTACTGCAAAGAAGGAGCGAATTGGCATAGGACTTCTTTTCATCCAGAGACATGTGACTTATTACGCGCTCATCGCAGGCAAGCTCGATATCCTTGCAAAACAGCATATATGAAACCCACACAAGCGGATTGAACCAGTGCACTGCCAGAAGAACGAATCCAAACTGCTTGCGAAGATGGTCTCCCCTTCTGATGTGAGCCTTTTCATGGGCAAGGACATTTCTTCTAGTCTCATCATCAAGACCCGAGGGCAGATAGATTGACGGCCTTACTATTCCCAATATGAAAGGTGTATCAATCTCATCGCAGATGAAAACCCTATCATTACCACCCATTTTTATTGAAGCTCTGGTCTTTTTCCATATAGAGATGTAGCTGAAAACAGCGTATGCGATAACCACCATAAGACCAAACAGCCATATCATCTGAAATCTGATAAACAGATCCTTCCTGTCGGCCAGGTTGCTCATGCTTCCGTCTGCTATAGTGGTCGTGATGATCTCCTCATTTGGAAGATAATCTATTATCTCTTCATCAGCATCAACAGAAGTATTCGGCTCAAATTCAGCCACATAGCCCACATTTGAGTCAGGTGTATAAATGTGATTCGTAACAGAAGTAGCTGCGTTTGTGATTCCGCTCTCATTAAAGTAGCCTTCGATCACTCCGGCGATATTCGGCATAACGCCAAGCTTCGTCTCGATCTGAAAAGGGAGCGCCAACCTCAGCGCAACTATAGCCCACAGAACGCCCATAAACCACTTGGGCGCCTTCTTAAGCGGAAATCTAAGAAGAATAACCGCAGCCATCAGAAATGCGGCTGCTATGCTCATTTCAATAACCTTTATAAAAATAGTCCCCATACATTTTCCTCCGCCTTACTATGCCTGTCTCATTCCTTCGCGTTATCGATTATCTTCTTAATCTCAGCGAGCTCCTTTTTAGAGAGCTTCTGCCTTGATGTAAACGCTGCAAGAAAAGCGGGAAGAGAGCCTCCAAAGGTCTCCTCCACAAACTCCTCACTTTTCCTGGTATAAAATTCTCCCTCGGAAATCATGGACGTGACCACGCCATCCACATTTTGAAACAAGCCCTTCTCACAGAGCTTCTTAAGAACCGTATAGGTGGTTGATTTCTTCCACCCGAATTCATCCGCGCACATTTTCACAAGCTCTCCGGAACCAACCGGCTCCTTCTCCCATATAAGCTTGGCAAACTGCATCTGGACTTCCCCTAATTCTACCGCCATGACAGCCTCCTTTTTGGTCTATTCACTATCGACTTTGTAATTATAGTCTACACACAATAGACCAGCGTGTCAATGACTTTTTATTTGCTTTCCTCTAGCATAATCGCTATCTCGAATGGATCAGACAGCTTACTCTTCTCTATCATCTCTGAAAATTGCATAATGGTGCCGTGCACCTGCTTTGATACCTTCTCCATCTCATTTTCCCAGAGAGCGGTGTCCGATTTATCAACGTCCACATAGTTTTCAAGCCTGCCGCCGCGGTAGTCATTCTCATCTATCCCTAAAAACAGCTCCGCCATCTTCGCATCATATCTTCCAAAGGCAGCAAAGATTCCAACAGCATCCGCCACAATCTCATCCCAGATAGGATCAATCTTTTCACGATACAATCTACGACAAATAAAGTGAGTGCACTCATGGTACTTACGGATAGTGTCCGAATAACCAAGCCACTCATCATCAGACATATCCACTTTTGCTGCGATGATACCACTATAAGGGCCCACAGACAGCACGATTATAGCATCGAGATAATTACTCTTATCCGCCGTAAACCTGCTAAATTCTGCGCTCCAGTCGGGTTCATCTACGCCCTTTTCAAGCTCCTTTTTTATGAACTCATCCCTATGAGCCTCTATTCTTCGCCAGTTTATAATGCCATCGATGATAGACGCTCCCTGAGTCGCAGGAATCTCCTGCACCGCGCATCTGTTAGCCATGATCTGTAAAAAGATCTCAAAATCGTGCCTCTCATGAAGCGTCACGACCTTCACCTCTCCTGCCGGGGTATTGGCAACTTCTATCTTGTCCTGATCAGATAAAGTAAAGTGAGTCAGCTCCTTTGCATACGCACTCTCACCGCGCTTTACTATCGCTTTATACATCTCCTCAGCACCTTCCATGCCCGGTGCAACATAAAGCTGATAGTATATTTCCGCTAGATATTGAATTACTTCTTTTCCCTGTAAAAAAGCCTTCAATTCCTAACATTCCCCCTATCATCTATAGAAAAATATTACCGTTTAATTCCTGCCAAAGTCTCTCCCACCATTATGAAGCTCAGGCGTTGAATTAGGTAATTCGTATATATCATAGTTACCTTCGGCCCAATAGGAGCCGTTCTCAAAGTCCAGACTCTCCTCAAAATCCGTAGGGAGATATTCCTTCGGAATCTTCTTAATACTCTTCAAATCGCTTTTATAAGCGGTATAAATATAGGCAATACTATTATCGCCCAAATCCATGGCATATTCATAGGAAAAATCGTGATGATCTATAGCCAGATATACAGGATGATTAAATCTCTCAGAATTCTCATAAAGCACATCCTTGTTATTCCCGCCAAAAGCCTTATGCTCGTTTTTAATTCTATTTATCTCTGCCTCATAATCTGCATCAGAGTATACACACTTTAAGTATACTTCACAGGTAGGATCATCCCAAGTATCCTGATATGAAAAATAGAACTCCGGCTGCTCCTCCTGTTCAAATGCACTTGCAGGAATCGTCTCCGGAAATACGAAGAAACCGGTGCGTACTCTGCCATTTGGAAGAGTAGTATATTTTTTTATCGTCTCCTCGTACTTATCCACCCCCTTTGTTACCTTGGGCGGACCACCAAAAAAGAACAGCATTATGAAAACAAATATAAACGCTACAACTGTAATAAGGCCTATTACTATGCCCGCTATAATCCCAACTGCTATCTTTGAACCTTTTTTCATGCCTTGTCTCCCTTATCCGTTTATCACTGTAAGTATCACAATATATACTATAAAACCTATGAACGCCACGATCGGAATCGCTGCCCCGATCGCCATTCCAATCAGATAATGCTTTGCACTTTTCATCTTCTTTACAAAAGCGGCCTCTGTTTTTGCTGATTCCATCTGAGAATTTTGAAGCTTAAGTTTATATTGCCGGAGCGCCTCCTGGCACTTAGGGCATTCATTCAAATGGCTTTCTACTGCATCATTCACACTATCACTTAATACCTCATCCACGTATGAAGGTATCAGATCCTCTATAATTCCGCACTGGGTTATCTTCTCATCCATCACAATACCCCGTTCATCAAACTATATGAAAAAATCATCAGCGCAACGATTACTATTCCAAGATATCCCAAAACTACAAGCAGCACCTTAATCCCACCGCTCAGTCTTCTCCGCTTAGCTGGTTTGTCTTCAGTCGCACCAATTATCTCTGTATTCATCACCTCAAATAATTCTCTGCAATCCTCACAGCTCTTAATATGGTCTTCGATAAATTCTGTCGTTTCCTGAGTGCATTTTTTATCTATATACCTCGGAAGGAGATCTGCTACTAATTCACATTCAAACTTACTCATAACCATTCATCTCCTTTCCGATTTTCACCTTACCTCTATAAAAAGTTACCCTGGCCCAGTTCTCGGTTTTGCCGAATAACTCTCCTATTTCTCTAAAGGATAGTTCACCCTTTATCCTATATAGCACAACTTCTTTCGTTGTCTTATCTAAGCTGTCTATGCTCTTGTATAGAGCCTCATTCTCTTCTTTTCTTATATATAATTCATCAACTAACTCAATTGAAGCACCCTCTACCACCTCATCCAGAGGTATATTCTTGAACTTGTTGTTCTTATCAAGATGCTGCCAAAATGTATATTTCGCAATCTGACAAAGCCAGGTTGTAACTTTGGATTCACCTTTAAATGTATTTATGTTTTTGATAGCCCTCAAGAATGTCTCCTGCGTTAGGTCTTCAGCCAGATCCCTGTTTCCATTAGTGAGTGTCAGAAGATATCCCATTACAAGTGGATAGTACTCTTCGCATATTCTTTTTATATTCAATCCACGGATACCTCCTTTCCGGCTCATTTATTTGATTTTATAATATTAGTCCGCTTTTTCGTAGATTCGTTACAATATTTTCTCAATATTATAAAAAAATAAACGCAGTTAAAAACGCAATAAAAAACAGCCACCTGCAAGAAAACCTTGCAGTGGCTGTTCTTATCGCATTATATGCGCTTAGCTCTAGGCTAGGGTAAGAATTATTCTACGATTGTAGCAACCTTACCTGATCCAACTGTACGTCCACCCTCACGGATAGCGAACTTAAGACCCTGCTCCATAGCGATGGGGTGGATAAGCTCGATAGACATTGTTACGTGGTCACCAGGCATGCACATCTCTGTTCCCTCGGGAAGGTTGCAAACACCTGTAACGTCAGTTGTTCTGAAGTAGAACTGAGGTCTGTAGTTGTTGAAGAAAGGTGTATGACGTCCACCCTCGTCCTTTGTAAGAACGTAAACCTCGGCTGTGAACTTCTTGTGGCAAGTTACAGAACCGGGCTTTGTGATACACTGACCTCTCTGGATACCGTCACGGTCTACACCACGAAGAAGAAGACCTACGTTATCACCAGCTTCACAGTAATCCATTGTCTTACGGAACATCTCGATACCAGTACATACTGACTTAGATGTCTCTTCCTTGATACCAACGATCTCGATTTCGTCGTTAAGGTTGAGGTGACCTCTCTCTACACGACCTGTAGCAACTGTTCCACGACCTGTGATTGTGAATACGTCCTCAACAGGCATAAGGAAAGGCTTATCTGTCTCACGAGTAGGTTCAGGGATGTAAGAATCAACTGTATCCATAAGCTCCATAATCTTGTCACCCCACTCAGACTTAGGATCCTCAAGAGCCTTAAGAGCAGAACCACGGATGATAGGTGTATCATCGCCAGGGAACTCATACTCTGTAAGAAGGTCTCTGATCTCCATCTCAACGAGGTCAAGAAGCTCAGGATCGTCAACCATGTCACACTTGTTCATGAATACGATGATGTAAGGAACGCCTACCTGACGAGCAAGAAGAACGTGCTCCTTTGTCTGAGCCATAACACCATCAGTAGCAGCAACAACGAGGATAGAACCATCCATCTGAGCTGCACCAGTGATCATGTTCTTTACATAGTCAGCGTGGCCAGGGCAGTCAACGTGTGCGTAGTGTCTGTTAGCTGTCTCATACTCGATGTGAGCAGAGTTGATTGTGATACCACGCTCTTTCTCTTCGGGTGCCTTATCGATCTGATCGAAAGCAACAGCAGGGCTGAATCCTCTGTCTGCAAGAACAGTTGTGATAGCTGCTGTAAGAGTTGTCTTACCATGGTCAACGTGTCCGATTGTACCAATGTTTACGTGCGGCTTACTTCTGTCAAACTTAGCTTTTGCCATTTTTAAATATCCTCCTTAAATAAAATGTTACATCAACATTTTTTTTCATAATAACCGACTATACCGATTATATTAGAATTTTGGCTTGAAATCAAGCCTTAAATAGTATAAACAAGGGCTTTATGGCATGATTTCGTTAGAAATCGATGCCAGCCCTTAATTTATTTATGCATTTTTGTTAGAAAGTACTTTTTCCTGAATGTTCTTCGGAACAGGAGCATACTTCTCAAAGAACATTGAGTAGTTACCACGACCCTGTGTTCTTGAACGAAGGTCTGTAGCATATCCGAACATCTCAGCAAGCGGAACATGTGCTCTTACGATCTTACCGCCGCCAAGGTCATCCATACCTTCAACCTGTCCACGACGTGAGTTAACGTCACCGATAACATCACCCATGTACTCCTCAGGCATAGTAACCTCAACCTTCATGATGGGCTCAAGGAGAACCATTCCTCCCTTAGCCATAGCATCCTTAAATGCCATTGAACCAGCAATGTGGAATGCCATTTCTGAAGAGTCGACTTCATGATAAGATCCGTCATAAACTGTAGCATGTACACCTACAACAGGGAATCCACCAAGAGATCCGGCCTTCATAGCCTCCTCGATACCTTCGCTGATAGGCTGGATGTATTCCTTAGGAATAGAACCGCCGACAACTTCGCTATCGAACTGGTAAAGATTCTCGCCGTTGGCATCCATGGGCTCGAAACGAACCTTACAGTGACCATACTGACCACGTCCACCGGACTGCTTAGCATACTTACTCTCGATATCGCAAGCGTTAAGAAGAGCCTCTCTGTATGCAACCTGAGGTGCACCAACGTTAGCTTCTACTTTGTACTCACGAAGAAGTCTGTCAACGATGATATCAAGGTGAAGCTCACCCATACCAGCGATGATTGTCTGACCTGTCTCAGAGTTTGTATGTGCTCTGAATGTAGGATCCTCTTCAGCAAGCTTCTGAAGTGCTTCATCAAGCTTCTGCTGACCAGCCTTAGTCTTAGGCTCGATAGCAAGCTCGATAACGGGATCCGGGAACTCCATAGACTCAAGGATTACGGGGTTCTTCTCATCACAGAGTGTATCACCTGTAGTTGTGTTCTTAAGACCAACAGCTGCAGCGATATCACCTGAGTAAACCTTATCAAGATCTGAACGCTTGTTAGCGTGCATCTGAAGGATACGTCCAAGACGCTCCTTTGTATCCTTAGTACTGTTAAGTACATAAGAACCAGAATTTGCTGTACCACGATATACGCGGAAGAATGCAAGCTTTCCTACGAAAGGATCGCTGACAATCTTGAATGCAAGAGCTGCGAACGGGCCATCATCAGTTGACTCAACTGTAACCTCGTTGCCATCCATGTCTGTACCGCTACATGCAGGGATGTCAATAGGTGAAGGCATGAACTCGATAACAGCATCGATAAGCTTCTGGATACCACGGTTTCTGTGTGCAGAACCACAGCATACAGGGAAAGCCTTACACTCGCAAGTAGCCTTACGAAGAGCAGCCTTAAGCTCCTCCATTGTAGGCTCCTCGCCCTCAAGGTACTTCATCATAAGATCTTCATCGAGGTCGCAGATCTTCTCTACGAGCTCACTACGATAAAGCTCTGCATCGTCCTTTAGATCAGCAGGAATCTCGCCGATTGTTACATCTTCGCCCTTATCATCATTGTAGATGTAAGCCTGCATCTCAAAAAGGTCGATAATACCCTGGAACTGATCCTCAGCTCCGATCGGGATTTCGATCATAATAGCATTTTTCTTAAGTCTATTTCTGATCTGCTCAACAGCTCCGAAATAGTTTGCTCCAATGATATCCATCTTGTTGATGAATGCCATACGAGGAACATTAAATCCATCAGCCTGACGCCATACGTTCTCAGACTGAGGCTCAACGCCTTCTTTTGCACTGAATACGCCTACAGCGCCATCAAGTACACGAAGTGAACGCTCAACCTCAACGGTAAAGTCAACGTGGCCGGGAGTGTCGATAATGTTGATACGATGCTCCTGTGCACCGGGCTTAACCTTTCCGTTTTCCTGAAGTGTCCAATGGCATGTTGTAGCTGCAGATGTGATTGTGATACCTCTCTCCTGCTCCTGTTCCATCCAGTCCATGGTAGCAGTACCTTCATAGGTCTCACCAATCTTATAGTTAACACCAGTATAGTAAAGAATACGCTCTGTAAGTGTAGTCTTACCGGCATCGATATGAGCCATAATACCAATGTTTCTGGTTCTCTCCAATGGGTATTGTCTTTCAGCCAAAGGTTTATCCTCCTAATAATAATCGACGTTTCTTACACCAAAAACTAAATAAATTAGAATCTGTAGTGTGAGAATGCCTTGTTTGCTTCTGCCATCTTGTGCATATCTTCTTTTCTCTTTACAGATGCACCAGTGTTGTTGAATGCATCAAGAATCTCAGATGCAAGTCTGTCAACCATGGTCTTCTCGCCTCTGTTACGAGAAAATGTTACAAGCCAGCGAAGTGCAAGGGCCTGACGTCTATCCGGACGAACCTCTATCGGTACCTGATATGTAGCACCACCGATACGTCTAGCCTTTACCTCGAGAGCGGGCATGATGTTGTTCATAGCACCCTCGAATACTTCAAGAGCAGGCTTTCCAGCCTTCTCCTCTACCTGTGCGAATGCACCATATACGATCTTCTGTGCAACACCCTTCTTACCATCAAGCATAACTGTGTTGATAAGCTTTGTTACAACCTTGTTATCGTATAAAGGATCCGCTAATACGTCACGTTTTACAATATGTCCTTTACGCGGCACGGTTCTTCCCTCCTTTAGAATCGCAGATGAGTGTCAGTCTTCATCTGTTTACTATAGATCATAGGTACTCACTAATTTTTAGTGTACGTGCGGGTCTTTTTATTACGAAAAAGAAACACCAACACTCTTAAAAAAATTAGATCTTGTTATGATAGTTACTTAAATTACTTTGCAGCCTTAGGTCTCTTTGCGCCGTACTTGGAGCGAGCCTGCTTACGGTCTGCAACACCTGCTGTGTCAAGAGTTCCACGGATAATGTGATATCTTGTACCAGGCAGGTCCTTAACTCTTCCACCACGGATGAGAACAACGCTATGCTCCTGAAGGTTGTGACCTTCGCCGGGGATATAGCTTGTTACCTCGATACCGTTAGAAAGACGTACTCTGGCGATCTTTCTAAGAGCTGAGTTAGGCTTCTTAGGTGTAGCAGTCTTAACAGCTGTGCATACGCCTCTCTTCTGCGGTGAAGCAGTATCAATTGCCTTCTTATGAAGGGAATTGAATCCTTTCTGAAGCGCAGGAGCTGTTGACTTCTTCTCAGAAGTCTGACGGCCTTTACGAACTAACTGGTTAAATGTTGGCATTCCTTTTACCTCCTATTTTAGTGATAAAACAATATATGATAAACAGACAGCTCTCTGACATAGAAACTATCTGAAAATCAACACATACATCAAGCGAAAGGGGCACACTATCCCCTCTCGCTTGTCGCACAGTTTTTAAGTATAAGTATTAAATATTTTCTTGTCAAGCACAATCGTTTTAAAATCGTACTATTTTATGAACTTTTCATAATTACGAAAAGTCTTACTCCTCATCATCAGTAACGACTACTTCGTCTAAATCTGAATCAAGCTCATCGATGAAATCATCGTCATCAAGATTCTTCTTGAGGATCAGCTTGTCGAGATCCTTGAAGTTAGCGTCTGTGTTAAGAGCTGTGTTACGATAACGCTTCATACCTGTACCTGCAGGAATCAGCTTACCGATAATAACATTTTCCTTAAGTCCGATAAGCGGATCAACCTTACCCTTGATGGCAGCATCGGTAAGAACCTTTGTTGTCTCCTGGAAGGATGCAGCTGAAAGGAATGAGTTAGTAGCAAGAGCTGCCTTGGTAATACCAAGAATTACCTGCTTTCCTTCAGCGGGCTTTTTGCCTTCGCTTATAAGTCTCTCGTTGTCGTCCTCGAAATCAAGAACATCAACAAGTGTTCCGGGAAGGAAGTTTGTATCTCCACTCTCCTCGATACGAACCTTCTTAAGCATCTGACGAACGATAACCTCGATATGCTTATCGCAGATATCAACACCCTGCAGACGATAAACTCTCTGAACCTCGCGGAGCAGATAATCCTGAACTGCACGGATACCCTTGATCTTAAGAAGATCATGAGGATTTACGGAACCTTCTGTAAGCTCATCACCGGCCTCAACCTGTTCGTTATCCAAAACCTTGATTCTGGATCCGTAAGGAATGAGATATGCCTTTGACTCTCCGGTCTCATCATTAGTAATGATAACCTCGCGCTTCTTCTTTGTATCCTTAATGGTAGCTGTACCATCAAGCTCTGAAATAATGGCAAGTCCCTTAGGCTTTCTTGCCTCAAAAAGCTCCTCGACACGGGGAAGACCCTGTGTGATATCTCCACCGGCAACACCACCGGTATGGAATGTTCTCATGGTAAGCTGTGTACCAGGCTCACCGATTGACTGAGCAGCGATGATACCAACTGTCTCACCAACCTGTACGGGCTCACCTGTTGCCATGTTAGCACCATAGCACTTAGCACAGATACCGATGTGTGAACGGCATGTAAGGATTGTACGGATCTTAACTGCTGTTACCGGCTCACCCTTACTGTTAACACCCTCGCTGAGAACTCTCTTAGCACGGCTGGGTGTGATGATGTGATTCTTCTTAACAATAACGTTGCCGTCCTTGTCCTTGATATCCTCACATGTATATCTTCCAGTGATACGATCCTCTAAAGGCTCGATCATTGCCTTACCATCCTTGAATTCCTTAACGGTAATTCCGGGGATAGTAGCCTTTCCTTCGCTACAGTCAAGCTCACGGATGATAAGCTCCTGAGATACGTCAACCATTCGACGTGTCAGGTATCCGGAATCGGCTGTACGAAGAGCTGTATCGGACAGACCCTTACGAGCACCATGCGCTGACATGAAATACTCCAGAACGTCAAGACCTTCACGGAAGTTTGACTTGATAGGAAGTTCGATTGTACGACCTGTTGTATCAGCCATAAGTCCACGCATACCGGCCAGCTGCTTGATCTGCTGATCACTACCACGGGCACCGGAATCTGCCATCATGTGGATGTTGTTGTACTTATCAAGTCCCTTAAGAAGAACTTCTGTAAGCTGTTTATCTGTCTCCATCCATGTCTCAACAACAAGACGATAACGCTCTTCGTCTGTCATAAGACCACGGCGGTAGTTAACTGCGATCTCATCAACAACTGCCTGAGCTTTTTCAAGCATCTCCTGCTTCTGCGGAGGAACTGTCATATCAGCGATTGAAACTGTCATAGCAGCTCTTGTTGAGTAGTGATAACCTGTTGACTTAATCTTATCAAGTACCTCTGCTGTTGCAAATGTACCATGAGTATTGATCATGTTTGTAACGATCTTCTTCAGCTGCTTCTTACCAACCATGAAGTCGATCTCAAGATTGAACTTGTTCTCCGGTACAGAGCGATCTACAAATCCAAGATCCTGAGGAATGAACTCGTTGAACAGGAATCTTCCGAGTGTTGACTCAACGACACCTGAAATATCCTCACCGTTCTCATCCTTACGCTCTACACGGATCTTAATCTTTGACTGAAGAGTGATGTAATCATTCTCATAAGCAAGGATTGCTTCGTCAATGCTCTTGAAGAACTTACCTTCTCCCTTAGCACCCTCGCGCTCCTGAGTAAGATAGTAGATACCAAGTACCATATCCTGTGTAGGAACGTTAACAGGGCCACCGTCTGAAGGCTTAAGCAGGTTGTTAGGAGCAAGCATAAGGAATCTGCTCTCTGCCTGTGCCTCTACTGACAGAGGAAGGTGTACAGCCATCTGGTCTCCATCGAAGTCCGCGTTGAAAGGTGTACATACAAGCGGATGAAGCTTAATAGCCTTACCTTCTACAAGGATGGGCTCAAATGCCTGGATACCAAGTCTGTGAAGCGTGGGAGCACGGTTAAGCATAACGGGATGCTCTTTGATAACGTCCTCGAGAACGTCCCATACCTGCTCATCAAGTCTCTCAACAAGCTTCTTAGCATTCTTAATATTCTGTGAGATTCCTCTGGAAACAAGTTCCTTCATAACGAAGGGCTTGAAAAGCTCGATAGCCATTTCCTTAGGAAGTCCACACTGGTAAATCTTAAGCTCAGGACCTACGACGATAACTGAACGTCCTGAATAGTCAACACGCTTACCAAGAAGGTTCTGACGGAAACGACCGCCCTTACCTTTAAGCATGTCTGAAAGTGATTTAAGTGCACGGTTTCCGGGGCCTGTAACAGGTCTTCCACGTCTTCCGTTATCAATAAGAGCATCTACTGCTTCCTGGAGCATACGCTTCTCGTTTCGAACGATGATGTCCGGAGCTCCAAGATCAAGAAGTCTCTTAAGACGATTATTTCTGTTAATTATACGACGGTAAAGATCGTTAAGATCTGATGTAGCAAAACGTCCACCGTCAAGCTGTACCATAGGACGAAGATCCGGAGGAATTACCGGAATGCAATCAAGTACCATCCATGAAGGATCATTTCCTGACTCACGGAAAGACTCAACAACCTCGAGTCTCTTGATGATACGCTGCTTCTTCTGTCCGCTTGAAGTATCAAGACCTTCCTTGAGTTCCTGATATTCAGCTTCAAGATCAATGCTCATAAGGAGCTCTTTTACAGCCTCAGCACCGATTCCGGCACGGAACTTTCCGCCCCACTCCTCGCGTGCATCCTGGTACTCCTTCTCAGAAAGTACCTGCTTATACTCCAGGTTTGTTTCACCGGGATCAAGCACTATATATGAAGCAAAGTACAGAACCTTCTCAAGTACTCTGGGTGAAAGGTCAAGGATAAGTCCCATACGGCTGGGAATACCCTTGAAATACCAGATGTGTGATACAGGTGCTGCAAGCTCGATGTGACCCATACGCTCACGACGAACACTGCTCTTTGTTACCTCAACGCCGCAACGGTCGCAGATTACGCCTCTGTAACGAATCTTCTTGTACTTACCACAGTGACATTCCCAGTCCTTTGTGGGTCCAAAAATCTTCTCACAGAACAGACCGTCTCTCTCGGGTTTAAGTGTACGATAGTTGATTGTCTCAGGCTTTAAAACTTCGCCATGTGACCACTCTCTGATCTTCTCAGGAGAAGCGAGACCAATCTTTATAGCATCAAATGTCATCGGCTGATATGTCGGTGCTGATGAAGTTCTTCCGCTGGAAGCTTCGTTTATTGCTTTATTCATTGTAGAATCAGACATTCGTAACCTCTTTTCTGTTGTTTACATGGTTGCAGTTACTAATTACCGCAAATTAAAAGTTGTCATCAAGACCATCTGCAGCATCAAACTCTTCTTCCTCGTATGCTGCTTCGTCATCCTCAGTCACAAGCTCGCCATCTTCATCGAAAGCCTGTGTCTGATAACCATTCTCTGCAAGGTTCTCACGATCGATATCGCGGTTTACCTCACCTTCAATTTCATAGCGGTAGTCAGAATCACTGTAATCAACCGACTCCATGATCTCAACTTCGGTATTATCCTCACGAAGTACACGTACATCCAGACCAAGTGACTGGAGCTCCTTCAGAAGAACCTTGAAGGATTCAGGTACTCCGGGTTCAGGAATATTATCGCCCTTGATGATTGCTTCGTATGTCTTAACACGTCCTACAACATCATCAGACTTAACTGTCAGAATCTCCTGCAGTGTGTAAGCTGCACCATAAGCCTCAAGAGCCCAAACTTCCATCTCTCCGAAACGCTGTCCACCGAACTGTGCCTTACCACCAAGAGGCTGCTGTGTAACCAATGAGTAAGGGCCGGTTGAACGTGCATGGATCTTATCATCAACAAGGTGATGGAGCTTCAGGTAATGCATGTGTCCGATAGTGGTCGGTGAATCGAAAGGAATACCTGTACGACCATCTCTAAGCTGAACCTTACCATCAGTGTGGATCGGAACACCCTTCCAAAGCTCTCTGTGATCTCTGTTATCATAAAGGTACTTCATGATATCGGGATCTACGCTGTCTTTATATTTCTCTTCAAACTCTTCCCATGTACTGTTTACATAGTCGTTAGCCATAGTAAGAGTTGCCTGAATATCTTTCTCGTTAGCACCGTCGAAAATAGGTGTAGCGATGTTAAATCCAAGAGCCTTAGCAGCAAGTGAAAGGTGAATCTCAAGGACCTGTCCGATATTCATACGAGAAGGCACGCCCAGAGGATTAAGTACGATATCAAGAGGACGACCGTTAGGCAGGTACGGCATATCTTCTATAGGAAGTACACGGGAAACGACACCCTTGTTACCGTGACGACCAGCCATCTTATCGCCGACTGAAATCTTTCTCTTCTGTGCAATGTAAATACGAACTGCCTGGTTTACACCGGGGCTAAGCTCATCGCCGTTCTCTCTTGTGAATACCTTGGCATCAACAACGATACCATACTCACCGTGAGGAACCTTAAGTGATGTATCACGAACCTCACGTGCCTTTTCACCGAAAATAGCACGAAGGAGTCTCTCTTCAGCTGTAAGCTCTGTCTCTCCCTTAGGAGTAACCTTACCAACAAGAATATCACCTGCACGAACCTCTGCACCGATACGGATGATTCCGCGATCGTCAAGGTCCTTAAGAGCTTCGTCACCAACACCGGGAACGTCTCTTGTGATCTCTTCAGGTCCGAGCTTTGTCTCACGTGCCTCTGCCTCGTACTCTTCAATATGAATAGAAGTGAAGACATCGTCACGAACAAGTCTCTCGCTGAGAAGTACAGCATCCTCGTAGTTATAACCTTCCCAGGTCATGAATCCGATAAGAGGGTTCTTGCCAAGACCAAGCTCACCCATGTATGTTGAAGGACCATCAGCGATAACATCGCCAGCCTTAACATGATCGCCCTTGAAGACGATAGGTCTCTGGTTATAGCAGTTACTCTGGTTACTTCTCTGGAACTTAATGAGGTGATACTCTTCCTTCTCACCATCATCGTATGTCATCTGGATAAGTTTGCTATCTACGAAATCGATAACACCATCCTTCTTGGCAACAACACAAACACCTGAGTCAACAGCTGCCTTGTGCTCCATACCTGTTCCTACTGCAGGAGCCTCTGTTGTAAGAAGCGGCACTGCCTGACGCTGCATGTTTGATCCCATAAGAGCACGGTTAGCATCGTCGTTCTCAAGGAAAGGAATAAGTGCTGTAGCAACTGAGAATACCATTCTCGGTGATACGTCCATGTACTCGAACATGGTCTTAGGATACTCGGAAGTCTCTTCTCTGTAACGACCGGAAGCATTGTTCTTCTTGAAATATCCCTGCTCATCAAGAGGTGTATTAGCCTGAGCTACATGGTAATTATCTTCTTCATCCGCTGTAAGATACTCAACCTCATCAGTTACGCGAGGGTTCTGAGGATCTGTGCGATCTACCTTACGATAAGGAGCCTCTACGAAACCATACTGGTTAACTCTTGCATAGCTTGCAAGTGAGTTGATAAGTCCGATGTTAGGACCTTCAGGAGTCTCGATAGGGCACATGCGTCCATAGTGAGTATAATGTACGTCTCGAACCTCGAATCCGGCTCTGTCTCGTGAAAGACCACCAGGACCAAGTGCTGAAAGACGACGCTTATGAGTAAGCTCACCAAGAGGGTTATTCTGATCCATGAACTGTGACAGCTGTGAAGATCCGAAGAACTCCTTAACAGCAGCCTGTACAGGCTTAATGTTGATAAGGCTCTGAGCAGAGATCTCATCAGCATCATGTGTTGTCATTCTCTCACGAACAACTCTCTCAAGTCTTGAAAGACCGATTCTGTACTGGTTCTGTAAAAGCTCACCAACGCAGCGGATACGACGGTTTCCAAGGTGATCGATATCGTCATCATGTCCGATACCATACTCAAGATGCATATTATAGTTAATGGAAGCAAGAATATCTTCCTTAGTAATGTGCTTGGGAATAAGCTCGTTTACATTCTTTCTGATAACATCAGCAAGGCTCTCAGGATCCTTATCAGCACACTCTGTAAGGATATCTCTGAGTGCAGGATAGTAAACATCCTCAGTAATTCCAAGTTCCTCAGGATTGCAATCGATGAAGCTTGTAATATCAACCATCATATTAGAAAGAACCTTGATATTACGCTCCTCACCCTGAATAAGAACATAAGGAATACCAGCGTTCTGAATCTCAGTAGCAAGTGCACGGTCAACCTTAGTGCCTGCTGCTGCGATCATCTCGCCTGTGTTCTCATCGATAACGTCCTCTGCAAGGATCTGCTTATTAATTCTGTTCTTAAAGTGAAGCTTCTTATTGAACTTATAACGTCCAACCTTAGCAAGATCATATCTTCTTGCATCGAAGAACATAGCAGTAATAAGGCTCTCTGCGCTCTCTACGCTGAGAGGTTCGCCGGGACGAATCTTTTTGTATAATTCAAGAAGACCACTCTGGTAATCAGTTGAGGGATCCTTAGTAAAACTAGCCTGGATCTTGGGCTCATCACCAAACAGGTCAACGATTTCTTCATTAGAACCGATTCCAAGTGCACGAATAAGTACAGTTACAGGTACCTTTCTGGTTCTGTCAACACGTACATAGAATACGTCATATGAATCTGTCTCATACTCGAGCCATGCACCACGGTTAGGAATAACAGTGCATGCGATCAGCTTCTTACCGATCTTATCACGAGTTATATCATAATAGATACCGGGGGAACGAACCAACTGGCTGACGATAACTCGCTCCGCGCCGTTGATAACAAATGTTCCGGTTGCAGTCATAAGAGGAAGATCACCCATGAAAATCTCATGCTCAGCAATCTCTCCGCTCTCTTTATTATTAAGGCGAACCATAACCTTAAGAGGTGCTGCGAAGGTCGCATCTCTCTCTTTACATTTCTCGATTGTATTCTTGTTCTTGTCGATCTCATCTTCGCAAAGCTTAAAATCAACAAACTCAAGACTCAGCTTACCGCTGTAATCCTCAATAGGAGAGATATCGTTAAAGACCTCTTTAAGACCCTCGTCAAGAAACCATTGATAGGAGTTCTTCTGAACTTCAATCAGGTTCGGCATCTCCAGGACTTCCTTCTGGCGCTGGAAACTCATACGTACATTTTTACCAGTACCACTAGGATGCAATCTGTTTTTTTCCATTGACATTCACCCCGTTCTTATTTTTTATTTAGTAGTAAAGCCAACCGCTACCTAAAAAAGCGCGCAAAAGCCCACCACTCCACAATAGTGCATCATCCATTCTACAACAAGCTTTTTTTTAAGTCAAGTATTATTTTTGCTCAAAAAAACAAAATAAAAAAGAAGAGATGCTTTCGCATCTCTCCCTCAGTAAATCTCTATAAAGACGGTTATTACTTAAGAGTAACCTTTGCACCCTCAGCCTCAACCTTAGCCTTGATGTCATCAGCCTCTTCCTTAGAAGCGCCTTCCTTGATCATCTTAGGAGCGTTGTCTACGAGATCCTTTGCTTCCTTAAGTCCAAGACCTGTGATCTCACGAACAACCTTGATAACCTTAACCTTGTTAGGGCCAACTTCTGTAAGCTCTACGTTGAACTCACTCTTCTCTTCCTCAGCACCTGCTGCTGCGCCGCCTGCTGCTGCTACAACAACACCTGCTGCTGCTGATACACCGAACTCCTCCTCGCAAGCCTTTACAAGGTCGTTGAGTTCAAGTACTGATAACTCTTTGATTGCATCGATAATCTCTGCTGTGGATAACTTTGCCATTATTATTTACCTCCATTAAAAATAGTTAGTTTTCGTTTTAAAAATTAAATATTACTCAGCTGTTGTAGCTGCTGCCTCTTCAGCAGGAGCCTCAGCTGTCTCTGCTGCAGGAGCTTCCTCTGCGGGAGCTGCCTCGCCGCCCTCTGCCTTCTTCTCTGCAATCTGCTTAACCACACGAGCGAAGTTTGCGATAGGTGACTGCATAGAACCAAGCAACTTGGAAAGCAACTGATCCTTAGGAAGGATTGCTGCGATCTCCTTGAGTGCCTCTGCGTCATACAGCTTACCCTCGATCACACCACCTTTGACCTCAAGTGCCTTTGCCTTCTTTGCGAACTCAACAAGTACACGTGCAGGAGCTGCAGGATCTGTCTCAGAAATAGCGAGTGCGCTAGGTCCGTTAAGAAGATCTGAAAGCTGCTCGAAGTCTGTACCCTTGAATGCGAAGTTCATCATCGTATTTTTGTAAACCTTGTAGCTGACATTCTCGGCACGAAGCTTTTTACGAAGCTCTGTGTCCTCAGCAACAGTTAAACCACGGTGATCTACAAGTACAAGTGCCTGAGCGTTCTGAATTTTCTCAGAAATCTCTTTTACTACGGGCTGTTTTAATTCAACCTTTGCCATCTTTTTACCTCCTTATAGAATTTACCGCCAAAGAAAAAGCCTCTCGAAGACGAGAGGCATAAAAGTCTTATCAAACTTTTCCTCGGTAGGCGCTAAGCTTACGTCATCAAATGACACCTACTGTCTTCGGCTGGTCATAACGACCTTGAATACATTAACACAACATAAATATTATGTCAACAACTTTTTTAAATTTATTCTTCCTCAGTGTCGCCAACCGGCTTACCGCCTGTAGCGAGCCACTTAAGATAAGCATTGATAAACGGATCAAGTTCTCCATCAAGAACTGCGTCAGCGTTGGAAGCCTTGAATCCTGTACGTGTATCATTAACCATTGTGTAAGGCTGAAGAACGTAGGATCGGATCTGGCTTCCCCAGGCGTTATCCATTACCTCACCTCTGATACCTGCAAGCTTTGCTGCCTGCTCTTCCTGTTTCATAATGAAGAGCTTTGCCTTGAGCATCTGCATAGCCTTGTCCTTGTTCTGGAACTGAGAACGCTCATTCTGGCAGGCAACTACGACGCCTGTAGGAATATGTGTGATACGTACGGCAGATGATGTCTTATTGATGTGCTGTCCACCGGCACCACTTGAACGGTATGTATCAATTCTGAGATCATCAGGATTGATGTCGACATCTACATCTTCCTCAATATCAGGCATGATATCGCAGGAAACGAATGAAGTCTGTCTCTTAGCCTGTGCATTGAAAGGACTGATACGAACAAGTCTGTGAACACCGTGCTCTGACTTAAGAAGTCCGTAAGCGTTAGTTCCTGAAATCTGGAATGTAACTGACTTGATTCCTGCTTCATCACCATCGAGGTAGTCAAGAACCTCTGTTGAGAAGCCCTTTCTCTCTGCCCATCTGGTATACATTCTGTAAAGCATTGATGCCCAGTCGCAAGCCTCTGTTCCGCCTGCACCTGCATTAAGTCTGAGGATTACATCATATTTATCGTAAGGTCCGTTCAAAAGATTGCTGATACGGATCTTCTCAAGAGTATCTTCAAACTGATCAAGCTCAGATCTGATCTCAGCTGCCATATCGTCATCATCAACACCCTCTTCATTCTGAAGGTCGATGAGATCCATCATGTCATCATACTGTTTATGAAGACCCTCTACCTCAGCAACAAGATCCTGCATGTTCTTAAGATTTCTTGTCTTCTTATTGGCTTTGTCAGCGTCATCCCAGAAAGTAGGCTCTTCCATCTCACGGGACAACTCTTCAATCATTTTTTTCTTTGAATCAAGGTCAAGAGAAGCTGTCACCTCATCAAGAGTACCTCTGAGATTAGAAAGCTCGACCTTCATCTGATCAAGTATTACCATATCTATTCCTTCCAGTTCTCAAGGGAAATGCAGAGCTCATCACTCTGCATTTGTTTTAATGTCATCAGTAAAGCAACTTATATTACCAATTAAATTAAAATTGGTCAACCCTGTGCTCTGCCGTGGCAGTTCTTATACTTTTTACCACTTCCGCAAGGGCAGGGATCATTGGGATAAACCTTGGCTTCCATACGCTTTACAGGCTCCTTGGCAGCACTGTCATCCTTATTTGTTCCTGTAACCTTTGCAACCTGCTCACGCTCAACCTTCTCTTCGATGTGAACGTGGAAAAGAAGTCTTACTGTATCTTCCTTAATGTTACGAGTCATATCATCGAACATCTCGAAGCCGGCAAGCTTGTACTCGATCTTAGGATCTCTTTGGGCAAATGCCTGAAGGCCGATACCCTGACGGAGCTGATCCATATCATCGATGTGGTCCATCCACTTTCTGTCGATAACCTTAAGAAGAATTACACGCTCGATCTCACGGATTGTCTCGGGTTCCGGGAACTCAGCTTCCTTCTCCTCATAGAGCTTAACAGCCTCTTCCTTAAGCTGCTGCATAAGTCCGTTCTTGGTAAGCTTTGTGATACGTCCGCGGTTGATCTTCTTAAGAGGAATGATAGGAAGCAGAAGCTCGTTGAGCTCTGTAAGATTCCACTCATCTGAATCAGTAACCTCTCCGACTACTGTCTGAACTGACTCCTCTACTATATCTGTAATCATTTTATAAACAGTATCGCGCATGCTGTCGCCGTTAAGAACGCGTTTACGCTCGTCATAGATAATCTCTCTCTGCTCGTTGTTAACCTGGTCGTACTCAAGAAGGTTCTTACGGATACCATAGTTGTTATCCTCGATCTTCTTCTGAGCTGACTCGATAGCCTTTGAAAGAGCCTTGTGCTCGATCTCCTGACCCTCAGGAATACCAAGTGAGTTAAACATTGAGATAAGTCTCTCAGAACCGAACAGTCTGAGAAGGTTATCCTCAAGTGAAAGATAGAACTTGGATTCACCGGGATCTCCCTGACGTCCTGAACGTCCACGGAGCTGGTTATCAATACGTCTGCTTTCGTGACGCTCTGTACCTACGATCTTAAGACCGCCGGCAGCAAGTGCCTCATCATCAAGCTTGATATCGGTACCACGACCAGCCATGTTAGTTGCGATTGTAACTGCGCCGTGCTTACCTGCCTCAGCAACTATCTGAGCTTCCATCTCGTGGAACTTGGCGTTAAGTACGTTGTGAGGAATTCCTCTCTTCTTAAGAAGCTTACTTACTTCCTCAGAGGACTCAATTGTAATAGTACCAACAAGAACGGGCTGTCCCTTTTCATGAGCTGCCTGAACAGCATCAGCTACAGCGTTCAGCTTCTCCTTCTTGGTCTTGTAAACCGCATCCTGAAGATCCTTACGGATTACAGGCTTATTGGTAGGAATCTCGATAACGTCCATTCCGTAGATATCACGGAACTCTCGCTCCTCTGTAAGAGCTGTACCTGTCATACCGCACTTCTTCTCGAACTTATTAAAGAAGTTCTGGAAGGTGATGGTAGCCAGTGTCTTGGACTCTCTCTTAACCTTTACATGCTCCTTAGCCTCGATAGCCTGGTGAAGACCATCTGAATAACGGCGACCGGGCATTACACGACCTGTGAACTCGTCGACGATAAGAACCTCATCATCCTTAACGATGTAGTCGTGATCCTTTGCCATAAGGTTGTTAGCTCTGAGGGCAAGGATAATGTTGTGCTGGATCTCAAGATTTTCCGGATCAGCAAGGTTATCTATTCTGAAGAAGTTCTCAACCTTTGCAACACCCTGTGCTGTAAGGTTAACGAGCTTATCCTTCTCATTAACTATGAAGTCTCCTGACTCCTCCTGCTCGATACCCATGATGGCATCCATCTTGGAGAACTCTTCCATATCAGCACCACGTGTCATCTGCTTAGCGAGGATATCGCAAGCCTCGTAAAGCTTTGTTGACTTGTCGCTCTGACCAGAAATGATAAGAGGTGTACGAGCTTCGTCGATAAGGATTGAGTCGATCTCATCGATGATCGCATAGTTGAGTCCACGGAGAACGCACTGCTCTTTGTAAATTGCCATGTTGTCACGAAGATAGTCGAAACCAAGTTCGTTGTTAGTAACATAGGTAATATCGCAATTATATGCTGCCTGTCTCTCTTCGCTTGTCATGCTGTTAAGAACTACACCAACAGTAAGTCCCAAAAACTCATGAACCTTACCCATCCACTCAGCATCACGCTTAGCAAGGTAGTCGTTAACTGTAACAACGTGAACACCCTTACCTTCAAGTGCATCGAGGTATGAAGGAAGTGTAGCAACCAGTGTCTTACCTTCACCGGTACGCATCTCTGCAATACGTCCCTGATGCAGAATCACACCACCTATGAGCTGAACACGGAAGTGCTCCATGCCAAGTACTCTGCAAGCTGCCTCACGAACTGTGGCATAAGCCTCAGGCAAAACATCATCAAGTGTCTCCCCATTCTCAAGTCTTTTCTTGAACTCATCGGTCTTAGCCTTAAGCTGCTCATCTGTGAGTTTTTTCATCTCAGGCTGCAGACTCTCAATCTTATCTACAGTACTCTGGATTCTCTTAAGCTCTCTCTCACTATGTGTGCCGATGATCTTATCAATAATACTCATTCTTTATCGCTCCATTAAAATTTTGCGTATGCCATAAAAAAACAGGAAGCAGATCCGCCTCCTATTTTATAAAGACAAAATCACAAATGACATTCTAGCAAATAACGCGCATATTATCAACCCTGCTAGGGTTCCTGAATAGTGTACTCCGTACCGTCAACAACCACATTTTTTACCGAACTAACGCAGCTGAAAAGCCCCTCGTCCACATAGTTGAATTTCTCAGGTGTTTCGCCGTTTTCCAGGGACTCAATAAGCGCCTGTACTCTGGGTCCGTGCAGCGGATTGCACTCTGCTATGCAGGATATCTTGCCCTCTCTGCAGTACTGAAGGGACTGCTCATTTACTCCATCAAAAGAGACCACCATGACCTCTCCGTTCATAATGTTCTGTCCCACACGTTTTCCTGCGCTCTCTAAGGCGTCAATTGCTCCTATAGCCATATTGTCATTTTCGCAGTAAACCACATTTATATTGTCATAACCCTTAAGAAGAGCGGCCATAACCTCTCTTCCCTTGTTCTCCGTAAAATCGCCGCTGACCTCAGTCATGAGATCCCAGCCGTACTCCCTGGCAGCATTTGCAAGGCCCCTGGTTCTTCCGATCTGCGCCGTGGAACCGGGAGTACCCTGAATATTAACTATGTGCAGATTCTCGGGAGAGATATTTCTTCTGTCTGTAAAAGCCTTGAGCCATGCCGTCATCTTCTTGCTCTCGAGCTCGAAATCAGAGCCCACCCAGCAGGAATACAGGCTCTTATCCGCCACATCAACTCTCCTGTCCACAAGAATTACAGGGATCTCCGCATCCCTTGCTTCCGTAAGAACCGACTCCCAGCCTGTCTCTGTGGCAGGTGCCAGCACAATATAATCCACACCCTGCTGTATAAAAGTCCTGACTGCCGTTATCTGATTGGCCTGCTTCTGCTGACCGTTTTTATATACTAAATTGAAGCCATTCTCGGGAGTCAGTGCTTCCTGCATGGAAGCAGTATTGGTATTCCTCCAGTCGGATTCTGCTCCGAGCTGTGAAAAACCAACAGTTATAATCTCTCCCGCTGTGGCTTCTTCCTTGTTTTCTTCTTCAATGGTTCTGCTCCCGCAGCCGGCCAAAATAGCCGGGAGCAGGAGCAGTAAGGTAAGTAGTGTAATGGTTTTTTTCATGCCTTAAGTGCCTTTTTCTTCTGAGCCATAACAACGCTCTGAATAAGTAAGAATATGCAAAGCATAGCAGCAATTGTAATTCCTGTCCACCATGCCTGGTCAAGACCGGCAGATGAAACAATATTCTGGATAGTACTAAGTGAAAGCACTCCGAAAAGTGTTCCGATGATATTACCAACACCACCTGTAAGCATTGTTCCGCCGATGATGGATGATGCGATAGCATTCATTTCCATACCCATTGCATGGCTGGCTGAACCTGAACCAACATGGAGGAAATAAACATAACCACCGATACCTGCAAGCACGCTGCATATCATATGTGATAAAAACTTGGTTCTCTTTACGTTTACACCGAGCATAAGTGCGCTCTGCTTGTTACCGCCAACCGCATAAAAGCTACGTCCGAGCTTGGTCCAACGAAGAACAACAAATAAAACAGCAACAACTAAAAGTGCAACTATAACTCCGATCTCAACATAAGCAGGAACATAAATACCCTTTTTATTGGTAGTTCCCATACCCGGGATCACGATTCTCGCAAGCTTAAGAGCTGTGAACTCCTCGTCTGCAACGTTGAAGGGAGCAGTATTAACAATTGTCGTCATACCTCTGGCAAAGAACATACCCGCCAGCGAGACGATGAATGGCTGAATATCAAGATAAGCCACAAGGAAGCCCTGAACCAGACCGTATGCCACACCAATTCCAAGAGCAATAAGAATTGATCCAAAAATGCTTCCATCGTGATAATCCAGATAAACCGCGCAGCACATTGATACCAGAGCCACAACACCACCAACGGAAATATCGATTCCGCCGGAGATCATAACAACGCTCATTCCGCAGGCTGTGATGATCAGCGCAGCGTTGGCGTTCAGGATATTGAAGAACATCTGGGGCTTTTTAAAAGCACCACCCTGAAATACGATCGCACCGATATACATCGCAAAGAAGATTACGACTGTAATAGTAAGAAGAAGCATTGTATCGTTCATCTTACCGAAAACACCTGTCTTTTTCTCGTTTTTCATTTAGGCCACCCCCTTCTTGGAAAGCGCAGCCTTATCCGACGACGCGAACTTCCTTGTAAGCTGCTTCATATAATCTCTCACTGAAGGAGCAGAAAATACAACAAGAACAATAACAACTACAGCCTTATAAGCTGCAAGTGCATCTGACTGCACATTGAATTTGTAAAGAGTAGTTGTAAGGAACTGGATAACATATGCGCCAAGTATTGAAGCCCACATATTGAACTTACCACCTGAAAGAGCGTTTCCGCCAAGCGCTACCGCAAGGATCGCATCCATCTCGATATCCTTTGCAATAACGGAATAGTTAATTGTGGAAAGACGGCTAACCTTGATAAGTGCAGCTACTGCAACACACAGTCCCAAAATTACAAAGCTGAGGAACTTAATAAATGTAGGATTGATACCGTTAAGTCTTGATGCTCCCTCATTGATACCAACAGCCTGTGTATAGAGACCGAGGTTAGTGAACTTAAGCACAAGAGCTATCACAACGATACATGCGATTACTATGAAAACTGTGGTCGGAACCGGGATTCCGGGAATAAAGCTTCCAAAGTAAGCAAACTTCGGATCGGGAACGATAGGCAACTCATTGTTGTTGATCCATGCTGCGATTGAACGTCCCGCCGTGAAAAGGATCAGCGTTGCGATCATGGGCTGAATCTTGAATACCGCAACCAGCATACCGTTAAAGGCGCCGCAGAGCATTCCTACTACACAAGCCACAAGAAAAGCAACTATGATAGGAGCTGCAAGCTCTGTGGGTCTTGATGTTCCGCCGCAGAGAACTCTCAGCATAGCTGAACCAGCAATAGCTATTGTTGCTCCGACTGAAATATCCTGTCCGCCTGAAGCAGCAGTTACAAGTGTCATACCGATTGCCAGGATTCCAAGCTCTGAGCCGTAATCCAGAATCGTTATAAGGTAACCTGAGAGAACAGGATTACCTGCATTGTTTAATCCGAGACTTATCTTGAAAAATCCGGGATCATTTATCAGGTTTATTACCGCCAGGAGAAGAAGTGCCAGAATCGGTATAAACAACTGATTTCCTACGAGCTTCTTGAAAAAGCTCTCATCTTTATTTGTCGTTTTACTCATATCTTACTTATCCCCCGCGATCGTACTCATTATCTTGTTCTGTGTAAGGTCATCTCCGGAGAGCTCTCCTACAACCTTTCTGTCTCTCATAACAACCAGTCTTGAGCAGGTTCTGAGCATCTCATCAGTTTCCGAAGAAATGAAGGTAACACTCATACCGTCCTTTGCAAGCTCAAGCACCAGCTTCTGAATATCTACCTTTGTTCCGATATCGATACCTCTTGTGGGCTCGTCAAGAATTAGATATTCAGGATGCATAAGAAGCCATCTTGCCAGAATAACCTTCTGCTGATTACCACCTGAAAGCTGTTTGATCGGTGTTTCAGCTGAAGCGGTTTTGATATTCAGCTTCTTTATGTACTCATCAGCAAATGCATTTACCTGGGCCTTGCTGAAGGGCTTGAAAAATCCTGTCAGTACCTGAAGTGCCAGGATAATGTTTTCCTTTACAGACAGATCTCCAATGATACCGTCTCCTCTTCTGTTCTCAGGAAGATATGCGATACCGTTTTTCATAGCATCAAGAGGCTTACTGATCTTAACCTCTTTGCCGTGCATCTTGACAGAACCGTTTATAACTCTGTCCGCACCGAAAATCGCTCTTACACATTCACTTCTTCCGGAACCCAGAAGTCCGGTGAAACCGTTGACCTCTCCCTTCTTAATATAAAAATCGAAGGGCTTAATTCCTGCATTACTCTGAAGACCTGATGCTTCAAAAATCTTCTCATCCGCATCCGCGCCTTCGTATGTTCCTCCCTCTCCCTTGATATCAGAGAGATCATCCATCTGCTTACCAAGCATCTTGGCAACAAGCTGAACTCTGGGAAGATCCTTGATCTCATACTCTCCGACAAGGGTACCGTTTCTGAGAACCGTTATCTTGTCGCAGACCTCGTAAACCTGATCAAGGAAATGGGTTACGAAAATAATACCAACTCCTCTCGCTTTAAGATCTCTCATAAGACCGAAAAGCTTTTCAACCTCCTGCTCATCCAGAGATGATGTAGGCTCGTCAAGGATCAGAACCTTACACTCCATGTCCACCGCTCTGGCAATGGCAACCATCTGCTGAACAGCCAGTGAGCAGCTTGAAAGCTGCTGATTAGCCTTTGCAGGAATCTCTAAGGACTGCAGAATCTTATCTGCGTCCGCATTCATCTTTTTCCAATTTGTTATCTTACCTGCCCCACGTCCTATAAACATGTTCTCAGCCACAGTAAGGTTGGGGCAGAGGGTTATCTCCTGATACACAGTACTGATTCCGAAGTTCTGCGCATCCTGAGGTGAACCTATTGCCACCTCTCCACGACCTTCAAGAGTGATAGTACCTGTATCCTTGGTGTAAACACCTGTGAGAACCTTTATAAGAGTTGACTTTCCGGCTCCGTTTTCCCCCATAAGTGCATGGATCTCACCCTTGTTCAGTGAAAAATCCACATTTTGAAGCGCCTTTACACCCGGAAAGGTTTTGTTAATGCCTCGCATCTCGAGCACTCTGTTTTCTTCCACCGGCTATACCTCTTTTCTTTCATATTACATAAAAGAGCGGTGCGGACATTCCGCACCGCTCAGAAAATCAATAATTAGATACCATATTTATCAACGTCGTCCTGAGTAATTGTCTCAGCATCGAAGCCCTTCTCGTCCATGATGATGGTCTTCTCTGAAAGTGTGCCGCCACTCTCAAGAGTCTTGATGATCTCGTCGATGTAGCTAGCCTGGAAAGGATTGCACTGTCCATCATAGTTCCAGTTCTGAGCAAGGAGCTCTTCAAGTGCCCACTTGTTGCAGTCATAACCCATAACGATAACGTCTTTGCCTACGCCGTGGCTGATACCAGCTGCATCAAGAGCTGCAACAGCACCCTTAGCCATATCGTCGTTCTCTGCATAGATTACGTTGAAAGGTGTACCTGCATCGATAACTGACTGAACGATCTGCTGAGCCTTCTCTGCGTTCCACTCAGCTGTCTGCTGTGTAACAAGGTTCCATGTTGACTCAGCTGCTACCTTATCGGAAAGGGCACCACTACGTCCCTGCTGAGCTGCACTACCCATAACACCCTGGATGTGGATGATGTTGTACTCATCAAGTCCCTGACCTGCGAGCCACTCAACTGCCATCTCACCTTCCTTAGCCATATCAGATACGATTGAAGCCTCATAGAGACTAGGATCTGCATCGATTGTACGGTCGAAAAGGATAACCTTTACGCCTGCGTCCTGAGCATCCTTAAGAACTGAATCCCAGCCTGCTGTATCAGCTGCTGAAAGAAGAAGATAATCAACTTCATCCTGGATAAAGCCCTGAGCTGCTGTGATCTGCTCATCATTCTTTAAGCTGTATGCAAACTTTGCATCATAGCCGTTAGCTTCTGTAAACATTGCCTTCAAGTCAGCATCGTTTGCTGTACGATAACCGGACTCGTTAGGATCGTTGTTAATGATACCAACCTTGATAAGATCGCCTGATGCAGCGGATGTATCCTCTGTAGCGGTCTCTTCAGTTGTCTCTTCGGTCTTTTCCTCAGCTGCGGGCTCCTCAGCCTTCTCTTCAGCTGCAGGTGCCTCAGTTGCTGCAGGCTCTGCAGGAGCTTCCTGCTTAGCGCCACCGCCACAAGCTACGAGGCCAAGTGCCATTGTAGATGCCATCAATATTGACAATACCTTCTTCTTCATAACTTTTTTTCCTCCTAATTGAAAAAAGTAATTGCTAAGGGACCATTCCCTTAACAATTACTATTCTAATTTTTACAGATAAAAAAGCCATTGAATAATAAATGCAATAAAGTTAATTTTTTTACACTCTTTTTATTTAAGTTCATTTTTTTACGATTTCGGTTAAGATTTTCGGAAGTCTGATATTAACTATCGTTCCGACACCCTCCGTTGAATCGATTCCGATACCGTATTCCTCACCAAAGGAAAGCTTTATTCTCTCATTTATATTATACAGACCGTAGATAGTATTATCCTCCGGCTTCTCCATGGCAAGGCTCTCCCTTATCTTCTGAAGCCTCTCCTGGGACATACCTATTCCGTCGTCCTTCACCGTCAGCTGAATGTACTCGCCCAGATCACCGCCTGTTACGATAATCTTACCGCCGCCCCTCTTATTCTTAATGCCATGATAGAGCGCGTTCTCAACTACAGGCTGCACCGTGATCTTCGGAATCGTATAATCAAAAATCTCCTCGGGAACATCGATCTCATAGGATAAAATATCCTGATACCTTATCTGCTGGATCTCCAGATAACTTCTCACATGCTGAAGATCCTCCCTGATAGTGACGATTTCCTTACCTTTATTAAGAGAGCTTCTGAAAAAGTCCGAAAGACTTCCAACCATGCTCACGACCTGCTTCTGATTGCCCGCCTCAGCAGACCACACGATAGCATCAAGAGTATTGTATAAAAAGTGCGGATTTATCTGTGCCTGCAAAAGCTCAAACTCAGCCTTTCGCAGCTGCTTCTGCTCACTCTTTACCTGCTTCTCGATAGGCCTTGTTATCCACAAGGGACCCCAGAAGGAAAGCAGAGCCACAAAGAGAATCATGAACACAAAAATAACACCCATGATCTTCACGATATCAAGGTAGAATTTCTTCGCCTCGATCTGAGCAGTCTGAATCTGCTTATTTTCATAATAGACGTACTCGTTTATGGTCTCCTGAATAAGGGACGTAACTATCTGAACGTCATTTTCCCATATTGTGATGTTATCCTCGTACCTGTCGTCATATTCCATATTGCTCTGGATTCTCTGGATATAGACCTCCAGATTATCCAGGTACTTCGCAACACTCTCAAGACGCTTCTTGTTGTCACCGTCGTCAGTGTAGTCCTCAAGCCTTGTTACGATCTTCCTTGCCGCAGACAGATATGTAGGAATCTTGGAATTCTCAAGGGTGACATTACCTACTATTACAAGATAAGTCTCGTAGTCGAAATCCTCCTTGAAATCCAGACTGAACTCACTGGCTGCCACAACGGACCCCAGCATCTCATCGTATCTCTCGTTCACCTTCCACAGATTATAGAAGGCATACACCATGAAAATAATACTGGGCAAAAGCAGAAGCAGATAGGATATTCGAATCTGGTTGGCGAGCTTACTCTGACCTTCCCTGACCTTCTTGCTCTTTACCTGTTCATCTCCCATCAGCCTTCCTCCGTGCGCGAGCCGCTTCTGTACTGCGTAGGAGTAACCCCCTGTGTCTTCTTAAACAAATATGAAAAATAGTGCGGGTCCTTATATCCCACCAAAAGGCCGATCTCGTTGCTCTTCTTGGAGGTACTGATAAGGAGCTCTTTTGCCGCATTCATCCTGTAATCAGTAAGATACTTGATGAAGGGCTGACCTGTCTGCTGTCTGAAAACCGCACTCAGATGATTAGGTGAAAAGTTCACATGGGCTGCCAGAGTATTAAGGGACAGATCCTCCTCGGTGTAATGCTCCTCGATATAGGATATGACCTCATTAACCGCATCCCGGTAATGACCCTTGGAATCATCTTCTCTAAGAACCGCAGCCTGACCCACAATCCTGGCCATGTACTGAATCGTGCGACCCTCATCCGCCAGAACCTCCGGCGTAGGTATCTCCGGTTTTTCCTCCTTGTGAAGCTCGTTCTCCAAAAAGTCAGCCACGCAGAAATAGATATCCATGGCGATGTACTGCCTAAGGAGCGTTGAGCGGATGGCGCCCTTGCCCATACCGTTCAGGAACTCCTCTATGAAAAATTCCGCCTCGGACACATCTCCTCTTCTAAGGAACTCTTTTATAAGCCTTCTGTCTATGTGCTTGGGATCAATCTCAGATAAGACCACGTCATCCTTCCCGGGATGGAGGCCCTCCTCCGATCCCACAAGGAAGCCGTTGTCCTCAGTAAGATACATGTGAGCGAAGGCTCTGCTTGCCCATCCAAAGGAAGCCCCTATATCGCTTATTCTTCCGACACTCTGTCCCACACCGCCGAAATATCTGATGTGGTGATAGTTATCGAAAAGTGCCTTCATCTCAGTAATGCCTTCTTCGATATTTTTTTCTATGGTGTTATCGTCGTCACCTTCATATAAAAGCGCGATACCTTCCACGCCAAGGTCAAAGAAAATCGCACCGGTTTTCTCGGCGATCTCCCTTATCCCTTTCTCTATCTCAACAACGCTCTGTGAATACTCGTTAGCATCATGCCTCGTGGACCATACCTTAAGCAGGATCACGTTGTACCTGATCGCTGTAAGATCCAGAGACAGCTTCTTGGCACTCTCAATAATCTCAGAGAGCCCCTTGGTCCCTGCGACTATATCGCTGAAAAGCTCATGCTTCTCATATTCAGTGCGTTCCTTCATTTCCTCTTCATAGCGCTTTTTAATCTCTCGCTCGCGCCTTTTTTCTTTGGTCTTCTCCGCGAGAGCATCCACTTCCTTCAATAAATTATCGCCGCTTATCGGCTTTGAAAGATAGCAGGATACGCCTATCCTTATGGCCTCCTGGGCAAACTGAAAATCCTCATAGCCCGTGAGAAGTATAATCTCTATCCAGGGAAACTTCTCCTTGACCATGCGGCTAAGTGTGAGCCCGTCCATAAAGGGCATCTTAATATCAGTAATAACAATATCAGGCTGAAGCTTCTGTATCATTGGAAGCGCAACTTCCCCATCACCGGCTTCCCCACAAAACTCGTAGCCGTGCGACTCCCAATCCACATTGTTCTTTATGCCTTCCCGGACGACAAATTCGTCCTCAACCAAAAATACCTTCATCATACCCTCTAAAAATAGCCCTCCCGAGCCAACGCTTGGAAGGGCCACCCTATTTCAAAAAAATTATTCGTAAATCTTAGCTTCCTCTTCGCCGTTCATAACACGAAGTGCACCCTGAGCAAGAGCAAGGAGCTCATCCTCACCGGGATAAACTGTTACAGGAGCGATGAACTTAACCTTCTCAGTAAGTCTGTCCATAAGAGGAGCGTTGTAAGCGATACCACCTGTGATGATGATCTGATCAACCTTACCATCAAGTACAGCTGCCATAGAGCCGATGTTCTTAGCAAGCTGGAAGATGAATGCATCGATAACGAGCTTAGCTGTGTCGTTACCCTCATCTCTCATCTTGATTACGTTTCTCATATCGTTAGTTCCAAGCCAAGCATTGAAACCACCCTTACCAACTGCCATCTTGCGAACCTCTGCCTCAGAGTACTTACCTGAGAAGCAAAGCTTGATAAGACCGCCTGTAGGAAGGCTGCCTGCACGCTCGGGAGACATAGCTCCGTCACCGTCAAGAGCATTGAATACATCGATGATCTGACCGTTCTTGTGAGCACCAACAGAAACACCGCCACCAAGGTGAACAACTACAAGGTTGATATCCTCGTACTTCTTACCGATCTCCTTAGCATATCTTCTTGCTACTGCCTTCTGGTTAAGTGCGTGGAAAATTGAAACTCTGGGACACTGAGGAAGACCTGAAACTCTAGCCTCATCACAAAGCTCATCAACAACAACGGGATCTACAATATAGGAAGGAACACCGATCTCATCAGCGATCTCTTTTGCAAGAAGTCCGCCGAGGTTAGAAGCGTGCTCACCCTGAACGCCTGCCTTAAGATCCTTAAGGAGTGCGTCGTTAACTGCGTAGGTACCGCCCGGGATAGGCTTTACAAGACCACCACGGCCTACGATAACATTGAAAGACTTAACATCCTGATTAGATTCCTTGAGGAAGTTAAGAATGAGTTCTTTTCTCCAAGCAAGCTGATCAATGATGTGATCATACTTAACGATCTCCTCTGTGGGATGACGGAGAGTCTCCTCCATTGTAAGTGTCTCATCCTCGAAAATACCAAGCTTTGTTGATGTGGAACCGGGATTGATGATTAAACTTTTGATCATGGTTTTCTCCTTTATTTTTACGGATTATAAGTTTTTCTCTTCTGCTACTACTGCTGCAAGTGCTATAGAGTTGAGCTTAACCTCAACTGAATCTGAACGTGATGTAAGAATAACGGGAGCCTTGGTTCCTGTTAAGATGTTACCATTCTTAACTGTTGCAAGACGAACGATTGTCTTGTAAGTAAGGTTACCAGCGTGGATATCAGGGAAAAGAAGGATATCAGCGTCACCTACGATCTTACGGTCCTTAGCGCCAGCCTTGTGCTCAGCTGCTGAAGGATCGATAGCAAGATCCATTGAAAGAGGTCCGTCAACGATGCAGTTTTTGATCTCGCCAGCCTCGTTGAGACGTGTGAGCTCAGCTGCCTCTACAGTAACAGGCATCTTGTCGTTAACAACTTCTACTGCAGCAAGGGGAGCTACCTTAGGGCACTCAACGCCGCAAGCTCTTGCAACATTTACTGTATACTCAATAATAACCTTTTTGTCTTCAAGAGTGGGATAGGGCATGAAAGCAACGTCTGTAAGGAAAAGAAGACGATCAATGCCGGGAATCTCAAATACACATACGTGAGAAAGAGGACGACCTGTACGAAGTCCAACTTCCTTATTAAGAACTGACTTAAGGAAAGTCTTGGAATCAAGCTGACCCTTCATATAGATATCAGCCTTGCCATCGTGAACAAGTGAAACTGCCTTTGTAGCTGCCTCAACTGTATCCTTCTCATCAATGATCTCAAACTGGGAAAGATCCATTCCCATGCCTGCTGCGATCTTCTCGATCTCATCCTTATCGCCGACAAGGATAGCATCAGCAATGCCGCGCTCCTTAGCAAGCTTAACTGCCTCAAGAACGGGCTCGTCCTGTGCGCATGCAACTGCAAGCTTCTTAGTGCTTGCTGTCTTTAACTTCGCGAGAATATCGTCGAAACTCTTACTCATTTGTGTTCCTCCTGGTTATCAAAAAAATATAATTCAACATAATATGTACTTCGAATTTTTCATATGTCTTATGACTTTTCAAAAGATATGCAAAAAATACGAGGCACACCGTTAGAATTTTACCACGATGCGCCTCGCTTTTCAATGAACCGGCATGCCTAAAAGCGCATTACCGGCGTAAATTTTCATTATTATTCTAATCTTGTGAAATACTCTTCTATAATATAAGTAGGCACTTCGGAATTCATGACATAGTTTTTGTCATCATCTATCATCTGAAGAAGAATGTCCGCAATCTCAGGATCGAACTGGGTTCCCTTGCCTCGCTCTATCTCTTCCCTTACCTTCTTTTGCTTCATGACTCCTGAATAAATTCTCTCGGAGCTCATGGCATCATAGGCATCTGCAACACCGATTATGCGGGCCTCCTCGGGAATGGCGATACCCACAAGTCCGTCTGGATAACCGCTTCCGTCGAACCTCTCATGATGCCATCTGGCACCAACCGCAAGTCCCGGAATCTCAGTGATATCCTGAAGAATCTTGGCACCTATCATGGGATGCTTCTTCATGAGATTGTACTCATTATCCTTAAGCCCTTCCGCCTTGGCTGTGATGTAGTCCGGAATTCCGATCTTACCAATATCGTGAAGCAGACCCATCTGATAGATCTCATACTGCTCCCCGCGGCTCTTACCCATGCGTCTTGCGATCTCCATGGAATAGAGCGCAACTCTCTCGGAGTGCTCCTTGGTATATCTTCCGTTCTCATCAGCCACTCTGGCAAGAGCGTGCATAAGCTGATCTATAAGCCTTTTTTGCTGGTGGTATTTTACTTCAAAATCATCCATCTTTGTCTCTGTTCCCTCTTTACTACTAATGCTCGTTTCTTATCCCCCCCAGACAAAACAGAAATTTCTCATACAAACAAGAATTCCTACATAACTTAATAAAGGTATGTAGGAAACTATTTTACACTCTTTAGTACCAAAGGAAAAGCCCTAAATTAAAATCCTTCTCTTCTCCTCTGCGCACGCAGCTCTATTCTCTTTTCAGCGCCCTGCCACTCAGCTCTCTCAGTCTCAGTGCGGACATTCAGGCCATAAGGAACCGTAGTCGGGTTGCCGTCTTCATCGACGCAGACCTCGGTGAGGTAAGCTCTGTTAACCACATGTCTCATGCCTGTGCGAAGATCCTCAACGTAGGTGTCCACGCGAACCTCCATGGAAGTCCTTCCAACGTGAGTAATTCTTCCTATTAAAACAACGATATCATTGAGCTTGATCGCCTGCTTGAACTGCATGTTATCAATCGCAGCAGTCGTAACCGGCGTGCCGGCATGCCTTAGAGCAGTTGTGCCCGCTACCTGATCTATCCAGCTCATCAGCTCTCCACCGAAAAGTCGCTCATAACCGTTGATCTCATCAAACTTAACGACTCTGGTCCACTCTGTGACGGAATCCTCCACATTTTTACTTGCTATCTGGTGATCTACATGAAAAACTCTGTTGTTCATAACAAGCCTCCGTTTTCCTAAAAAATATAAGTAAATTATACCATATATATGATGTTCAAAGGGGCAACAGAAAAAGATTTTCACCTGAGAATTTCTTAATAAAAAAACTCCCTACATTTTAATATAGAGAGTTTCCAAAAATCACTTGATAGACAGAACCATCTCCGCGGTTTCAAGAAGAGATGTTCCGGAATCCATGGAACATTTCTGCAGATATTTGTGGGCCTCGGGCTCAGTCATATTGTGGCGCTCCATAAGGATCGCCTTGGCGCTGTCGATGATCTTCTGATCCTCGATACTTCTGAATCTCCTCTTTTCCTTGAGCTTCTTGCGGCGGAGCTGAACGCCCTCCACAAGCATGGTCACCGTTGAAAAGAGGTCGTCCTTTTTAAGGGGTGTGGGCAGATACACGATATTGCTGTGATCGTGGAGCGGTAACTCATCTGCCTTTGCGGGGCTTGCAACCAAAAGCATGGTGAAATAGTCCGGCATATCCCCTGCAAGCTCGATGCATTGCATATCACCGAGCCTGGAGCCGCAAATGACCACGCCGCTACCAAGGTTCTCCATAGCTGAAAGAACCTGGGCACCGGTTGTGCACACGTTGGCGATCTCAAAACCGCCACGCATCAATATGCTTTTGAAGTTCTGCGCATCCGACTGCTTAGCGAATGCAACTATAATGTTTTGCAAGCTGGCACATTCCCTTACTTAATAATCTATTACTGCTTGTTCAGATATTCGTTGATCTCCCACTGGGTCACACAGGTGCGGAAATTCTTCCACTCGCTGCGCTTTGCATCAAGATATCTGTTAAATACAGCATCTCCAAGAACGCCCTTTACAAACTTGTCCTTCTTGTAGCTGTCGATGGCCTCTCCCAAAGTCTCGGGAAGAGTTGAGAATCTAGTCTTTCTAAGCTCCTCATCGGTCTTGTTCTTAAGATTGACCTTGAGCTCAGCCGGAGGCATAAGCTCTCTCTTGATTCCATCCATACCTGCCGCAAGAATAAGTGCCAGCGCAAGATAAGGGTTGCATGCAGCATCAGGATTACGAAGCTCGATTCTGGCATTTCTGCCTGCCATTGTAGGAATTCTGATAAGCGCACTTCTGTTGGTTGATGATGAAGACCATGACACATTAACAGGAGCATCATAGCCGGGAACAAGTCTCTTATAGGAATTAACAAGAGGATTGGTCACAAGAGTCATGCCACAGATATGCTCAAGGACACCTGCGATGAAATGATTTGCGATCTCAGAGAGCTTGCCATCCTGTCCTGCAAAAACATCTCTTCCCTCCTCGTCCTCACAGAGGATATTGATGTGCATACCTGAACCGTTCACGCCTTCCTTGGGCTTGGGCATGAAGGTCGCATAGAGACCGTGGCGCTTAGCAATAGTCTTAACTGCCATCTTGAAGGTCATTATCATATCAGCCATTCTGGCTGCGTCATCTTCTGTAAACTCAATCTCGTGCTGAGCAGGAGAAATCTCATGGTGAGAGGAAGTGATATTAAAATCCAGCTCCTCAAGGTTCATGATGATATCACGGCGCACGTTCTCACCCTGATCTGCAGGAGCAAGGTCAAAATAGCCGGCATTCTCATGAGTCTGTGTCGTAGGCTGTCCCTCATCATCAAGATCAAAGAGGAAAAACTCAAGCTGGGGATCTGCCTTGAAAATAAGGCCCATCTCCTTTGCCTCCTCAAGAACCTTCTTAAGAATATGTCTGGAATCACATGTAAAAGGCTTTCTGTCAGCGGTGTAAACGTCGCAGAACATTCTTGCAACCTTACCACTCTGGGGTCTCCAGGGATATATCTGAAAACTGTCAAGATCGGGGTACAGATACATGTCGCTCTCAAGCTCCTCAAACTTATCACCTGAAAGTCCTGTAAATCCCTCTATAGCTGAGCCGTCAAACATGCAGTCATTGTTAAGTGCAGTTTCAAGCTGACCTGCAGTTATGGCAATATTCTTCGGTGTGCCGAAAATATCGCAAAACTGAAGCCTGATAAAAGCTACGTCTTCTTCCTTCACAATTCTGAAAATGTCCTTTTTGGTTAGCTTGCCCATTTCATCCTCTTTCTGCGCCATCTTATGCGGAGGCGCTGCCGCAATATTTCTAAAACCACTAAAGCCCTTGCGCGCTCGCGGAATTTTTTCTCTAAAAAAAGAAAAGGCAAAGACACTTTTCCCTATGGAATGGCGCCTTTGCCTTGCGTCTACAATATCAAAAAACGCATGTCTGCGTCAACAGATTTTTCACCGAAAATCATTTGCGACGGTGATTTAAAAACTTGGAGAGCTCTGCCTTTATCGCCTTGAGTTCAGCAGGATCTGCGCTCTTTACAGGTCTTATGGAAACATCCTTGTAGGTCCTTGGAAGTCTCACATTATCGCCCTCGAAGGGATGGATAACACCGGTCTCATCTCCGCAGATAATTGCTCCGTCACAAAAAGCTGTAAGCTCGGCAATAAGATTCTCGCTGGGACTTGCACCGCCAAAGCCAGCCATGCACATGCAGAATCTCTCACGAACTCCGCTGTAGCCGGCAGCTATATTTGCAGGCTTTTCATTGACAGCCGCGTCTGCGTATTTCTGCATAAGTCCCGCGCTCTTGGAAGGATACTCCCTCTTGCCGGTGCCGTAGGTTCCGTAGGGATTGAGGCAAAGGTGCTGACCCTCGCCGTCCGTTGTAAGTCTTCCGGGACAAACCGCAAGGCCTCCAAGAACAGTTCTCGGAATACCAAGAAGTAAGCCTGACAGAGCGCCCTTGGCACCTACGATACCTGCTGTAAGCTGATGGTTAAATGAAGAGATATTCTCGTTTCCTCTCACCGCTTTTCCGAAAACAGAAACAGGGAAATCGCTCACATCCCCGGTGAAGCTCTTCCTTATTACAGCCACACCTGCGCGGTACTGAGGTGATATCTGGAACGGTGCCACCTCCTGAAGTGCTCCCGCATCGTTTTCCATATCGGGGTAAGTCACATCCATATGAACCAGAACGCCGTCTATTCCCTTAAGAGCAGATGTCTTAATGAGCTGCATTGTAAATTTACCCGGAGTTACCTCGCCCTTTGCGTGAACCGTTCCGGTAATCTTCACACCGTCTCCTCTTCCCGCAAGCTCAGCAGAAGCAACCTCCTCACAGGTAAACTCATTTACGGTATCACCGCTTTTTACAAAGGATGAAAGGAACTGCTCATCTCCGATTCTCTCATCTCCGAAGTACACCTCGCGGATCTTACCCTTTGAAGCTCCTGTTCCGCCCACAACAATCTTAAGCTTATGTCCGGGGCTTGTGATAACATAGCTTTCTCTCTCCACACCTGCTATGCGGGCTGCCTTGCCTGCACCCTTGGCATTGTTCATGGCTGCTATGCGCTCTGCAACTGCAGGATTCTGTTCTTCCTTGGGAGGCTCCGGCTTTGTCTTAAGCTTACCCTGTGCCTCAAGGAGCCTTTTCATGGCACCCTCAGCATGGAAAACAGGGTGATCCTCGGGTCTTAGCTCAATAAGCGGCTTATGGGGCTCCTTCGGAATATCCGACCTGTCAAAATGATAATAAATCTTGTAAGTATTCTGAGCCTCTGCGAACTTCATAACCACAAAGGCGGTGTTTACATATCCGTTCTCCTTACCCATCTCAACTGCGGTGTAGGAGTCGATCTGACACTCATCACACTCCAAAACCAGTGTACTGATTTTTGGACACTGACCTCCGTCGATAGCAAGCTGGAAGGAGACAGTTCTCTGACCGGAGGCATTCATTATAATGAAGGAATTCCTCTCCTCCTCGTCCTTTCTCCTTGAGTAGAGATGCTTACCGATCGCACTGTTGTTAAGTCTCTGACGTCCGCTGGTTCTCATGGACATCTCTTTTGTATTAATAGCCTTTCTCTCGATATTCTGAATATCAAGAGACAGCCTTTCAATCTCGCTGAACCTGTCCTTTTCCGGCGCCGGTGAAAACGGTCCAAACTCGGATGCTGACAAAAGTCTTATTCTCTCAGCCAGGGAATCGGATGCTCTCTCAGCGTTGTAAATCCTGCTGCCGATTCTCGCTCTCTCGATACGGGTCCAGATAAGTCTGTCATAGGGAAGCTCACTGTAGGATGAAAGGTCACTTCCTCTGCCCTCAGCCACATCCCCTGCGAAGGTGATCTCCGATACAGGAGCATGATCTCTCAAATATCCGCTTGGTGTGTTATACGCAACAAAGTCCAGTTTTCTCAGAGCTCTAAGGAAGCCTGCAAGACCCTCGGTACCTGCTGCCTTTCTGAAAAGACTTCTGATCTCCATAGGCTCCCACCAGGGACTTCTCACATCAGCGCCTGCCAGCACAAAAAGGTCACCCTCAATCTCACCGGACAGCTGCTTTTCATGAAGACCTGTCAGGAACTTTGTCATTGAACCCTCTTCAATCCAGTCAGCCGGAGTGTAGTAAGGAACCACCACTATTGAATTGTTACCATGTCTGTAGGTTGATGGATTGTAGGTCTCATAAGGAGATTTCCTGAGCTCCTTACTTACCGTGGACAGCGCATTTGGACCAACATTACTGTTTCCCAAAAGCACAGTATTAATACCTGACTTTCTCAGTCTGGCGATCATAGACGGAGTGAAAATATCACCCTCTGCGCGAAGTGCATCTGAAGTTTCACCAAGATCATTGGATTTAAAATGAAGTGCAAAATTGAGCTCTTTTCCTGTCATGCCGGCAAAAAGATTGGCATGTCTTCCCGAGAATAAAAGCTCGTCGCCTCTCTCACGAAGCCGTGCCTTGACGCCGTCAACAACATCGGGCCCCAATGAAGGGAGGATTCTTCCAAGTGTGTAATCATTCTCAAAATCCCACGCTGCCTGAACAGGCTGCCCCTCCTTATTAGCCTTGGCCATGATATCAAGGATCTCGCGGATACGTGCAAGGTCTCTTCCAAAGCCCTTGTTGTCGTTGGTATCCCCAAGATCAGCATGATAAAAATTTACATGAAAAAGAAATCCGAAATGGATTCTGTGATTTGTCCCCATAAGTCAAACTCCCCCGTTTGTAATTAGTTTTAGTCTTTACTCGTTCTTACTTATCCTCTCAAGTTCTATAATATCTGCAATCTGTTCAGGAGTAAGGAATCCGTCATCCCTCTTGGGAGCAAAGAGACCTTCGTCTACAGCGTTGCCATTCTGATTAAAGTATCCGTCGAATTCATCATGGAATCCACCGGGAAGTGCAGAGGTCTGCTTCCTTGTTCTTACAGGCTCATCTGCCATATACCTGTCATCCGCCGGAGTCCTCCCCGCATTTACCGCTTTCTCCGAACTGGGTGCAGGCTTTGTATTCATAGAAGTATTATACGCATCGACAAATCTAACCTGATGACCTGTCCTTGCGGCTGACATTCCCTCCGCTGCCCTGTAATCAGGTTCATCGGAAGTATCAATCATCTTCTTAAGCTCGTTCTTATCCCCAACTATTTTTGATATGAAATCCAGCTTCCTCTTAGTCTTCTCTGAAGGCTTAAATGAAGCGCCTTCAAGTGAAGCAAGGTCAGCTACCATCTGCTTGGACTTCTTGGTAGCACCGCCCCTAGTCTTCTTAAGATCATCAAGCGGATTCTCAGGCTTTTGCGGCAAAAGCTTCTTAGCCTTGGCAGGAGTTCTATCCTCTATTGAAGCAAGCTCCTCAAGGTCATCGGCATCCACCAGCGGCATGCTGTTTGGAAGCTCGGGCATATCGTCCATATCGGCTACGCGCTCTGCCCTTTTACGCATGATCTCCTCCTCCGATCTCTCGGGAATAAGATCTGCTGCCTCGTCGGGAGACATGAGCTGAAGCTCAGGATCCTCTTCTTCCACAGGAATCTGCTCACGCCTTGGCTGCGGCTTTTCATACTTGGGAGCAGGTGTACTCTTTTGCTTTTTCTCAGGTGTGTGAAGCTCCCACTTGCCCTGATGCTTCTGGCTCTCGTATTCCTTAGAAACAGCCAGCTGCGGAACGTAATTCACAGGAATCTTATCTCCTGATGCAATCTTTTCATCGGGTGATCCCGCAACATCAAGGATATCGTCAACCTTAAGGCCGAGCTTCTCCTTCTTCCTGCTGGTTATGAGCGTTACAAGATCAGCTCCCATAGCATCAAGAGTACAGCCGACTGCCGGCTGACCATTCATCGTAAATACGCGAACCACAGTTGCTTCGCATGCATAAAAATGGAAATAAGTCGGATCGTATCTAAATGACGCGATAATGTGATCCCCAACCTTCACGGAGGCTTCCGTGTCAAGAATAAAGGCTATGCCCTTCATTGAAATATCATAGACGAGAGCATTCCTGATATCCTTGCTGTCGCCAATCCTGATAACGCCGAGTCTGTCGATATCATATCTCTCAGCCTGTCTGCGATTGACGATCTTGCCATCGTCCGTGCATCTTATCAGATGGAACTTACCATACTTGGTCTCCACAGGTCCGATCCTCGTAGCCTTGAACTCATAGGATCTGCCGTCACGCTTATTGACAGCCACAACCTTGGAGGGTTCCGTAAACGTAAGGTCCTCATCAAAGTAAGTAAGGGAGTCCACAAGAAGACCATCACGAACACCTATATCCGCCTTAGTAATAAGGAGAATTCCGTGCCCATTGATGGATGCATGAATTTTTATTTTTGAATCTTTCATCACGTCGCTTAGTTTCATATTGATATTTTATTACAACGTCTATGTCTTCGCAATTATAAAAACGCGCTTAAATGCAGAAATTCGGGGAGAAAATGGGGCTTGAGGGGTGGGAATTTGGAGGTGAGCTTGGAGTGGTGGAAATTTGGAGGGGAGCTTGGGGTGGTGGAAATAATTCTAATAAGTATCAGCTTCTAGTTGTTCCGATTTCTTTTTCAGGACAACTGTTTCTGCATTTATATGCCATTTAGTTGTTCTGTTCCTTTTTTTGGACAACTATTTCTGTACTTATATGCTGTTTAGTTGTTCTGTTCT
The DNA here is from genome assembly GCF_000423945.1 of Butyrivibrio sp. XPD2002. Taxonomy (GTDB): domain Bacteria; phylum Bacillota; class Clostridia; order Lachnospirales; family Lachnospiraceae; genus Butyrivibrio. The sequence continues at coordinate 131,184 of NZ_KE384116.1, read as the reverse complement.
TTTCCCGGACAACTATTTCTGTACTTATATGCTGTTTAGTTGTTCTGTTCTTTTTCCGGACAACTATTTCTGCACTTATATGCTGTTTAGTTGTTCCGCTCTTTTTTCTGGACAACTATTTCTGTACTAATATGCTGCTTAGTTGTTCCGCTCTTTTTTCCGGACAACTATTTCTGCACTTATATGCTGTTTAGTTGTTCTGTTCCTTTTTGGGGACAACTATTTCTGTCCTAATATGCTTTTTAGTTGTTCCGGTTCTTTTTCTGGACAACTATTTCTACAAAATATCCCCGTCTAGTTGTTCCA
>NZ_KE384116.1:0-130723 GCF_000423945.1 Butyrivibrio sp. XPD2002 | reverse complement strand
CCGGACAACTATTTTCGCACAAATATTCTATTTAGTTGTTCTTATCCTTTTTTCTGGACAACTATCTCTACGCAAATATACATTTTAGTTGTTCCTGCTATTCTTCTGAACCTTTCTACTGAATCAATGCCCCTACAACAAACAAGTCACGTAGTCTGGCCAGCCCTGCGGTGGTGCTATGTCCATGAGTTACTTGAACCTTTTCCATACAATTAACAAATCAAGTAGTCGTGCCGTAACAAGGTTCTACCGCTACTTGACCTTTTTCCAAACAATCTACAAGTCGAGTAGTCTTAAAGAAGCATACTCTCCAGACTACTAGACCTATCCCCTAACAAGCAGAAAGTCTCGTAGTCTGGAAGAGAAAATTAATGAAACCTACGCGATTTCTTATAAAATCTAAGCAAGGGCAAGTAGGCAAGCGCTGATAAAGGCTCAGAACTACTCGAGAAATATCCAGAAGCATCAAGAAGTCGCGTAGGCTGGCCAAAACATAGTCCCAGGGCTACTTGACCAGTACCGAATCAATAAACATGTCACGTAGCCCGTCCACAACTGCAAAATAATCCGCCCACAACCACGGGTCCCCCCACTTCCCCACAATAACCAGAAACTATCGAAGGCAATAAGTTTTGTTTATCCTAAAACCTATTGACTCACTATGTGAATAGTTATATATTATTCCCAACAATAAACGAGCCAAGTAATACAGATGAAAAAGCTGTAATACTGATGAAAACAGAAGTAATGCAGACGAGAAACAGCTGTAATACTGATGAAAGCAGAAGTAATGCAGACGAGAAACAGCTGTAATACTGAGAAAAACAAAAGTAATACACAACAAACCGTATTACAGACAAAAATGAAAGTGAAGTAGGAGGAGAACGAAATGGGTAATTACAGATTTGAGACATTACAGTTACATGTAGGACAGGAACAGCCGGATCCGGCAACAGATGCAAGAGCGGTTCCGATTTATCAGACAACATCATACGTATTTAGAAACAGCCAGCATGCGGCCGACAGATTCGGACTTGCTGATGCAGGTAATATATACGGAAGACTTACAAACTCAACTCAGGATGTTCTGGAAAAGAGAATTGCAGCTCTTGAGGGTGGAAGCGCAGCCCTGGCAGTTGCATCAGGAGCAGCAGCTATCACATATACAATACAGGCACTTGCAGCAAACGGTGGACATATCGTAGCACAGAAGACAATCTACGGCGGAAGCTACAACCTTCTGGCACACACACTTCCTCAGTACGGCGTGACAACAACCTTTGTGGATGCTCACAATTTAAGTGAGGTTGAGGGAGCAATTCAGGAAAATACAAGAGCCATCTACCTTGAGACCCTTGGCAATCCTAACAGTGATATTCCGGATATCGATGCAATCGCAGAAATAGCTCACAAGCATGGACTTCCGCTTGTAATCGACAACACCTTTGGAACACCTTATCTTATCAGACCCATCGAGCACGGCGCTGACATCGTAGTTCATTCAGCAACCAAGTTCATCGGTGGCCACGGCACAACCCTCGGCGGAATCATCGTTGAGGCAGGCAAGTTCAACTGGAAGGCAAGCGGCAAGTATCCTAACATAGCTGATCCTAACCCCAGCTATCATGGAGTATCCTTCTATGATGTGGTTGGACCCGCAGCCTTTGTTACATATATAAGGGCTATCCTTCTTAGAGACACCGGAGCAACAATATCTCCATTCAATGCTTTCCTCCTACTGCAGGGTGTGGAGACATTGTCACTCCGTCTCGATAGACATGCAGAGAACACCAAAAAGGTGGTTGAGTTCCTCAAGAACCACCCCAAGGTTGAGAAGGTTAATCACCCTTCAATCGCTGATCACCCGGATCACGCACTTTATGAGAAGTACTTCCCGAACGGTGGCGCTTCCATCTTCACATTTGAGATCAAGGGAGGAAAAGACGCTGCATGGAAGTTCATCGACAGCCTTGAGATCTTCTCACTCCTTGCAAACGTTGCTGACGTAAAGAGCCTTGTTATCCATCCTGCGACAACAACTCATTCACAGCTTAATGATGAGGAGCTTAAGGACCAGGGCATCACACAGAGCACAATCAGACTCTCAATCGGTACAGAGCACATCGACGACATCATTGCAGATCTTGAAAAGGGCTTTGCCGCAATCTGATGACAGTGCTGACAAATGATCCCGCCTTAGCATGGCAGGACTTACTACCAGAAACCATTTCATAATATCTTTCCAGATAAAGAATAAAAATTTGAAAGCGTGGCTTCACCGACTAAATAAAAACCGCATCCCATACTTTAACAGGGGTGCGGTTCAACTTTTTTATAACTCTTTTTTCTTCTTATAGATTTTTTCTTATCTCTTACAGTTTTTTCTTATCTCTTACAGTTTTTTCTTATCTTCTTACAGTTTTTCTTATCTTCTTATAGCTTTCTCTTATCTTCTTACAGATCTCTTAATCTCATCATGAAAATTGAATACTCATCATTCTGGAAATCAAGGTCCGGTGAGTTCTCTCCTCCACCGTTGGTGCTGCGCTTGATCTCAGCGTAGAACTCCTCGCCCTGATTCACAATGTCCATAACAGACATCGACAGGCCATTGTCACTGGCAATAGCACAAAAATCAGCCACAGGATTCACAGACTTTTGTGTATCAAGAAGTCTCTCTTTAAGCTCTGCGTTATCTCTTGCCAAATCCAACAATTCATCCAGTTTCTCTGTAATTCCCATAGCGCTTCCTCCCCTAACCTGTATTTTTTCAAAATAAATTGAGTCCATTATAACAATGATTCTCAATTTGTAAAACACAAAAATCCCTATTTTCTCAGCTTTTTTAGAGAAAGGTGCCAGGCACCAACAGAAAGTGCCAGACATCTTTTACAAGCACCAACAGAAAGTATCAGGCACCTTTTACAGACACCAACAGAAAGTACCCGGCGCCTTTTACAGGCACCTTTTACGAAATTTATAATATTATAATAAATTAGTATTCAAAATAATGATAAAATTGAGCGAGAGAGGGGGAATTATCATAATGAAAAAACAGTTTGGATTTCTATTATCTGTAACCATGATAGCATCCCTGATGCTTAGCGCCACAGCCTGCAGTATAGCACCGGCAGATAACAAAAGCTCCGGCACATTAGGCGATGCAACAGAAAGCTCCGGCGCATCAGAAAGTACCAGCGAAAACTCTGCGGATGCAAAAGACAGTTCTTCCACCGCAGACACTTCCCAAACCGATTCCGCCAATATCGAATCATCAGACAACACCGAAGATGCCGCCTCCGAGCAGGACAGCTCTGCCTCTGCGGACTCAATAAAAATCCCTGCATCCGAAGCAGAACTGTTAGAGTTCATGGAGGGTGACTGGAACCTTGTAAATCCCGTCACAAAAACAGACTACGCGACCATAAGCTTCCAAAATGACGGCAGCTTTTCATACGAATATACGGACAGCGGCGATAAGTGCGAAGGAAGCCTTGGCGCCAACCACCTGTATTCCGGCGAGGACCAGCTTCCCCTGTCCTTCACGATAAACGTCTCGGGGCTTGATAAGATGAACTTCGACAGGGACCACTACTATGTTCCTGATGATGGCAAGGACACCTCCGATTGCAAGATCTACATCGGAAACTGCGACGGCGACGACTACATGTATATGGAGTCCACCGGCAACGGCGATTCCTTCATAACCACCGTTCTGTTCCAGGATCAGACCAACGTGGACGGCTCATTTTACATGGGTTCGCAGGCGGTCCTCATGCATAGAAAAAGAGAAATCGCAGTGGAACCCGATGCAAAGGAAATCTTCTATGGCTGGCTTTGGAAGGCTGATGACGAGGGCTTCTGGGCACAGGAGATGATCCCGCTCACATGGGACGATGAAAACGAGTACACCGGAACGCGCTTTACGGCAGCAGCTTTTGAGCCTGTTTGCATAGGCTCTGCCTTCTACGAATACACTGACAAGGTAAACAAGAATCTCCTCCTGAACAGCCAGCGACTGGACATGACGTATCCCAGGCTGATGTGCCGTATCACACTTGATGAAAATGGCGAGCTGGAGAGTCTCGAGGAGGTCGACCAGGCCTTCTACGGCATTTACAATGTTGGCGACCGCGAGGACGATGTGTCCTATGACTTCATGACCTTCACCTGGAATGGCATCGATTATGACCTGTCCGAGACCAGCCCCGGCAGTCACATTCTGGATGTCCGCTCCGCCTATGGGAAAAAGATCGTGGAATGTCACATATCTCCTCACACCAGCGCATATCACATCTTTGACACCTTCTACGGCCAGTTCACTGAAACTCCGATCGAAGGAACGGGCCTCATCTGGCTTGGTGACGATTTCTCAACGGCGATCTACGCCCAGTGGAACGAAGTCAGAGACCTTTGCGGTGACCTGATGTTTACTGTTGACGGCGATGAGATCCTGGAACTGGAATTTCTTGATGATGGAAAAAAGGTTAAATGCCAGTACCTGAAAGTAGACACCGACGAGACAAAGGAAGAAATTTTCGAGCTGCCCGAGCGACGGGACCGTGCAATGTGCGCCTTCTGCGATTACGCAGTTTCAGGAAAAGCGAGCGACTACAAAAAATTCATGGAATATGTGCCTGATGATGCAGCATTTTTCGTAGTGACCGATCCCCAGACATGGTTCACGGAGACGCAGATAATATCTGATGCCGTCGAGCCCAACGGATCTAACAAGGTGATGATCGTAGCGTTGCATGACAACACCACCCTTGAGATTGTTGACGATAAAGGCAAAGGAATTGATCCGCTGGTTATGGACCGCGGTCAGTATTACATTTTCAGCATGACAGTTTCAGAAACCATGCCGCTGTACACAGTTAAGGTTACGATTGATAACCCCGATAAGAAGATTGCCGCAGAGTGGCCGGTTGCGGAATTTAGCGGTGAAACCTACCAGCACTGCAAATTCATCCTCTCTCCCTGCTTATCCACTTCATAGCCTCCGAAATAGGCCGATACAGCACAAGCATGATCACGAAATTACCCGCGCAGTGTATGAAGTCCCACGGAATACCCGCTGTCCACCAGACGAAGGCTGAACGCAGCCCGGCGGCAACTCCACCTGAGCTAAGGCCTATCACGAAATAGGGAATTGAGCACAGCGCTCCAAACATAAGCCCGAAGGTGCCGGACACGATGGCCCAGAAAATGGCCGAGGTATTTTTCCTAAATAGCCATACGATCAAAACCAGCAGGGGCCACGCGTAGAGATACATGATCCACCAGAGGTGCATCCCATAAAAAGCGCCTTCGACCAAAATAAAGGCCGGAACTACCACCACGATTTTCCATCCGAAAAATAGCGTAAACATAATGAGCCAAAAGCTCGTGAGCTCAATGTTAGGCATGCCGCTGAGTGCCATTTTAGATACCTCTATCACGGCAACCATAATACCTGCCTGCGCTATATCAAGAATTGAAAATCTGTGTTTCGTTCCGGTCATTCTAAATCTGTCCCTTAAAAAATTTTTATCACTGTGCCTTCTCGTAGGTCCAGGTATACTCATCCCCACTGGTCACAGGCTGCTGGTCTGCGCCGTACTGTCCATACTCGCCATTTACATACAGTGCCCAGTAAGCATTGTCCTCAGCATAGATAGCCTTCTCATCGTTGATGTACTCAACCATCATGCCGTACTCACCGTCTGTTCCTGAATAGGTAAAGCCTGAACCGTTCTCTACGAGCTCATCCATAGCCTGGATCAGATACTCAGCATCTGTTGAAAGATTGTAGGAGGTTGTCTGTCCGTCGCTTCCTGTAACAGCGATCACGACATCCTTTGAACCAGCCTTGGTAGCGGGCTTGTTGAACTTGTAAACGCAGGCAAAAACCGCGATTAATGCTACCAGAATAACTGCACCGATAATAATCTTCTTGTTATTTTTCATGTTAAAAACTCCTCTCTTTTGACATACCAATCGATAATACACTATTTTTCAGTATATATTCAAGCGTTTTTTCCGCAACCCTCACGGCACAGAGTGTGCCCTCACGCACCCACTATTTCAGAAGTTCTTTAGGTTTTTTACATAATAGTTTAATGTGGTGTTCCTTGTTCTGCCTTTCCAATTATGTAATGATTATTTTATCCAATATTTTTGAAAATATCTGGAAAAATGTCACGGAACGGAATCACCCAAACTTGTCACTAATTAAAAATAATTTGTTGCGAAGAAAAATCATTTCTTACGAGGAGGTTTTCAAATGAAGAAGATGTTTAAGCAGCTGGCGGCACTGATGCTTGCCCTTATTTTGGCGTTGACATTTTCACCTACAGAGGTACGGGCGGCAGCCAGTCTTTGCGGTAAGCTTTACACATCCAGCTCAGGTAACGTTTACAGTGTCCTTTATCCCGGAGCTACCCCAAGAAAAGCACGCTATACAATTAATTCCACACTCGTGGAGGATAAACTTCTTGATACCAACGATGATTTTGTTGAATACAGATCCTATCAGGTAGAAATCAGAATCAACAGATCAAATCTTTCAAAGAAAGATATCATAAACTCCCGCAATGACTGCAGGAGAAAAAATACAGGCTTCGGAGATTATAAGACAATCATTATCGACAGAGATGGCGACCCTGTATACAACATCACAGTAAGCGGTGGCTATCGTAGAGACCTCAGCTCACCGGGTAAAAGACTCAAGGCCAAAGACAGAAAACAAACCTATTACTTAAATGATTGGCAAAAAGAAACTGTTTATGTATACAGAGTCCTGATTCCGGGCGATCATGATCCCGTATATTTCGGCGTTGTAGGTCTTAGAAACGGTCAGCTTACAAACAGAAACAAGAAGCTTTACAGAGAAGGCAGAATCAATTTCTTTAATGCAGGCTATGGCAGCACCAAGCGCGGCTATGCCTATGTCAGAAGGATTAACTGATAATGAAACAATCTATTATATTAGTTTTCCTGATATGCTGTCTTACTATATCCGCATGCGGAAGCTCCTCTACTCCAAGGCAACAATCAGGCAAACCATTTCAAACCGATGCTTACAGCTTGAAGTCATCTCCCCTTGAGAATAATGTTCCCGTGGCGGATGGCCTTGATGAAGCTACGTCAGAAATAGGATATGAAGGCATACTTCGCATTGAGCATGGGAAACTTTTACCCATGCTCAATTATTCTGAAATGCGATCTTCCGATTACACCAACGAAAATAATGACATTCAGAGATTCTGCGTCTATGTTGAAACAGATCACGACACCGACAATGACGGAAAAGCAGATCTGGTCAAAGCATTCGTCCAGGTACCTACTGCTGCTGTAGATGGCAAGTATAAAGCGGCTACTATCTACGATCCCACACCTTACGCCGCAGGTACTGTCAATTCAGATTACTTTTCCGAAGCTGAAGGAGAAAAATACACATATCTCGAGAAGCCCTTCGACTATGAAAAGCTTTATAAGGCAGGTGAAAAGAGGACTCCTTCCGGTGATATGAGCACAAAAGAAGCCGCCCTCTGTGCCAATCCGGAAGACTGGGACTACACTATCGCAAAGACAGGTCAACTCAGTTATGAGTATGGAATAGAATTAGACTATTACCTGGTGCGTGGTTATGCCATAGTTGAAGCCTGTGGTATAGGCACCTTCGGATCAGAGGGGTTTGAACTTTGCGGTACGGATCTGGAGCGCGATTCTCACAAATGCGTCGTAGAATGGCTGACAGGAGACAGAATTGCCTTTACCGACAAAGAAAACAACATAGAGATCAAGGCTGACTGGTCAAATGGCAAAGTCGCCATGACCGGCTGCTCCTACGGCGGTACACTCCCCTATGAAGTTGCCACTACAGGTGTAAAGGGTCTTGAGACAATCATCCCCTACGCAGGCATCGCCTCCTGGTATGACTACACCAATTCCCAGGGTGTGCCCCTTCGTTCAGATCCATCCTACAAGCATGCACTCGCGCTGTATAACTGTGGCGGAGTTTTTCTTGATGATGACTGGACCGTACTTAATGACGAATATCGCTCCTGGCTGTGGCAGGTAGAACAGGACGAGGACGTAGCCAATGGAAAATACACTCAAATATGGGCTGAATCGGATTACTCTGATGACTATGAAAAAATAAACTGCTCAGCTCTTATTATTCAGGGACTAAATGACATAAACGTCAATACCAGACAGGCACAGCTTATGTATAACGCCTTCAAAAAGGCCAACAAAACAGTTAAGCTGGTGCTTCATCAGGATGGGCACGCTACAATCAGAAACATAATGGTCGATAATGAACCATGGTTAGAAATAGAAAACAAGTGGCTCGCCCATTACCTCTATGGCGTTGATAACGGCATTGAAAACATGGCTGAGATCACTGCGCAGAATAACATCACCGGAGAATTTGATGAATATGACTCCTTTGGAAAATATAAAAAGTGCGTGATTTATCCGGAAGAAAGCGATTCAAAAACAGACGTTACAAGCGAAGGGCTCGGCGATTATACAATTAGTTATTATCCGGATTCAGAATTCCCTGTCGAAGAAATGGAGAATTTCTACCTTGAAATGCCTATCTCCAATGCAGCAATATACGATGTTGATATCCCCGAAGGAGCAACCATTTCCGGAGTTCCCGAAATACATGCAAAGCTGTCAACTCCCAACACCGATCTCGAAGGCCTTATGATAACAGCAGTTCTGATAGATACCGTCGATGAAGGTAAACTATTTGACGCCTATATATGCTATAAGGAAGATGAGAATCTTCTTCCCTCAAAGGACATTGATGTAGTTGATATAGGTGGCGGAGCAGAACCTATTGTCATTGTAGAACCGGAACAAACTCCCACCACCGCAAAATGCATATCCCATGGATGGACTGACCTTGCCAATCCCGGTCGTGGCCCAAAATCCTCCGAATATGCGGAAAGTGAGGATCTACAGACCGGCAAGTACTATGATTACACCTTCTACATGATACCTACAGTATATACCGTGGAAAAAGGTCACAGCCTAAAGCTCCTTTTAATGACCTGGGATCCTTACATAGTTTTTCTTGATGAGAACTTTTTCTATGAAGAAGAGATTCCGGACCGCCTGGATGATTACAACTACTCCTATGTAATTGACAATAAATCTCTGTATGCAGAGCTTCCTCTTATCGCAGAATAATAAATTAATTATTTTTTTTTAATAAAAAGAGCCTCTGAACTCAGTAGATTTAATAGTTTCTTAATCGAGAACAAAGGCCAGTTAGATTATAATTAATTCATGTAACTATGTAGTGTCTGAGCATATTTAAGCCATTATTTATGTCTTGGGTTTTAAAAGGAATGGTGATTGTTATGAAAAATAATTTATTCAAAAAATTAACAACTTCAGCTTTATTACTCACACTTACTTTAGGCCTTCTTGCCTGCGGAGCCAATACCTCTGTCAATGCGTCAGCAAATATAGGTGAAAAGAAAGATATTCAGGATGAAGCCACTGCTACCAGCGCTTCTGTTCCAAGTAGACAGCTTAGCTTTGTAACTCAGGACTTAGATGGCAATGTTGTCAGCAGTGAGGACCTTTTTGCCCCCTGCGAAATAACCATGGTAAATGTATGGGCCACCTGGTGCGGCTTCTGCGTTGGTGAGCTCTCAGAATTGGAGCAGATAAACGACAGACTTGCTGCCAAGAACTGCCAGATAGTAGGAGTTTGCGCGGACATTGAGGATGAAGACAGCTTAAATGAAGCAACTGCACTCCTCCAGGAAAATGGCGTAACCTATACTAACCTTATTACCTGGGATGAATGGTACGAAACCCTCGACATGAGTGAGGGCTGGCCCACTTCTTTCTTTGTAAACAGCAATGGTGAGCTTGTAGGCAATCCCATCAGTGGTGCACTTGTAGATGAATATGAGGATTATATCGACGCACTTCTGGAAGGCACAGTACCTCCAACACCTACAAGCGGAAACAAATTATCAAGCTCAACAGATAAGGCCTATCAGATCATAGTAGTAGATACAGATAGCAATCCCGTTCCCGGTGCAATGGTTCAATTCTGTACTGATGACACCTGCATGATGGGTGTGACAGATGATAAGGGAATAGCCTCCTTTGAAGAGCCCGCAGGAATTTATGATGTACATATTCTCAAGGTTCCGGAGGGCTACAAAAAACACACGGATGCATACAAGACAGAAAAGAACAACACTGTTCTTACTATCACTATTGAAAAGAATTAAGCCCCAGAGGAAATAACTATTATGACAAAGAATACAGTTCGCTTAATACCAATATTTGCGCTCTGTGCCTTTGTTTCCATGTCATGCGGAAGCAGTCCTGCCGTTAGGGATACTCCAAAGGCCGAGAACCCGGTCCGTGTCGAAGCTGATCGGGATACGGTAAGCGACACCGCGCAGGACGGCTCTGCTGATTTACATACAACTACTCCCTTATCGGAGGATAAAGAAAGTAAAAGCGAAGCCAAACCGGCTACAGATTATAAAGTAACCTACAAGGAGTTCCCCCTTTACTTAGGCAGCTCCTTCAATCCGGACAGAATTAATCTGGCTTTTTTTGACCATATGCCATCTGTCCCTTACATATCCATGGCCGAAACCGAATACCTCCTGGAATATATTTACCACTCTACATATTATCCCACCTACGAGCTGGAGCTATCGGAATACGGCAGTGTATCAACACTCACAAGAGAAAACGAATACACGATGGAAGTGGATTCCGACAAGGATACCATTACCTACCTTGACTATGATGCATTTATCCTGCCTCCGGATTCAATAAGACTTATCGATATAATGAAAAGAAATGATTTCAATCCGGACGGAACCACCAATTATTTTCAGCACACCGATTATGCCTATGAAAGATACGGGAATGAAATCACCCTTTCTCTGTCGGACTATAACATCGACATTATAGGCACAGAGGAAGGCTGTTTTGTTCCGCTGGCAACAATAAGTGATTTTCTTTGTGTTGATAATTACTTCAGCCTTCTCTTTAATGGAGAATCGGTTATTATCCTTGGATATGATGAAATTATCAATCCCAGGGGGCGACTCTATGACCTTGGAAAAGTATATTACAGTGCTCCCGCCGGAAGTATCCCTGAGGATCTGGTCAAGTTCAGCTACAATGAATTATGTCTCGCACTTGATAATCTGTATGGCCTTAAGGACTTACATGGCATAAGCACCTTTGAAAACTTTTTTGATAACACCGGTCTTAAAGCCGACCTGTTAAGTACTGACCCCGCTACGGTAGACGGCGCTATTCAGGAGCTGCTAAATGTTCATCTGGATGACCTCCACAGCGCCTACGTTGCCCCATCCTATTACAAAGGATATGACCCTGATAATGTGCCACCTGAAGGAAGTTCAACCGTTTCCTTTGAAGAATTTCAAACCAGACTCAGTGACATCAGAGATAGCTATTATGACGAAGTCCCTTTTTATGAAGAGATAGGAGATACTGCATATATCACATTCGATAAATTTATAACTACAACTCAGGACTATTATAAGAATCCTCCTGACAGTAACTTCTCTGACACCATAGGTGGCATGCTGTACAGCTATCAGCAAATTACGCGAAAAGGCAGTCCTGTCAAAAATGTGGTTCTTGACCTTTCCCTCAATACAGGAGGCGATGTTGATGCTGCTGCGTATGTGATAGGAATGTTCCTGGGAGAAGGTCAATACTCCCTGCGTAACCTGTTTACAGATGCCATGACCACAGACTATTACTATGTGGATTCTGACCTTAACCACGAATATGATGAAAAGGATTCCCTGTCAGGCTACAAGCTCTACTGCCTGATATCTCCCGTCAGCTTTTCATGCGGTAACCTTGTTCCCTGCATATTTAAGAGCAGCCATAAGGTCACACTGCTGGGCCAGACCTCAGGTGGCGGAACCTGCTGCGTTCTTCATATGTCCACTGCCACCGGATCGGTATTCCAGCTGTCAGGTCATTATCAACTGTCATTTGTGAAAAATGGCGTCTTTTATGACATTGATAAAGGAACAGATCCGGACTATGTGATATCAAATCTTAATAATTTTTATGACCGACAAAAACTGACAAATTATATTCACGGATTATATTAAATCTCTTCGGGGTATTTTCCCTGAAAAAGCATGAGGTTTTAACTATGAATAAGAAAACAGTTTTACTGACAATTGAAGCTCTTTTGTGTATTATAACTGCCGCCGTACTGATCGTACTGGACCTCTCTATTTATATGAAAGGTCTGGCTGCGCGTGCGGAAAATCCCATGGCAAACATATACACTGCAGAGGCAATTGCTGATAAAGCTGTTTTTGTTTTGCCTTTATTTGTCCTGATCGCTCTTGTAACAATCCTAAGTACCTTCCTTAGTGTTCGTGATGACAATCAGGACAAGGCAGCAACCGGTATCGATATAGGTAAGAATGTGGCTAACACGGGGGCGGACAATATTACAAACAAGGTCAGGCTTACCGTCCTGGCATTAGCCATCATATTCATCATTATCGGTATCTTCAACGGAAGCATGAGTGATGTGCTTATTAAGGCATCCAAAATATGTACGGAGTGTATAGGCCTTGGATAATAATCAATCTTCGGTAAACGTATCATGGTGGAACGCGCACAAGCCTACAAAGCGAAGGATAATACAGCTTTATAGTGCTCTTCTTTATAATGCGCATCTTAGGGGCTTTGCAGAGGGACAGATTTTCACAGGAAAATCGAAAGCCGTCTGCGTTCCCGGATTCAACTGCTATTCCTGCCCCGGAGCAATCGGTGCATGTCCCCTGGGATCCATTCAGAATGCCCTTGGATCTCTTAATAAGCATATCGGATTCTACGTACTTGGAATCATTCTACTCTATGGCATGCTCCTAGGAAGAACCATCTGCGGATGGATATGTCCTCTTGGCATGCTCCAGGAGCTTCTGCACAAGATTCCCACTCCAAAATTAAAAAAGAGCCGTTTTACAAGAGCTCTCAGTTATCTCAAGTACATAATCATCGTCATCTTTGTGGTGTCAATTCCAGTTTACTACGGAATCTTCCAGGGAATCCCGGTTCCGGGATTCTGTAAATACATATGCCCTGCAGGAACCTCTGAAGGAGCTATGCTTATGATTCCCAAAAATCCAAGCTTTCTATCAATGCTTGGACCAATCTTCACACAGAAATTCATAATCATGGTAATAGTGATCCTGGCGTGCATTTTCTGTTACAGGTCATTTTGCCGTTTTCTCTGCCCCCTTGGCGCAATCTACGGAATATTCAACAAACTCTCAGTCATCGGCGTTAAGGTCGATGCTAATCGCTGCAACAACTGCGGCGCTTGCGTAAGATTCTGTAAGATGGATGTTAAAACAGTAGGCGACCACGAATGTATCCACTGCGCCCAGTGCGTAGCCCGCTGCAACCAGGGTGCGCTGTCAATGAAAGCCGGTGGGTTCACACTTATCCAGCCACACAAGCAGGAATTCGTAAATACAGAGGAAGAAAATAAGGTTAAGAAGGCAGCACCTGTCATAGGTATCATAGCTGTCCTTGTTCTCGCACTTGCAATTATCTGGACCAATTTCCTTGATCCTTCACTAAAAGCAAGCGCAGATGCGGCAGATACCAACGCTCAGGTATCTGAAAACACTTCAACCGAAACTCCTGAGACAGAAAGCATCGCACCCGAAGGCTATGAAATCGGTCAGCGTCTTAAAACCTTCGAAACCAAGTGCATAGACGGAAGCACCTTCAACCTCTCTGACACAAAAGGTAAAGTAGTATTCATCAACCTGTGGGCAACCTACTGCGGTCCCTGCGTCAAGGAGCTTCCTCACTTTAACGAGCTCTATCACAAGCACGAAGGCGACATCGCAATGCTGGCAGTACATGCCAATCTCACAACCGAGGATGTTAACGCCTACATCGCAGAGAAGGGATGGGATATCCCCTTTGCCATCGATGATGATGCAGAAACCATATTCAAAATAGTAAACGGCTCCAGCGCTCTTCCTCAGACAATCGTCCTGGATAAAAAGGGTAATGTCATATATAACCAGGTCGGTTCTGTGACACCGGAAGCCCTTGAGATGCTCTATGAAAAGGCATCCTCTGCAGAGTGATACCGGATATAACCTTATTTAAAATTCATTTCTGCCATATAAAAACAGTGGATAGGTTTTAAATCCTTCCACTGTTTTTCATGCATTATGTTTTTCTTATTCAGGCTTGCAACACGCTTATTAATGTCCTTCTTCTACATACTTATGCGTCTTGTCCGGCTGCCAGTGAAACATTTCTGTTCTCTGCATTAGCATAGTTAGCTGCAATTTCATCAAGCTTCACGCAATAATTTTCAATTGCATTATAGAAGTTCTCAATGTGTACCTTATTCTTTTTATATGCCATATCAAAATTATCATGAGCATCGCCTTCCCACATAGTATTAAGACGTGTCTGCTCACCTTCAAGGTCACTTGCTGTTTTTTTGAATTCAGCATTAATCTTGCGAAGCTCCATCGCTTTATTCTTAACTTCCTGTGCTGTTACAATAAATTCCGGCATATCATTACCTCCTATTTTTTCTATACGATAATCTATGCTACTTTTTTCACTTTATATTTTGTCAGGAAATGATGTTCGCTGAGAGTGACTCTACAACTTCCTTATTTGTGTTCTCAGCAGTCTGATACTCGTTTGCAATCGTATTAAGGTGCTCAACATGCTCACTGATCAGCTTATGAAGCATTTCAATGTCCATCGAAAGAGCATCAAACCTGGACACATACTCTTTCTGAGCTTCACCACTCCAAATACGACCAGTAAGAGTATCAACTATTTCGACCATCTCATCCGTCTCCTTTTTCAAGGCATCGGAACACGTTTCCATTCTTGATGCAGCAGCTTTTAGTTCCTCTGGTGTTACTCTGATTACATTTGCCATTTGTATACCTCCTTAATATTTATATACATAATTGTTATTATGGTTGAAAAATCGGACTTACTATAACTACCGGTTTACCGTCTGCCGTCCTTGGTCCAAGAGTAGCATATTTAATGTCTTCCCTTAATTTAGTAATCATATTTATTAGTCCATTAAAATCTAACGATATTCCTAAGGAACCACCAAGTCCAACACATGCACCCACTTCCATTTGGAATTTTCCATCCTTATATCCGATATTGAATTTGCCTCCTATTCCAAATTGTAAGGATGCTGTTACATCGGCTTTTATTCCAAGAACAGTTACTCCGGCAGAGGCAGTTACATTTACAGCATATAGTCCCGCTTCTGCCTTCACGGCCATTTCAAACCCTTTTCCGGGAATGTATTGACAACAGCCACCAACCTCTGCTGCTACTCCTCCAACCTTAACGTCAATATCTCCCTGAACTCCCAACGCTCCTTTTTTAAATAACGAAAGTGAACCTGCGGCTTTAGCTCTGCCTATGAAAAGGTTTCCACCTGCTTTTGCCTGCACTCCAAAGGCTTGATGTTGCTTGCCATCTTTATCTTTAACAACATATGAACCTACTCCGGCAGCTGCGCTAAAGTCAGTAGTCAGGAATTTTGCAGAGGCACTTCCCTTTCTATGCAAAAGCTTGCCACTTTTTTCACCTTCAACTTCGGCTCCATATACAGTTGCTTCGCCTTCAGCTTCTATTAAATTATCTTCATATACAGTGCCGGTTTTAGCAGAAAAACGATCTTTTTTTTGCAGCTCTTCCTTTGTCAGCCATTTATTACCCCTTCTGACTCGTATCGGATGATCCGGATCGTCTTTCACTTTCACTTTTGGATCTTTATGTTTAATATCCTTAGCACGATCAGAAAAAGATTTATCTACTTTATTCCAAAAGCCTTTGGCAGAGACACCTACCTTATGTTTATAAGCTGTAACCTGCCCTTTTCTGTTTATATACGCTTTGCTGTAATACCAGATTCTATTTTGATCATCTACATAATAGAAATCCTCTACCCAACCACTTCTGGTATCCGGGTTAGTATCCCTTGTTGCTTCACTTCTCTTAGTAGGTTTTTTCTTTCCGTTTTTTGTAATCCGGAACTATTGACGGCATACCTACTTTCACTTGCTTATTCTTACCAGTGTCAACCTTTATTTTATTATTAGTCTTTCCCTTTTCTACCTCAAGATTTGACTTACGTGATTTAGCCTTGGAACTTTCTTTAAACATTTCCATTGCTATACCACAAAGCTTTGCTTCTGCTGTCTCATATCGTTTAATACAATCACGCGCTGCTTCTCCCTGTTGCCGCATCAGCTTTGCCTGCCTATCAATCTTTTTTGTTTCCTCAATTAATAGAAGACAAGCATTAATGACCCACGGATCTTTAAAGACTAGATACATTTTCACCGATAATGAATATATCTGCTTACTATATTTTTCTAATTGAGCTGCTGCAACATCATATTTATCAGCGGCTTCCTTTGCTTTTTGAAAATTGACTTGAAATTTTCTAGAGTCAGCCATACGCACTACCTTCTTTATGAATCAAATAAAATAATTCCGTACCTTAACCCCTTTTTTCTCCTCCGTTTTATTTTCTAAACTTTTCACCATACGGTGATCAACCCCACTCATACCAATGTGTATTATCAATTCACTTTATAGCCCATACTTCTTAGTTCTGCTTTAGCAACATTGCCTGCACATTCAGCAATTTTTTGAAGACACCTATTAATATTCTTAGTATAGTCAATAGTTTCCTTTGCGGTTTCAGTTGACTTTTTAAACAATAACATTCCTGCTTCACTGACATAATTGTTTGCAACCCCTTCCGCACCGGGAATATATTCTTTTACCATTGTCTGAACCATTTTATTATTGCAGTTTCCAGCCTCTTCTATTAGCTTGGCAATTTTTGAAAAATCGGCCATTATTTCATTTTTTCTTTTTTCTTTATCCATATTAAGTCCTCAAAATCTTATAAATAAAAAAATACAAATAAAATAAAACGAATTGGTTACCCGTTAATTTTTCCAGACATTAGTTATCATTTGAATCAAACAAAATAGTACCGTCTCTTAACCCCTTTATATTTTCCTCCGCTCTTTTTCTATATTCTTCGCCTTCGGGAGATAAATATCCCACGCAATAAATATCTTCGATAGCATCCCGATTGAACATAATCATATTTTCATGATTAGAGAACCCCTGAGGAAAAGGACAAGAGCAATAATCGTAAACCTTTTTATGATCGTAATCCATAACTACCCCTGAAGCCAGGATCATTAGTCGACTACTTCCGCCCTGAATAGATACCACACTTCCAATTGGCAACAATCCGTTCCACATATTATTCATCCTCCTGATCATCTTCATTCTCGTTTTCCGGTTCGTCTTCCGATTCGTCTTCCGGTTCGTCTTCCGGTTCGTCTTCAAATTCATCCATATCTTCGTCTGCCGCAATCTGACTTGCCATTTCCAATGCCTCATCGACACTGAGTTCACCTGATTTAATACCATCAAGCAATGGCTCAACCCTATCCATCAGATATTTCTGCTGATCATCCATATATCCAATGTAAAGAACATCAGTAATCTTATCTCTATCAAAAGCAAGCGTTAGTTCTTTGTTTATATATCCTTCAGGATATATAACCCCTGAATAGTCAATCACATTTTCTTCTTCGCCATCTATTATTGCCCATACCCCCATAATCATCACAAGCCTGTCAAAATTCTCCAGTTTAACTATACTTCCTATTGGTAAAAGCCCTTCCCACATATCTCTTCTCCTTATATACTTTTTATAATTTATGTAAAAACTTATTATCTGCCTAATCCAAAAAATCTTCCGGAAGCAATCCCGCTTCGGCGTGTTTGTTATATCCTTCGACCTTATCGTATGTGATTGCTATCTCATTAAGATTATTTACTTTATTCATCATTCCATACAATACCGGTCCCATATCCTTTGTTAAATCCGAATACTCGAGATAATTATAATCTGCTGCATCTCCACCCCAATATTTTTTTGCAAGCTCATGCTGTAACCCATTAAAATTGGCAATTTCCTGTTGAATCACCTTAATGGAATCACTTATTGAAACTACTTTAGTGTATAACTGCTCTGTAGATACTTTGATTACTACTGCCATATTTGCTCCTTTCCGTTATTTTCATTTTACCCATCCTCTTTTAGGCACGTAATGTCCCTTACCATCATTAGGCGGAGCTTGCCGTTGTGGACCCGGAAGATGTAAATTGGTGCCATCAGGTAACTGTACCCCGCTATTACTGGGAAGAACGACCGGTTTTCCAATTAGCTCTATCGTGGTCTGACAATAGTTTGTCGAATCTACATATTCTTTATATGCAATGTCCTCATATTTTATTATTTCTCTCAAGTTTTTTATAATATCATCCACACGCGAGAGCTCTGCCTTCCATTCTTCTCTATATGTATCATGAGCAGGTCCTTCCCACATTTTATCCAGCTCTGCAACGTCTTTTCTAATTTTGTCCCTGGCCTTTTCCATCCTTTTAATGCACAGTTCCATCTGCTCTTTGGTGTTATATAGCCCCTGCAGATAACACAACACAAAATTAGCCATAAGCATATCCTTTCCTGCCACCTGTAAATTACAAGAGCATTACTTTACTACCACTTATAAGACCACAGTCTCTTAAGCTTGCCTGTTCCGGAAAAATTTTGTTCTGACCGGGAGAATACAAAATAAAGCGTTTTTCCTCTCTCTCATTTTCGCTAATCTTCTGTCTTATCAGCTCACATACTTCTCCGATAAGCATAATAACGGTATGTGTATCCTTCGTTCGTACATCTACTGATAAAGAAAGAGCGGGAATAAATATTTCCAAAAAAATCATTATTTCTATTCTCCTTCCCACTTGCTATAAATCCTTAAGTCACCAATTTTTTCTTAGCCTTCTTGGCCAAAGGAATAATTACCTTATACTCAATATTTCCACCGCTTGATGACGATAACAATCCTGTTCCCTGCTGATACTTTATTATCTGCTCGGATGGCTTTAAATATTCAAATCCTAACCAGCTATTAAATGTAACCTCGCCTCCAAGATGAATACCTGTGTGATATGAAGCAAATGCATTAAATACCTCGAAGCCTCCAACCTCTGTTCTTTCATTGATATCAATACTTCCAATAAAGGCTATCTTGTGGTTCTCACCCTTTTTGAAGATTGTCTCCATGAAGCCCTTCATGCCGTGGGAATCGTTATACACGGCTTTGATAAACCATGTAAGAGATGAAATGAAAACAAAAACACTGTTAAACTCTGCTATTTCTTCGTAATATTCATCACCTTCAAAGCCGGCCTCAAAAAGTCTCTTCTTTACAACATTTCTTTCCTTGAACATAGGTGTCAGCTCATTAAAGCACCAATCATACAGCTCTTCTCCGTTATGTATCATCCTCACATTAGGAAGAGATTCAA
This sequence comes from Butyrivibrio sp. XPD2002, assembly GCF_000423945.1. Lineage (GTDB taxonomy): Bacteria > Bacillota > Clostridia > Lachnospirales > Lachnospiraceae > Butyrivibrio. Next base: position 111,253 of record NZ_KE384116.1, on the reverse strand, counting down.
AATCATTGAATACTCTGCCATCATCAATAATGACGACCTTTGCATCTTTTTTCATAAGAGCCGACAGAATCATCAGTCTCATCATGCTCTTTTTACCTGTGTGAGCAGCGCCGCAGATCATGAAGCAGTAGTTTTTATACATGTCAAGCCCTGATATAAGCGCGTTGTCTGTTCTGTAGCCGATAGGAATAATGTTGTCTGTTTCTGCGTCGGCAAGTACATCCGGATGCTCCTTGAAGACATTCCATGTAGGATTCTCGGGAATCTCAGGAATAGGTCTTGCATGAACACCGCTCCATGCCTTTGCAATTATCTTGCAGTTTTCGGTAATAGCCTCCATCCTCTTATAGTCATCAGCTGCTTCAAGAGCCTGTGCAATCTGAATCTCAAGTATCCTGTTTCCTACATAGCACAGACCTCTTCCCTTAAAGCCTGCTTCGGGCATTACATCCACACGAATATCTCTCAAAATGTCTCCATAGGCAAATTTGTCTGCAAGACACAGGCCTATGGCTGTTCCCATATTCTCACCAAGTCTTGAAGGAATCTCTGTCGTGTTATATCCCGCTGCTGACATAACCAGATATATACCGTTACCAACTCCTTCCTTGGATATCTTCATTACGTTAGGAACATAAGCGTCTTCTGTCTTTTCCTTAAAGGATGCAAAGTTGTCAATAAAGATAAATATCGCAGGGTATTCCGCGCCGTGAGTCCTGAAATACTGACTGTAATTACCTCCTCGGAATACTCTTTTTCTCTCCTCCAGCATGTCATCAATAAGGTTGAAAAATCGCTCCATTTTCTCTTCATCGTTCTCATAGAGAATGCCTCCGCAGTGAGGAAGTGCCTCAAAACCGGCGAGCATATGGCTTGAATAATCTATTGCATAGAACTGGAATAACTCCGGTGAATAAGTAGTTGCAAGGGAGTAAACAACCGTCGCCATAAAGGTTGACTTACCACTGTTTACTGATCCTATAACAGCATGGTGTCCGCCATCTGCAAAGGACAGAATAAGCGGATCCTGAGCCTGATTACGAGGGTCGTCACTTTGTCCGACTACGCAGGTAATATCCCATCTTGTTCTAAGTGACTCACTGTCAACTCTGTAAACACCATTTTCAAAATCAAAGCATCTATCGTTATATTCCTCGAAGTCACCAAGGAACATGGGATTTCTAAGTATAGGCATCCAAAGCGGATGAGTTTCCTCAAATCCCTGTATTTTTGCTACATCTCTCAGATAATTTACCACTGCATCCAGCTGTGTGACGTCGTCCTTTTTATGCTCATTATCGTTCTTATTTACATACATCAGTTCTACCTGCCCGGTACGACTTATGAGGCCTGTCGCTTCATTGCTGTTGCCCACTACGGGGTTGTACCTGGCACCACTGTAGCCTGACTGGAACATCTCATATAGCTCATCATTACCCACCTGAAGATAGCCTCGTCCTGCCTGGATAATACGGGCTGCATCCGGACGTCCCAGCATCTCGTTAGAGTCCTCCTTGGTCTGAACCCTGAGGCACAGGCGGAATTTGGAGTTACTCCAGATGTTGTCATCAACAGTTCCGGATGGCTTTTGAGTAGCAAGAATAAGATGTACACCCAGGCTTCGTCCTACCTGTGCCACACTTATAAGCTCTCTCATAAAGTCCGGTTCTTCACGCTTGAGCTCTGCAAACTCATCTATTACGATAATGAGATGCGGAATGGGCTCTGATATCTCGCCATTTTTATACATCTTGGTATATTTGTTTATATTATTTACACCTGCATCATTAAAAAGCCTCTGACGTCTTCTGTTTTCAGCTTTTATGGAGACAAGTGCTCTATTTATCTGTGTTCCTGACAGATTGGATATCTGCCCTGACAAATGCGGAAGGTTCTCAAAAAGGTTAGCCATTCCGCCGCCCTTATAGTCGATGATAAAGTAGGTCATATCATCGGGGCTGTAATTGACTGCAAGAGACAACAGATATGTCTGCAATGTCTCTGATTTACCTGAACCTGTAGTTCCTGCTACCAGTCCGTGAGGGCCATGGTACTTCTCATGAATATCCAGCACACAGAGCTCAGATCCTCCCCTATAGCCAAGTATGCCCCTGATATTTTCATATATTCTGCTCTTTAACCAGCGGTCAGCACTGCCTAGCTCATCTACAGTGCTTACTCCATACATCTCAAGGAAGGTAAGTCTCTCAGGGAGCTCACCACCGGCACCACTCTCCTTGACCTTTATTCCTGAGATACGCCTTGCAAATGCCTCTGCCTTCTCAACAGGAAGCTTATCAATTACTATCGGTATATCCTTTCCACCCGGTTCTTTTATCCCTGTAAAGGTGGGGTCGTTTTGAATAACATAGGTACACTCATTCGGGAGATCCTGATAAAACTCTGAAAGAAAGATTGTTGTAAGGCCGATTTTCCCATTATTCTGGAATAAATAATTAGAAATAATCTCTCCTTCAATAAGCGCAGGATTTGATACAAAAATGATATAGTGCGGAATAGTTTCCAATTTTCCTGCGATAATTTCTGCATCTGTTGTCTCGAAGCGCTCACGAAGTACCTTGGAAAGCTCATAGCATACATCATTTATCTCTGTGTTAGTTGCTGCCACAAATCTTATTTTCCTATCCTGTGACCAAACATGGGGGAGCCACCTGACAAATCCCCACTCATCACAGTCCATAGAAGACTCCTCATCGTAGATAAATACCATTTTCACTTCTGTGTAGCAATGAGTTGCCGCCAGCTGAACGGCCATGATCCGCACCAGCTCATAGGCTCCGAATCTGTCCTCACCTCCCACAAGTCCGATAAGTGGGTGCTCCTTAAGGTTAATTAGTAGTGGCACGTCATATAATGTCTTAAAGTTATCCTTTATGTATCGCGGTTTGCTTCTAAGAACATCCTCATCTACGTGAAACTTCTCCTCAGGAACTTCTATTTCGGCTTGAAAAGGTATATCTCCTATACCAAGCCTTATATGTAAAAAGTCCTCCTGTCCCTTGTTCCTGTTCCATAGGCGCTGATCATTTCTGCTATAGCCTGCACAGACTTCTGCCTCCGGGTACATATCTTTAAGAGCAGTTGCATTTTTTTCATACATCTGCTCTATCCATTCTTTCTTTTTTATGAGATACTGCCCATATGCTTCAAAGCGCTTATTCTCTTCGGTCTTTAGCCTTTTGCGCTGATTTCTTATATTTATAATTCCCCAGGTAACACCTGTTATAGCAGACGCAGTAGCCATGACAAGACCTGAGTACATCAAAAATGTATGCCTCCCACCACTCTGCATGGTGCCGATAAGCATAACGGCACTTCCTGCAACCATTGGAAGAATCATCAAAAATGAATGCCCGATTGTCTCCAAAAGACTTGGGGGTTCATTCTTGGAAAGTTCCGGCGGCGCCTCAAACGTAACCTTCGTTGTCTCTATATGAGCCATCTGCCTGGGAGCCCTGTAAAATAGCCCATCTCCTGAAACAGGACGATATTCTGCCAGATCGGCTTTTTTTGACGGATCATACTCAATTAGTTTCTCTTTATTAATTTCACAACCTGTAAGCTCTTCGTTTACCGATACTACAAGCCCATTGTTTTTGGTAAGAAGAATAAGCTTAAGGTCATAGATATTAACTATGTCTCCGGGATTCAGCTCATACTCTCCCTTGACTGCGCCTCCGTTAACATAGGTTCCGTATTCTTTCTTGCAGATGAGGAAAATGTTCCCTCCTCTTTTTTCTATTACTGCCTGCTCATTAGCGATAAGGCTCCTATATGAGTAGCAAATATCGCACTCTTTTGCGCTTCCTAGAGAGAAGTATTTATCCCCATCCCTAAGCTTCATGGTTGTGAAGGGAACAAAAGTGTTTTCCCTCACTCTTACTGATAGTTTTAGTTCTTCATTTTCTCTTGTAACAAGTCCAAATGACAGCCCATCCACAAGTGCACAATCTGTCATTTCCTCACCGTCACTATTTAATAATCTATACCGGTCATCCGGTGTAACATAAAAACTTCCTCCAAGCACCTCAAAAAAGATGCTCAGATCATTTTCCAGCCAGAACTCATTACTTTTAGCCACAATGGAGAAATCCGCGTTACTCTGCGGAGGTAAAAGTACATATTCTCTATATGCTTTTTTGCTATATACAGAAACGACAGTACTCATTTACAATGACCTCTAACTTATCATTTCGATTGTCAGTTCACTGTGTCCGAGTCGGATTACATCCTTATCCACAACTCTCAACGCCTTTTCCCCAAGCTTCTTATAATCTCTCTCCCTTTCCAATACTGCCATGCTTTTTGGAGATATCTTTCTAACCATCAGCTCTCCATTTTCAGTAAAAAATTCCAGATGCTTATCTTCTATCGAATTATCTGCAATCGTGATCGAGCAGGCATCATCCTTACCTACGCTTATAGCATCCTGAACCACAAAGGTATACTTCCTGTCTGCATTAGAGTTCTTTATATCAAGCTCCACTCTGATTCCCTCAGTGGCATCCTCCTGAGCCTCCGTCCACTTCGTCTCGAAGGGTACCACCTTCATATCAGGCTTTCCTCCGTGCTCTACCCACAGCGGATTCGTAAGCTCCTGCGTCAGTTTTAACATCATAAGGTTTTTCTGTTGTTCCTCTAACCTTTGAGTTTGTTTCTTACTGTTTCTGAATCGTATGATTACCAGAATTATAGCTATAACTTCTATGATTGTTATAAATAAAGATAATGGGTCATCTAAAAACATATCGTAAAAAAAGGACTCAATATCTAAACCTATATCAGTCATATCATTCATATCTGACCTCCAGTATCGTAGATCCGAGCTTTATTCTGGCTCCGTTTCTAAGGGTGATATCGTTCTGCACCACCTGTCCGTCGACACTGGTACCACCCTGCGTATCCAGATTTTCAAGGACTGCCTTTGTTTCATCACCGGCTTCAACTCTTATGCAGGCCTGCCTTGCCGACATCGCTTTATCTGTAGGGAATGTGATATCACATCTTGCCCTTGATCTTCCTATTATCTTTTCCTCTCCGATCTTGATCGGATATCTCACATCAGGTCTGCTGGTTTCAAACAGGTAGATCGCACTGTTTATGTCAGAGCTGAGCTCTTCCGTCACAGCTTCTTCATTTTTCTCTTCCTCCTCAACCTTGCGAACCTTCTTGGTATGTCTGTTCTTATATCCGATGTATGCAAAATTGATTATTATAAATATCAGCGATATCCAGAGGGCGTTATGATAAATGTAGTAAAACATCACATCTCTGAAGGTCATGTCATAATCTTCGTCATCATAATAGTAATCATCGGGGTTTTGCGTATCACCGGTATCGCCTGTTTGCGACTCAGTTACTTCCTCTGTCTTGTCCTTATTTTCTCCGGCCTCCCTAAGACTATCTATTTCGCTTCTTAATGCTGCATTTTCTTCTTTTGCTTTCTCATCCGCAAGTTTCTTATCCTCAGCTACCTGTTTAAGAACATCGGCAGAGGCTATCGGTACCTGAGTAGAGTGTGCAAACATGTAATCACTCTCTTCATATACCAGGTGCAGACCTATGGTCTTGGTTGAGCCATCTCTAAGATCATCAGGAACAGAGAATCTGAAAAATCTGATGGTCTTATCATCTTCACGGATGATATCCGCAATCTGGTTAACATCCTCATAATCTTCCAGCGCAAAGTAGGGACTTGATGATCTTCTTGATAATGCAAACAGCTTATCCAGATCTCCCACCGCAGGCTGATAGTGACATCCTATGGTGTAAATAGGGCACTTGTAGATGTCACTTTTTATAAGGTCTGTCAGTTCCTCATAGGTAACTCCCAGTCGGCTCTCTTCTGTTCCATCTGAGATGATGATGATACGGTTAAAATCATCCTCGCCATCATCATTCATTGCCTTTATCTCATCATAGAGAATATTTCTAAGGTATGTGCTCTGATCCTTATAGGTCATCTTATCAATGGCCATTCGCACATCATCATAGTTATCTGTAAAGTCTAAAAGAACATTTATCTCTTCACCGAATGCAACCAGTGAGAATCTCTCCTCGGGCTGATGGTTCCACACAAGTCTTGTCAGGATGGTCTTGATCTTATCCTTGTACTTGGACACAGAATTGGAGTTATCCACCAATAAAAGTGTCTTGGGTGCAGGACCTGCGCCGGCGCCAAGTTTTCCGCTATCTGCTATCTCTATGCTTCTGGAGCCGATAAATGCTTCGGATTCCTTGACCTTCTGATCTATACCCTTTACAAACCAGGTTATGCAGGGATTCTCATGGGAGGTTTTGGTCTCAGCAACCTTTATCACGGAAGCTCCTTCTTCCTCTTCCTTTTTTCCCAGAGCCTCCACCATATCAGAGATTTCTTCCAACGCCTGTGTCTGTTCAAGTATCGCAGATGTCTGATTCTGAAGAGCTTCCTCCGCAGCCTTCTGTGCAGCCTGGGCTTCCTCCAGCTGCTTCGCGTTCTCAGCAGCCTGCTCCTCATACTCCTCGTAATACGGAAGTGAGTTATTCAGGGCTTCCTCCGAAGCTCGCTGGGCTTCAGCCATAGCCTCTGAATCATCCATGCCCTCTGCAATAGCATCCTGATATGCCTTGTTTGCTGCCTCTTCAGCTCTCTTCTGGGCCTTTTCCTCAGCAGGTGTAAGCGCCAATACTCTCACAGGACTTGTGCATATAAGCATAGCCCCAAGAAAAGCGCACATAACCCTTATTAATAATCTTGTAGTACCCCGTCCCAAGCCTTTTTTCATCATACATCCACCCTCACATTTTTATTCATTCCCCAATAGGTCATTGTAAGTCCCGGTAAAAAGGCGAAGGGTATTACCCAAAACATGCTCTTCCCCGAACAATCCACCAGGTACTTGAACATAATAATAGTCGCTAAAGAATATATAATCGTACAAACTATAAATCCGTAGGATATGAACTTTAGCATTATAACCGCCGTTGGGTCACCCTCCCACGGGTCCAGGTCGTACATCTGTATCAGCATGAGTCTTAGTATTCCAAAGAAGGAAATAAATATTCCAAGCCACTCATGTTCCAGAATCTCTCCAAGCTTTATCCAATGTATGAATGGAACAAATACTATCTTGCTCCTAACTCCTGCCTTGATAAAAACTCCATACATGCCAATGATCAGAAGTATCTGAGTCACTGCCAAAAACTGAAATTGACTGATCTGAAAAATATCCTCAGTCAAAAATTGAAGCTTTAGCATATGTGTCCCCCCACCAAAAAAACTGTTTTTCATAGGAATTTTTTATAATATTCCAATTATCCAAATAATATGAATATACTCTTTTACTATACCGCAAAAATGAGCCTTTACATAACAAAAGGAACAGAACGTGCCCCCGTAAAACACCATTTAACTCTTTGTTTATTTATGCTTAATGAATACTTCTAAAGTCTTGCTGTAAACTATCAATTATTTTACAATATTAACATGTTCAGGTTGTATTTATTGTGGGAGAGGGGGATCCAAAAATATGCAAACTGGCAAAACATTCGGTAGAAAATTAAGGGCGATTCGCCAAAAGAAGGGTCTGTCACAGAAGGCTCTTGCAGACATGCTTTTCGTCACAAGAAAATGTGTTGGAAACTGGGAAGTCGGAATACGTAAGCCCGACCTTGAAATGCTGGGCAAAATTTCCCGCGCTCTGAATATCAGTATATCTGACCTTGTTGTAAGATATAACAAATCGGACCATCCAAGCGGCGGCGCTTTGGATAGATCCGACATGCCGGCAGATTATCAGGATAGTGCTACCAGTTCAGTTATTCTGGTTGAAGATAACCCTGATTTAAAGACACAATACTCTTTGATGATTTCAGATATTATAAGCAACGACCGTCTCGACAGCTTCAGCAACGCTGTTGATTCCTACAGCCACGCAACCACCAATAGCATTTCCACCGCATTTATCGATGCGGAATTATCTAATGAGAACGCTTTTGTTCTGGCACAGAAGCTGATCGATTTAAATCCCTATGCAAACATAATATTCAATACCGAGAATCCGGCTAACGCCATGAAGGCTCTGGATATGTTTTGCAGCGGCCTGATATTAAAGCCACTGACAAAGGAGAAGGTCACCAAGCAGCTGGAGCATTTGAGGTATCCGGCAGCTTTTTAAGAAAGATCCAGCTTATCTGAAATATAGTATTTATAGCCTTTTTTCTTGCAGTATTTTTGGATTTTGTTGCTAAGATTCTTATCCTTCGTGTATTCCAGAAGGTAGCATTTTTTCCTGCACTTCTTTACAAGCTTCATATATTTCTTGAAGTACTTTGCGTCTAAGGAGCTGTTTTTCCCGAACTTATCCTTGTCATAATCGATAATCCTTGAGAAAACAGTCTCCTGATTTACGCCGTCAAGAATATCATTTAGGCTTCTGTTTTTATCATAATATTCTGTGACAAATGTATCTCCGCCGTTGATGATGACCTTGCCCTTTTTCTTAAGGCCTTTAAGTATGGTCTCCACGCCGGAGTAGATATCGTCGTTATGGTATTGGTAATAGACATCTATGTTATCCACAAAAAAGCCGTCCACGCCTGTGGAAATGATCTTCAATGAGAGGTCATCCAAAATAAATCTCTGCCACTTTTCATCATGGACATTAACCCACTTCTCATCAGGCCAGTTCTCGTATACACCGAGGGTTATGTCCTCGTAGCTTTTATAGTAATCTCTGTAATTCTCGATGGCACCGACGTTGATGTAGCTGTAGACCTTGTGGCCCTGCTTTTTAAGCTTCTTAATATCCTTTGCCAAAAAGCCGTTCTGAACATCGATCACTATCGTCTTGTAATCCTTGAATTTCTTAAAGGCACTTTTCCCGGAATTAACCGACAGGAACACGCCGTAATCATAGGCGAATTTCTTCTTCGCCGCATTGACGTTAAACCTTAAGCTCCCAAGTACGAAGCATATCATCAGTGAAAAGATCAGAAGTTTAGAAATGATAAATTTCTTTTTCATACGTTTCCTCCAAGTATGTCCCCCCTGAAAGAAGTTATAGGCCTGCTATTGCAGGAAAGAGTGACAGCTCCCCTGTCAGCAGCTCTTTATCGTTGCATTTGCAGGATGTGACAATGAAGTCGAAGCCTGCTGCCCCCATCCTTCGCTGTCCCGTGAAGATAAGGTGCATCTTCTTATCCTCAGTCATGTATTCCTCGGAGACTGTGGTGCCAAGGTCGCTCTTTTCAAGAACCTTGCGGAAGTCTCCAATGAAGGCAGGGATAAGAACCCTGCCGGTTTTCTCGCCAAGGCTCTTGCCGTATATTGAATCGATTTGTTTTTGTAGGATTTGGTGTATTGTCATGATTGGTCCCCCTTTGTTTTGGGTTGTCAGGATTCTGGAAAATCTGCTGCGCTTATCGTGATGTCGCGTCTATCGATTCAGTTAAGACTCACGATCTACTTCCACGCCTTCGAGGGCTATTTCGATGGGTTCTGCTTCTGCGCCATAGCCGGATCTGTAGTAGGTGAGTCCTACTCCCTTAGTCCACTCCATTCTGCAGTACCAGCCTGTCTCAACTGCGGTATCCCAGCATCTGTATCTGCAGATATCGCCATCGTGCTCAATTCTAAGCTCGAAGGTATCCACTGTGCTCTCATCATCCTCAGGCGCACAGACAACTACGCCGTTTTCTAAGAAGTCCTCCTCAGCAGGAGTCTCGTCCACAATGTCTCTGAGGTAATATATTGAGCCTTCTGTTACATAGTAGTAGCCAAGTCTGAATCTGTCAGAACCGTCCACATCTGTACTTCCGGGGCATTCATCACGAAGGAGAGTTATGGTGTAAACATCACCCTCGCTGTAGGTCTCTTTCTTTTCAACCTTCACCTTGACGCTCTCATCATCCTCAAGCATGAGATTATAAACGTCATAGTTATACTCGCCCTCACCCTCCGGGAAGAAGAAGTCTCTCATATCCGTAGCAGCCTGCTCGGACGGAAGATTGGGTGCAAAGTTAACTTCATCCAGGAAGAAGTGGGATACCATTCCCTCCTTTACCAGAATTCCGAGATGATACTTCTTGGACATTCCCTCATTGAAAAGCTCTGCGAACTCTTCCTTCGTTACCTTCTGTCCCTTGGTGTTGTTATAGACCGCATCCTCACTAAGCTTGAAAACATGCGGCTCTTCATCGGTGATATAGGTGCTGTCAGAATCATAATCACTTCTATAGCCCATTGAACCGTAGGCAGTGAAGGTATCGTCTGCAAACTGTCCCTTGTAGATTATGGTGTAGGGATTGCCATTCTCATCATCCATGCCGATTGCATCTTTGTCGAAGGAAGCCAGGTAGGTCTCCCAGATACCATCGGGGGTTTCTGCGGTTTCTGTCTCATCTAAAGCATCTGTTTCTGTTGTGGATTCAGATTCTGCATTTTCAGCATCTTCTGAGTTTTTGCTATTCTCTGCTGAAGCTTCTTCTGAAGAAGCATCTGCGTTCTCAGTAGTTTCTGTAGATTCATCTGTGGCTGCTTCTGAGTCTTCTGAAGTCTCTGTATCCGCCTTCTTTTTGGATTCATCCATGACAAATTCAGACTTATCCTGACTATCCTTGTCACTGCCACAAGCTGTAGCTCCAATTCCCAACACGGTTGCCAAAAGCAACATCATTACTCTTTTTTTCATAGTTCCCTTTCACATCAATAAAGGTGCCCTATAAGAGCACCTTCATAAAAAAATTTTTATTAAGATTCTTGTTAATTATACAATGCAAAAATCCACTATACAAGCGCTTACTCTGCCTTGCCCTTTTTCTTGTAAAGCTCGAACATCACAGCAGGAATGTGGCAATATCCTGTAGGATTTTTCACAAGATACTTCTGATGGTATTCCTCAGCGCTGTAGAAGTTTTCAAGCTCACACACCTCAATAGCACTCTTCTGGCCGATCTCTTTTTCAAGCTCCTCCATCTTCTTCTGAATGATCGGAAGCTGCGCATTGTCTGTATAATAGATTCCTGTTCGGTACTGGATTCCTTCATCCCCGCCCTGCTTATTAACTGAAACCGGATCGACAATCTTGAAATAATCATCGATAAGCTCCTCGAGGCTTATCTTGCTGCTGTCGTACACCACCTTAACTGTCTCGGCGTGGCCTGAATCGTTGCAGACCTCCTCGTAGGTGGGGTTCTGTGTCGGTCCGTTGGCATAGCCGGTTTCCGTACTCTCTACTCCATCAAACTGATCAAAAAATCTCTGGGTTCCCCAGAAGCATCCCCCTGCAAAATAGATTGTTTCACTCATTCATTTTTTCCTCTTCTGACTTTCTTAAATTTATCTAGTAACGGAATTTTTTCATAATTCCGGCAACTATCCTCTCATTCACCGGAAGGAATATTCCGGCAACAGGCTCAACCAGCGCAACACATATAAGCGTTCCCGCACCGGATTTAATGACCATCGTCATTCCGTAAGCAAGAATCACGTATCCCAGCGCCACCATCAAAATCACGGATCTTATGATCCATTCCTTTTTTGTTCTTGCCCCCATAGCCATCCTTTTCAATATTATCAGATTAAATTGTGTCTATGAGTATACTTTACGGTAAGAACTTTCCAGCTGCAAGATATAATTCATACCAATCGTGATGTGAGAGCTTAACGTCAGTCGCAGTGCAGACATCCTTGATATGCTCAGGATTCATGGTTCCGATTATCGCCTGCATTTTTGCCGGATGCCTTAAGATCCATGCGATTGCTACTGCTGCCTTGGACACGCCTTCTCTGTCTGCCAGCTCTCCAAGAACCTTGTTGAGCTCAGGGAAATCCGGATTGTCAATGAAGGTTCCGCCAAACATGCCAACCTGAAGAGGTGACCATGCCTGAATTGTTATGTCGTTAAGTCTGCAGTAATCAAGTGCGTTGCCATCACGATTTATTGAAAACTCAGTGGTCTTGTTGTTCATGTAAAGAGCCTGATCGATAAGCTGTGACTGCTCCAGGGAGAGCTGCACCTGGTTGATAACAAGGGGCTGCTTCACATACTTTTTAAGGAGCTCGATCTGCATGGGCACAAGGTTGCTCACGCCGAAGTATTTAACTTTTCCGCTCTTATGAAGCTCATCAAATGCCTCTGCAACCTCCTCGGATTCTATATGCCCGGACTACTGTGGTCGAAACATATTCTTAGCACTACAGTTATGATTATAGGGTGAAGTGTGGTGGAAGGGCTTCTTAAAAATCGTTATTTGATATGTCAGTTTTTGTTGTGGGGATCATTTGTGGGAATGTTGTTATTTTCTGAAGCGATGTGTCGCCGCCTGGCGAGGGGGAAGTTACGTCTATATGTTTGATTTACTATCGACTGGTTACCTCGCGCAGGGGCTGTTCCGGGCGGCGTTGCGTCAATTTGTCCGATTACACTTATATCGGTTACCTCGCGGAGGTTCTGTTTCGGGGCGACGTTGCGTCAATCCGCGAACTATTATTCATACCGGTTGCACTGAGAGAAAGCAAGTTAAAAAGGAATTACGCCGGCCTGGGGGATTATCCCTAAACTGGTTACCTCGCGGGTGAAATCCACATATATGAGGTACGTCTATTCGCGAACAATTATTCAGATCGGTTAAGCAGTGAAAAAATCAAGTTGAAAGAGAGCCAATAAGATACGTATACTTGACAATAAATAGTGTGCAAAGTAATATCCATTTCTGGAAAATGACGAACAAGGAACAGATTTCAATGACAACGAAAGATCCATTAAAGGCAATAAGAAATGGTCAAAAGCTTACTTTAAGAGAAGAGATTTCTTTGATTCTTCATCTTAGTCTTCCGGCGATTTTAGCTCAGATTTCATCAATAATAATGCAATATATAGACGCATCCATGGTAGGGCATTTGGGTGCTGGAGCCTCGGCGTCCATAGGTCTCGTATCAAGTACCACCTGGCTTTTTGGCGGAGTTATGACCGCTGCAAGTATGGGATTTACGGTACGCGTGGCACACAGAATTGGAGCAAAGGATGAGGCCGGTGCGCGAATGATAGTCAGATGGGGACTTCTTACAGCGCTTTTGTTTAGTGTTGTCCTCTCTGCGACAGGCGTTATCATAAGCGGATTCTTACCCACATGGATGGGTGGTGCACCGGAAATAAGACATGATGCGTCAAACTATTTTCTTGTTTATGCTCTGACAATTCCAATTCATGAGATGCTTTATGTATCCCAGGGAATGATCCAATCCAGCGGAAACATCAGACTTCCCAGCATATTCAGCATTATTATGTGTGCACTTGATGTACTATTTAATGCGCTGCTCATTCCTAGATTAGGCGTAGTTGGTGCGGCTCTTGGTACATCTATATCCATAGTTATTACAGCATGCATCATGCTTTATCTTCTCTTAGTTCGTTCAGAGATGCTGCACATTGCAGGACGAAGAGAAGAGATTCCGCGGTTCAGGATCTTTGCAAATGAAGAACTGCCGAAGGCTTTAAAAATAGCCATTCCGGTTGCAATCGACAATATCATCATGGGCTTTGCTTACGTTGCGTTTACAAGAATTGTTTCACCCTTTGGAACTATCGCTGTTGCAGCTAATTCATTCTCAATAACCGCAGAGAGTCTGTGCTACATGCCGGGCTTTGGAATAGGTGTCGCTGCAACAACTGTTGTCGGACAGTGTATTGGTGCAAAAAGAAAAGCTCTGGGAAAAAGACTGGGCTTTATTGCGGTTGCTCTTGGCATGACAATAATGGGATTAAGTGGTGCACTTATGTGGATACTTGCACCGCAGATGATTGGAATCCTCACTCCTGATGAGCAGATCAGAGAATTGGGAACTCAGATTCTAAGAATAGAGGCCTTTGCTGAGCCACTTTACGGTGCTTCAATTGTTGCAGCCGGCGTGTTCAGAGGCGCAGGGGAGACACTTCTTTCAAGTGTACTCAATCTCATAAGCGTCTGGACTGTAAGAATCCCACTTGCTGCATTTCTTGGCTCAAAGTATGGACTCAAAGGTGCATGGATAGCTATGTGCACAGAGTTATGCGTACGAGGAACATTATTCCTTATCAGACTGTTCTTGTGGAAGACTAATAATAAGGCGAAATGAATGGTGTGAAGTCTATGGGAGGTTTTGTTCGCGGATTGACGTACCTCATCTATGTGGATTTTACCCGCGAGGTAACCAGTTTAGGGATAATCCCCCAGGCCGGCGTAACACCCTTTCAACAAGCTTTCTCTTAATGCAACCGGTTGGAATAATTGTTCGCGGATTGACGCAACGCCGCTCTGAATGTTGCACCCGCGAGGTAACCGGTTTAAGAATAATCCTCCAAGTCGGCGTAACTCCCTTCCAACGAGCTTTCTCTCAGTGCAACCGGTATGAATAATTGTTCGCGAATTGACGCAACACCTCCCGGAACAAAGCCACCGCGAGGTAACCGATTTAGGGACAATCCCCCAGCCAGGCGTAACTCCCTTCCAACAAGCTTCTTCTCAATGCAACCGGTATGAATAATAGTTCGCGGATTGACGCAATACCTCCCGGAACAAAGCGTCCGCGAGGTAACCGATTTAGGGATAATCCCCCAGGCCGGCGTAACACCCTTTCAACAAGCTTCTTCTCAATGCAACCGGTATGAATAATAGTTCGCGGATTGGCGTAACGCCGCCCTGAATGTTGCCACCGCGAGGTAACCGGTTTAAGAATAATCCTCCAAGCCGGCGTAACTCCCTTCCAACGAGCTTTCTCTCAATGCAACCGGTTGGAATAATTGTTCGCGAATTGACGCAACACCTCCCGGAACAAAGCCACCGCGAAGTAACCGATTTAGGGACAAGCCCCCAGCCAGGCGTAACTCCCTTCCAACAAGCTTTCTCTCAGTGCAACCGGTTGGAATAATTGTTCGCGGATTGACGCAACACCGCCCGGAACAAAGCCCCCGCGAGGCAACCGATTAAAGGGCAATCAAGCAGATAGACGTAACGCCACCGCCCCAGCACTCCAACGCAACAACCAGTTTAGAAGCAACTCCACAGATAGACGTAACCCCTCCACCAAACCACCGCCACCGCTCCCAAAAAGGCCACAAACCAAACAAAAAAACACTACAAAAAGCCCCGGAACACGTTCCCTCTCGTGCTCCGGGGCTTCAATATATATCAAATATATAGTTCCCTCTATATATGCTTATCCTGCGCTGTGATTAGCGGTAAATTTCTTCCTTAACGCCGTTGTTCAGTCTAAATCCAACGGGCTCTGCATTGATCACGTTCTTCTCCTCGATGTTTCTGGGCTCTGATCTATACTCATCACCCTCGATATAATCAGGACTGTCGTTCATGATAAATGCAAGCAGGATATAAACGAAAATACTTGTTCCCCATGCAAATGCTAAGATTCCCCAAATGAGTCTGACAATGAATGGATCAATTCCGAAATACTCAGCGATACCACCACATACGCCACAGATCTTACGATTGTTGCTTTTAACTAATTTCTTTTTACTCATAATACTCACCTTTCTTTGCATCACACTTTGTTTATGTCCCCCGAAGATGCTTCGGATTTGCATTGCTATTTGATGTAACTAATATAACTCCCAGCCATCTCCGCATAAATTATGATTATGGCGAAAACGATACAGTTAATTTTCCTATTTAGCACGTTGAAGTACCGTTACAAATCACTATTTCACACACTGCCCAATCTCATCCGCCATATCACTTATTCCAAAGTCAAAATACCATCAAAAAAATACAGACCCGACTCATTCACTGAATCAGGTCCGTATTACACAGATTTAATTCTATTTCAAAGCTCATCCTCACTGTGAGGACTAATCATCACTTAACCGAATTCATGTACCCAAGTGCAAACACAAGAGGTGAATTCCAATAAATTGTTATCTCATTGGTTGAGTAGGATCTCATATCATCCGCATATCTTCTCATGGCAGGCTTATCTGACATGTTATCAGGATTAGCAGCTTCGTCGCAGGGTCTGTAGTTCGGACCACCTGATACGAATCCCGGGATAGGCTCATCTATTCCGTCAGCCTCTGTGGGACGAAGATGAGGGTGTCTGAATGCTCTCTCACCAATTCCTGTCACATAGCTAAGGTCCATAGCATTTCTTCCGAAGATGTAATCAAGCTGATACTCCGCCGCCTCAAGATAGCTGTCATCCTTTGTAAGACGATGAGCCACACATAAGATCATGGAATTCATGAGAACCACCATGTTACTTCCCCAGGTGAATTCCTCAGGTCTTAGTGTAATTCCAAAGGCGTTACTCTCAGCAAGTCCCTTTAATCTGTCAGCTTCATCAAGCCACTTAAGAGTCATTCTCTTGTAAAGGTCCTCTCCGAAAAGCTCAGCTCCGCCGTTTATAACAGCAAGAGTTCCAAAGCCTCCGACGTCTGCCCATCCAAGGCATGAGAGATTTATGCGAAGCTCCATTACAGCGAAAATGATCTTCTTTGCATCTTCGTTTTTATCAAGGCGATACATCTCGGTAGCTGCCCAAAGTCTCTCGTCGGTATCGCACATATCCTCGTAGGTTCCTGTTGTAACTTCCTTCGGATTCTCAAAAAGGAAGGTAGGATTTTTTACAAGCCAGTCCCATGACTTTCTTGCTGCATCTGCAAGAATGTCAGCGTAAGCAGCGTCGTACTGTCTGTAAATGCGACTTGCAAGAGCCATGATTGCTGCAAAGTCAGCTGTTGCAAGACTTGATACAGGAGTGATGACCATCGGAAGGTCATCCTCATCAGGCATGATAAATCCGCAGAAATTCCGGGATGTACATTTGTGATGAACGCCACCGTCCTCGTCCTGCATATCAAGGATCCAGTCTAATTCATACTTGCACTCAGCAAGGATATCCGGCATCGCACCGCCGCTCTCCGGAATGTTGAGGTCCAGCCCCAGTTCCTCAGGGAACATCTCATAACCATATAAGATGTGTCCGAGGGCAACAGCACCTGCTGTCACATATCTTCCGTAATCACCTGCGTCATGCCAGCCGCCCAGCATCTTGCGTCTTATGGACTTATCCTCAAGCATGTGTCCGCCGCCGCAGTGGCAGGCCTTTCTTGCAAATACTCCGGCATACTTTTCCTCAAGCTCCATGCCGCAACGCTGGAAATAAAACATCTTCATGGAAGCCCAGAGAGCTTCGTCGTAATGCTTTTTTCCGATAACAAACTCAGCGCTTTTGTTACCCTTTCCATCTGTGAAGTAATATGTACCCTCTTCCTTCACCTCTGAAAAATCGATAACTGCTGCTTCCTCTGCACTATTGGCATCAAATGAAAGCTCGCACTCACCGTTCTTTACCACTTTTCCGTCCTTGTTGCAGAGTGTGTAGTTCTTATCCCCCACCAAAGTTGCGTGTTTTACCCCTTCCGGCGCATAGCCGGCCTGATTCACGTAGATCATACAACCTCCTCTAGTCCAGTAAACTTCTTAGCTTTGCTTATCTTACCATATATTACAAAAACTTCCCACACTATCATCACGGGAAAATGCCCATTTTGTTAGTGCGGGAAGCTCTTGTTTAAACTCTATTTACTTATTTTTCATAAAACCATCAAATCAATATCTGCACTTAAGAACACAATTGAGGATTCTTCTGGCGCAGGACTGAAGCTCTGCTCTTGTAACACCTGCATCAAGAATGTTCTGAACGTCAGCGTCTGAGCCGGGCATTGTAAGGTCATTACCTGTTCTTACGCAGTCTGCAGCGTTGGAGCTTCCATACTTAAACTTTCTCTGCTCCATCTCGATTCCGCCGGTGGTTCCCCAGTCAGTCATAACAACGCCCTTGAAGCCCCACTCGTTGCGGCATACAGCTGTGAGAAGATCGTAGTTGTTAGCTGCGTGCTTGCCGTTGATGAGGTTATAGCTTGTCATGATTGAAAGCGGCTGAGATTCCTTAACAGCAACCTCGAAGCCCTTGAGGTAAATCTCTCTGAGGGCACGCTCGCTTACATGAGCATTTGTATGCATTCTGTTATCTTCCTGGTTGTTGCATGCAAAGTGCTTGATTGTTGTACCGCAGCCCTTGTGCTTCTGAACGCCCTTGGTATCTGCTGCTGCGCACATTCCTGCATAGAATGGATCCTCTGAATAGTACTCGAAATTTCTTCCGCAAAGAGGATTCTTCTGGATGTTCATACCGGGAGCAAGCCACAGGTTAACTCCAAGCTCCTCCATCTCTGCACCTACAAGGTCACCTGCCTCCTCGATTACATCCATGTTCCAGGTCTGAGCAAGCATTGTTGCGATCGGAATAGCTGTGCAGTACTGATAGTACTTTGTAACCTCGCCCTTGATGTCAGTCTTGGGACCTTCGTCCTTACCGGGAAAATCGAAGGCCATGGCACTAAGCTCAGGGATGAACTTATCCTCTTCATCTACAGCGAAATAAGGTGTAAGTCTAAGACCTGCAGGTCCGTCTGCAAGTACAAGGTTGTGAACGCCTCTGTCGTCAGCCATCTTGGAGCTTGTATCTCCGGCAGCACCGGGTACAACAGCAGAAGCTGTTCCGATAACTGAAGTCTGACCAAAGCCTCCTCTTGCTGTACCTACGCAAAGGTCAGCCATCTCCTCTCTTGTGAGCTGTCCGAGAAGATCATCGAGAGTTGCCTTTCCTGCCTTAACATCTGCCAGAGTAACTTTTTCAGCGCTGTCGTTCTTAAGCTCAACAGGCTCGCCCTCATACTCAGCAGTAACAGTCTTGATAACGCCATCTGCGAGAGTAAGAACCCTGGCGCTTGCCTTTTCATCCTCCTCACCGTCGTATGTAAGTGCCTTAGCACCCTTAGCTGAGAGTTCTTCAAGCTTTGTGTCGATCTCGAATCTGTTTGAAAGCTTGTAGGTTGTGATAAGAGATGTAACCTCTACAGCAGCAACAACATGTGTGCAGCCTGCATTTTCACCGATTCTAATGAAGTACTTACCGGGCTCAAGAATGTAGGAAGCAGACTCCTCATCGTATGATGCAAACTCTGAAGCCTTAGCCTTAAGAGTAAGAACCTCCTCTTCTCCGGGAGCAAGCTCCTTGGTCTTTGCAAAGGCCTTAAGCTCCTTAACGGGCTTTTCGAGCTTTCCGTCAGGTGCTGAAACATAGAGCTGAACCAGCTGCTTTCCACTGAACTTACTTCCTGTATTTTTCACACTGACCTTAGCTGTAACTACCTCGCCATCGAGGGTCACCTCCTTGGTGCAAATCTCAAAATCTGTATATGAAAGTCCATATCCGAAGGAATATGCGGGCTTTTTACCGAATGAATCAAAATAGCGATATCCTACGTAAATGCCTTCCTTGTAGTATTCATCATCAACGTCACCGTTCTGGGAGCTGAAGGTGTCATAGGCCGGATAGTCTGAATAGTTCTCAGCCCATGTCATAGCAAGGTGTCCTGTAGGCATTGATTTTCCGAAAAGAACATCTGCAAAAACAGTTCCAATAACGTTACCTGCCTGGCTCATTAACAGAACAGCTCCAACCCCATTGGTGCTTCTGAGAGCCTTTGTATCAATAACACCGCCCACGTTAAGAGCTACAACAAACTTATCGTAGCGGGCAGCAAGCTTCTCGATGTTCTTCTTCTCGTTGTCTGTGAGCTCATAGTCACCTGCAACAGGCTTACGGTCGCGGCCCTCACCGGAATCTCTTGCAATCACATAAACAGCGGCATCAGCGTCCTCCATCTCGCCATCAGCGATCTCCTGAACATCAGGATCGTGATAGGGATTGTTGAAGTACTCCATGAAAGCAACCATGGGATTACCTGTGCTCTTTACCATCTCCTGGATGTGCTCGTCATACTTAGCCCTTGAATCCACGCAGATCTTGTCGTAGCCATCAAGCCATACACCTGACACGATCTCGTATCCTGCTTCCTTTATACCCTGCTCGATTCCAACCACGCTTCTGCTGTTAACGTCTCCGGAGCCCTTTCCTCCTTTGATCATGTGACGTGCACCGTTACCAAACAACGCTATCTTCTTAACTCCGTCCCCAAGCGGAAGTGTTCCGTCATTTTCAAGAAGCACCATACCTTCAGCCGCAAACTTGCGAACCTTCTCCATATGTGCTTTTTCTCTGGCGGACATCTCTGCCACCTTAGATGCTCTCCAAATACCCATTGTCATTGTCTCCTTCTCTAAAAAAGTAATGTTTCGACTCTCACATTTTACTACAATATTTTTGCATAAATATATGAAATCAATCATTAATGCATTATATTTATTGCAATTTTATGCCCAATTTCAAAATTCCAGTGATTAATTTTCATCAATTACATTTGCATATATTAGTGTTAGAATAGGCACTAGAAATACGACAACCCTTCACCATAAAAAGGAGTCAAGAATATGCCAGATTTAGCTGCTTTTCCTTCCAGGATAACTATTGACGGTTTCATTTACGACAAGCAGGGGTACAATGATATTGGCGGTGTTTTCTACAATTCCAAGGATAATCCTTCCGATATCACCAGTAAGTTCATCAGTTTATACCCTGATGGCAAGCTTACATATCTCTTCGATGGCCTGGAGCTCATCTGGAACAAAGACTACCAGGTTATCTCCTATTAAAACAGAATAAAAAAGATCAATAATTAACGCCAGTCATTTTATGCATGACTGGCGCTTCTTTGTATTTTATAAAATATTGTCCATTAACGATTCTTATTTAGTCTATAACCAACAACAGCTCCTACGATACCTCCAAGGATATGAGTTAAATTTGATACGTTGTCCTGAAGAAAGATGCCTTCGTATACCTGCTGCCCGATGAAGACTACGGTCACAAGGATGAAGGTCAGCGGGATCTCGCCCTCCTTAAAGCCTGTGAAGGAAGTCATGAGGATAAAGGCGAATACTACGCCGCTGGCGCCGCAGAGGGCTGCATTGGGAAAGATTATGAAGTTTACGAGGCCCGTCACAATTGCTGTGATGATTATTACCATTACGAGCTTTGGTGAACCGTACTTTTCCTCAAGCATGGGACCAAGGAGAAGCAGGTATGTCGCGTTACCTATGAAGTGCTCCCAGCCGCTGTGTCCAAGGACGTGAGTCAGCATCCTTATGTAAGTAAAGGGTGAAGCCAGCGATGAGTGATAGGTCATAAACAGGAACATGTTCGATTTTCCTACTGTTATGAAATTCAGTAGCAGCACCGCAAAGCTGATAAAAATGAATCCCAGTGTTACCGGGGAATTGAATGTGATCTTGAACTTTTTCATACTAGCCTCCTAAATAATTTGTGTCACTAACCATAGTATTCTATACTGTTCCTATGGGAAAGTACGACGATATCATCAATCTGAAAAGACCAATTTCAAAAAATCATGCCCCTATGCCAATGGAAAACAGGGCTGCCCAGTTCATGCCCTTCGCAGCGCTTACGGGCTACGATGACAAGATATCAGACGCAGG
The DNA here is from genome assembly GCF_000423945.1 of Butyrivibrio sp. XPD2002. GTDB lineage: Bacteria > Bacillota > Clostridia > Lachnospirales > Lachnospiraceae > Butyrivibrio. Next base: position 89,794 of record NZ_KE384116.1, on the reverse strand, counting down.
GAAAACCTTCGAGGAGAACATCCTCAAGGCCGAGCATCCGGAGGAAGAATTCCATGAATGCTGACATGTGCGTTTACGCCTTATGTCCGCCTATCTGTCTTCCCCTCTCCATTCCGGTTGCACCTTCCTGGAGAGACGTTCCCTTAACAATGGCATTTTTTCCGAAGCGTTTTTGAATCTCGAGAGTTGCCTTCTGAAGCGCAAGCTCCTTTTCATCGGCTTCCTTCCTCTCCTTTTCCTTCAGACTTTTTTCCTCATAATTATCAAAAAGTGAAAGCTGCTCGTAGGTCTCCTCCGCCTGCTTTTTTGCATCGGCTTCATCAAGAACATGGGCCGCCACGATGTTAACCCTTCTGATGAGGAGATCGGGATTTACGTGCTCGTCATATATCTCAAGCGCCGCATCTATTATGTGCCCCGAAAGAGATGTAAAGCCCTCTAGCTTAAAGCTTCCGTGAGCGTGCTCCGGCACCTCTCTTCCGTAGTAGTCCTTCTTGATCTTACCCTTATATTTCTTTGAAATCTCTGGATCCTTAAGGCTCTCCATGTCATAGCCCACGGTGAGTACCACCTGATCTGTAACCTTGCCACCACCCATAAGCTGCATAGCCAGCGCGTCCGCCATCTCCCTGACAATTATCCTCGCCTTGTCATAGGTGTATGGGCAATGCAAAACCTGACCCTGGCTGAGGCTGTTATTCTCAGGCTTATAGTTCTTAATCATCTCCATGGTGCAGGGCTCGTAACCCCAGGCGTGGTCTATCAGGAGCTCAGCGTTTATTCCGAAGGTCTTGTATAAGAGCTCCTCATTATGAAAATCCTGAGAGCTTCCAAGGCTGCATCTTGCGATATCTCCCATGGTGTAAAGCCCCATGGAGGAGAGCTTTTTCACATAGCCTCTTCCCACTCTCCAAAAATCCGTAAGCGGGGTGTGCTCCCAGAGCTCCCTTCGATAGCTCATCTCATCAAGTTCAGCTATGCGCACGCCATTTTCATCAGCCTCCACGTGCTTCGCCACGATGTCCATCGCCACCTTGGCGAGATAGAGATTCGTTCCAACTCCAGCCGTGGCCGTAATTCCTGTCGCTTCCTTTACCGCCTGTATCAGCATCATTGCCAGCTCTCTCGGAGTTTTCTTGTGAATGCTCAGGTACCCCGTCGCATCTATGAAAACCTCGTCGATGGAGTACACATGAATATCCTCGGGAGCGATAAATTTAAGGTAGGTCCTGTAGATCTCGGTGCTTACCTCCATGTACCTTGCCATTCTGGGAACGGCTGCTATGAAGCCAAGCTTTAGAGAAGGATCCTTTGCAAGCTCCTCCTCGTCATCGGACTCACCTGTGAAAACTCTGCCGGGAGCCTTCCTCAGCCTCTCCTCATTTATATCCTTAACCTTCTGCTCCACTTCAAAAAGCCTGGCTCTTCCCGGTATCCCGTATTTTTTCAGGGATGGGGAAACAGCCAGACAGATTGTCTTGGAAGTTCTGCTCCTGTCTGCAACTACGAGGTGCGTAGTCAGCGGATTCCTGGTTATATCCTGGCATTCCACCGATGCATAAAAGGATTTCAGATCTATCGCGATATAGGATTTTTGATTATTACTTGTCTCACTCAAAATACTGTATTTTCTCTACAACCTTCACCGGGCTCTTAACAAGTCCTGCAAAGGCTTTACCGTCAGTCTGCTTTCCAACGATCGTACCGTAATGTGTAGGAATTGCATATTCAGGTCTGATTGTATTGATAAGGTCAGCCGCCTTCTTAACATCCATGGTGTAGGTTCCGCCTACGGGTACCATGGCGATATCGCATTTTACCTTCTTGGCTTCCTTGGTCACGCCGGTGTCGCCTGCGATATAAATGCGCTTACCATCAACTCTTAAAATGTAGCCAACCCACTCCGCACGCTTCGGGTGGAAGGGCTTGATATTGTTGTACGCGGGGATGGTCTCGATCTCGAAGCCATCAAACTCCTTGTACACCCCGGGTTTAACCGTAACGATTACCTTTACCTCACGCTCAAGCTCTCTGGCATCCTCCACCATTCTCTCAGGACATACGAGGACTGTGGACTCCTTGATAACCTTGCGGATGTCCTCCAGTGAAAAATGATCGTAATGTGCGTGTGTGATCAGAACATAATCAGCATCATTGGTTTTTTCTCTTATCTTGAAGGGATCGACGTAAATCGTTCCACCTCCGAATTTTACTCGTATGCTGCTATGTGTGAACACTTCAATATTATCTAACATTAAATACTCCCTTAAAAACCTTTTCCCTCTATAACTTAAAAAAAACAAATTGATAACAATATTATAATAAATTGTTACAAATTATTAAACCCTATAAAACCGCCTTTTATATACTTTTTTTCGCATTTTCAAGGGCTTCTATCACCTTGTCGCAAAAAGCATCAAACTCAGGATCCTCTTCATATTTTTCAGGATGTGCAAAAACATAATCAAGTGCAATGCGAACACCCTTATGGAAAGGAACATTGGTAGTCATCTGAGGCACCAGCTTCTTAAGCTTGCTGTTGTCGAAAACCACAGATACTGCCTTATCTCCGAGAAGACTCCCCCTGAAATCATAGCCGTACTTTTCGCCCACTTCACTCAAAAATTCCGATGACACATGGTAGGGCTTAAGCTTAACTCCCAAGGCATCTGCGATGGTCTGATAGATCTGATCCCAGGTCAGTATCTCATCACCTGTTATCTGGAAGGCCTCACCGATGGCGTGCCTGTTACCCATAAGTCCCGTGAATCCTATAGCAAAATCGCTGTTAAAGGTAACTGCCCAAAGTGAGGAACCGTCTCCCTGAATGATAACGGGCTTACCCTCCTGCATACGCTTTACAACATGATAGAAGCCCTTATTTCCATGAACTCCAAGGGGCACATTCTTTTCATTATAGGTGTGGCTGGGCCTTACTATTGTCACAGGGAATCCCTCTTCCCTGTACTTTTTCATCAAAAACTCCTCAATTGCAATCTTGTTCCTGGAGTACTCCCAGTAAGGATTTGCAAGGGTTGTCCCTTCAGTTATCACATAACCTGCTGCCGGCTTGTTGTAAGCTGATGCAGAGCTTATGAAAATATACTGCTTCGTCTTTCCTTTAAAAAGTCTGTAGTCTCGCTCCACAGCCTTTTCATCAAAAACGATGAAATCACTGACAACGTCAAACTCCATTCCCTCGAGCTTTTTCCTTACGTCGAACTCATCGTTAATATCAGCAACGATCTGCTTTACAGAAGAAGGCACCTCGTCCCTTCTGTTACCTCTGTTAAGAAGATACACCTCCCACAGAGGATCCTCCGCAAGTCTCCTGACTATACCCATACTTATTGTGCCTGTTCCGCCAATAAAAAGCGCCTTCATGTCGTAACCCTCCTTCTACGTATCTACGTTTGCGCCCAAAACAATTGGAAACAAACTATCCCTGAATCTTAGTATACGCCTTCGGAGGAATCATTTAAAGAAACCTTACACCTCCATGGATGCCTTGAAGGCACTTTCAGCAAAGAATCTGCTGATGGCATCCAGGAGTGACTCCTTCTGAGAGGACTTTAAGAGATATCCGTCCGGCTTGTTTTCCAGAATCTTAAATACGTGTTCCTTATCATTTTTTCCTGTGAGGAATATGATGGGAATCTGATTTGTTTCCGGTACGGATTTTATTCTGTTCATAAGCTCATACCCGTTCATGCCCGGCATCTCATAGTCCAGGAGAAGTAGGTCAGGCATATATGATGAGAGCCCGTCAATTGCATCCTCACCCGTTGAGAAGAGATAGACGTTGTAAACAGGAAAAAGCCAGTGGTCCATGATTTTAAGGAAATCAGGGTCGTCATCCACCACAAATATGGACTTTTTCTTGTGATACTCCTTCTCAATCAGAGCAAAGCTGTCTATATCATCCACGAAAGCATCGATGTTAACGGGCCTTCTGTATATCTTTGAAACGCGGTCAGCCCCCTCCAGGGACATGGCGAATTCCAGGTCGCTGCTTTCACCCACAAGGCACAGTATCTTATTATCATCCCGGCACATCTCTCCCAGATGATTCATGATAACCGTGATGCGGGATTTATCATCATCTCCGGGGTAGTAGATAACAATGTCAGCTGACGCTCTGTGCTTAATTATCTTGCCCGGATCGGCATCACATCTTATCACTGTAAAGTCCGCACTTTGAAGCTTCTGTGCGAGGCCCTTATTTGAAATACTTGATATTCCCTCTATGAAAAGAACACATCTGTCATCAAACTCAGGCGCACTTTCCTGTTTCTGCTCCTTTTCTTCAGGTTCATTTTTCTTAGTCTTATCCTCAATGAGGGGTGAGAGCACAGTCTGGAAGGCTCTGTATTCCTCCATGAGGTATCTGTTCTCATCAAGTATGGTGTTGTATTTTTTATCCTTGCCTGCCTTCTCCATGGAGGCTGCAAGCTCGCTCAGCTTCCTTGCACCGATAAGAGCAGAAACGCTCTTAAGGGAATGCACTCTCATGGTGTACATTTCCCAATCCTTCTTTTCATAGAAATTGAGAATTTCATTGGTCTTTTGCTTGATAGAGGCTGCAAACACAGTGAGGGTTTCCATGTAATCCTCTGCTGTCTCGCAGTTTGTTACGCCCTGAACCAGGTCTAAGAGCGGTGTATTTTTAAGCCAAAGCGGAAGCTTTTCAACCTCATCCCTTACGTGAACTTCAGTCTTTTCCTTCTGCTCCTGCTGCTTCTTTTCCTGCTCCTCACGTATGGTCTCATCCTGTTTTGCAAGGTAGGTCAGAAGTATCTCAGATAATTGCTTCGGGTCTATTGGCTTTATCAGTACGTCTGCAAAACCGGCAGCTTTATATAGATTGATATTGCTTCGTCCCTCCTCGGTTGTGTGACACACGACAGGTGTGCTTCGCCCCTGGGTCCTGAAAATATCCTTGAGTCTCACAAGAGTGTCAACACCATCCATATCCGGCATCCTATGATCCAAAAGGATAAGGTCATAGCGGTTCTGCTCGCACATGTTTATGCAGTCCATACCGGTCTCCACCTGATCGGAGGAAACACCGTTGGACGCAAGAAGCGAAGAAAGAATTATTCTGTTTGCCAGCATATCATCAACTATAAGAACCCTGGAAGTATTGTTTTCCATACAGCCTTGTACTCCTTCTTTCATAAATAAGGTAATACGCTTAATCTATGGTCTTACGCTAGCGCTTCAGCTACTGCCTCGAGGAACGGCCCCTTCCCCTCGGACTTTGGCAAAATCTTCTGAGGGTTAAGACCTGCTACCTCACCCTCGATGTCATTGTCCGCCATACCTGTTCGCAGGATTACTGGGAGTTCTGCAAACCTCTCATCCTCACGGATTTTCTTAAGAGTCTCAGTTCCGTTCATATCAGGCATGACATAATCCAGAAGAACCAGATCGATCTTATTTGCCGAAAGTGCGCTAAGCGCTTCGCTTCCTGACATCGCCTTAATAATCTCATATCCTGCCTTTTCAAGCCATCTTCCGCTCATTGCAAGAATATCTTCATCATCATCAACAAGTAAAATCACAGCCATAATCTCATCCCCCGTTATGCTTTACTTTATGTATTTCTGCAGCGCACTAAAAAGTGCATCCGGTTCAACCGGCTTTGACAGATGTGCGTTAAGCCCCGCTTTTATTGACAGCTCCACATCCTCATCAAAGGCATTTGCTGAAAGTGCGATTATCGGGACGCTCTTCGCATCCTCTCTTTCAAGCTTACGAATCCTCTCTGTTGCTTTGAGACCGTCACATTTAGGCATTCGGATATCCATAAGGATTGCATCATATCCGCCCACAGGACTCTCTTCAAAAAGCTTTATCGCCTCAAGGCCGTCTGATGCGTGATCCGCCTCGATCTCCTTCATCTTAAGAATCTGCTTCATGATAAGAGCGTTGATCTCCATATCCTCTGCGATAAGAACCTTCCTGCCCTTAAGTGATACCTTCGCAGCTTCGCGATATCTCTTGCGCTTATCCGCGATTATCTCTTTTATCTCTTTTCTGATACTGCCTGCAAAAAGCGGTTTTGCAAGAAAAGCATCAACACCCGCTTTTAATGCCTCATCCAGAATCTCATCCCAGTTATAGGTGGTAAGGATTATGGTTGTGCTCTCATCCTTGTAGTCCTCGCGAAGAGCTCTCGTCACCTGGATTCCATCCATCTCCGGCATCTTCCAGTCCACAAGAAACAGCTGATAGGGCTCCTGTCTGGCCTTGCTCTTTTCAATAATAGATAGTGCTTCCTTACCGCTAAGGCAGTAGTCCGCTGCAATTCCTATCCTTCCAAGAACGAGCTGCGCATGCTCGCAGGCTGTAACATCATCATCAAGTATCAGCGTCTTTATTTTTCCGGGATCAAACTCATCACCGCTTCCAAGCTTCTCACTAATGCCAAGTGGAACAGTAACCGTGAAGGTTGTTCCCACATTTTTCGTGGATTCGACCTCTATGGTGCCGTTCATCATCTCCACAATTTTCTTAGTGATAGCCATTCCAAGGCCTGTACTTCCGTATTTATTGCTTGCGCCCTCAACCTCCTGTGAAAACGGCTCAAATACCTTGGGAAGATAATCCTCATCCATTCCGATTCCGGTGTCCTTTATCTTAAAACAAATGTGGCCGTTCTTTTTATCACGCTTGATCTCTTCCACCAGAAATGACACGGTTCCCGGAGCCTCGGTGAATTTGACCGCATTACCGAGGATGTTGATGAGAGCCTGTTTTAGCTTCATATCATCCCCGATATAGTAGTCATCTACATGGCCGTTAATATGGCAGACGAACTCTAGCCCCTTATCATCACACTGGGATTCCACCATGGTATTTATCTGCTCCAGCATATCTCCGAAGGAAAAGTCCTGCTTTTTTACGATAACCTTTCCCGACTCGATGCGGCTCATATCAAGTATGTCGTTTATAAGTGAAAGAAGGTGATTTGCACTTCCACCGATTTTATTCAGGATTTCCCTGGTTTCATCAGGCAGATCCGGATTTTTGAGCGCTATGTTATAAAGTCCTATGATGGCGTTCATGGGCGTTCTTATCTCATGGCTCATATTTGAGAGGAAAGCGGTTTTTGCCATATTTGCCTGCTCCGCCTCCTCCAAGGCCTTCTCCAGAATCTTGTTCTTTTTCTGTACCTCTTCAATCAGCTTGCTGTAATCATCACTCATTTTTTACTCCTTAAGTGCTGCATCTAGCACAGTCTTTAGTTCCCTGTAATCTGACAGAAGTTGTTTGGTATCCTCTTCGATGTTATCTGTTTTTCCTTCCTTTGCCGCTGCCTCAAGGGCTTTCGCTTTTTCTGAGAGCTGCGTTGCACCTATCGCCAGGGACGTACTCTTTAAAGAGTGGACATTTATTATGTAATTATCCATGTCCTTCTCTGCGAGATTTTTCTCTATCTGTGCTGCCTTATCATTAACTGATTTAGCATAGGTCAAAATCGCATACATGTAATCATCGGCATCCCCGCAGTACTCTATGCCTTTCCCGGCATCAATGCCCTTGTACTCCCTCAAAACCTTGGGTAACTCCTGAAGCTCATCATCCTCCTCTTCTGCGGGATTCTCCTCTGCCACGTCATTCCCCTTTGCCTCGTCATTTCCCTTTGCGGTTGGATCGATGATCGAGATGGCATCCCCCGGAAGATACTTCATCATCATTTTCTCCATCTCATCGATGTTTACAGGCTTTGCAAGATAGTCTGTAAATCCCGCAGCCAGGAGCTTTTCCTTATCACCTGATATCGCGCTTGCGGTGAGAGATATTATCGGCACCTTTTCATAAAAATCGGGGAACCTTCGCTTTATCTCATCCAGGGTCTCAACACCGTTCATGTTGGGCATTCTGTAGTCCAGGAAAACCATGTCATAGGAGCCTTGGCCAATTTTAATAAGGCACTCCGCGCCACCTGAAGCAGTGTCGATTTTCATGCAGGTTCTTTTGAGAAGCCCTTTTATTACCTGAAGATTCATGGGCGTATCGTCAACAACCAGGATTTTTAAGTCCTTAGCCACAAAGTAGCTGTGCTTTTTGAGAGGGTTTCTTTTATCCTTTTCAATCTGGGTGAAATCCACCTCGCCCACAGGCGTTTCATCGATCACCTTTTGCTTTAGGTAAAATGAGAAGCTTGAACCTCTTTCGTACTCACTCTCGACCTCAAGCTTTGAACCCATAAGTGACAAAAGGTGCTTGGTTATGGCAAGTCCAAGGCCCGTTCCCTCGATCGTTCTGGTCCTCTTCACATCAAGTCTGTCGAAGGCTTCAAACAGCCTTGCCATCTCCTCCTCACGGATTCCGATTCCTGTATCCAGTACGGTGACTTCGATATTGGCGATCCCGTCCTGTATTGATTCAAGATAGGCTATGAGCTTTACATAGCCCCTCTCCGTATACTTGATTGAATTTGTAAGAATGTTTGAAATGATCTGCTTTATCCTTATCTCATCGCCAAGGAGCTTTTCCGGTATCTGGGGATCAACCTCGAATTTAAGTCCGATTCCCTTGGACTCCGCCCGAAGCTGCACAAGGTTATAGAGATCGGCATACAGTGCCTTTGTAGAATATGGCTCCAGCACCAGCTCCATCCTTCCTGTCTCTATCTTGGAGAAGTCCAGAATGTCGCTAATTATTCTAAGAAGGCTCGTGCCCGCTTTTCTTATATTTTCAGAGTATTCGAGAATAGCAGGGTCACTGCTCTCCCGCTGGATCATCTCATTCATGCCAAGTATGGCCGTGATGGGCGTTCTTATCTCATGGCTCATATTTGACAAAAACGCAGTCTTTGCCATGTTTGCCTGCTCAGCCTCAGCAAGGAGCCTCTCCAGCTGTTCGTTCCTCTCGCGCTGTTCCTGCGCTATTCTTGTTTCAGTTATATCCGATATGAAAACATAGTAGACATCGCCGAAGCCGGGAAGATAAGTGAAACGGCCATAGTCATCAACCCACCGTTCCTCGCCATCCTTCCTGATTATCCTGTAAATAACATAATCAAGGTTGTGCTTATTATCTTCATCAGCAATCTGCTCTTCTATAGACTCCTGAATCTCCTCGTAATCTTCTGGGTGGACCATTCCACGAAAAGTATAGCCGGTGTGCTCCTTGAATTCCTCGATTGTTTCGCACCCAAATATAAGCAGTGTCGCCTGATTGACATACAGAATCTCCTGCCCTTCATCTGCCCTGTAAATAAAGAACCCTCCGGGCATCTGCTCTGCAAGCCACTCTATCGCTGTAAATATCTGTTCATCCGGCATTTTGTCGGAAAGATTTCCATTGTAGATTGTGTTACTCATATGCACTACCCTTACGCAAATTGAAACCAATTTTCAGTCTGGTCTTATGTGCCCAGGCAATAGGACACGATACTAGCATATTTAACAACTCTGACTACTCAGATTATACCTTATATAAAGCCTTTATAACGATAATTTATAAATGTTTAATTATTTATTCGCATAAAAATAGCGCAGACCGTTTTTAGTCTGCGCCATTATTTTCATGTTATACCCATTCACAAGAAAGTTATTTTGTATTTCGTTCATATAATATCTGAAGTCCTCGTATGAGGATGTCAGGCTCAAGGTGGAAATCTCTCTTGCAGTAGGGTGCAACGAAAGAGCTGACTCCTCCTGTGAGTACAGCGCTCACCGGCTTTCCAAGCTCTTCCTCGACTCTGTCTATAATACCGTCCAGCATGGCGGCACATCCGATAAGTGAGCCGGCGCGCATGCAGTCTACTGTATTAGTGCCAAGCACTTCCGCTTTTCCTGTGAGATCGATGTTGGGAAGCTGGGCTGCCAAGGATGAAAGGGCATTCAGTGAAACCCAGAGACCCGGGATGATCATGCCCCCGATATAGCTGCCGTTCTCATCGATGACTGACATTGTAGTTGCTGTTCCCATGTCCACGATCGCGACGGGAAGCTTGTACTTGGCGCGGGCTGCAACAGCTCCGACTATTAAGTCGCTTCCGACTGCCTTAGGATTATCGGTACGGATGTCGAGCCCGGTATCAAGGTCAGGGCCCACAACCAGTATGTCGATACCTGTAAGGATTTTCACTGCTCGGGGAAGCACCGACTGAAGATACGGCACAACCGATGAAATTATCCCTCCCTCAATTTCAGACGGATCCACATGATGCATGCTTAAGATTCCCTGAAGATCAAGAGCGTACTGGTCTGCGGTTTTATTGCGGTCGCTTGCAATCCTTACCGAAAACTGCTCCTCTCCATTCTCGACGCCTCCGAGAACAATGTTCGTATTTCCTACATCTATAGCCAGGATCATGTGTGTTACTTCCTCCGATAGCTTTTTATTACTTTAAATTTGACTTTCAAAATGTCTGACTGCAATCAGCACGCTACTTCTACGTCTCTCTTAACTGCGTGAGCTACAGCCTTAGCCACAGTTCCGCCAACAAGGCAGCCTGTGAACCACTCGATCATACCCTGAAGTCCAACGAGAAGAATTACGAACATGATAGGGTTAACTGCGCCAAGCTTGGTTACGAGGTTCTGTACGAACTCTGTCTTGTAGAAGAAGAGAACGATATATCCCATGAAAAGTACTGTGTTGAGCATGGGTGCAAGAAGTCCGCCGACATAGTAGCACCAGATTTTCTTGCTGTCGATTTTTCTAAGAACCTTAAAGATATAGCCTGTAAGGAAACCAACAAGAGTTCTCATACCAACGCAGAGAATAATTGTATGTATAGGACTGATCTGGAAAAAGAAGCCTGTCATGGCTGATGTTCCGGTGATTGCATCGCTAAGACTTGTGAGACCATAAGCGAATCCCAAAGCTGCGCCCTCTGCGGGACCAAGGAGCATTGCTCCGATAGCGATCGGCACCATTGTGAAGGTCATTACAAGTGGTCCAACCGGAATTGAAGATAATCCTGTTATCTTCATTACGAGAATGATAGTGACAAAGATGGCAAGTTCTGTCATCCTTCTGAGATTAAAACTGTTATTCATTTTTTCCTCCTTGCTTGCGTTCCGCCTTCCGCGGATACGGTGCTTAGAATTACGACATCGGGACAGGCGTTTGTTCCTCCTGTCCTTGAAAAAGGTACAGTGGACGTTTACCCGATATCAAAACCAAACTGATTATATCATAGGAATTCGTGACTTCAACCCCAATGAAAAATTATTTTTTCTTCCACAAGTTTTCTTGCAATTACACTCTTTTGTGATAGAGTTAATTCAAATTGTTTTCATGAAAAAAGAGAGGGTTTAATTATGCTTGGTGGTAAAAATATTGTACTGGGAGTAACCGGAGGAATCGCATGTTACAAGGCCTGCGAGCTGGCTTCAGCACTGGTAAAACAGCATGCCAACGTCCAGGTCATCATGACTGAAAATGCAACAAAATTTGTAACTCCTGTTACCTTCGAACAACTCACAGGGAACAAAGCGCTGACAGATACCTTTGACAGGAATTTCGTTCACAGCGTTGAGCACATCTCCGTTGCAGACAAAGCTGACATGGTGATCGTCGCTCCCGCCACCGCTAATATAATCGCAAAGTTCGCCCACGGAATCGCAGACGACATGCTGGCCACAACCGTTCTCGCCTGCAGATGTCCCAAGGCTATCGCGCCTTCCATGAACACTAACATGCTGGAGAATCCGGTGACTCAGGATAATATCGAGAAGCTCCGCCACTACGGCTGGGAGATCATCGAGCCCGACAGCGGACGTCTCGCCTGCGGCGCAGTCGGCAAGGGTAAACTCCCTTCTCCCGAGAGTCTCCTTGAAGTGTGTCTTCACACCTGCTCTCACGAAAAGGACATGACAGGAATGAAGGTTCTCGTAACCGCCGGTCCCACCCGCGAAGCTATTGATCCCGTCAGATTTTTGACCAATCACTCCACAGGAAAAATGGGCTATGCCATCGCAAAGGCAGCATCCCGAAGAGGCGCCGACGTAACTCTCGTGACAGGCCCCTCCGATCTTCCGAAGCCTCCTTACATGAAGGTTGTGGACATCGTTTCCGCCAAGGATATGTACGATGCAGTAATGGCCGATTTTGATACATCAGACATCGTGATAAAAGCTGCTGCCGTCGCTGATTACAGACCCGCCACGGTTGCTGACAACAAGATCAAGAAGGGTGACGGTGACATGTCCATTCCCCTTGAGAGAACCACTGATATATTAAAAACTCTCGGCGAGCGCAAGAAGGATAGCCAGTTTTTATGCGGCTTCTCAATGGAAACCGAGAACATGATAGAAAACAGCAAAAACAAGCTCACAAAGAAAAATCTCGACATGATCGCTGCCAACAACGTAAAGGTTGAGGGCGCAGGATTTGGAACGGATACAAATATTCTTACACTTATCACAAAGGATGATCAGAAGGAGCTGCCGATTATGAGTAAGGATGTGGCGGCTAATGCGTTGCTGGATGAGATTTTGAGGTTGAAGAAAGTGTGATATCATAATAAAAGTCTTCCCTGGTAGATTGTATTAATCACTTCAGGGAAGACTTTTTCTTACTTTTTCTTTATTACTTTGTTCTCCTAAACATTATTGTCGTAAACCTACCAATTCTTGCGGATTTTATATTTTGTCTTATCCCTCTCAAGAAGCTTTTCCGCAACCATATCTCTTCGAATGGTGCAGAAGTCATCATTAAAATCGGCGATTATTATATTAACTTCCCTCTCTGTGTATTCCTTTCCTTCCTCGAAGGCCTTTGCGATTTCCTCAAGAACTATGCGCTCCTTCTTGCGCTGAGTGGGAATACTTTTAAGCTTGCCATACTCGAAGAAGCTGTCGATTACCTTCTTCCTGTACGCATCATCACGCTCCTTCTGAAGATTTTTCTCCTCGGACTCCTCCTTCAAAATATCAAGGATAGTCACGTTGAAGACCTCGTCATTGATGGAGTAGATCGTGTAGTACTGCTCCTTCCTGAATTTCACAGCTCCCGCATCCACAAGCTTTTTCAAGTGGAAGGATATGGTTGCAGGTGTAAGTCCCAGCCTCTCAGAAAGTCGCTCAACATACATCTCCTCTGTCATGAGGGACTTAAGTATCTGTATTCTCGATTTATCTGCAAGACATTTAAACAGTGCTATCGCCTGAGTCTCAGTCATAGTTTACCTCCCAGTCAAAAAAGCTCTGCAGCCTTCTCTTTTATCTCACTTACCGCTGAAAGCTTGGCTTCCTCAACAAGTATCTTGTAGCTGTCATCATGGACCTTTGCCTGCTCGTAGGCCTTCTCCCACTGACCTGTGATGTTACCAAACTTCTTCAAAAACTCATCCCTAAGCTGCTCCTCTGAAACTGCCTTTTCAGCCACTCCAAACACAGCTTTGCTGATGTCGTAGATGTTGGCCTTGGCCTTTAAGATGTTGCTCTCGTCTGTTCTGTCCTCTGCAGCGAGGGATTTTACTTCCGATAAAACTGCTGATTTTCTATCATCAAGATATTTAAAAAATTCTTGTCCTTTTTCGCTCATAATTAAATCTCCCAAACTTTTCTATTTAATTCGCCAATGCTATTTTTCTTGGCGCTAAGTTTATTATTCTTGGCTTTATGTTGGTTCTGGCTTTTTTTCTTCCAAACAAAAACAGCTTTACTTCCAGTTAAGCTCTCCCACACCCACGAGATCGTTGTGGAAGTCCGCTTCGTTCTCTCCACCAAACATTGTATTATCTCCGATTCCGATATGGAAGGTTCCTATCATTTTTTCATCAAGTACTGCGCAGCCGCAAAGACTTGTCACTCCGGGATTCATGCCGATTCCCAGCTCGCACATTGTGCTGTTTTCTTTTCCATAGCTCTCTAAAAGTTTGTTGAAATCGTCATTGTCAGAGCTCTCTATTACACCATTTTTTACTGTGAGAACTACCTTGTAAAAGTCATGTCTGATTCTCGGATTCTCCGCATCCGGGAGATATATCTTTTCAAAGAAAACCTCGCCGTTGGTCTCGTTCTCGACAGGCGCCACGCTAATCTCACCGCAGGGAATGTCGCCATCTCCGGCATCCACGCTCCACTGTCTGTCGCCAAATGCCATGTCCAGCGCATACTTCCCATCTCCGGTCATAATTGTAACACCTGAATGCTTCTCTGTAACCGCCTTAAGCTTCTCGCACTCATCCTTAAGTGCATCGTAGTCAATGTCCAGCGCTGCTTCCATTCTCTCACGATATTCTTCAAAGGAGAGACCTTCCTTCTCGGCCATAGTCTTTGTAGGAACGCGAAGCTGCAGCATCTTCCTCCTGGTTGCACAGGTCTGAAACAGCCTTCCCATATACTGACCAAGAAGCTGCATCTTCTCAGGCTCAAGAGGTTTAGTAAGAACACCTACCGGTCTCTCCATCAGGTCGATGACCACATCCGCATCCTCATACAGTTTGAAGAACTTATCGCCATAAGTGTTCTCCGTCGCATTCTCATTTATCATCTGACTTATCTTCAGATTCTGAACCACCATCACAGGTGTAGCTCCCGCAGCCGCAATCTCTGCCTGCAAAAATGCCACATCATCACTGAAGCTCTCCTCCATCCAGTACTGGATAAGCACCATATCTCCTGTCATTATTCCGGCAGCCTTAACTATTTTCTTGTATATATCCATTTTCATAATTATCTTTCCTCTCTTTATGTTTCTAATTTGATGTTTGTCTAAATATAAATCTGTAAATTATTTTTGTCAACATTATTCTTATAAAAAAGAATACCCTACATAATGTAGGAAGCATTCATTCTAACTTCGCTTCATAGTCATCATCTGCTCATATGCCTTCTCACGGTCACTAGTGTAATTATTTTCAATTTTGCGACTATTTCCTGCTCTTGTCTTCTCCCTTAGCGGGGTGTTTTTCATCCCTTTACGTCTAAAAGCTTGCATAAAGTATTCCCGGCTTAACGCTTCTCCTTAAAAGTTATCGTTATTTCGTATGCGTTACGTCTATAAGCTTGTTGAAAGAGGTATCGGTTGAACTCCATAGCGTTCATTTTATGAGGAACCCTTTTTCAACAAATTTTTGGATAAGAAAATTCAGTCAGTATAGTACATTCTAAGTCAGTAGGTGTAACAGCCCTCCGAAAACTATACTTTATTTCAGAACCTGGTACGTCTATATCATCTCCTACAGGACCACCGGCGTAACACACCCCAAAATAGGGCTAAACAACCGCCTCTAGACTAACAATCTATTCAGTCTATTTTCATAAAAAGCACACCACAGGCGTAACGCCACCCCAAAAAAGAAAAAGAACACTGAAAAAGAACAAAAAAGCAAAGCAAATGTCCCCACCTCCCGCCAAAAAAACCTTCATAGCTCCCATCATATCCCCAAAACCACAAAAAAGGACTTCACAAAGCAACCACTTCATGAAGCCCAACATTTTAGATACCCGAAACTCTCATCAAATATCTACAACTCTTCTATTATCTACAATACCTAACAAAACCCACCTTACTTCGCACTACCAAGGTACGCTGCCTTAACCTGCTCATCCTCAAGCAGCTCTGCGCCGGTGCCCTCCATTGATATCTTACCGTTCTCGATAACATACGCTCTGTCAGCAACGTGCAACGCCATGTTCGCATTCTGCTCGATAAGAAGAACAGTAGCTCCGTCCTCGTGAATCTTGCGGATAATATCGAATATACCCTGCACTACGATAGGAGCAAGTCCAAGAGAAGGTTCATCCATCATAAGGAGCTTGGGTCTTCCCATAAGAGCTCGTCCAACAGCAAGCATCTGCTGCTCACCACCTGAAAGAGTACCACCTGCCTGCCATGCTCTCTCCTTAAGTCTCGGGAAGTATCCGAAGACCATCTCAATATCCTGCTCAAGATCATCATTTCTAAGATAAGCACCGATCTTAAGATTCTCAAGTACTGTAAGATTAGGAAAAATCCTTCTTCCCTCGGGAACCATCATCATTCCCTTCTGTACGATGAGAGTAGGATCCTTACCGGTAATGTCCTCACCCTCAAAGATTACCTTGCCGCCCTTGGGCTTAACAAGTCCGGATAAGGTGCGAAGTATTGAGCTCTTGCCCGCTCCGTTAGCACCGATAAGGGTAACAATCTCGCCCTTATTAACGTCAAAGCTTATGCCGCGGACAGCCTCGATACCGCCATATCCAATCTGTAAGTTGTCTATCTGTAAAACCTTTTCGCTCATAAATATCACTCCAATTCATTCGGAAGTTCTGATCTACTCTGTATGACATCTCACCAGGCTCGAAAATACCTCGCCAGGTGATCTGCACATCGCTTCGCTCCCCAGAACACGTTCAGACTAGGTTCGCAAAAACCTCACCAAGTCTTCACAGATTAGCCTTCCTCCTCAGTTACACCTAAATATGCCTCGATAACTCGCTGGTTCTGCTGAACCTCCTTAGGAACACCCTGCGCTATCTCACTTCCAAAATCGATTACATAAATGTAATCAGAAATATTCATGACAAGATCCATATGATGCTCAATCAGGAAAACTGTGAGATCATACTTATCTCTTATCTGTCTTACAAATTCAGCAAGCTCGATAGTTTCCTGCGGGTTCATTCCGGCAGCGGGCTCATCAAGAAGAAGGAGCTTGGGATTTGTTGCAAGAGCTCTTGCAATCTCAAGGCGTCTCTGAAGACCATACGGAAGGCTGACTGCCAGCTCATCCTTGTAGGCATCAAGACCCTGCTCCTTAAGAAGCTCCATGGTCTCCTCTCTCATCCTCTTCTCTTCAGCCATATTACCTCTGAAAATTGCGGAAAAGACATTCTGCTTAGCATGCTGATGCTTTGCAATAAGCACGTTGTCAAAAACAGTCATGCTCTTCCAGAGACGGATGTTCTGAAAAGTACGGGCAATTCCAAGACCTGTAATCTGATCCGGAGTCGGTGAAAGAACTGCATCTTTCGCATATTTATCCGCGTTCTCACCCTTGTAGGTTTTTGCAGCTTTTCCTGTCGGGTGATTTCTTACTATGGGCTGACCCATAAACTCTATCTGACCGTTGGTGGGCTGATAAACTCCTGTGATGCAGTTAAACGCTGTGGTTTTTCCTGCACCGTTAGGTCCTATCAGTGCGGTGATCTTGTGCTCCTCCACATCAAGGGTCAGGTTATTAACTGAAACAACGCCGCCAAACTGCATTGTTATATTTTCAAGACGTAAAGCGTTCCCCATGTCTTATTCTTTCCTTTCCTTTTTTCGAGAGCTTCTGTCAAAAAGCGCTGCCAAACTAATCTCTTTTTCTCCCATAATTCCCTGTGAAAAGAACAGCACGATTACCATGATGACGATTGAAAATACCACCATACGGAAACCGTTTCTAAGGAACGGAACTTTGAAGCTACCAATGTATAATTCACTGTCGAGGAATCTGAGCCACCACTCGGAGCATGCAACATACAGGAAAGTAGCAAGCACGCTTCCGCTTACGGAGCCGATTCCGCCGATAACAACGATAAGAAGAATCTCGTAGGTCATAACAGATGTGAATGCCTTAGCCTGTGCGTTGGCAACATACATTGCAAAAAGTGCACCGCCAACTCCCGCAAAGAAGCTGGAAATAACAAAGGATAACATCTTGTGACTAAAGAGATTGATTCCCATAGCCTCTGCAGCAACCTCGTCATCTCTGATGGACTTGAAGGCTCTGCCGTATGAGCTGTTGATAAGAAGCACAATTATCACGATACAGACAGTTGAGATAAGGAATGGTACAAATGTTGATAGTCTTACTATCTCGTGTCCTGCTCCGTCTGTGATATTGAAGCTTGAAAATGTCGGGAAGCCCTTTATCATGTTTGCACCGTTTGTAATTTTACCGAGCTTCTGCCACTGGAAAATGGCACGGAGAATCTCTGCAAAACCAAGGGTTGCGATCGCAAGATAATCACTTTTCAAGCGAAGTACAGGGAAGCCTATGAGATAAGCAAAAAATCCTGCAACGCAGCCTGCAAGAATAATTGCAATGATGCAGCCAATTATCATGCTGATGGCTCCGCCCACACCTGTTGTTCCAAAGATACCGCCGAGAATATCAATGATTGATGAATTGAAGGCACATCCCCCAAAGAGGTAGTATACCTGTTCCTTGGAAGCTGCAGGCACCATGAGGATTGCGTAGGTGTATGCACCAAGGAGCATAAAGCCTGCCTGTCCCAGTGAGAACAGCCCTGTAAAACCGTTAAGAAGGTTCATTGATACCGCAACCAGTGAGTATACGGCAGCCTTTTTTAACACGGTGAACAAAGGACTTGTGGGCCAGAACACCTGAGGAAGCCCCGGAATAATGGAGCTTATATTTTCAAGAAGTATAATTATTAAAAGCATCACGGCGATAGCTGCCAATGCTCTTAGATTTATCTTTTTTTGTTTCATACGTCACACCTTATCAGTAGCAGCTTCTCCGAAGAGTCCCTGCGGTTTGAATACCAGAATTATTATCAGAAGCGCAAAAGTAAATGCATCGGAAAATACGGAAACATCCCATGCTGAGGGCAGTCCCTTGATGATGGTCTCACAGATACCAATGAGGAACGCACCTATAACAGCTCCGGGGATCGAACCGATTCCTCCAAAAACAGCAGCAACAAATGCCTTAAGTCCGGGCATTGCTCCGGCAGTAGGAGTTATCGCAGGATAGTTCGTAAAGAACAGGATAGAACCAACTGCTGCAAGAGCTGAACCAATAATAAATGTGACAGAAATTACGCTGTTAATCTTAATTCCCATGAGACGGCTTGTCTCAAAATCCTTTGAAACAGCACGCATGGCCATACCGATTTTCGTTCTGTTTATAAGCTGGGTAAGTGCAAAGACGAGAACAAGCACAAGAATGGGAGTGATGATAACTACCCATTTTGTCTGAGTTCCTGCTACATTCACCGTGTCAGACAAAAACGGAATTGTAGGATATGTCATGGGCTGTCCGCCAGTTACGTAGGTCGCAGTATTTTGCAGAAGGTAACTGACACCGATAGCCGAGATCATAACTGACATTCTGGGTGCATTTCGAAGGGGCTTATATGCTGCTCTCTCAATGGTGAAGCCCAGAAGAACAGTTACCAAAATAACCAGAGGAAGCGACCCTCCTATAGGAAGGGTCGCTGTGAAGTAGATTCCAAGAAGTCCGGCAACCATGAATACATCGCCGTGAGCAAAGTTGATAAGACGAAGTATTCCGTATACGAGAGTGTATCCGATAGCGATAAGCGCGTACTGACCACCTACTGATATACCGGAGAGTAATATTGAAATGACGTATTCCATAAAAATATCATCCTTTAAAATTTCTTATTTTGCGCTACCGGTCTGAACCTTTTCAAATTCCCATGTTCCTGTAGCTGTATCTGCAGTCTTGATGTAAGCTGTGTCACGAACTGCATCACCGACCTCATCAAAAGCGATTGAGCCGGATACACCGTCATACTTAACGCCTGAAATAGCTGACTTGATGGCAGCCTTATCGCCTGAGCCTGCAGCCTTGATTGCTTCAAGAGCTACATAGTATGCGTCATAACCCATTGCTGTAACTGCTGAGATTGTGTCATTTCCACCGTTTGCTGTAAGTGCACTTGAGTTACCGTTGATGTACTCCTTGATGCCCTTATCGAATTCCTCTGAACCACCCTCCTGATAGAAGGTTGAAACGTAAAGCTGGAGGTTTGTTCCCTTTGTTGCCTCAAGAACCATGTTGTCATCAAGAGTATCTGATCCAAGGAAAGGAATTCCGATATCAAGTGAAGCAGCCTGCTCCATGATCTGTTTTGCATAAGCGATTGATACAGGTGTAAAAATTACATCAGCGCCTTCGCTCTTTGCCTTGTTAAGGTAAGATGTGAAATCAGAGTTGTTTGTCGGGAAGGAGTCAGTGATTACCTCACCGCCAGCTGCCTCAAACACCTGCTTGAAGAAAACTACAAGACCCTGATCGTACTCGTTACCGTTCTCACCGAGGCAATAAGCCTTTTTAGCTGAGAACTTATCAATAGCGAAGTTCGCAAGAACGTCAGCCTGGAAATTATCAAGGAAACAAATTCTGAAATAATAATCGTTACCCGCTGTAACATTGGGATTTGTACAGGTTACACCGATTGCTGCAAGACCAGCCTCTTCAAACTTGGGACCACCTGCCATTGAAACGCCTGAACCGTATGAACCAAGAACAAGTGATACATCCTTACCAACCAGCTCAGAAGCTGCGGAAGGAGCCTTATCTGCTGAAGAACCATTGTCAGCCATAACCAACTCGACATTATAGGTTTTGCCACCAACTTCTACAGTAGGTGTCTCTGAATTTGCATACTGCATACCAAGGATTTCCTTCTTTCCTCCGGAAGCAGAATCACCGGTAGAAGGCTCGAAGACACCGATCTTAATGGTATCGCCGGACGAAGAACCTGATGACGCAGGCGCAGAACCTGTCGAAGACGAGCATGCACAAAGACTGAAAGTCATAATGCCTGCCATTACAGTTGCAAGAACTTTTCTTACTCTCATTATTAAATTCCTCCTCAAACTGTTTTCGTACCGTTATTCACAAATTCAGCATCTATTACAATAATAATATATTTAGCTTAAAAACGAAATATTATATGCGTTTTTTAATAATATTATTATTGGATTAAATAATTTGTCCATGTGAATAGGCAAAGTGATAAAGCAAGAAAGAATGTCGCTTGCGACATTCTCGCGCCGAGCGCGGTTGCTGAAGGCAACATATTCCTATCGCGCGAGTGCGCATCCATAGCGGAGCGCTTTTTATGATATAGGAATTTCGGAGAAATTTCCTATATCATAAAAATAGGCGCCTTGAATCACATTGTGAATCAAAACGCCTTTGTTTGAAATTATTATACTCCGTAGTTTGGATTTGGCAACACGTTTTTACAGCTCTTTTAGCTGCTTGAAAACTCTGTCCGTGGTCTCATCAAGAAACCATAGCATCATGGCTGATGTATAGAAACGATGCCCTGAAACATCAATTGGATCCGGTAGATTATACTGGGTATTTATAAGATGCTCCTTCATGTTTTTCATGTCTATGGCTCTTACAAAGTCCCCGAAATCCTCTTCCTTTGAATTCCCAAGAAGCTCCAAAATCTCAGGGCCTCTGTCCAGCTGCTGGTAAAGCCATCTGTCTATCAGCATAGTTTCGGGAGCGTATACCTTTTTGAAATCCTCATTGTCCATTGGCGGAACGTTCTTTTTCTGAAGCGCTCTCCATATCAGAAGATCATTCCAGTAATCGGTATAGCAGTGAGCACAGATTCCAAGTATGAAAAGTCTCCTTTTGTCATCCTTTTCTACTGTCCCATATTTTCCCCAGAAATTCTTTATATTTTTTAGCCACTGCTCGTAGTCCTGAGTATCTCCCCAGGGTCCGCAGTTTTCAAATATATGGGAATGGATTTTCTTCTCAAGATAATTATCTGCAAAATGAACAGAGTCAGGCGCCACGGATCCGAGAATAAACTCTTCGATTCCCTCGTCTATCCCAAGGCGCTCTGCCAGTCTGTATGCAATTTCCATGTGAGTAATCTGACCTGCCATTTTATCTCCGTTAATGGTTTTTAATATTATTTAGTGGGCATCTTCAGTAAGCTCAGGCTTAATGAACATCAGGAAAAGTCCTGCCGCTATTATAACAGAAACCACGTCTGCGCCAAGCTGTGATGAGATAACGCCGTAATATCCAAACAACATCTGGAAAGCTGTGATGACCACCGCATACACAATACCCTGTCTGCAAAGTGACAATATCAGCGCGGGCATTCCCTTGCCCATAGACTGGAAGGTACATATAGTTACAAGGCTCAGTCCCATAAGGATCATACCGGGCATCTGGAGTCTCAGCATAAGCGCTCCCTGAGATATAAGTGAGCTGTCCTTCAAAAATGCTCCCATAAGGGGATTTGCCAAAAGTGCAACTATTGCTGCCATCACTGCTGCCGTTCCGCCAACTATGCGATACGCAAAGGACAGAACCTTCTTAAGTCTCTCCTTATTACCCGAACCAAATACATAACCTGTAAGAGGCTGTCCACCGAAGGCAAGGCCTACAATTACAAGCATTACAATGTTTACGATTTTCAGAACGATTCCCATAACTGCAATTGAGTCACTGCCGTAGCCTGAAAGCGCACGGTTTGTGAGAGTGATTCCGATTGTCTGTGTAAAATTCGTAACGGATGCGGGAAGACCTACAGCAAAGATTTTTCCAAGCTCTCCCAGCTGAAGTCCAAAATCACCAAGCTTAACTGACAGTCCATCGCACTTGGTAGCTGTGTACCAGATTGCGAACAAGTCTGAAGTGATGTATCCGATAACCGTTGCGATAGCTGCACCTGCAGCTCCCATTCCAAGTCCGAAGATGAAAACAGGATCCAGAATGATATTCACAACCGCACCGATTATTGAAGTGATCATTGAAGCATTGGGATGTCCCACGGTTCTCATAAGATTAGAGGGAACCAGTGAATAAATAATGAAGCAGCTGCCAAGGACTATGAACTGATAGTACTGGCCTGCATAGTTCATGACGTCACCATCCGCGCCGAGGAATCTTAGGATCGGTGTCTTAAACATCAGTAGTACGATCGTCGTGAGAAGGCCAAAGCCTATAGCTGCGTACATACAAAAAACGCTGAGTCTCTTTCCGTCCTCACCTTTTCCTGCTCCAAGAAGTCTTGAAATATAAGAGTTTCCGCCCAGTGCAAACATATCACCAAATGCAAGAAATAGTGTGAAAAGCGGTGTGCACACAGAAACACCTGCGATAAGTGAAGTGTTGCCGGTAAGAGCTATGAAGTAGGTGTCCACCATGCTGTAAACCAGCTGAACTACCATGCTGAGGACTACCGGAATAGCAAGCTTTAAGTACGCCTCCCTTATTGGTGCTTTTTCAAATAAATCGTTACTCATGAATACTCCTTCAAAAATCTAGTAGGCTCGATTTCGCACACGAACATTCCGCACTTCGTGCTCCATGTTCTTACAACCGGCAAATGAATTTGTATGCAAGCATCCATTCGCTTGCCGGTCTTGTGCAACAAAAAAGACACCTCATAACCGATCGGATTATGGATGTCCTTACCGTGGTCTTGCTGATATCTGGCAGCTATCCGCCGCCACTGGTAATATCTCCAAAACCCTACTAGCAATATTTAATCTTCGGGTATGATAACATTCATAAAGAAAAAAAGTCAAGGGAGCAGTTTCTAATCTCTTGATTGGCTTTATGACTATGATATCTTACGGGATATGCTTGTCAACCCCGAAGCCACTAATGGTGCGCTTTGCGCAGGGTTGACCAGCATATCCCTTCAGATACAAGGTAGTCATGCCAATCAAGGATTAAATGGGCGCTCCGGCGCCCATTATTCAATTGAAGATGCGTTAGTTTATGGCGCTATTTTCTTTTCGCTGTCTCTACGTGTATGGTTCTCGTTTTTATGGTAGTGCACGTAGGATTTTGTTGGGGTTGTTAGTTTCTACGTGAAATTTTTCTGTCCCGCGAAAATATCGCGTAGTTTTTGACTACCATTCTGGTTTTATTACGTGTTTTCTCTATGCTAAGGCAAATGTCACGTAACTTATGCTTCAATGTAGCGTTTTTCTACGTGTCATTTTCTTGTGCAGCAGAATATCACGTAATTTTAGCATCAATGTAACGATTTCATACGCGTCATTTTCATGTTCAGCGTCAAACGTCACGTAGTTTTAGCATTCCTGCTGTTTTTATTACGTGCTTTTTCTATACTCTGGTAAATATCACGTAGTTTTCGGCCAACATGCCGCTTTTTCTACGTGCTTTCTCTATACTCTGGCAAATATCACGTAGTTTTACGCATTCCATGCTTTTTACTACGTGTTGTATCAACATTTCATTCAAATGTCGCGGTCTCCAAGGGGAACCTACTCCCACTAGTCTCCAGCGGAACCCGCTCCCACTAGTCTCCAGAGGAACCCGGTTCCACTAGCCCTATAGAAGCCCCATAGTAGCCCCATCGTTCTCTATAGAAGGTCCATAATCCCGTTACTACCATACACTACTGTTCCATCCTGACATTTATGATCAGACTATTCATCTGAAGGACCGACAAATACTTAACATCCTTAGTAAGTCCCATTACCATTCTTATTCCGATATTCTTCATCTTATCAGTGGATTCATGCATCTCCAGCCAGTTAACAGGATTGAAGGCTCTGCAGTCATCCCGGAGTCTTATCATAAAGCCGTCATCCTCGCAGACAAGCCTGACGCCTGCGCTGTGTGCCTTGCCATCATCAAATCCGTGGTCGATTATGTTCTTGCCCATTTCCTCAACAAAGAGACCCAGCAAGTTTCCGGCGCGCTTGCTGGCGCCATTTTCCAGGCACATCCTGACTATGTTCTTTGAAGCTTCCATAACATCCTCATAGGAATTTATATCAGCTTCGAAAAACTTATCATCAGCTATATAGCAGTCCTTCGGAGGAGGAACAATTCCTTTTAAACTAAGAGGGAGCTTGTGACAAAGAATGCAAGACATGACAAGCACCGCTGCCATCGCCAAAAAGCCTGACAGAACAAATCCCCATTTGGAAGCATCTATCCCAACTAATTTAAACATAAGAAATACTCCGACCACCGGAAAAACTCCGTCCTGCAAAACTGTCATCGCGTATGATGTCTTAAAGCGTCCCGTTCCCTGACAAATTCCTATAGAAGCGCAGGACAAGGAAATAAGCACGATCTGAACCGCCTGGCTTTGGATGAAGCTTCTTGCAATATCCGATTCAGCTCCGCCACCCTTCAAAAAGACGCGGACCAGCACAGGGGCTCCAAGCCCTATAAGTGCCCCGGTTATCGTTAGTATCAGGATTGTTACCCTGAAATGATATGCGGTAATTTCCTCAAGCTGCTTCTTGTTTCTCTCACCATAAAACAGACTTGTCGCCATAGAACCGGCACCCATAATGCCTATGGCCACAGCCTCGGCGATGGCATATACCGACTGGGAAATGGAGAACGCAGTTACACAGGCCAGTGACCCTGCTGCCATGAAAATTGCATTTATACATATTTTCCTAAGGATAACGGAGCCCTGTCTGAACACATGATTCACACCGCTTTCGATTATATTTATTATCTCGTGAACATCGTATTGTCCGGGATGATAGACAAAGAGCTTATCTGGCCTCAGGAAATGAGTCAGCAAAACAGCAAGTGAAATATACTGGCTAAGCGTTGATGCCATTGCCATTCCAAACAGTCCGCCTTTAAAGATCAGTACATTTGCAAAATCAAAAACAGTATCAAAGATAAGCGCTGCCATCATTCCGATAACGACTCTTCTATAATCATTATCTGCCGCGAGAATATTCGACAAAAGATAAATAAGCCAGCTTGCGGGAAGAATGAAAGCGTATCCCTTAAGATAGCCGGTTATACTATCTATTAACAATGGATTATCCGCTGATGATGCCATGATTCCGGCAAAAGAACGTGCAAAAAAGAACATAAAAAATGAAAGCGACAATGACTGTACTATCGACAGGGTAGTTGCCGTGCTGAAAACTGTGTTGGCTCTTTTCATATCTACCATTCCCATGTACTTGATGCACACAAGTCCGGATCCAAAGCCAAGCATCATTCCGCACACAAGAAAAAGATTGGTAAGCGGACTCACCAATCCTGCCGCCGCAATAGCCTCTGCGCCAAGGTATTGCCCTATGACTATGGCATCGACCATCAGATGCAGAAACACTGCCAGGGTGGATACTATCATAGTCAGCATTAACTTGTGATACGCTTTTCTTATCTGCATGCTACACCATAAAAGAAATCATGAACCCCGAAACCACAAATAACCCAAGCGGGATAAGGAGATTATCAATTTTTCCTCCAATAAACTCCAACATCATAGAGATGACCGCAAGCAGGATCATAAAGCTGATCGGAATATTTGCATGCAGTATGTAGCACACGATCCATATTCCAATAAATGAGAACACAAGACAGGCTAATGATCCAAACAGCTTTTTTCCCTTTTTCAGGCGGATGTTGTATTTATTATCAATTTTCCCAAATATGGCCGCAAAGCCATCTCCTAATGCCAGTGCAAATGCTCCGATTCCGGCAGCCAACACCAGGTCCCTATTAAAAAGCGCAACCAGGTTCATCAATGCCAGGCTTATAGGATAATAGACCGTCCCATAGGAAACTTCCTGCTCTCTATATAGCCCGGGGATTAAGCGTTTTTTCAAAATAACATAATTAGCAATTGCAGATATGACAGGTATGATAACGGCATGTATCTGGTTGGCAAAAAGAGTCCCTAGAACCCATGAAACACACAGCATTATATGGATGAATTTTCGGGCGCCTTCATCTCCAAACAGCCTCAGTTTTCTTGCCACCAGGCTTAGTACAATAATAAGGCCGACATATCCAAAACACAAAAGATAACCTGTAACAGCATTCATATTACTTCAATTGCTCCTCCATGCTCTCCGCATCCTGATTCCACATTATCATAAATAAAATGCAGGAAATCCAAGTTAATAGAACTTTTAGAATACTTTAACGGATAATACCCTAATCGATTTTTCGTAAAAAAAGGTGTTGACGCCCGAATGTAAATACTGTATATATATCACATATACAGTTGATATATACACCTACTAATTTTTCTGTGAGGTCAATATGAAAATCTTAATGAATTCGGGTGTACCGATCTATCAGCAGATAGCTGATAACTTCCGCTCAGAAATACTGGAAGGCAAATTTGAACAGGGTGAATACCTTCCCTCAATACGTGGACTGGCCAAGGAGCTTCGGATCAGTGTTATCACAACGATCAAGGCCTACGAACTTCTGGCACAGGAGGGACTTGTCACCGCAGTCCAGGGCAAGGGCTATTACGTGAACGCCCAGGACGGAGAGATGTTAAAGGAGCAGCATACACGCAAGGTTGAAGCCGCCCTTACTGAAGCTATCCGCTTTGCCAGGATCGCAAAGATGAGCGACAAAGAATTACAGGAAATGTTAACTACTTTACTAAGCTTCGAGGAGGAATGACATGAAAACACAGACAGTTATATCTTGTAAGAATATTGAAAAAAACTATAAGGATTTTAATCTCAAGATAGAAAGCCTTGATTTTCCCAAGGGATTTGCAACAGCTCTTATCGGTGAAAACGGCGCTGGTAAGACCACACTTTTAAACATGATCGCCGGCATCAACCTTGATCACAAGGGCGAGATCACATATTTTGACAAATACTCAGAAAGCGACAGAGAGTCTAACCCTGTTGTAAAAAACAGCATCGGCTACACAGGAACAGGCACCTACTTCCTTCCCCACTGGAACATGAAGCAGGCTAAGGAAGTTCAGTCACTTCTGTTTGATGATTTTGATGAAAACAAGTACGACTCCCTGTTAAAGGATCTTGCGGTAGGTAATGGCAATGTTTTTGAAAAGAACAAGAAGATAAGCAATCTTTCAGATGGAACAAGAACAAAGCTGATGCTTGCAGGCGTTCTTTCAAGAAAGACCAATCTCCTTCTCCTTGATGAGCCCGCATCACCCTTAGATCCCCTGATGAGAGAGACTCTATGCACCATGATCCGCGACTATATCGCATCTAACGAGGGCGAGAACTCCGTTATCTACTCAACACACAACATCGCCGATATGGAGAACGTCACAGACTACGCTGTAATAATCGAGAACGGCACTGTTGTTGAGCATGGCTTTGTGGAGGATCTCAAGGAAAAATATGTATATGTTAAGGGTGAAAAGAGCTGCGAGGAAGTTGCTAAAAAGTACCTCTTTGACATGACCTCCAACAGCTTTGGTTTCGAAGGTCTCTGCCTTTCAGATAACCTTGATAAGCTTGCGGGACTTGACATCACCACCGAGGTACCTACCCTGACCCAGCTTTCAGTAGGCATCATGCGCGCCAACACCAGACTCAGCTATTCAAAATAATCGGGGGAATATGACCTATGAAAAAAATCTTGAAAACCTACAGAACCTTTTGCCCTGACCTTCTTACACTTGCTACGCTTTTAGTGTGTCCGGTCGTAATATTCCTTATGAACATGGCTCTAGTATCAGAGATTGGATATCTTTCCCTGATATTTGCCTCTGTATGGATGCTGTATATTGACTATTTTGGTGATTACTTCGCCTATAATGGCGTACTGGCAAAAGACTATGAATACGGAATGCTTCGATGCTCACTGCAGGCAAAGGACCTTTTGAAAATCGGAGCAGTAACAGACCAGGTCAGAAGGCTTATACAGTTTACGCTTTCAATTGTTCCAACCATGCTGCTGGTGATGTCTACCGGAAAAGAAAACAACTTAAGAATTATCTTTATGTCACTCTCACTGATCTTTGGAATGTATGCTGCAAACACCGCATCATTACTGCTACTAAGAAAAGTGATTACCTATAATATTTATTTTTCACTGGGATGTTTTATAGTAACAGTCCTTGGCTGTGCTGTGGCATTTCTGGTAGGATTTTTGAGCTACTATTTAAGAATTATCAATCCGGCAGTACCACTTTTCGTATCACTTTTCATATCCTTACATATCACCAGATTTATGGTAAAGGCTATGCAAAATAATTACTACCGAAGCTTTAAGGAGGCTGATTAAAATGATGAACGACACAAAAAAGATGTTAAAGATGGCAAAATATACTCCGGGAATCAAGACACAGTTTTGTATGGTCTTAGTAATTTGGGCTGTTGGATTTCTATATGAATTCCTTCTTCCGGACGAATTTCTGCTTGGGTCAATGTATCTGCTCATGCCTGTTTCAGTGGTTTACCATGTAGCCTACATGGCAAACACCTCAGCACTTATGCAGTCATCAACGCTCAAGAAGCACTCCCAGACAGTGTTTCCCTATATATTTGTAGTTCCGTTTACACTTGTCGTTTTCTCTCTCATAGTCCTCCACCGCATAGCCCTTGCGAAAAACGGCACTTTTGAGACATCCTTTTCAGGCAATTACATAATCCTGTCAGCAATTCTGACAGCAGCCGATTTGATTTTTATATCACTCACCTATAAATACATGCTTACCTCAATTATATCGCTTGTTGCAATCATTATTGCTCTTATGCTTACAGGAACGAGACATTCCACAGTTCTGTTCGACAAGCTCGCAGGAGGCAGCATGAGCCATGCAATAGGCCTGAGCTACGTCCTTGTGATCTTTGGAATCATAACAGCCATAGTAATGTCATTCGCTCTATATAGAAAGGATCTATCAAAGACAATCTACAAGCAGCTTGGAAGAATTTCAAAATGATCATATCTACTTTGCGTAGGTATCTAAGGGGATCCTTTTCTGCTGTTGTGTAAATATCTATATCTTCCTCAGCTTCACCTTAAAGGAAATCTGCCTTGTTGTCTCCATACCGTCGAACTGAATGAGGTAGCTTTGCTCCTCCGTGTTTAGCTCCAGGATTGTTCCCTGACCAAGAATTGCATGCTCCACCCGCTGTCCGGGCTCTAGCAGGTTAAGCTTCTCTGCTCCCTTTAAGTGTCTGGAGTCATTGTCGATATATTTTCTTACTGCTGTCAGCATCGCATCATCCGGCTTCTCGGTAAATTCTAACAGGTTCTGGTCGATGTCCAGAATGAATCTTGAAGGATACCTGGGTATTCCCTCAAAATTCATTCCCCCGGCCTCTGATATGAATAGTCTCTTTTTCGCTCTTGTCATAGCTACAAAGGCCAGCCTTCGCTCCTCCTCCATCCCCTCCAGAGTATGGATTTTTCTTGAAGGAAAAATACCCTCGTTCATGCCACACAAAAATACGTAGGGGAATTCCAATCCCTTTGCAGCATGTACTGTCATGAGGCGGACCTTGTCCTCCTGCCCCGCATCAGAGTCAGCATTGGTGAAAAGCGCCACGTGCTTAAGATAATCTTCCAGACCAACCTCCTCACCGCAGGTGGTTTCGTACTCAAACACTGACTGCTTAAGCTCTGCAAGATTATCAAGTCTCTCCTGCGCGCCCTCAGTCCTCAGCATCTCTTCATAGCCACTCTCATTTAGTATCTTTGACAAAACCTCTGAAACCGGCAGCCCTTCATAGCTGTCAGCAAATCTCTCGATAAGGTCAATAAATTTTCCTGCCTTGGTGCCACGCATTATATCGTTATCAAGATTCTCGTGGAGCGCCTTATAAAGTGAGCACTTATTTTCCGCTGCGTACTGCTCCAGAAAACTCATGCGGCGTTTTCCCAGATTCCTCTTGGGCACATTGGCGATTCTTCTAAATGAAATGTCATCCCTGTAAACAATCATTCGCAGATAACAAAGTGCGTCCTTTATTTCCATCCGTCCAAAAAACTGGACACCAGAATAGATCGTATAAGGAATCTTTTCCTTTAAAAGTCCCTCTTCTATTGTCCTGGTGACATAGTGGGCACGATAAAGAATTGTCATGTCGCGGTAGGGAATGCCCATCCCCTTCATGGCCAGAATCTCTCCAGTTATCCAGTCCGCCTCCTCGGCAGTATTAGGAGCCAGATGACAGAGGACGCTCTCTCCCGAAGGAAGTGTAGGCGTAAGCTCCTTTTTGATTCTCTGGGTATTTTTATCAATCAGTGAATTAACTGCCCCAAGGATCTGCGGAGTTGAACGATAATTATCATTCATCATGATTGTCTTTACATCAGGGAAGTTTTTATCAAAATCCAAGAGGTACTTCACGTTTGCACCGCGCCAGGTGTAGATGGTCTGATCCGGGTCGCCTACTATAAAAAGATTCTTATGGTAGCCTGAGAGAACCTCCATCAGCTCATACTGAAGGCTGTCGATATCCTGAAACTCGTCGATCATTATGTACTCAAGACGTTTTTGCCACTTGAGCTTGATATCTTCATTTTGTGAAAAGATGTAAAGCGAGAATTTTATAAGATCATTGTAATCAAGTCCAAAGCACTTCTTTTCCTGATAGAGATAGCCATAGAACAGTATGTCCTCCGCAGTAGTTGCACTGTCGTATTTTTCCTTAAGAGTCTCAAGGGACATGGTGATCATATCAAGATAATATTCCGGTTCCTTGAAAATCTTGCGTATCTCAAACATATCCCTGGCGGCACTGAAGGTCATGTCGCGGAGGGAAAGTCCACGCTCCTCATATATGATTTTCAACATATCATCGATATCGGAATTATCAAGAACGAGAAAGCTCTTGGGATAGGAAACCGCGTGAGAATCCTCCTGTAACACAGAGACGCAGAATCCATGAAAAGTGTTGATGTATCCTGTGTCGTTGTCTCCGGTGAGGCGGTGAATACGCTGCCTCATTTCATTGGCAGATTTGTTAGTGAAGGTGACGCAGAGAATGTGCCCCGGCATGATTCCAAGACCGTTTACAAGATAAGCAAAGCGGTGCGACAAAGCCCTTGTCTTACCGCTTCCGGCACCCGCTATAACACGTACGTAGCCTTCGGTTGAAGTAACCGCCTCCCGCTGCGCTTCATTTAAACAATCAAGAATTTCCTGCATGATGTATCCCCGCTTTTATTACTTAATATATACCATTCTAGCAAACATGCGTTCGATATGCAACGGGCATATTTATTTTCAGCTAAGACGCGCAAATTCCTTGCGTCTCACGATCAGATACACCGAAATCGTGGCGATTCCAGTTATCACCCATGAAAGGGGATAAACTCTGAAAAGCTCCTCAAAGGTGTGGTGAGTCGGAATATATGTAAAGACATAGATAAGTCTGAATACGCAGGTTCCGAAAATAGAAATAAGTGTGGGTGTCAGCGAATGGTTCATACCGCGAAGGCAGCCACCGCTTATCTCATAGCTTCCAATAAGGAAGTGGAATAAAAAGGCATTCATGATTCTCTTCATTGCGAACTCGATAATAGCAGGCTCTGTTGTAAAGATACTGATCGCCTGGTATCTGAAGGTCACAAAAAGGAACACAACCAGCGCCGAAGCACCGATACCACAGGCCATACATATCCTGAAAACTCTTTTGCATCTGTCAAATTTCTTAGCGCCATAATTCTGGCTGGTGAAGGTTACGGCAGACTGCGCGAAGGCACTCATCGCACAGTAGGATATGAAATCAAAATTGGCAGCGGCCGTTGAACCCGCGATGGCATCTGAACCAAAGCTGTTTACAGTCGACTGGATAACCACGTTGGATAATGAAAAGACAACGCCCTGAAGTCCTGCAGGAAGGCCTATCTGCATCATGCGGATAAGGTATTGCTTCTTGATACTGAGTTTTCTGAGGTCAAGTCTGAAGGTCTCTTCCTCATTAAATAAAATATACAGAATATATCCGGCGCCAAAAAGGTTAGATAAAACTGTTGCAAGCGCAACACCAATTACATGCAGATGGAAAACAACTACAAATATCAAATTCAGAATAACGTTGATCACACCTGATATCAGCATCGCATAAAGGGGTCTCTTGGAATCCCCCTTACTTCTCAGGACTGCAGAGCCGTAGTTGTAGACCATGATCGCAGGCATCGCAAAGAAATAAATCCTGAGGTATAGCTTTGCCAGACCAAGGACATTGGATGGTGCTCCCATCATGACAAGAATCGGCCCCGATAAAAAGAAACCGATCAAAATAATCGCGCATCCCGCCAAAAGGGATACCGCAATTACAGTGTGAACGGTTTCGTTTATCTCATTCTTTTTTCCGCCTCCGATCTGCATCGCGATAAGGGCGTTGGCACCGATGGACAGACCGATGAAGAAGCTTATTATCAGTGAAATAACCGATGAATTACTTCCCACCGCTGCCATAGCCTCAGGAGATGCAAATCTTCCCACAACAGCAAGATCAGCAGCGTTAAATAGCTGCTGAGAAATGCTGGATATTGCAAGCGGAATTGCAAATAATACTATTTTGTCTATAAGACTGCCGTTAAGCATGTCATAATTTTTTGAATTAGCCATTAGATTACTTTTACCACCTATAAGTTGCAACGTAATCGACATCTGAAGGCGCTTTAATTCCGGGATCCTTTACTTCAAGAGTGGCCGTCTTCCCGCTGGCCGCAAGTTCCTTCTCGAAGTGGTACATTCCAATGCCCACATCGATCTTCTGAAGGTCATAGTCAGGTGTTGTAAAGCCCTTGTCATGTCTCTCATAAAAATGTGCTTCGTTTCCATTAATTATAACACGCCAGGGCTGTTTGTTAACTGCTGATGGTGCAACCCTGAGACACTCAAGTGCATCCTTAAGTCCCAGGGACTCTGCCTTAGCCTCTGTCAGAGGAGTATTGAAATCTTCTTCAAAAAACAGCTCTTCAAATTTCTTTCTGCTGTCAGCCTTAACTCCCTTTCTCATGAGAGTTTCCTTAATTGACATCTTGTCTGCAGGCTTTCCAAGAGGGCTCATGCAGGGCATAAGATCATTCGCTGCAAGTCCTGTGGCCTCCTCGAATTTCTCTCTGGGCATTGTTCCGCCGATCCAGACAGTTCCAAGTCCCATCTCATGCGCATGCATTAAAAGTGCTTCAAAAGCGTAGCCGTAAGCCTCCTCCGCGTGCTCTGTCTTTTTCACAACAGCGCTCACATAGGTCTTCTCACCTGAGAGCACAGGGCTTGAAAGATCGTTCTCATCCTTATCAAGGAACACGAATCTGACAGGCACTCCGTAGGGATTGGTGATACTGTCAGCAAACTGCTTAAGCTCATTTATAACGGAATCATCAAGTCTGTTTTTATCAAAAGTTCTTACACTTCTTCTGCTTTTAGAAAGCTCTAAAAAGTTGCTCATTTTTCATCCTCCAAAACTTTATTGCCCCTCAACTATCAAGTTTACATCTTCTATATTCAGGAAGATACTCATTTTTTGTCATGCATTTAGCAATTCTTCGACCTGCTGTCTCTTTTCATAAAGAACGCATCCACCCTTGTGATCGTCGAGAAGAACTCCCTCGTCCTGAAGGCTGTGGAACAGCTTGGACTTCATGGCATCCCTGAGTGAAGTCTCCTTCACATTGATGTCTGAGTAGGGTGAGAACGGGCAGGGCTCTGCGCCACCATGGGAATTAATATGGAAAAATCCTCTGCCTGCTGCAATGCATCCGCCGGAATTTTTCTCATCGCCGGGGAAGGATACGAAAACCATTTCCTCATGCTCTTTTCTAAGACGCATGATCTCAGCCTTAAGATATTCTCTGTCCTCTTCGCCGGGAGCCAGGTACTCTGAATCCTCTGTCACGGGCACGAACTCAACAAAGATCACTGCCTTGCAGCCTTTTTCAGACAGCATGTTTATGAAGCGCTCGGAAGATACTTCCTTGATATTCTCAGTTGTCACAGTTACGGAAGCTCCGAAGATTATGCCTCTTTCCTTAAGCTCATCCATGTTGGAAACAAGCTTGTCGTAGACACCCTCTCCGCGTCTTTTATCAGTTGCCTCCTTCTCGCCCTCGATACTCATGATAGGGATCAGGTTACGGCACTTGTCGAACTCATCGAAATACTTCTCAGTCATATAGGTTCCGTTTGTGAAAATCGGAAACAGTATATTCTGCTTTTTTCCCGCAGCCTCGATGACACCCTTTCTAAGAAGGGGCTCGCCACCTGCAAGAAGAATGAAGCTGACTCCGAGGTCATCGGCCTCCTCAAACACATTGCTCCAGTCCTGATCAGTAAGCTGATCCACGGGCTCTGCATCCTCTGTTGCGTTGTTACATCTTGAGTAACAGCCTGCGCAGTGAAGGTTACAGCTGCTGGTGATACTTGCTATCAAAAACGGAGGAATATGCTCTCCTTCTGCCTCGCTCTTTGCTCTCTTTTTGGAAGAAGCCTTGCTGGCCATTGCAAACTTTGCCATGTAGGCGCTCTCCTTGGGGTTCTTTAATGTAGCTCTTATTGCGTCAGCTACAACGCGCTCTACACCCCTTGTCATATACTTCTGAATATCAAATACTTCTGCCATGTCAAATACCTCTTAATAAAAAAACAAATCTTACATGCGCAGTTATTATATCAGATTTAAATATTTATTGCAATTAAATTGTTAGCAATCGTTAATCTGACTGTTTTTCTACTAAATATAATAATCCATTCACAAAAAATAGAAGAGAGGCTGAAAACGCATCCTCAGCCTCTCCTCATTTTTGGGTGTATGAAGTTTAGTTGTAGAAATCTGTTACTGTCTCGCCGTTGTCGCCGAGCGGAATCTCATGATCAAGACCAACGAACTTACCTGTGCTGTCATCAGCCCAAAGGGTCTTTTTCATCATGTTATATTTTGCATCGTCCCATGTTGCCCAGTCGTCCTTAAGAAGTCCGCCTATATCGCCTGAGTTGGGGTTGATGCACCAGAAGGTGTGATTGATGTGGTTCTTTGCGATAAACTCTGACATGAGATTTAAGTACTTCTCATTGTCACCGCCATCCATGAATCCGCCCCACTCACCGATAAGGAGAGGTGCGATATTTTCATCCTGGATATAGAACCAGCTGTCATACCATACATCGTCAAGCAGTGTCTGCTCCGTGAAGTCCTTGTCGAACCATGTCTGCTTATAAACAAGCGGACCATAGTCGTGAGGAGAATAAACGAGCTGACTCTGGTGACTTCCAAGGTCTACAGGATATTTACCGGCATTTCTGAGGTTTCCGCCCCACCAGCCGCCGTAGTACTTCAGCTCATCCTCTGAAGCATTGGGATCCTGTGTGCCTGAGTTGTAATCGTAACCATCTCTGGGAGTCTCCTCGATACCTTCTACCATAATAAGGAGGTTCGGGTTAACATCGAGAATAGCCTGTCCGCAGATGCTTGCTGCGTACTGCCAGTTGTTCTCATCTGTTGAATCATCCCATTTTGCTGCGTTTGAATCAGCCTGAGAATATTTTCCGTGAGGCTCATTCTTAAGGTCACAAGCGATGATAGTATCATCATCCTTGTACTCATTTACAAACCATGTCCAACCGTCGATCCAGTCCTGAGTTGTGAAGCCCTTAGGACCGTACCATACGTTGTAGTTGTGTCCTGAGTTGTTGGCATCCGCACTGTGGCAGTCCATCATAACCTTGATACCGTTGTCCTTACACATCTGAAGGAAAACATCGAAGATTTCTCTGGTATCCATGTCGGATCCGTCTTCTCTCTTAAGCTCTTTGTTAGAGTTTGTGTTGATATTAACCTTGATCTTCTCTCCTGCCTCCTTGAAATAAAGACTTTTACCTTTATTTCAAGATTGCGCCGCCAAGGCGCAATTTCCTATTAAATGAAAAAAATGCGGAACCGCTAATTCCCAATGTCATTAAGTTAGCATTGTAACATGAGGGAAAAGTTATAAAGAGGATGTTGGAATTGTTCCAGCATCCTCTTTTTCCATGGTTATTTACACAACAAATAGACGAATGGAAATCCGCCTGCTGAGCACGTGTAAAATCTATAGCTTTATGCTACTCTATATAGGAAACCTCTGAAGATTCTTGCAGACTGGTATCTATCTCGATGCCGATCTGGTCTAATGGGTACAAGATTTCTTGATATAATGGTTTCCAAATCAGGTGGCGATGTAATACCGCGGTAAAATTTTCTGCACATGTGAGCTGCAACCGAGAAGTTAGCTCTGTATATATATTTTCTTTGCTTTTTCTTAATGACTACGTGCGAGGTAATCATTTCTGCAAAGTTATACATTGTAAGATGTGCATAGATTTCTTGCTGTATGCATTCCACCTTTTTTGAATGAAAATCAAGCATTCCCATGGTGTATTTCAAATCCCTGAAAGATGTTTCAATTCCCCATCTTGAAGCATAGAGTTTCTTTATTTCCCCAGGAGGATATTTTTCGGAAGGAAGATTGGTTATGATTGTTTCGTAGGAATCTTCCGACAGAGGAAATCTCACGATTCTGAATGATAGCTTGTAAAAACTTGTCGGTTCCGATTTCCTGTTTTTTATTGGGAGATAATCAAAAACTCTAGTTGTAGATATAAGCTTATAGTGATTTTTATCTTTTAATAGTTCCTTAACCTCATTTGTCTGTTTTCTAGTTAGATTCAATTCAATATTCACATCATAGGAACTGGCATCTGGTAATATTAACCCTTGTTTTATACCGGTGGGGCCATCTTTTATTCTGAAAAGAAAGTACCATCCTTTTTCCTGGATGTGCGAAAGATTGTTGTAACTCTCATATCCCCTATCTGCCATCAAGAGAGCATTATGTAATGGCGATCTGTCTACCATCTCTGTAAGAGCCACATCCTCATTTTCAAATTTTGCTTTTTGTATAACCGCATCCAGATAAAGTTGATGTTTAATGTCATATAGGGCGTTTAAATGAACCATGTTGTATGGCTTCTGCCCATTTGTCCCAGGAAAAAACGAATCAGCATCGGTAGGGTCTGTTGGAATCTGAATCTTTGATCCATCGACCGCCAAAATAGGTAAATCAGCCTTGAAAGAATCAAAAAGTTTCTTTGAAAAGAGGCGGAATACAGTCTCAAAAGCCTCAACAGATACCTTACACCGTTGCTGACAAAATGCTGATGATGTCGGCGTTTCTGAACTGTCGTTAAAGAAATCCACCAATTCATTTGTGAGACTCCCACTTCCCATGCCAATAATTCCAGCAATAATTTTTTCCATAGTTAGCTTCCTTTTTCTTGAAAAGTTCTTCTCGGAATCGACACAGAATGACTTGGCATTAGCTGAAACTAGCTTTATTTGTGCAACCAATAGATTCTTTACTTGTTTTGGGTTCATGTGCACCTCCTTGAAATTGAGAATTATGCTTACAATTTCAAGGGCCGCTTTCGCTACCTCTAAATATAATCAGTAGCGAAAGCGGCCGCACTTTTCAGCCCTACTGTCAACTGTTTTTTCAGAAAAAAAGACCCCTATACCATTTCTGGTATAAGAGTCTTATTGTCGTCGCCCTTAACTTAATGACATTGCGCTAATTCCGGTCCGCATTCTTAGTTAATACTTTATTTCCTGATATTCTTTTAATTTCTATTAAGCTGATACGTTTTCCTGTTGCGCGTCCTTTGTGTATACTATTTCATTATTTATGCTCACATCAAACCCTGGATCAATATCATTCATTATTCCGCTAATATACTCGACCATAGAATTGCAGCAATCCTCATCTGCCAAAGTTTTCATTCTAATAGTCCCATCTGATATTCCAAATCGGTAATAACTATCATCTCTTATAATCGAATAAAATTGGTTGCATTTACCTATTTCATTTTCATCTTCTAAGCAGCGAATAATATCCGTAAAATCAAACTCAGAATCCGAAACAGTAAATACAATATCATTTACCTCAAGTTCTGAGAAAGATTCTTTAATGCATTTTATATCATCCAGCCATACTTTATAGTTATTAAAGTTGCCATTTCCGGTTTTGTACTCTATCAAACACCTAAGCACAAACTCATTTAGTTTTCCAAAAACATCATCAGCAACCGACACTTCATTACAAAAGATCATTAAAATAAGCTTTATATCTCCGATGTACCTATACACCTTATTATAGTCTATAGTACCTGTTAAATATTCCTTATTTGAAGCATACATTGAATATACATAAAGTACTTTCAGCTCATCCAGCTTTTCGCTTATACACAGAGCAAGATTATTTAATATATCTCTATCAAATTCACATGTCTCTTCTCTACAATATTGGCTTAATATGTCCCAATATTCATTAGCTTTGCTCTTGATAAATATATATTTGAAGAACCTTTGTATATTTTTTTTGCCATGCTTCCAAGCTGATAACTCACTAGCTACCTGATTCGGTCTTCCAGCATATACATACTTGGTAGGTATTTCTGTAAGCTTATAAACATCAGTAATTATTGATAAAAAGCTTTGTTTTTTATGATCCCCATCAACAAACTTTCGTTCCAGGGCATCTGTTCTTTCCAAAACCCTTTCAAAAAAATAACAGGTTATCTCCGCAACATAATTTCCAGTATTAAATTCAGCGTTCATGCTCTGGTCCAACATCCAATTGAAAATGTCTTTTTTATCATCTTCAACAAATGTAGCATATACATACATTTTATTTTCAAATTTATCTTTTACGTCAGATAAGGAATAGTGAAACATATCCTCCATATCATTTTTCCATTGCTCAACTGTCCCATCTATCACAAGATAATTCATCGCATATGTAATGAAATTCCATAAATCTTCAACAGAACTTTCATCAATCGGCCTGGACTTTCCATGTGCGCATACATTCCTCTTGTTACGATGTTGATCAAGCTCATTTCTGATATCATCTGGTACATTAAAAATATTATTATCTTTTCTAGTTATTTCGTTGCGCACACTTTCTTCCCATGTTACT
The DNA here is from genome assembly GCF_000423945.1 of Butyrivibrio sp. XPD2002. Classification (GTDB taxonomy): domain Bacteria; phylum Bacillota; class Clostridia; order Lachnospirales; family Lachnospiraceae; genus Butyrivibrio. The sequence goes on along the minus strand of NZ_KE384116.1, from coordinate 50,430 downwards.
GGATTATTAACATCATTAACTATCCTATTCCATACTTTAGTTGCCCCGGTTACATTGCCCTTAGTCTGAGCAATACAGGCTGTCGGTACGCCTTTATACTTAATCATCTGATTCGCTATGTTTTTTAAAAATGTTACATACGAAAATAAATATGCTGCCTTATATGCCTGAATTCTATAACACTTTAACGCTTCATCAAATTCTTCTTCCAAATTTCTTTCAGCCAGCCAATTAACAAAACTTTTCTCTGTCATAAAACACCCCCCGATTATTTGTTTTCCCCCACAAATAAACATTATACTACTAAATACCATCCAATTTGATCTTTATTTAAGTCCCATAACTTCACCATAAACCAGCACCGCATTCCTTACGCATTCCTCGCAGGGGCACAGCGGCTTACCATCAGTAACCGCCTTAAGATCACGGCACTTAATTGCTCCGCACCTTTTAGCAAACTCTTCCTGGATCTGCTTTGTCTTTCCAAGTGTGCCCTGACCTTCAGTTTTGAGACCTGCGATCATGCCAGCGCCGATAAGTGCTCCGCAGGTTGCTTCCATGTTGCCCATTCCTGCGCAAAAGCCTGCAGAAATCTGTCTGAGCTGCTCTTCTGATAAGCCTGTCTCATCGGCAAGCGCAACAGTAACGGACTGCGCACAGTTATACCTTCCTGAAGTTTTTAATTCTACTGCCTTCTGAGCTCTTTCTTCTAAAGTCATAATTCTCCATTCCTTTTCAATAATAATTTACTTTTTATGAATAAAATATATTCGTTATATCAATAACTATCCTACAGGATAGCATTTTCCCAAACAACAAAATCAGTTCTTGCCACTCTTATTTTTCAACTTACAAATTCCCTGAGTCATAGTTCCCATGGGGCAGAATGAGCACCAGGTTCTTTCCTTATAGAGCACCATCACAATAAGTCCGATGAGTGTTGATGTCAGCATGAGGCTGTAGAAGCCAAATCCAAACTGAGCCACCCAGTCCGGGAACACACTTCCATTATACGCCCAATGCCACGGTACTTTAAATGTCCAGAAGAGCTTGATCGCTTTTTTCAGTGAGCCCGCACCTGAGAACACAAGGTAGGTCTGGAAAACCATTGTCCCAAACATTGTCAGGAAGAATGCAAGGAAGCCGTATCTGAACCACTTTGATGAGAGCCACCTTGGTGCCTGCTTTTTCCTGGAGCATTTCAGATTCCTTCCGAGAACCCAGAAAAGCTGCCCTCTTCCACACATGTGATTGCAGAACCACTTGTTTCCACCCACGATTGCAAAAATCAGGGGAAGTATGAAATCGATCATTCCCAGCCACGCGAACAGGATGTTAAAAAATCCCAGCGCAAAATATACAATTGACCATATCCAAAGATAGTCATACCAATGCTTTTTCTTATTTGATGCCATTTTTTAAACTCCATTTCCATCAAGGCTCAGCGGCCGACTCCATCATCAGTTACCCTTATCGAACCTGCCGGGCACGCCTTTTCACATATTCCACAGCCGACGCATTTCGCTACATCGACCACAGCATAGCAGCCCTTGTAGATGTCTATCGCCTCCCGTGGGCACTGAAGGGCACAAACTCCGCAGGCAACGCATCTGTCTATATCATTAGCTGCCTTTCTCATATTGGAAAATCTCCTTCCTAAAATTCTTACTTGTTATTTTCTGCCGACACCATTATTATAGTTGGTATAAAAAATGTATCAAGTACGCAGTTCATATATACCTAGTAAGGAAAACTATACCATGAGTAAAATAGCGAAAAAAGAACCATTATGTGAAGACATCGCCGGAAAGGGCTGTGGATTAAAGAAGGTCATCGACATCGTCGGTGGCAAGTGGAAGATCATGATCCTCTGTGTGATTGATTATAACGAAGTTGTCCGATACGGAGAGCTGACCCGCGCAGTTCACGGCATAACCAACACCATGCTGGCGAATTCATTAAAAGAGCTTGAGGCAGACGGCCTCGTTGAGAGAAAACAGTATGACGAGATGCCCGTAAGAGTCGAGTACAATCTCACTGAAAAAGCAAAAAGCCTCATCCCCATTCTTTTGGAATTAAAAAAATGGGGTGAGGACAATCTGTAATTTATTGCTTCTTCTTTTTTCTAGAAAGAGTAAATGCCAGGAGTGCAGCTGCACCTGCCGCAGAAGCAGCAACCACGCCGCCGATAACGCCCTTGTTTGCTCCGTTTGCAGAAGCCTTGGAAGCTATGCTATCGCCCTTTGTCAGGATAACCGCTGATACAGGCGCGATAGTTATGGTTCCGCTTGCAGTGCCAAGAGACTCGGTTCCCGCCTGGATGCCCTTTGCGCAGATGCTCCAGTTACCCTCAGGAAGCTGAACGCTGGCCTCTGTCTCATTGGGATTAAAAGCGAGGAAAATGTTCTCTGCCTCCTCACCGGCAACGCCCTTGTCAGTATTATCAAGGTTAAAGGCAACCACGTTTTTATCAAGTCCTTCAACCGCAGTTACTCTCTTTTCAACCTCATCAGTTGTTGAAAGTCTAAGAAGTCCATGCGCTTTTCTAAATGAAATGAGTCCCTTGTAAAAATCGAGATTTGCTTTGTATTCAGGATCATCAAGAGTATACCATTTTAAGCAGTTCACCGCATCTCCGGAGCTGAAGCTGTTGGAATCATAGGTTCCGTCTTCCTTCTCCTTGGTCCTGAGAATCTCTTCACCTGCCTGCATGAAGGGTATTCCCTCAGAAGTCAGATAATAAGCAGCTGCAAGGTTACTCATCTTGATTCTTGTATCTCTGTCAACGTCCTCTCGCGCGGTAGCAATCCTGTCGAAAAGAGTGTTGTTGTCGTGACATGACGCGTACTGCACGATCTGTGTGGGGTTCTTACTCCACACCTCTTCTGCCTTGAAGGATGCGATCATGTTCTGCTCTTTTCCTGTGGCACCAGATGCCCATCCGGTCTCGTCTGTGCTGAACACACTTCCCTTAAGTCCGTCACGGATATTGTCATTAAAATATGCAAAGCCGGGAGTCTTCTCGGAAGCCCTCTGTGTCGCAAGAGTCACATTTTCCTTGGTAACCTTGGTGTCCATGCTCCAGCCTTCACCGTAGAAGATAACATCGGGATGAGTCTTGTGAACCTCAGTCATGATCTCGTTAATGGTATCAACATCAAGAAGTCCCACCAGGTCAAATCTGAAGCCGTCGATGTGATACTCATCAGCCCAGTAGCGAACTGAATCCACAATATATTTTCTTACCATAGAACGCTCGGAAGCTGTGTCATTACCGCATCCTGAGCCATTTGAATAAGTTCCGTCATCACTGATTCTTGAAAAATATCCCGGAACTAATCTGTTTACACAGAAATCTTTTCCACTATAAACATGGTTATAAACAACGTCCATAACGATCGACAAACCATTGTCATGAAGGGCCTTCACCATCTGCTTAGCCTCAGCCACGCGAACCTCTCCGTTGTAAGGATCTGTTGAATATGAGCCCTCAGGCACGTTAAAGTTCACCGGATCGTAGCCCCAGTTGAACTGATCTGTGGACTTCGAATTTTCATCAACTGATCCGAAATCGTAGAAAGGAAGGATGTGTACGTGGGTTATTCCAAGGTCCTTCAGGTAGTCAATTCCTGTGGGCTGACCGCCTGCTGTCTTTGTTCCGGTCTTTGCAAATGCAGTGTATTTTCCTGCATCATCACCAAGCTCAGCCTCGTTAGCAACTGAAAAATCTCTCACGTGAAGCTCGTAGAGAATCGCATCATTGATGCTCTCGTCTGCATGAGGGTTCTTGTCCTCATCCCAGCCCTCAGGATTAGTAGCAGCAAGGTCAACAACCATCGCTCTCTTGCCGTTAACGCCTGTGGTTCTGGCATAGGGATCGCAGGCCTCCACGTTAAGTCCATCGAGAACCGCTGTGAAGGTGTAATAGGTTCCGGCGAGATCTCCGGGCACTTCCACAACCCATGTGCCGTTTACGTCAGCCTTCATCTCAACCTTTTCCCTGAGGTCTTCCTCCCAGCTCTTACCGCTCTCATACAGATTCAGGAAAACCTGCTCAGCAGTAGGCGCCCAGAGGCGGAAGGTTGTCTTGTCCTTTTCATAGACAGCTCCGAGATCGTCGCCCTCGTAGGTGTACTTGTCCTCGAACTCCTTAGTTGAATAAATTACAGGCATGTTCACAGGATACTCCTGCTCCTCAAATCCAACTCTGTAATTCCTTGTGGGGTCAAGCTCATCAGCGATTGTAAGGTCGTAATAGTACTCGCTGTCTGATGCCTTTTCCTTGAGGCTAACCTCTGTAACCTCAGTCTCGCCAAGTCTTCCAACGACATAGAAAGTCTTCTCCTGCTCAGCATCAAGCTCCCCTGTAAAAAGTAATGTTACTGTGTTTTTTCCGTCATAAATAGCGCTCTTTAATTTCGTTCCAGTCACAACATCATCTCCATATTCTTTCACTGCACCTTCCACGCCTGACTCAACATAGGCGTGTACTGTACCAGATACTACTTCTGAAATGTCTACAAATTGGTCAGCCTCTACGTCCTTATCCCATTCCTCAGTTCTAACGATGAAACCAACCTTGGTCGCTCCGGGCTGCACAGACATGGTCGCAACCATCTCGCCATCCTCTTCCTCAAAAGGATAACCTCCGCCTTCGCCGCCTTCAGTCCACAGCCATGCATCCCATTTCTTGTAGTCCCCATCTTCCCTGTGGTAATGAAGCTTAAACGTCACTCCCTCAGCCGCTCTCACTGTTACGGTCTTCCCCAAACCGGACAGCATGAGCGTAAGTGACATAACCAGGGCCATGACAAAAGTAGTACTTCTTTTTGCTCTGTTCACTTAGTAACCTCCCTTGTAGTAAAAAAATCGATTCAGAAAACGTTTTCCATTAGGCGTATTCTACTACATTAGATTTACGGAGTAAAGGGGTATTTTTGCTTTTACGTTTTCTTTTATACTTGGAGATGTTTGGATGTGTTTGTTTTAGGGAGATTCTAGTTTCTTTACAAATATACTATTTAGTTGTTCCGTTTTTATTTCCGGGCAACTATTTCTACCCAAATATACTATCTAGTTGTTTCGATCTTTTTTCAGACAACTATTTCTTCCAATTACCATCGTCTAGTTGTTCCGGTTTTATTTCTAGACAACTATTTCTACACAAATATACTATTTAGTTGTTCCGATCTTTTTTCCGGACAACTATTTCCACTTCAATACCACTTCTAGTTGTTCCGATTCTTTTTCCGGACAACTATTTCTACACAAATATACTATCTAGTTGTTCCAATTCTTTTTCCAGACAACTATTTCTACCCAAATCCACCTTCTAGTTGTCTCAGTTATTTTTCCGCCCCACTTTTTTCCACAAAACAACTATCCACAGCGCAGCAACAAGAACAGACACAAGCATGAAAATTGGCTGCTTCTCAGTTATCACCATCCCTGTCCAGAAGGATGGCATGAAGGAAAGGAGATACCTGTAAGGCCCTGGGATAAAGTAGGGCGCTAGAGATCCCAGCATCACAAGAGATGAAACCTTCGTAACTGCCATACCTTCAAGCTTGTTGGCAGAAAAGCCCACCACAAGAAGAGCGATGATGATTCCCTGAAGAGTTCCTGCAAGAGAAAGGAATAACAATTCAAGTACAGATAAATCCGAAAGCTTGCAAGCAGGAAGCAGAATCGCAGTCACCACAAAGGAAAATGCAGCCGGCAATACAACTCTTGAAACATAGTAGCCGAAGCGTCCAAGCTGTGTAACAAAGAGATATCTGTCGATGTGATCATCGCGCTCTTCAAGCATTACCATAGCGGTTATGAAGCAAAATATAACCGGTATAATCGCGGCATATAAAATATCAAACAGACTAAAATATGGCACAAGAACATAGGGAAGCCCTGTCATTTCCGTAAGCATCTTTTCAGAAAAAGGGATTCCAAGTCGAATTACCAGTCCAATAAAAATGGGCGAAACACCGGCAGCCAGAAGCATCATGTCCCTTCGAACAAATCCCAGCATATGTATAAAACTGATTCTAATAGTTCTCATATCTTCGCGCCTCCCTGTTCCTGCCACATTCTAAGCATCTCGTGGCAGGCAAAGTAAAACAAGAAAATAATTAGTGCAACTGTAAATAGCAGTCCAATAAATGTAACACCTCTTCCAGACACCAAATCCATGCAGGCATTGGCAGGATAGTATTTCAGATAGTCCGGAGTAATTCCAAACAGATGCAAAATTGCTGGTAAAAAGCCGGCTGCCTCTACAGGAACCGTGAACAGAATAAACTGATTAAGGCTCGTTATCTTAGTAGCAACAAGCACTCCAAAAAGTGTAAAAATCGCGCCTGATAAAAATGTTCCTACAAGCACTAAAAAGACCTGTCTGCTACCTGATACATAAGCAAGTACACCTGCTACCACAAGGGCTATCGCATTTAGTGACAGCACCTTTGAGAGCACATATTCAAAGGCCTTAAGCGGAGTAATAGCAAAGAAAGCAGTTACCCGCTGGCTCTTTTCAAGTAAGACAATCGCACCCATGAAGAAAAGTCCCATAGCTGCAGGATCAGAAAATATCAGCATTGCAGCGGTCTTACCTCTCCAGGTGATAGGGAGTGCAAATAGCACAACCGTATAAAAAATTGTAAGAAACGCATATAGCAGGTAGAAACCGTATCTTGCCTGAAATCTCATATTCCAAATGAAAAGATTTAACCACCTTCTCATACCAGCGTCCTCCCCGTGATCTCCATGAAAATATCATTAAGTGTCGGTTCGCTGCTGTGAATTGACTGAAGCTGATTCTTAGCGATAAGCTCCTGCAGCTGCTTGTCCTCTGACATCTTCTCCAGTTCGCAGCTGGCAGTCTGCTCACCATTCTGGATCCAGGTGTAGGTGACAACGGCTGCTCCCTTTGACATTATCAGGTTGTGCGGGCTGTCCATGGCATAGATCTGTCCACCCACGATGAACGCAACTCTGTCGCAGAGCTCAGTTGCATCCTGCATATTGTGAGTTGTAAGAAGAATGGTCTTACCTCTTTTCTTCTCCTCCAGGATCATGTCCTTCATTAGACGATTGTTTGCAGGATCAAGTCCGCTTGTAGGCTCATCCAGAAACAGGAGCTTAGGGTCATGCACCAGAGCCTTTATGAAGTTCAGGCGGCTCTTCATTCCCTTTGAAAAATCCGAAACCCGCTTATCGGCGTCATTTTCAAGTCCAACCGCCATAAGAAGCTCGTCAATAGAGCGCGCTCTTTTGTCATAAAGAGATGAAAAGAACTCAAGGTTCTCTCTGGCTGAGAGCTTCTCGTACATGGTCGAATACTCGAAATCCACTCCGATGGACTGATAGAACTCTGAACCATGTTCCCTGCACTCCATGCCACCAACAATTGCTGAACCCCGATATCCCGGAAGCATACCGAGGAGAATCTTTTGAAGTGTGCTCTTTCCCGCGCCGGAGGGCCCAAGGAATCCGAAGATCTCTCCCTCATTTACTGAGAAATTCATGTCCTTAATAAAGGGCTTTTTGGTATAGCTGAAGGTAAGATTTTTTACTTGTATCATATCGTCTCCTCATATCCATTTGTCTATATGTAAATATTTAGTCAATTAAAGATTTGTTTAAAGTCCGGCTTTTCACCGGACTCATTATGTTCATATCATCAAAATACTTCATCCAACGGACTACATATTTTTAATTACAATATCCTCTAATCTTAACTATCTCTTCCTGATCATTAAACTAATCACATCAGCTGACTCACCACTCCGCGTATCAGTATCTTCAAGGCCTCATCATAGCTGTCTTCTCCGATATCTGCTTTATGCAACGTTGCAAAATATATAGCATGAAACGCTGCACTGATCGCCTTTACGTCCACATCCTTTTTCACCGGGAACATGGAAAGCATCTGGCCTATGGTATCTGTATCATCCTGAAGATGTGTCTCCACCACTTCCTTGGGAAGCTTTCTCACAAGGAGCTCCACCTCATCGGTATCAAGAAGCTTAAGTATCGGCATCTCCTCTGTCTTCTTAAAGAAATCAAAAATCAGGTCTGTCAGAGTATCTGCTGTAATGGCCTTCCTTGAAATAACAGAAAGTGCAGCAGCCAGGTCGTTATTGATCGCATCGTGCTGCTCCTGAATTACCTCAAATAATAGCAGCTCTTTAGATTTATAAAACAGGTAAAAGGTACCCTTGGGAATACCCACGCGCTTTACAAGCTCATCTACTGTGGTGCGGCGAACTCCATACTGTGACAGGCACTTCACCGCCTCTTCCTTAAGGCGTTTTACGATATATTCCCTTTCCTGATTCGAATAACTCTTAGGCAAATCTATTCACATCCTTTTTGACTACATTTTACTTTATAGTCAATATAATCCATTTATTCTATTTTGTCAACACAACACTTTTACGCACTGATACCACTTGTCTGGATCTTATTCATCCTTGCATAGCTACCGCCCAGCGCCACAAGCTCATCATGTGTACCCTCCTCCACAATGGAGCCATCCTCGATAACGAGAATCTTATCCGCATTGCGAATGGTAGAAAGTCTGTGGGCAATTGCGATAATAGTGTGCTTTCCTGCGATACCGCTGATAGACTTCTGAATCTGTCTCTCTGTCTCAACGTCCACGGACGCAGTCGCTTCATCCAAAATGATAATAGGTGACTTTCTAAGAATAGCCCTTGCTATAGCCACGCGCTGCTTCTGACCGCCTGACAAGCGAAGACCACGCTCACCCACCTGGGTGTCATACCCCTGGGGCATCAGCATGATGCTATCGTGAATATCCGCAGCCTTTGCAGCCTCCATGATCTCATCGAGAGAAGCCTCCGGCACCGCATAGCCGATATTCTCAGCGATTGTTCCGTTAAAGAGAAACGTATCCTGCAAAACAGGAGAAATGTTCCGCCTCAGACTTTCAAGGGTCACATCCTGAATATCATTTCCGTCAATAAGAATCTTACCCGAAGTGGGTTCATAGAATCTTGAGATAAGCTGCATAAGTGTTGTTTTTCCTACACCTGTGGGACCAACAAGCGCCAGCATTTTTCCCGGCTCACAATGGAAGGATACGTCCTTCAGAACCGGTATGTCGTCACCGTATGAAAAGCTCACGTGCTCAAATTGTATGTCGCCGCTAACATCCCTGATATCCCTTGCACCGGGCTTATCCTGAATCTCACAGGGAGTATCAAGAACAGCCAGAACGCGCTCTGCGCCTGCCATGGACTGCTGCATATTTTCAAGAAGATTCGCCATGCCGGTAATGGGGCCGTAGAACAGACTAAGATACAGAAGGAACGCCACGATGTCCTCCACGTCGATGCCGCCCTGATAGGCCAGATATCCGCCAAAGCCCACCACGAGGATGGTCCCGAGGGACGATATGAATTCCACAGATGGATGAAAAATGCCGCTTAATTTAAGGGCCTGGAGCATTGCGCGGATGTGCTCAAAGTTCTGAACATCCACTTTTCCCGACTCGTATTCCTCACGGCCGAAGGACTGGATTTCCTGAATACCTGAAAAGTTGTCTTGAAGCTTTCCGTTAAGCTCGCCCATCTTTTTCTGAGAAGCTCTGAAGTACGGGCGGACCTTTTTTGAGAAGATAACACCTGACAGAAGAATAAGCGGAATAGGCATGCAGGTGATAAGCGCCAGCTTGAAATTGATGGTAAGAAGCACCACAAGAACACCAACGAAGGTCACGATGTTGGTGATGGTCTCGGGGATGATGTGAGCGTAGAGAAGCTCGAAATCCCTGGTGTCATTGACCACGCGGCTCATGAGGTCACCTGTCTGCTTGTCGTGGAAAAATCCCAGATGCATGCGCTCGACCTTGTCATAGACCTTGGTTCGCATGTCTCCAACCAGGTACCACGCCGCCTTGTGTGCCAGGTAATTACTAAGGAATCTGAAAAGGATACGCAAAAGATACAGCACCACAAGACCTGCTGTCAGAACGCCGATTTTCCGAAGTCCCGCATCATCAACGCCTCTTTCCACAATTCCAGTCATGGACGAGAGCAGCTTTGGCGCAATAAGGTTCACCGCCGTGAGCATCAGTGTAGATAAAATCGCAATAACATACAGTGTTCTATACCGGATTGCCTCCCGGCTGAGCCTCCAAAGCATTTTCATAGCCTCTCCTCCAAGTAAACTTTTATAGGCACTTTTTACACGATCGTATACTGCATGAGCTCATACTTCAGCTGCGTTCCCTCTGCAATCCCCTCAGGTAAAAGAGCACGCGCTACGAGCTTAAGATCATCAGATTCAATATCGGTTCTACGCAAATTTGCGTAATCACCTTCGATGCTTTCTACTACATAAAACCAAGTTTCCATAAGTAACCTTCCTTTCTTTTATGTAATTATAAGTCCAGCGCTGCTCCTTCGCCATAGCAGGATGCATAATTCCCTCTAAATATTCTCAGGCTCCGATCTGTCTGATGACGTTCACCATCTCGATAGCACCCTGACCACACTCAAAGCCCTTGTTACCTGCCTTTGTGCCTGCGCGCTCGATTGCCTGCTCGATCGTGTCAGTTGTAAGAACGCCGAACATCACGGGAAGTCCTTCATTTAAGCTGACCTGCGCGATTCCCTTTGACACCTCAGCGCATACATAATCGTAATGTGAGGTTGAACCACGGATAACTGCTCCAAGGCAGATGATTGCATCATACTTTCCGCTCTTTGCCATTTTTGATGCCACCAGCGGAATCTCAAAAGCGCCGGGAACCCAGGCCACATCTATATCATCCTCATTAACGTTCTCTCTTGTGAGTGCGTCCACTGCGCCTCCAAGAAGCTTTGAAGTGATGAACTCGTTGAACCTTGCAGCAACAATTCCCACCTTGATTCCCTCTGATACTAACTTTCCTTCGAATGTTTTCATGATTAAAACTCCTCCTGTTGTTTTTTTATTTTGAATTTATTTTTTATGCCTTTTATTTCGGGCTTCGCCCATATCTTTTCTTTATGAAAATTGCCCCATCACACTCTCAAGAGATGCCCCATTCTGGCTCTCTTTGTCTGAAGGTAAAACAGGTCAAACACATTGGCCTCTATTTCGATAGGCACTCTCTTATTTATGGAGATCCCGTAGTCCTTAAGCTGATACACCTTGTCCGGATTATTGGTCAGTAAATTAAGTGACTTCACTCCAATCTCCCTTAAAATCTGGGCTCCCACGTAGTACTCTCTGAGGTCTCCGGGGAATCCCAAAGCGATGTTGGCATCAAGAGTATCCATTCCTTCCTCCTGAAGCTTGTATGCCTTCAGCTTATTCACAAGACCGATGCCTCTTCCTTCCTGCCTCATGTATAGAAGAATTCCTCTGCCCTCTTCCTCGATCATCTTCATGGCTGCCTCAAGCTGCTGACCGCAGTCGCATCTCATGGAACCAAACACATCTCCTGTGAGGCACTCAGAATGAACTCTGCAAAGCACATCCTCGCCATCCCCGATGTCGCCCTTAACAAGTGCCACATGGTGCTCACCGGTGATCTTGTTTACATAGCAGTGAGCCATGAATTCACCGTACTTTGTGGGCATCTTCGCAATTGAAGAACACTCAACTATAGTGTCAAAAATCTTGCGGTATTCCTTGAGCTCCTCAATTGTGATCATCACGAGATCATTTTCAGAAGCGAATTTCTCAAGCTCTTTTCGTCTCATCATGGAGCCGTTCTCTGCCATGATCTCACAACAGAGTCCGCACTCCTTAAGGCCTGCAAGCCTCATAAGATCAACTGTCGCCTCGGTGTGACCGCCCCTTACCAGCACTCCGCCTTCCTTTGCAACAAGCGGAAACATGTGCCCCGGTCTTCTAAAATCCGCAGCAGTGGCATCTTCCGAAACCACCATTCTTGCAGTCAGGCCACGCTCCTTCGCTGAGATTCCAGTGGTGGTATCCTTATGATCGATAGATACTGTAAACGCAGTCTCATGGTTGTCGGTGTTCACCTTTGTCATAGGATAAAACTGCAGCCTCTCAGCATATTCACTGCTCATAGGCATGCAGATAAGTCCCTTCGCCTTGCTCGCCATGAAGTTCACATTTTCCGTTGTCGCAAACTCCGCTGCACAAATAAGATCCCCCTCGTTTTCCCTGTCCTCATCATCCACGACGAGGATCAGCTTACCCCTTTTCAGCTCTTCAATAGCTTCCTCGACTAATCTTTTCATAAACGCTCTCCCTTCCCTTATCATCCTTCACAAACTTTTTTATATATTTTCCGATCATGTCGGTCTCGATGTTTACAACCTGGCCTGCCCTTTTCCCCCTTAGGATCGTGGCATCAAGCGTGTGCGGAATAATCGAAACCGCAAAGCTCGAAGTAGTCACCCTGGCAACCGTGAGGCTGATTCCGTCAATCGCAACAGAGCCCTTCATCACGATTCCCTCAAGGAGCTCTGAGCCTACGCCGATCTCGTACCACTTCGCATTGCCATCATCGAACACTGACTTTATTCTCCCGGTGCCGTCGATGTGACCGCTGACGATATGGCCGCCAAACCTGCCATTTGCAGCCATGGCTCTCTCCAGATTAACCTCCTCGCCTATTCGAAGCTGCCCAAGGCTGGACCTCATAAAGGTCTCATTCATCACATCAACTGTGAACCCCCCTGATGAAAAGCTGACAACCGTAAGGCACACCCCATTCACAGCGATGCTGTCACCTATATGAACATCCTCAAGAACCTTCGTTGCTCCTATCACCAGGCGGCTCTCTTTACTGTCCCTTTTAAGGGACTGCACTTTTCCTATCTCCTCAATTATGCCTGTAAACATAGCGCCTCCATTCCTGGCTGCAATTCACCACCGCTAATGTTCATGGCTTCATCCCCATAGATCACCTCATTCTCTATGAAAATATCACCGTCAAACATTTCCACCTTAATGGGGTTAAGCTTCACAGCCTCATCAATGTTCTCGATTCCTCTACCTCCAACCGGTGACTTCGCGCACCCTCCGAAAATCTTTGGCGCCATGTAAATCTGAACCTCATCAACTATCTGCGCCTTCATGGCACTGAAATTCAGCTCTCCACCGCCTTCAAGAAGAATGCTGTCTATACCTATTTCGCCAAGTATTATCATGAGCTTTTTAAGATCAACCTTTCCGTTAAAAGCATCAACCTTTACAACCTCACAGCCCTTGTCCTCAAACATTTTTATCTTTTCAGCATCATCGGAAACCGTAGCGATTATGGTTCTGATATCCTTTGCAGTACGCACCACTCTTGCATCGGGCGGTGTGCACAGATTGCTGTCACAGATGATTCTTATGGGGTTCATGGGTTCTCTGGATTCCCTGTCGCAAATGTTCCCCTTTTCTTTTGATGCACTATCTATTGAGGTACTTCCTTCTGCAAACTCCGACAATCTCACATCCAGCATGGGATCATCTACTATCACTGTCCCGACTCCCACCATGATGCCCATCATGGTGTGTCTTGTTCTATGCACATTTTCCCTGGAACTTGTGCCGGTTATCCACTTTGACTGGCCGGTCACCGTCGCAATTTTCCCATCGGATGTCATGGCATATTTCATTGTTACAAAAGGGATTTTTTCAGAAATATATTTAATAAAAATCTTGTTCAGTTTTCGGCATTCCTCCTCCAAGACTCCCACGGTTACTTCGATTCCGTGTTCCTCCAGGATTCGCACCCCATTGCCTGCAACCACAGGATTTACGTCCAGCATCCCCACAACAACTCTTTTAATTCCGCTCTCTATGATGGCCTCGGTGCAGGGAGGAGTTTTCCCGTAATGACAGCACGGCTCCAAGGTCACATATATCGTGGCGCCCTCCGCACTCTCGGTGCAGTTCTTCAGCGCATTCCTCTCAGCATGAAGCTGCCCGTACTTTTCATGGTAGCCCTCGCCGATTATTCTTCCATCTTTCACAATCACCGCACCCACCATGGGATTCGGATTCGTGTACCCCCGCCCCTTGACGGCCAGCTCCAGCGCCCGCCTCATATACATTTCATCGTTCATACCTTCATTCCCCTTTACTTCTTCGCATATCTCCCCGCTGTCCGCTTTATTTCCGGATAAAAATCCCTAGCGGAACCTTTTCCTTTTATAAGCCTTCAGAAGGTATTTCTAAATCGAGCCTGACTCCTACTCGATTTCGCACACGAACATTCCGCACTTCGTGCTCCATGTTCTTACAACCGGCAAATGAATTTGTATGCAAGCATCCATTCGCTTGCCGGTCTTGTGCAACAAAAGAAAAAGTCCTGAACATTACTATTCAGGACATTCACGTTACTCTCTGCATTTATAGGGCATTCATCCAGCCCATCACCGCCGTTTCAAAAATTTCCGGTGATATAAAAATCCCTGAGAACATAAATATTCTCAGGGACAAACATGCTAAAAAGTATCACATCTTCTTCCATCCAGACTATACTGTCGGCCCCGGAATCTCACCGGATCATGCCTTTCGGCTCGCGGGCTTTACCGCCGGTAGGGAATCGCACCCTGCCCTGAAGATAGCTTATTCAATTAAGTGCAATTTTAAAGCATTAAATCGCTTGTGTCAACGAAACTCTATTATTTTTTCCCCACATGTTTATACCATAAATTGGTGTGTTTTTCAGTCTATTGCTCCCTTTTGTGCTCTATTGACGTATCGCTTCACGGATAACAGAATACATTTCTGAACCCCTTTACGCCGGAATACTTTCTTACCGGAAGGTTGACTGAACTTTTCATCCCCTATCAGCTTTCCCACACTTCTAGCTTTTCTCCCCCGCATACTTTTTTCAGTCAGAAATCTTGTTGAAAGAGGTATCGGCGTACTGCAAACGTAATTCCGTTAATTTTCTTATTCAAGCGTTACACCTATTTCACAAATATTACCCCAACCGGATGAACGCTCCCTCATAATCTCAACTTGATTTACGTCTGTTCAACCAAAATAGTCCCTGCCGGATGAACCCTCCCACTAACAATTCCCCTACCCATCAACAAATCCCTCCACTACACAAAAAGCAACAAGAAAGAATGTCGCTTGCGACATTCTCGCGCCGAGCGCGGTTGCTGAAGGCAACATATTCCTATCGCGCGAGTGCGCATCCATAGCGGAGCGCTTTTTATGATATAGGAATTTCGGAGAAATTTCCTATATCTTAAAAAGCGGCAGCCCTACGGCTACCGCTCACCATTACTAACGAATATTCCCGACAAATATTCCAATATTACATCCCGCCTCAAATCTTCGGCATATTCTCAAGCACGAATCTCAGCACATTATTCTCGTACATATACTTCAATATATTATTCTGGGTGACCATAGCCACCATAAGTTTGCCAAATCCGGTCTGGGCCACAGCTGACACAAGAAGAAGTGCAACAAACACATAGAGAACACCCTCGGCGAATCCCCACAGGGTTCCCAGGTTATCGATGTCGGAGCGCTTGTGGTCTGACAGGAAGCTCTTGATGAACATTCCTGCAAAGGCAGCCAGTAGCTTAATTAAGATATAACCGATGACAACTGAAATCAAATAAATTACATAGTCTACAATGATAGCCTTAGCCTGATCCCTGACAATAGACGGCAACTTAACCCCATCACCCTCGCCAAGAACCCCCTTCTCAGCATCACTGGCCTCTCCAGAGTCTTGCTTATCACCATCTCCGAAAGCCTCTTTCTCAGTACCGCTGCCCTCGCCAAAGACCATATCCTTCAGCTTATCGGCATCTAGCTCCTCGCCAAGAGCCTCTGTTCCCGTACCACTACCCTCACCGAAGATCATATCCTTCACCTTATCGGCATCAAGCTCCTCGCCCAGAGCCATCTTCTCATACTCCTTCAACAGCTCTTCACTTCCCTCAATACCCTTAAGAGAATCATTAAGAAGTCCCGACTCCGCAACCATACCGCTGATCTTGTCAGAGATAAATCCAACTGCGATCACGTCCACATAAGGATCAACTGCCTCTTCAACCTTAGCTCGTACCTCTTCATGCTCACCAAGCTTATCGGATACACGCACCGTGGCTGTCGGCAGAAGAATAATCACCATCGCCCAGGTCATAATGCCGTACAATATTCCGTACAGTCCTCTGTCCCTTCCGCGAAGAGCGGTAAGCAAAATCAAAACCACAAATCCAATTACCAAACCATTTAATCCCATACTTTTCATTCCCTCTACAAACTTAATACATAACAACATTCCGGCATGCTCTCACAAGCATACACATTCACACATCATCCCTATTGGAGTCCCCACACTCCGGATGATTTCTCATCCCAGCTCGGCTGCAACCGTCTGATAGATAAGATAATCCTCTTCTGAAAAATTGACGATGGTTATCTCCATCTCATAATCCGGATTAGCCTCAAGCCATTCACTAACTGTTTCAAGCGCGATCTTTGCAGCATCCTTCTTGGGATAACCGTATACTCCCGTTGAAATTCCCGGAAAAGCTATGCTGTGAAGATTATTTGCCTTCGCAAGCTCCAGGCTGTTCCAGTAGCAGTTTCTAAGATCCTGCGCATCGGAAGCGCGACCACTATATATCGGACCCACGGTGTGAATGACATGCTTCGCAGGAAGCTTGTACCCTGCCGTAATCTTAGCTTCACCGGTTCTTCATCCGTTCAGAGTTCTGCACTCTGCTAGAAGCTCAGGACCTGCTGCCCTGTGAATGCATCCGTCAACTCCGCCACCGCCCAACAGACTTGAGTTAGCCGCATTAACTATTGCATCAACTGCCAGCTTTGTAATATCTCCAGCATGATATTTTAATGAACTCATTTTCCCACCTCCATAACGCCTTTATTATCCTATCAAATCTATTTGCTCCTCACCATATCAAGGCTTCAAACAATCATCATAAAACTACTTTACCGTCTTCCTGCTCCAGGCCACAGCTCCGCATCTTGTGCAGCTGTAGTTCCTGTAATTTCTGGTAAACTTACTGCTCCGTTTTCTGTAAATCGTCGCGCCGCATCCACCGCAGGTCATGATGTATTTCACAGCCATCTGCTTGGGTTTGTAGTTCTCGACACCCTTTTCCTCGCCGCGGGTTATGCGCTTAATATTGTAGCCATATCTGAGATTCATCATATCCGCGTAGGTCTTCCATTTTCCCTGATGCGTCATGCAACCCTTGCAGGTGTGCAGAATCTCATGAATAATGGTCTCCTTGCAGGCCTTCTCCGTGATGCGGTCGTCCTCAAGCAGACGGTCCGATATCTGAATTGAAAAGGTCCCGTCAACTTCCTTCCTGCACTGGCCCCATCTGCTCCTGGCTCTGGAGTTGATCGTCCATGATTTCACCTGCCCGATCTCGATTCCGCAATCGGCAATCTCCCTCAGGCACTCCTCTTTTAATCTGTTAAAATCCTTCATAAATCTGCGTTTCTCTCACTATTCCTGTTGTTCGCATTATATTTTTTACAAGCTTTTTTAATAAATGTTTTATCTCTCCTCCCCATTTTGAACACATTTTAAAGCTATCATTTTCAAAACGAAAAGTCTGAGCGCACGCACACTGTGCATCTTCGCTCTATAGGGAGGACTAACATTATGGGAAAATTGAACGTTCCTGACAAAAAATATAAGGTCATAGATACCGTCGAATATAACGGACGCTACAAAAACGTAAGCACCTACAAAACAAAGCTCATTGCAGCCGGTTTAATAGTCGTAGCAGCCTGTGCTGTAATTTGCGTGCAGTTTTTCCTGTTCTGATCCCGTAGCTTCGTGTCAGTCTTCTGAAAAAACGTGAATCCTCACGCCACCCGGTATCTCCTCTATTGATCCGAAGAGAGCCTTGTTTTCAAGATATGAGAGCGCCTCGCTGTCTGTGAGCACTCTGGGCACAGTCTTAAGCTGCCCATCCTCGCCGGGCTCGCCATTATTTTCTACGAAAATCTTGCAATCCTTGCCCTCAA
The DNA here is from genome assembly GCF_000423945.1 of Butyrivibrio sp. XPD2002. Classification (GTDB taxonomy): domain Bacteria; phylum Bacillota; class Clostridia; order Lachnospirales; family Lachnospiraceae; genus Butyrivibrio. The sequence continues at coordinate 32,472 of NZ_KE384116.1, read as the reverse complement.
AATCCTTGCCTTCAAGAATATATCTTGCTGAAAGTGTGAATTTCCCATCGAGTTCTTTCTGCGTATCTACGCCGCCGGGAAGTATTTTTCCTTTGAAATTCTCGCAGTCCGCATCCCCGTCAAAAAGGATCATTCTGCCTGTTCCGGTGTGTCCCTTAACTTCCTGAACCCCTGTAGTTCTTACATTTATAGTCAGTTCTTCCTTAGCCATTTTTACTCCTTCTCTTTCCAGTAATAATATGTCAAAAGAGCTTGCAAAGCTCAACCTGCTTTACAAGCTCATTTTTTCAAATATCTAAAATCATTAATTCTTAGTACTCGTATTTATTTTCCTTTTTCTTGTGCTTCTCAAAAGCGCTCTTAATGATGAGGCCTGCTCCGAATACAACAGGAACTAATACGAGAAGAACATCTGTAAGTGTTGAATATGCAAAGTAAAGTTCTGTGCCAAGTATAAGAGCTACAACCAAAAATGCCAGAGACAATACAAAGCATCCCCACGTGAATTTGTTTTTATTAACAACTACAGCAATTCCGGAAACAATCAGAAGCACCAACACTATTGCAGATGTGTTAACCCTGCCTCCGATGCTATAGAATCCAAATGATGATACCCTTACCATTTTGAACAACATGAATAAACCGATAATAACAAGTATCCACCCCATAGTTTTCTTTGACATACTCTTTTCCTCCTAACTAACAAGAGATTCCCTCTCGTATACCTATATATTAAACGGTATACAGCTGCAATTATACTATCTTTCCGGCGAAATAGGAATGTCTATGTCATCGATTTTATGTTTTTATGATTATTCGGCAGCTATTTGTCGAATCCTCGATTATTCCGTGATATCAATAATCACAACCTCAGGATGATTGAAGAATCTGGGATAAGGTTGCCTCAACCTGGCAAGTCCTCTGCTAACGACCATTTTAGAGCCGTTGCTGAGTTCATATACGCCATCCACAAACCTTGGGAAAAGGCCCTGATTCGGCGCGTGAACTCCAATCTGCGTGAATGGAATTTTCCACTGTCCTCCGTGAGCGTGTCCGCAAAGCACAAGATCAAAGTCATAGTTTTCGTAAATATCCACTTTTTCAGGCCTGTGTGATAAAAGTATCCTGAAATGATCTTCATCAGATTCAGCCAATGCCGTATCCAGCTGTGCAAAAAATTCCTCAGAAGTCATGTAGGTAGGGTCATCCACTCCGCATATATCAACCGTGGTCCCGCCGATCTCCAGCTGACTTGCAGCGCCCTCAAGAACCGTAACTCCTGCAGCAGTCATGAAATCCTTTATAACTCCTATTCTGCCACTCCAGAATTCATGGTTTCCTGACACGTAATAGCAGGGATATTTCGCAGCGATTTTATCTATAAAAATTCGTGCGGTGGTGTCCTTGAACCTATCATCCACAATGTCGCCTGATAACAGAATCGCATCCACATTCTCACGATCGATCCTGTCAATGAGGTCTGCCTGGTCCGCCCCGTAGAGCTCCGAATGAAGGTCCGTCACAAGCGCAAACCTCACAGGATTCGTAACCTTCCCGCCACTGCTGATTGTTACGTACTCCGTCACCGGGATTTCATACCACGCAGTTGCTGCGATCAGTATCAGGATTACTATTAAAATCACCTTGAATCGTTTTGTTTTTAAAAATTTAAATTTTTCTTTTTTCATAATGCACTAATTCTACCATATCTATCTAAAAAAACGAAAAGACGACCGCCGTAGCGATCGCCCATCTATATTCACTTTTTTTATTATATTTTCAATTTTTTATCAGCTCATTTATAATCACAGATTTATCACTCTATTTTTTGTGATATTACAGCGCGTACTGAATCAGGAGTCTGAGCACATTCTCTGCGCCATCTCTGTGGCTTCTCTCATAGCCATGAGATGCATAAACACCTGCTCCGATAAGTCCGTGCTTCAAGTCGTTTCCTGCTTCGAGAGTTGCCTCAACATCACTTCCGTAATGAGGATAAATGTCGATAGCATAGTCTGCACCGCTCTTCTTGGCAGCTTCCACAAGTCCCTTTACGATCTCGTAGTTGTAGGGGCCGCCGCTGTCCTTAGCGCAGATGGAAACCTGCTTCTCTGTACAGGTAAGGCCGTCGCCGACACATCCCATATCTACTGAGATTGCTTCTGTACAACCTTCAGGAACGCTTCCGCATCCACCGTGTCCAACCTCTTCGAAAACTGTGATGTGAGCATAAAGTGCTCTCTTGGGAGTAATCTTGTTATCCTTGATGTACTTTGCAAGGCCCAGCAAAATTCCAACGCTGAGCTTATCATCAAGGAATCTTGACTTGATGTAGCCTGACTTTGTAACTCTCACATTGGGCTCAAAGCAAACGAAATCGCCCACGGAAATACCGAGCTTTTCAGTATCTTCCTTGCTATTAACATCCTCATCAAGGACAACCTCGCAGGTATCCCAGCTTCTCTTTGTGTCATTGTATTCACCGTTTACGTGAAGTGATGCGTTGTTGAGCTGGAAGGTTCCTTCGTAAATTCCGTCGAACTTTGTTACAACGCGCACGTTCTCAGTCTCTGCATTGTTGGCATTCATTCCGCCAAGATTTGTAAGTTCGAGTCTTCCGTTGTCCTTAATGGTTGCAACCATTCCGCCGAGGGTATCTGCGTGTGCCTCAAGAAGAAGTCCGTCATTCTTATCCTCTCCTGTAAGGTCAACGACAACGCCGCCCTTATTTGTCTTAGTCGCCTTAAAACCGAGCTTTTCAAACTCGCTCTTCACCCAGTTCGCTGCTTCCTCAGTGTATCCTGTGGGTGAATCAATATTCAGAAGAGTTGTAGTCTCTTCAACTATAAAATCCGTATATTTTGTTAATGCAATTTTCTTCATGTTTCCCTCCTGCAATTATTATTTCAAGCTAACATACCTTATCTAATATATCGCTTTTACGCATATAAAAAAAGTCACCTGACGGTGTTTTTCCGCCAGATGACAACTTTTCATAAATTCAAAACTTAATCTGCTGCCTTGAAATTGTAGATGGGCTTCATCACATCCACGATATCCACCGACTCCTTTATCACATCGATGATGTCATCAAGAGATTTATACGCCATTGGCGCTTCATCTAAAGTCGCCTCGCACACGGAAGAAGTGAACACTCCCTTCATAGCCTCCTCGTACTCCTCCATGGAGATATTGTTCTTGGCTGCAGTTCTGGGCATAAGTCTTCCTGCGCCGTGGGGAGCTGAGTAGTTCCACTCAGGGTTGCCCTTACCAACTGCTAAGACTGAGCCGTCTCTCATGTTTATGGGAATCAGCACCTTCTCGCCCTTGTGAGCTGCGATGGAGCCTTTTCTTAATATCATCTCATCTGTGTCGATGTAGTTGTGGACTGTATGAAAAGCCTCTCCGCCTGCAATTCCCGCCTTCTCCAGCAGGATCTCTGCCATCTTTTCGCGGTTTCTCGTTGCAAAGCGCTGACAGATCTCAACATCGTGAAGGTAGTCCTCCAAGTATTTTCCTGATAAGTAGCAAAGGTCCGCAGGCATGGTGCCGGGGAACTCATTGTACTTTTTATTGTACAGTTCTTTCAAGGCAGCCTGGATCTCATTGCGTCTCCCCTGCTCCTTGTAAACTCTGATAAGCTCATCTCTTGCCTCGAAATACTCGCCGATACCCTTATCAAGGTCAACCGCCAGTGACTGGTAATACTCAGCCACCTGCTTGCCAAGGTTTCTTGAGCCTGAATGGATAACCAGGTACTGGGTTCCATCTGCTGCCTTGTCCACCTCGATGAAGTGGTTACCGCCGCCAAGTGTGCCCAGAGATCTCTCGAGTCGCTTTGTCTCCTTCAGCATTCTGTAGCAGCAAAGCTCTGTCAGATCGAATCTCTCAGTTCTTCCCTCCCACACATTACGTCCTGAAGGGATGAGAAAAGCTGCAGCGTCAAGCTTCTCTAAATCGATAGGATTTTTTCCTACATTAACTGTGTACATGCCGCAGCCTATGTCCACGCCCACCACGTTGGGAACCGCCTTGTCCCTGATGGTCATGGTGGTTCCGATGGTGCAGCCCTTGCCCGCATGAACGTCCGGCATGATTCTTATCTTGGAGCCTTCTGTCATGGGAAAGTCGCACATTCTGCGGATCTGCTCTATAGCCTCGTCCTCTACTACCTTCGCGTAGCAGATGGCTGTGTTTACTTTTCCCTTTATCTCAATTGTGTTCATTATATTATCCTCTCATATCTTTTTGATGTGAGAACGCTCATCATAAATTTGTAAGGTTCGAGATCGCCCTCTTTTAACATCGAGAATATCTGAGGTGAGCAGCCTGAAACAAGTGCCACACCGCGGTCGTTCATCTTAACAGGCTGCTGAGCATTGCGGCTGTTCACATTCCAGAAAACTATCTGGGGAAGCTTGTAGCCGTATCTCGCAAATTCAGCCTTTGCATGCTCGAAGTTGGTAGCCTTTGCATTGCCCGCACAGCAGTCAAATTCCATATCAGAAATGATGTAGAGCTTCTCAGGCATGTCAGGCTGCTTCAATCTATTGTTGACCGCAGTTCTGAGGATAAGGCTGAAGGTCTTCTCGATATCTGTGTTTGCACACTCGTTGAAGCCCATGCAGTAACGAACCTTTTCCACAATATCTCTACCCTTTATCTCAACTAATCTGGGATTGGTCGAGAAGGTTATGAAGTGATTATGAAAAGCGCCTGTATTCCTCTCTGCAAAGTAGATGCCAAGTGACTGGGCAACCGCTGCAGGAGTAGTACCCTGACCCCAGTACATGGAGCCTGAGCCGTCGACAACAACCAAAGAATTTTCAGCGCCTGCAAAGTTCTCAAGCGCGTTCCAGGTTGCATTCATGGCACGTCTCTCACCCTCGGAAAATGTAGCTCTTCTTATCACAGGAGCTATCACATCGTAAGGTGCAAGGGTGCCTGTGTGCATAACTGAAGGATCTTCCTCTGCTCTTTTTATGAAGGTCTCGTATCTGGCTCTGTCATTTCTGATGAAGGCCTGTCTGTATTTATATAAAGCCTTGGAAGGCTGCTTCTCATAAGCGAAGGTGTAGTCCTTTTCTCTTAAGTTGTTCTCGATGATTTTGATCTGGGTTCTTAATGCTGATAAGGTTTTTCTGTACTCAGCATCTGTCATACCCATGGCTCTTGCGATCTTTCTTGCGTTTTTCACAGCTTCCTTGTTGCTGGTGTTAACTGAAGGGAGCCATTTTGCAAGAAGTGATACGGTCTCGTTTTCTGCATGAAAACCGGCCATGATCTCGATATCGTGCTTCAAGGTCTTAGCGATGTAAGCCATAACTTCCTTCTCAACAGGTGTGCCGATGAGAGCAAGAAGGTCATCGAATCTGCCGTACTCCGCCACGTTCTCGATATTCTTTTTAACAGATTCAGGCTCAGTTATGGCAAGGAACTCAAGGATCACTCTGAAAACTCTTCTCTCACCAAGACCGCCTCTGATATCTCTAGCAAAGAAAAGCATTTTCATTGCAAGATCAGCATCCTCTGCATAAGCCTTCATAAATCTGCAAACTATATCATCATCGGAAGCTCCTCTAAGCGCTCCGATTGTCGCGAACATATCGAGACAATCGGACTGAGTTGATACGTATGTAACTGCGCCGTTTTCTGTATTAGTTTTATTCGCTTCTTTCTTTAAAAACTCTAACATAATTTTATCCTCCAAAAACAAGGTGCCTCTGCCCCTTCGGGCAGATTTTTCGATTGACAGTCGATGGTAGTAATTGCTGTATGCACCTTTTATTGTTGCCCTTCAAGACACGTCTCCCTTGCGGGGCGGGATTTGAACCCGCGAGCGGGACCGGAGTCCTGCCTGCCAACCACGTTGCTGTTTGTGTCTTTGGCTTTGTTGTGATTTAATCATAGCTCAGGAAAATGGATATAAAAAGATGCAGTTAGTTTACATTCCGCAACCCCAATATGATATAATAAATGCGTATATTACGTTTATTATTTCATTTTTCATAACCCCATTTAAGAGGTACTCAATGACTGAGAAATATAAAATATATTTATCTGAGGATACAAGATCAAGACTAATTAACGATGCTGAGCTTTTTGAGTTCACCAAGAAGGACGAAACCGTCAACCTCAACGCATTCCTCAAGGTCCTCATCGTCAATTACTTCGATCAGTACAGGCGCGACAGCGAAGCGCTGCTTAATAGCATAATGGCTGATATCACCGGCATGACCTTCATATCCGATAAGGATGCGTCCCTGCTCGCGGATAGGATCGTCAGCACCTACATAAAGAGCGATAAGGTATCAAACTCCAAAAACATAGCCGTGACCCTTACCGTAAGCGGCTCATCCTATGATATAATCCGGATTATTGAAAACAACATGCTTCGCGACACTTCCCTTTCGCAATACCTCAAGGATATGTTCAATTCATACCTTTCAATTCCAAGGGATCGAAGAGAGGCAATCATTTTCAAGGATACCTACGAGGATATAGAAAAAGCGCTCAAGACTCACCATATCATGACCTTCACTACCACTTCGTCTGAGCGTGATCACTCCTTCACCGTTGAGCCCTACTTCATAGCGCCTTCGAAGGAGGAGCAGTGTAACTACCTGCTGTGCAGAGACATACGCTCACAGACTCCGAGAACCTTCAGAATTTCCAGGATCAGGAGCGCCTTTGTGACGTCAGATATATTTGATATTGATGAAAATCTGCAAAAAGAGCTTCAGGAAAAGGCTGTCAGAAGTCCTCACTCTGTATCGGCGACCGTATCTGCCGTAGTGAAGCTTAATAAATACGGAAAAAGGATGTTCAAGGTAATCACCAAGAACAGGCCCATTGTCTCAAAGATCGAAGGCGATCTCTATTACTTCGACTGGCCTGAGCTGCAGCTGGAGGATTACTTCAAACGTTTGGGAAGAGATGCCGTTGTGATAAAACCGGCTTCTCTTAAGGAAAAGCTGCGTAAATACTACTACTATGCTTTGAGAGAATATAGTAAATAAATTACAGATAATATTGAGGGACTAAGTTATGTCGTTATCACTTTTAGTAATTTTTGATTTTATAGGCACAGTTGCCTTTGCAATATCCGGAGCGATCACCGGAATCCATAAGAAAATGGACATATTCGGAGTAAACATTCTAGCCATCATGACTGCCTGCGGAGGCGGACTCACCAGAGACATCGTTATGGGCAATTTCCCGCCGCAGATGTTCATCAATCCATTCTATGTCATTGTTGCAGCAATTGTGGCAAATATCGTATTTTATATAATGTATTATCGTAAGGGTATGCCTGCAAAATTCTCAGGCATATATGACAAAGGACTGTTTATCTCAGACACGCTGGGACTTGCAGCCTTCATGGTAGACGGTATTATGATTGGAGCTAACTTTGGATACGAGGATGACCTGTTCCTTCTGGTATTCCTTGGCTTTATCACAGGTGTCGGCGGCGGCGTTCTGCGCGATGTCCTTTCAAACCAGATGCCCGCCATTTTCGTAAAGCATGTTTACGCACTTCCCGTTATTATTGGTGGAATCACCATGGTCATCATGCATGAATTCATGCACACCTGGACCATAGCCATGGTAAGCAGCTTCGCCCTTGTTATCCTGTTAAGAGTTATGGCGAGACACTTCCTATGGAATCTTCCGAAAGTAGAATTATAAAAAACTGGCAGGCTGTATGAACAACACATCATAATCAAAGTTCGCCATATCCTGACCTTCCTTTCATTGAATTACCAAGTTAGTTATCTGAACTTACCTCTCTATTGTAATTCAATTGTGTGCCATTATTTTTTAAAAAATCAGGAATTTTTTATTAAATTATCGGGGAACTGGATCCAGTCAATTATGATCTGTCTTGAATCCCACTCATCATTCAAAGTATTGAACTCATCTTCGGTTATATCGTTCTTCGTATCTTGAGCTGCGGTATAGAGGTCCGTGTAGTCTCCCGTGATATGGATAGGCCTTTCGTAATAGCCCAGGTACTCATCTCCCATGAATCCTCTGTTACCCCAGTCAATATCTCTCAGATCCATGCTGTTTGCGATCTCTGCAGCGTCAAAATGCATTCTCTCCGTGCCCCAGTAAGCAGCTCCGCCACTACCGTAATTGTAAATGTATCCGTCTGAGCCAAGCCAGAATGATTCCCTACTGCCGCCTTCGCAGATCTTTACAACCTTTCCATCAACCAGCGCAAAGGCTCTCTCAAACACACTTCCGTTACTCCATTCCGAATCGCTGTCATGCATTACTCCGAAAAGCATCTCATAGGTTCCATCGCTGTCCAGGTCCACATAGGTGTAACCAACATTGTGGAGATCGAAATTGTAATCCATTTCATAATAGGAGCCGGTTTTCATAAAACTGTTCTCCTTATTATCCCTGAGCACCAGACTGCTTCCGGAATAATCCTTGCCGGTATTATAGCTCTGGTTCTGCTGTTCCATGACATAGTTATAGGAATCTATCACGCTTGCAAAGGCGTCCGCATAAAGCTCATTATATTTTTCGATCAGCGCCTGATCTGTCAGTCTGTAGGTATACTGACCGTTGTTTTCCTCGAGATATGTGCGGTCAAAGGTGCCGTCGCTTGCTGTGGTTGTTTCCGGTACGGTGGTCTCATCTGAAGCTTCTTCTGTTGCAGCCTCTTCCTGAGTTGCAGTATCCTCCTGAGCCTCGTCGGTTGTTTCGATATCTGCTGTACCTGTTGCCGCATCAGTATCTGTAGCAGAAGTATCTGTTTCAGCATCAACCTCAGCATTCTCCGTAGAGTTAATTTCTGTTGCCCAATCTGTGTCAGACCCGGATTTTGTTTCTACAGCTTTATTTTCTGCAGCTGGCTTAGAACATCCTGCTGCCAGTATTGTTGTTGCCATTAAAAGTCCCCAAATTTTATAATTCCTCAAACCATTTTCTCCTTTATCAATAATTAATAGGTTGAACATCTATCTTGTCGCTGATATCTTCATAAGATAGTTGATAGCATTCCAGCACTTTTTCCAACGTCTCTCTAGGGATCGCGTTATGATTATAATTGTAAATAACGTAATCTATATACTCATACGGAATACCAATCTCATTACTTGCTAAGTTCAATCTGATATTTCCTGATGCGCTGCGAAGAAGATTTCCAACCCTTTTCTCAATCTTTTCATTATCCAAGCGCAATTTCTGGTTTGAACCTATTTTCCCAAGACTTTCAAGTCTGTTAAGTGCCATGTCAAAACTCACACTGAACTCAGACATAATTCTGGCAATATCCATTGCTGATAGCGCTCCATTTTCCTGATTAGCTATCTCAAGATCAAGAAAGCGGGAGACATCATCCGCAGGCATAAGAAGACAGGCTGCAAAATAATTCGCCTCCTGCTCTTTAACATCCATATTGCCTCCAGCAATCGTAGTATTGTTATCAATAAAGGAACTGTTCTCCTTAAAGTGCAATATAACATGCCCAATCTCATGAGCTAAGGTAAAAATCTCCCTTGAAAGTCTATTGGATGAATTTGTAAATATAACCACATCTTCATCTTTCTTAGTAGCAAAACCAAGGTCTGCATTTTCTCCCAGCGGATATCGAAGCAATTTATATCCACATCTGTCACATTCTCTGAAAAGATCCATAATGCCGTAGCGGCTAATCTTACATTTTCCCCTGAAGGCATCTGCTTTAATACGAATTTCTCTTTTTCTACTCTCCTGCATTTAAACACCCCTTTTAATCCATCTCTCTCTGGTGAAGTCGGTCATACATGTGCTTATTTGCGTAGAATAAATCAAGCATATCAAATATTTTATCTGAAGAGGCAGTATCTTCCGCGCCTGTCCTGTATGCAACAGCAGGTGTTTCATCAAGAACTCTTGTAATATCTGCAACTGTTACACTAAGGGCCTTAGCAATTCTCGAAAGAATATCAAGTGTGATACTGTTGGCTCCGTTCTCAATACGAGCATATTTCTGCCTGCTCACACCTAGATGTTCAGCCATCTGCTCCTGTGTAATATCGTTTGCAATTCTTAATGCCCTGATTCGGCTTCCTAACATTTTATTCATTACAAAACCTCCGTTCCCGATATGATAATACCATAGATGGATTCAATATCAATATTAAATGTTATAATTTTATAACATTTTAATATTTAAATGTTACATCATCAAAACATAAAAAAGACCGTATGATTTACTCATATCGGTCTTTTTGCTCTATTTTCTTCTCTTCCAAACTTTTCTTACAGTTCACCCAACATTTTCTCAGGATCATCAGCAGCCTTAACCTTATCATTAGCCCTGATGATGATTCCCTCTTCATCTATAAGATATGTGGTTCTCACAACTCCCATGGACACCTTGCCATAGTTCTTTTTCTCCTTCCACACATCATAAGCCTCTATGACCTTGCGCTCAGGATCTGCGAGAAGCGTGAATGCGAGCCCGTACTTTTCCTCGAATTTCTTGTGAGAAGCAACAGTGTCCTTGCTCACTCCTAGAACCACAGCTCCCTTCTCTGTAAACTGAGGATATCTTTCTGAAAAGCCGCAGGCCTGCTTGGTGCAACCGGCTGTGTTGTCCTTCGGATAAAAATACAGAATCACCTTTTTACCTCTGTAATCTTCCAGCTTATGCATAACTCCGTTCTGATCCGGGAGTTCAAATGCAGGTGCCTTTGTTCCTATTTCTAACATGAATAACCTCCTTTTCCAACTTTTCTCTTATGTTCATTTCACTTATCCAATATTTCCAAAAACAGTTTTTCCAGTGCTGACCAGTCCCTGTTATGATCATCGGGCAGGCTGTCAGCAATTTCCTTCTGCTTTTCCACCTCTGTCTCGATGAACCTTTTAATCACTGGAAGCTGCGGATTTTCTTCCTTTTCCGTGGTCCTCTTTTTTATCTCAAGCAGCTCATCAATAGCCGTCCTGAGCTCAGAATCAATATTGAGTGCAAGAAGATCATCAAACAAAACCGGTGGCGCCTCATGCTTCTCCTCAATATACAAAGCTGCCATCAGCGGCCGCAGCGCATAGAAGTACTTCTTGTATCTCACCATATCCCCTGTAAGATACTCGCTATATGTTTTGTTGGCCGTGCCGTAGTAATGATAGACCGCCGATTTTTCTGAAAAATACTGCCTGGACACCTCAGTTATCTTCTTCCATTCAGGAGTTGTTCTATAGACGATAGGAGAGCCGCTCCACTCGAAAAGTGTGGCATTTCCGCGGGCGAACTGCTTCAGCGCCTTTTTGAGATCCCATCCGTTTATATCCAGAACCTCGTCAAGCTGCCACTCAATGACGTCCCTTGGCTCATCAAGCCGAAGATAGTCCTCTTTTTTCCTGACGTAAACAAACCTCACATCATAGTCGCTATCAGGAGATGCGAATCCCCAGGCCCTGCTTCCGGACTCAACCGCATGCAGAATGCGCACGTTTTCCCTCTCTTCAATTTCATCAAGCTTTTCATTTATCTCTTTTTCAATATCTCTCATAACAGTTCACCGGTTGCCGCATATCTGTTGATTCTCTCCACAAACTTCTCAACCTTCTCCATATCAGGGTTATCGGGAAGCCTGGTGTTCGCTGCGGCTTCATCTAATCTTCTCTCATACTCCTCAAGTATTTCATAGAAGTCCTCGGAAAATGTGCCATCCGCCTTCATGAAATCACCTCTGCGAATTGCAAGAAGTGTCGGAAGGTCCTCTGTCCTGTGTGTGATGATCTCGCCCTTTTCAAGAATATCAATTGCCATCATGAAAAGTCTGATAAGGTGCATGGCGTGTTTATTAAGGTGGTTGTCATCCTTTTTCTTGTTGCGTTTTCCTATCTTGTCGTAATCACGAATGACGCTCCTCATCACACCCCAGATATCAGCGTAATCTCTTAGCGCAAAATGCTCGTAATTTGCATCAACAAAGATTTCCGTGTCGAGCTCGGGATTCTCAGCCTTATCGATGTAAAGTCTGATGCTGCCATTTTTTCCATAATATCTTCTGTTCACATCATCAAGGGCATTCATGACCGATTTTAATATGTGCTTCTCCCTGTCACTCTGAGGAAGCGTGTCCCGCGCGATAGCATTCTGGAGCCTGCGAAGCTGCGCATCAGCATATCCCCCGAATGATTTGATAGCTCTTTTAGACAGGAAAATACTGGTGTTATCGATCAGCTCCTGTCCAAGCTCCGACTTGATCAGATACTGGTCCTCGTCAAGCCCAAGAATCTCACAGGTATTGGGATTGCACTCCAGGAGCAGTTTTACATGCTTGTTGAATCCATAAATAACCGTATCGGTCTTGTCATCCTCGTACTGATCGAATTCAGTCATCCCCAAAAGATCAGAGGGCATCTGAAGTGTCACGCCTCTAAAGTCAATGTCGCTGCCCTCATTGTTGGTCCCGTATGAATAGCTGCCTCCAAGTCCCAGCAGCATTATCCTGTTCCCTAGTCTTTCATTTGTGCGAAGGAAGTCGTACTCCTCCGAGTTCATAAGCTTCTTAAAGTCCATTAAATACAAAACCTCTTTCAACTTAACCGGGACATATCATTCCCTGGTTCCCATCTACCATTCATTTATTTTATACTATAAATAACTCTAACATTTATTCTAGCTCAAAGAAATCGTAAATACACATGAAAAAAGCGTATCAACAATAATGATACACTAACAGGAGGATTGTTTTATGCGCTTATTCATTGCAATTATCTTAGACGAGAATATGACAGATGCACTTATCGAGATGCAGGATGATCTTATGAGATCCGGTATAAAAGGACATTTTACAAGACCTGAAAACCTGCACATGACTCTTGCGTTCATCGGTGAAAATGATGAACCTGAAAAGATTGAGGAAATAATGCGGGATGTCCCGCTAAGATCTTTTTCTATCAAGGTTTCCGGAACAAGACGCTTTAAGGATATGGTTTTTGCTAATGTTCTGGATAATCCTGATCTTCATGATTATGTGAAACGCCTTAGAAGGGCTCTTTCTGACAATGATATTGATTTTGACAGGAAAAAATTCATGTCTCATATCACACTTGTCAGAAGAGCTAGCGGCAATAGAGAATTCCCGATTCAGACAGATGCTGAAATCGAAGAAACTATGCGAGTTAAAGGTATTTCGTTAATGAAATCCGAGCAGGGAAAACACGGAATGATCTACACCGAAATTGGTTATGTTAGGGCATTTTAAATGCCACCAATGTTTCAACCGGGAATTGGTAACCGTTGTTAAAGCGATTACCAAACAAATGTTACTGCGTTAGCTACATCTTCAGAGATAACGTTGTCTTTTACGAGCTTTTTAAGCCACTTATCAAGGTTATCAACCTTGTGATTTGTCTGGATAAAGTGAATGTTATTGCCTTCTACATCATTTGAAAGAAACAGTTCGTACATATACATAAGAGTGACCTCCATTAAATCTTTTTTAATGTTGTTTCATTCATACTGGCCATTTTGAATGTTCTTTTTCGCTTACAGGAAATATATCGATGGGGTACCCCAAATCCTTTAGGGCTTTTTTAAATGTTTTTTTATATCTTTTTTAGAGATGATTTTTGAAATTTTAATTCACAAATAGATGTACTATAATACCAAAGGAATTTGGTCTAAAGATGCTGACCACTGCTAAGGAGGAACTTATGAAGTCGATTCTTATTAAGGATACAACAAAGGAAGAACGTGAGCAGATAGTTGCTGAATCTATAGGAAATATCAGCGGATCCTGTGACGGATGTATGGGAGGCCTCGCTGATATGTACCAGCCTTATATCGATGGCTTGAAAGAAATCCGCGAGATAAATATGGAGTTTAGGGCACATTATGAATCCGGAATCGAAGGGCCCGAGAAGGAAACCTGCGGGTATATGAGATAACGCGCCTCAGCTCTATTGGGAAAAATTCCCGGAAGGCCGCTATTACTTAAAGGCCACTATTACTCAACCGGCCACTATTACTCAACCGGCCGTCATTACTTGTGCAATCTTTCTTTTTGGTTATGTTCACGTAGTACTTTGCATCAATATAGTCTTTTCTACTTGACCTAGCTTAGGTTGCAACAATAGTCGCGTAGTTTTTGATCCAATATCTACTTCTTCTACGCGACTTATCCATGTCTATGCATTTTTCACGTAGTCGCATGCTTCAATGTGGTCATTTCCTACGCGACTAATCCCAGTTCAACCAAATGTCGCGTAGTTCTTGCCAGAACGAAAATAGAGCTACGTGATAAAAAAAGAGCCAAAGTAAAAAGCAAGTAATGGCAACCTCTGAAATATCTCCCCACAAAAAATCCGCCCCCGCAAAGAAATCCCCACAAAAACCTACCCCAAAACCCACAAAGCTCCCCCAACAAGAAAGTCCCGTCAAGAATCCCCACCAAGATCCACCCCCCACCAGCAAAACAACAAAAAAATAATCCACACCCAAAAAGAGTGTAGATTATTCTCAATATACTCAATTACCCATTCCCACAATCTTAAAAAAGCTTTCTGCCAAGCCAGATACAAATGCAAGCACCAACCACAGGAACGATCAGGCTTCCGATCCATCCTGTTGCAGTAAAGCCGATAAGCTTAAACAGGAAATGTCCTACAACACTACCAAGCACACCAAGAATCATGTTCTTAAGAGTACCTGATTTCTCACCCATAATCTTACTTGCAATAAATCCTGCAAGAAGTCCCCAAAGTAAACTCAAAATCAAAAGTAACAACATCATACTTTCCTCCACTATTTTTGTTCTCTTGTACCATTGCAGCACCATCATTTATGATAGCCTATTTACCATCAAAATCAATGTTTCCGTCGATAAAACAAGTATATAGTGGATTCATGTCAGGATATACATTCATGATTGCAATATCGATAACTGTATTCTCCGCATGCAGTAAAATAAGATTATCTACCTACTGCCAGCTCATCCACAAATCTTATAAGCTCAGCTTCGATTCTGCTGTAATCTGACTCATCAAGTCTGCCAAAGGGTTTTCTGTATGATGCTGTGTCGATGAAACCAATTTCTTCCATAAAGCTTTCAAAAAAACTACGCATAAGCCATATACCTCTCTAATCAATATTTTTTCGTTGTTATCTTCCTGATGATGTAATATTAGCAATCCTTATATCACAGTTTTATCACTCCCTGTCCAACAAATGTCTCAGGCCTTACATTTTATATAACGAAACAAAAGCGCCAAAATCTTCAGCACAAAGATTCTGACGCTTAGCGTTCCATTTATTCAATATCTGCGCTGATTAAAAAATGAAATTAGCGCCAAACATCGATACCATCCTGTTGCTGCAGAACATTGAAAGTCTGTCGAGGAACTCATCATGCATTCTGTTATAGGTTGCATCTCTGCGTTCACTCTTGATTGTTTTTGTTAAATCCTGTACATCTCGAAATCTCATAATGGATCCTCCTCTCATAAGCTTCTTAGTTACTGGTTGTACCACGTGGTGTTTTATATGTTTCTGATAATATATTTACCACACAATAAAAAACAGACCGCATGATACACTCATAACGGTCCGCTTTACACTGATTTGACTAAAAAAATCGAATTTTAACGCTTTTACCTTATTTTTTACTCATACTCTCATTTACATACAAAACTCCAAAACATCCAGCTGCTTCTTAGCCTGATCAAATTCCTCAAGTATAGGACAGGGAATATGCGGCTCGAATGCCAGCTCGTGGAACCAGGAGCACTGCACCGGGTGCATTCCCGCTTCTCTGGCAGCATACAATTCTTTTGATCCGCCATCTCCCACATAAAGGCACTCGTCTGCTGTTACACCCAGAAGCTCTGTCATCTTCCTATACAGCTCAAGGTCCGGCTTACAAATTCCCTGCTCATAGGAAATCAAAGCCACATCGAAATACTTAAATATCTCACTATTTCTTATAAAATCTCTTTCATCTGAAAAGGTATTGGTGATAAGGCCAACCTTTATACCCCTTTTCTTAAGCTCCTGCAGGAGCTTTACTGAATCATCGGGAATTCCATTAAAAGTATCCTCAAGATTCTCTCTTCTTTTAGCGGCAGCCAGCTGCACATTTTCTTCTGTATATGCACCGAGCCTCTTTAAAACAATCGCAAGGCCCTCCTCAATCGTATATACACCTGTGCTTCTCTCTTTTTCAATGGCATGCCACTCTTTCCTGAAAGCCCCTGGATCAACACCGACATCTGCTGCGATGTTTTCACCGAAATATGTTTTCCCCTCAAAAAGCGTAACCAGCGTCTCAAACATATCAAATATGACTGCTTTAATCATGCATTATTCCCCCTCATGCATTCATACTTTTTATACTCCTCCCTAAGAAGCAAGCTCAAATCATCCTTACCCCTTAAGTAACGCCCTCAGATCCTCCTCGTCCATCCTGGGCAGAACCTTTCTGATATGCTTTATGATCCTGTCCAATGATTCCTCAGGACTCCGCTTATAGGCTGACCTGCAGAGCTTATCGCCCCAGAAGTTTTCAGCGATATCGTAGCGGCAATTGCCCCAGCCGTACTCCTCGCCATTTTTGCGCTTACTGTATTCGAAGTTCACCGGCACCACATAGGTCTGCATCTGAAGTCTTGTGATAACCGTCTCAAATCCTTTGTTGCCGCCCTTTTTGTAATTAAGATTCTGCTTGATCTCGCGCGTCAGCATAGCTCCGGAGCCTTCAATATAATTCACGACATCCCTATCCTTGTAGGGCGCGAGGCCGTCATCGAACCTGGCATCAAAATCGTATCCATCCCTGCGATAATTGCAGAAATCAGGCCATAAATCCTTACTGATAAAGCCAGCCTTCTTTTCAAAAAACTTGCCATACACAAGCTCCCTGTTCTGAAGAACCTCACCCTTCCAGTCCCAGGCATCCCAGCGGACCCTGCCACTCCAGCGTCCCTGATACCACGCCTCGTATGAAACATTCTCTTCCAGCGAGAATCCCTCTATCCTTCCTGAAAAGAACGGCAGGAAGCCTATCTCATTAACTAGCTCTACCAGATCCTCTCTGCGCCTTATATCCGAATCGATCATCTTTTGAACCCTCATTGATAAAAATCGATAGCCCTAAATCAAACCTCAAAGTCCAGGCAGCTCCTGATCTTTGTATAAGGTCTAACCTTAGTATCAGCTACTGCTACGTGCTCAGGATGAACCGCATAACCCTTAAGCGCATCCTCATTCTCAAAAGTTGAATCAAGCATCAGATCCGCATTGGAAGATGCAAGACCATTTATATTAACCTTGATATCCACAATTCCGGGCACCTTATCCTTTAAGCCTTCGAGCCCTTCCTTGATTCCCTGCTTTACAGATGCCTTCTCCTCTGCAGAAAGCTCATCCTTCAGTGTCCAGATAATTACATGCTTAACCATTCCTGTTCTCCTTTCAGTCTGTCATACTATTTTAAATATATCAGAAAAAGAGCCATTCAACAGCAATTAAACTGTCAAATGGCTCGAATTTTGCAAATTTACATATTACTTCGCGTACCACTCTTTTGCGTCTTTTCTGAACTCTTCAAGAGAAGGTTGATGCATGTAGATCATATGGCCTGACTGGTAGAACTTAAAGGATAGATTTTTCCTTGTCTCCTTCTGAAGCGGCACGTGGTCATAAACCCATTCCGCACTGCAAAACGGAGTCGCCAGATCGTAATATCCGCCCAATACCCAGACCTTCAGATATTTATTATCGGACATGACCTTATTGACTTTATCTTTAAGGTCCATTATCTGATTATCACTATTATAAGTCCAGTCCATGTTTACCTTCATATTCAATGTATTATATACCCTATCCGTATGATAGCCCAATTCCTCAGAGATATACTGGTTGATCGCAGCACTAAAAGACGCATCAAGAACCGAATCTGAAGGATCATCATAATCCTCTACACTTTTTCCTACCAAAGGCGCTGTATATCGGCTATCGAGCCTGCCTATCATCATTCCTTTATCAGCAAGCAGTTTCATGCAGAAATCACGAAGGTATACCCTGAGGTTACTCTTTACAACATAGTCCTTATCAAGACCTGT
This sequence comes from Butyrivibrio sp. XPD2002, assembly GCF_000423945.1. Lineage (GTDB taxonomy): Bacteria > Bacillota > Clostridia > Lachnospirales > Lachnospiraceae > Butyrivibrio. Next base: position 14,397 of record NZ_KE384116.1, on the reverse strand, counting down.
AAGTTCTGAATATTTCCTGGCAACACTCTCTTTTTCAGAAGAACTGATCCTCTCCCCTTTGAAAAGCGCGGTCTGATAGTCTTCCTCAGCAAAAGACCTGGCCTCTTTAAGGAAATTCTCAAGCTCCATATCCTGATATTTTTTGTCCACTACCTTGTGATAGTAGCCTGATGCAGCCAAAGAAGGGAACAGCAGCACATAGGAAAGATCATTCTGCGTCCACTCATTAAGAATAGAAAAATCCGTTAAATTTGAAATAAGCATCAGGCCGTTTAGTCCCATAGCAAAGTTTGTTGAGAGATAGTCAGCCAGGGCCACAGAACGAAATGTACCATAAGACTCACCTGCCAGATATTTAGGTGATGACCATCGATTGTTTTTAGTCGTATACAGACGGATGAATTCGCCTATTGAAGCCAGATCCTCCTGATAGTTTGAGAAAAATGCCTCATCAACGCCTTCTCCCACGTGAGAATACCCGGTTCCTACGGGATCTATGAAAACCAGATCCGTAAGATCAAGAATGGAATTTTCGTTATCTACGATTTTAGAAGGGAACTCAGTGGGCTCACCGGCCTCATCCGTTTCTACGCGGCGTGGTCCAAGAAAACCAAGATGCACCCACTCGGATGATGAGCCGGGACCGCCGTTATATGCGAAGGTTACAGGCCTTTCACTATTATCCTTTACGCCATCCAAAGTGTAAGCAGTATAAAAAATGAAACATTCGTTGTCATCTGCAGTCACAGGCATCATACCTGCAGTTGCGGTGTAGGCAACCTTCTTACCATCTATGGTAACCTGGTGCTTGGTGGTGACTGTATCTGAATCAGCCTGCTCTGAAGTGCCGGACGGCGCTGCTTCTGCATCAGCCTCATCATTCATACCTACGCACATCGTAAGCATGCTCACCATAAGCACCAGACCTATAAATCTTTTTGCCAGGGATCTTGCGGGAAACATTTTTTTCATAACAATACCTCGTTTAAATTTGATTGTCGCATAACCATTTAACAATCATAATTATACAGTTTCCCGTTTAAAGAAATAATTATCCAATTATAAAAAGACTGGAAAGAAAAGCTAAAGTCCGCCAACCATCAGTGTTTTAAATAAAACTCCACCATTCCGAAAAACTCGCGGACAGTATAATGAATTCCAACAGGCATAAGAGTCACCGCAGGAACTGATGATACATTCTCATACCCAACCTCATTTGCTATAGAAAGAGCCCTGAGCTCATGAAATCCGTTTGTAACAATACCGACACTCTTGGAAGGATCACCTATAATCTCCAGACTGTACTTAAGATTCTCCTCCGTATCCGTAGACTTCTCCTCCAGGATAATCCTGTCCTCAGAGATTCCATAAACCTCCGTAAGCTTCCTTCTTGCGCACTCCGCTTCACTTATGGACTCATGCTTACCCTGACCGCCGGAAGCCACAACAATTGTGCCCTCATTTTCCTTTAAATACTGGGCTGCCTTTTCAATCCTCACTCTGAATGGGTTAGACGGCTCAGTTCCTCGAAGACCTGCCCCAAGGACGATGATGTAATCAAGGTTCTCCTTAGGCTCAGCTGTCATTGCACCGATAATCTTTGTCTCAGTGATTATGAAAAATGTGAGCACCGCAACAAAAACAGCCCTGTAAATCCAAACCAATACTTTAGGAAGGCGAATGACAGGGCTGCCTTCTATTTTCCTCTTCTGCATAAATACTCTGATAAAGGAAAACGCCGCAATAAGAATCCATAGCCACACCCATGACAGCTTCAGACCGCCGCCGTAGGCAAGACATGTGAAAAAGTACATAACAGACCATATCCCCAGAACAAAATAGACATACATAACGGCTTTATCAAAGGTTACCTTGCCGCAGCCGGCATACCTTGAAACCTGAGCCTTGTACTCCGTATACTCATCACCAAATTCCCCTTCAAGGTACTTTTCCTCCTGAAGGATCTGAAGATGAAGCATCACCATGGCCCATACAGTTATCACCATAAGAACCGGATTGTAAAACATGAGCATAATTCCGATGTAGACCAGGTCAAAGCCAAGGAAAGCGGGATTTCTCGAATATTTATATATGCCGTTTTTTATAAGTCCGCGCTTTTCCTCCCTGGCAACGCCTGCTCTCCAGCTGTCCTTCATGGTAACGACCGCAAGAAGGAACACCACATTACCAAGAAAGGCCAGATGCATACCTATGACTCTCCAGATGATGGTAAGCCCTGATGTGCCCAGTACTATTGATATAACCTCGGCCACCGGAACTGCGATCGTCGCATACTTCATCACCATCTCGATGTGATAACTTTTATCATGAACCTTACTCTTGGCGATCTGGTTGGTGACAATCCCCTTCCTTCTCTGAATAAACATCTTTGTAAAATAGATTCCATAGAATACCGCAATCCAGAATAATGCTATAAATCTGTATGTCATAATGCTCTCGTAAAAATTCCCTTCATTATATTCACAACAGATATCATTATAGCAATTTATTCTTTTTCAGGCACCTCGGTAACGTCAGAGTAGGTGGCCTACTTATTTTTTCCTTCTAAAGCATCGTATATCGCGTCCTCATACATGCTGATCCTTGCTCCGACTATGGGCCTTGCTATGATAGTACCTGTTGAATCAACAAGGAACGAAGTCGGCCATCCCTGGCTCATATCGAATATCTCCGCCCATCCATCGAAGGGAAGAATGTTGGTATAGGTGCAACCAGCTTCAGCAAGTCGTCCCTTGCCTTCCTCTATCGTTTCATCGTCATTTCCATCGCCCAGGAATCCAACAATTGCGCAGTTGTCCTTAGTGATTCTGCCATTTATCTCCTCAAGCTCCGGAAGCTCTGAGATACACCAGCCACACCAGGTAGCCCAGACATTTATCATAGTGATATCGTGCTCAGCAAACAGATCCTCACTCTTAATGGGATTTCCGTCAATATCAGTGGTTTCAAAGGAAATCTTTTTCCCGATAATTCCCTGGAACATTCCTTCGGGCTTATAATAATCTGCATTTTCAATTATCGAATCAGCATAAGAAAGGAGCACATCATACTCTTCTTTAAATTCCTGCTCGAGATTTTTGTAATTCTCGTCTTCAGACAATACCGATCTAAAGAAGGTACAATCATCAACTGTAACGATCTTGTCAAAGTCACTCTCCTTTGCACTCTTATCATCAGCACCATAGCCTTCAAGCATCGTATTAACAATTTTAATAAGATCAGAAGCGTCCCTGTTTTTATCTATTGCGACAATTTCGAAGATCGGCAGCTGGCAGCCATAGTATTTGTCCATCTCTTCCTCGGTGCGGTCTTCTTTTGCCTGAAGAGCCTCAACATCCTCCTGCGTCATTCCGCGATAGGTAGCCTCTACCAGGTATACTCCGTCACCGGAAGTAAGATCCGTTGCAGTAAAATCGACAATGCCCTTTGACTCAGTATACTCAGGTGGAAGATAAAGCGTAACGCCCTCGTCCTTAAATTCATTAGGCGTAACATTATCCATGTCAACTTCTCTTCTTGAAACCTCAGGAGCCTTGGCATTTACCGCAGAAGCCTTCATGCCACTGCCGCAAAGTCCTGCCACCATACTCATAGCAACTGTTTGTACACATAAAAATCTGATAACCTTATTATTCATAAGCATAATCTCCCATTGTTAGAAAAACACTCTACACGGGTATTATAAAAAACAACCATAAAGCTGCTATGACGATTGTCTTAAAGTTTTATTATTTATGACGCATAGCGTAATCCATGCGAATTTCATCATCCCAGCCGCATAAATCAAGCTCTTCTTCCAGATCCATGTCACTATCCGCCACCATCACAGAGCAAACCGCCTTGGACACACCGTCGTAGAGCTTCTCGGTACCCATCGCATCATGCATATAGTTGACAGCCCTTTCCTTTTTAATGCCAAACCTCTGAGCCTCAGCGTAGGAATCGATATTCGCACCTATGAAAATAAACTGCCATCCATACTTCTTCTGCTCATGCTGGATCATCCTCTTAATCTGACCGTAGGAATATCTGCAGCTGGCATTCTCCATTCCATCAGTAGTTATTACGAAAATAGTCTTCTTAGGCTTCTCGCCCTTAGGTGCGTGTCTGTGAACATTAACCGTGTGCTTTATAGCGCCGCCAACTGCATCAAGAAGCGCTGTGCAGCCTCTGACGTAGTACTCCTTGGGAGTAATATTCTTAACCTCTCTGATATCTACTCTGTTATGTAAGACCTCTGTCACATCATCAAAAAGGATTGTTGAAACATATGCCTTTTCCCCAGTCTCACGCTGCTTTTTTATCATGGAATTGAAACCACCAATTGTATCCAGCTCAAGTCCGCCCATTGATCCGCTTCTGTCCAGAATATAAACAATCTCTGTATAACCTTTACTCATATCTATACCTCCATAGTCTCAAACACTTATTGTTCAATACTCCTCTGCAGCGGAGCTCTATCTGATAGTGTCATGTTACTACGAAGGCAAATAAAAATGGTCAACCCGCAGGCGACCATCCTTATCATCCCTTCGACAGCGGATCAAGTCCGAATTCAAAGAGAGTTACATCAATATTCAAAACGTTGTATTCCTTATGAACTATATAATATTTTACTATTACATCCGTTTGGGAGATCGGCGATAGGGCATATCCCGCAAGTCCCAGGAAATCCACCGCTTCATCCAGGTTCAGCCTTAATCCCACAGCCAGCGCAAGCACCTTCTCCTTTGATGGATTCACCTGCCCCTTAAGGAGCTTGGAAAAGTACTGCTTGGAAATATTCGCAGCCGCATAAACCTCTGAGTTCTTAAGGCCCTTCTTATTAATCAGCTGTTGGAGGTGCTTGGCAAAGGAATCCGTGTACATTTCCTTAAGTTCTTCATCAAGGCTCTTCTCCTTAGAAGCGCCAAACATCATGTCAGCTTCGTAATAAGCGGATTCTTCTGATTCCTCTTCCCCGTACAGATCCTCCAGATCAGAATCCTCATCAGCTACAAAGGGCTGAGCAGCCGCAGCCTTCATGCACATCATACGGTTTACCGGCATACTCTCGTAGTAATTCTCTGCCTCAAGAGCACCGCCCACATACTCATCATCGATGAAGCTCTTAACATCATCAAAGATTCTGCCGGATATATGATAGGCATCATCTCCGAAAACAACCAGAGTGATCTCCATCTCATGATCTGTCAGGAACTTTGTGAATGCATCGATTGCAATCTGAAGTCCAAGATCCTTGGGAAAGCCATAGATCCCGGTTGCAAGGAGTGGGAACGCTATAGATTTGCAGCCATTATCTGCAGCAAGAGAAAGGGACTTATCATAGCATTTCCTAAGGAGCTCTGCTTCGCCCTTGTCTCCGCCTTCCCATAAGGGGCCGCTTGAGTGGATGATGAATCTGGCATCAAGATTAAACGCTGGTATTATTCCTACCTCTCCCGGAGCGAGATATCCTATCTGCTTTCTGGCTTCCAATAGCTTATCTTCACCTGCAGCTTTATATATTGCAGTATCAACGCCACCACCAATTGCCACATCCGGGTTGGCTGTGTCTACTATGGCGTCTGCTTTTACCATTGTTATGTCATTTCTGATAATTGAAAATGGCATTATAGTCTCCCCTCGATTTCTCTGATACCCCGGCCCATCTCTTCATCGTTATGGTCCATGATATGATCATAGAACTCACTAAAAGGCATAACCCTTACATCGTTTACTTCATAGCGGTCAAAATCAAATCCGCCTTCAGGAACCTCGACACGAAGCATGAAAACCGAGGCCAGTAATCCTGTCCCGTCATCCCAGTCCTTAATATACTCAAATGCCAGTTCCATATCATCGGGAGATACTTTAATTCCAAGCTCTTCCAACAATTCTCTGACTGCTGCCTCTTTGGGAGATTCTCCTGCTCTTACTCCGCCGCCTGTCATATCCCATTTGCCGGCATAATACTTTGCAAGTAGTGATCTCTGCTGGACAACATATCTGCCCTCGCCTTTTCCGGGAGCAGGACTGTCACTGGTCTTCATAATAATAAGAACGTGCTTTATATAATCCCCGGGTTGTTTCTTCTCGTGCTTTTCTATTATCTTCCCGGTGGACTTACCTTCTCTTGTAAAAATCTCAATATATTCCATTTTTCCTTGCTATGGCATTAACCCACATCTCATCTGCTCTTCCGGGTCTGTTGTCATTTCCGGACTCATTGAACAGAATCTCAAATCCTGCATCTTCAAATAACGGAACTATGCTCTTCTCATTAAAATCGCTAAAGGTACGGCTGCCACGCATCTTCGTACCATCGCCATATTTAAAAGAAGCGTAGATAACACCGCCACTTTTTAGCGAAGCGTTTAGCTTCCTCATGGTCTGAGGCAGCTGATCCACAGGAACATGAAGGAGTGAAGCGCAAGCCCAGACTCCATCGAACTCATTATTAAAATTGATATCCTCGAACCTCATATCCAGAACTTCCTGCCCCAGATATTCAGAAGCTCTCTTCCTCATCTCTTTGGAAGCATCAAAAGCTGTCACAGAAAAGCCTGCATCCATGAACGCCTTAGAATCTCGTCCGCTACCACAGCCCGCATCCAAAACATGACCATGTTCCGGAAGAAGTGCAACGAACCTGTCTCTCTCATAGGACATATCCGCATTGACACTTCCAGCAAAGAAGGAGTCAGCATTCTCGTCGTAATACTCTACATTCTTATCAACCATCGCTTCTGCAAGCTTGGGAAGAAGATCTAAATCCGCAGGAAGCCAGTCCACGCTTCTAAGGTCACTTACCTCAAGCCACTTCGCAGCTTCGTGCTCTAGGAGCTGCAGCTTACCCTCTGCAACAGTTGCCCAGTAGCAGTTCATATGAAGATGAAAAGTCTCATAGTCATAATCAATAATATCTATAAGATCATGTACCTCGATCTCTGCGCCAAGCTCCTCTCTAATCTCACGAACCAGCGCCTCTTCCGGAGTCTCACCTTCTTCAATTTTCCCTCCGGGAAATTCCCAGCCATCCTTATAATCCCCATATCCGCGTTGGGTTGCGAATATCTTTGTTTTTCTCTTGTAATCATCGCAGATAATCGCTGCGACTACGTTAACTGTTTTCATGCCTTAATCTCTCGCTGTTTTTATTTTTATAATAATGCTTCCTGCCAATCGCTTTCCTTGAAACCGGTCAGCACCTTCTTGTCAGTTACCAAAAGAGGCCTTTTCACAACCATGCCATCTGATGCTAGGAGTTTAAACTGCTCATCTTCACTCATTCCAGGCAAACGCTTGGACAACTCCATATCCTTATAAATCTTCCCACTGGTATTAAAAAACTTCTTCAGCGGAAGGCCACTGGCTTTATGATATTTTCTCAAAGAATCCTCGTCGGGGTTGTTCTCTTTGATGTCGATCAGCTCGTACTTAACATTGTTATCATCAAGCCATTTAAGAGCTTTCTTACATGTGGAGCATTTTGAATAGCAATATACTTTGTTCATGTGCACCTCCTACCTGTCGGTAACCATTCTAGAATTGGGTTTCATAAAAAGCATTTCTCTTCTATTTTATCATTACAATAGAAATATGGATTATTTTAAAAAAAGCTTTTCCTTCAGAAGGTTCAATATCAAAACAGCAGACCACAACCTTGATGATCTGCTGTCTCAAACATAATTTTTTTCATATTATATTCTGTTTTACAATTTGTCATGCTTTCTCTAAGTCGTTACATTCAGAATGCTAACAAAGCATAGATATATCCCTCTGCTATTTCTTTTATATCTTGAAAATCCTGATACTTCTTATGTTTTATAACCATTTGAAAACATTGACAGCTGTATAGATCTCAGAATTTTTACGTCCCTTCTTACTTATTTTCTTCTGTAAAATGCTTATCAAATAAATCCGAGTACAGCCCCTTTAGCTCATCATCAATAAACTATGACATCCCAGCTATATTCATTCTACAGACCTTTACTCATATTGTCATAATCGACAAGATCTCATTTATATATTTTTATTTGAACGTTAGATTTTGTACTAAAAATACATACCGACTTATTTATTGTCTTTTAAGAATTAAGCATTTTGAATATTGATATAATTAATTTGCAAACCGATTTATTTAAATTATGAGAATGCAGATCTACTTGAGGTGTTAGATAATTTAGATAAACTTCTGGAAGAATAGGATATATAGAATACAATTCAATACATATAATTGAAAGTAAGCATTTACCGTCATAATGAGAGCGGTGTAAAGATTTTTGCGAATAATTGGAGGAATGTTCCATGAGTATTAAAAAGAAACATAGATGCGCATTATCGTTGATAGCAGCCCTGATGCTGACAACCCTCTCGGTGACGGGATACGGCGCAAATGTGAACGCTAATTTAAACAAGACCGAGGAGCCAAGTGAGGCCTCGGAGAGCGGTTCAGACGACGAAACAGAAGACAGATCTGAAAATGAGGCATCGGATACCGCGATCACCGCGGATATGGAAGAACATACCGTGCATCTTAACAGCAAGGCAACAAGAGGTGCGGGATATATTTCGGTAAATGAGACTTTTACGGATCAAAAGGGAAATCAGTATAATCTTTTCATGAACGGGCTGAAGGATGAGAACAAGGATGCCATGATTGAAGCCCTGTCCTTGTATTACGATGCGGATAGTGAAGATGGACTTACGATCTATGATGATGCTTTTGCCGATGCGGAAAAGTATGATGATTATGCCGATTCGCATACTCTTATTTCCCATGCTGAAATGGATCCGGAGCTGGATAATGATTCCGAGCAATGCTGGGCGGGTGCTCTTGCCGATGCGCTCTGGGTAAACGGATGGGCAGAAAAACTGCAGAATCCGATCACAGGGAATACCTTTTCTTCCGAGGACGATGTTTTCAGGTACTACAACCGGAAGATCACAAACGACGGAGCCGATACGGATGCTGCAGTTGATTTTTTCTTTATGGGTGAGTTTTATATGGCACCGTATGAAAGCATGCACAGTGCCATGCTTATTGACCAGTTACGTTCGGAGGATGGACTGATGAAATCTTTCTTCAGTTCGAATCTGGTTACAGGATATGACCTGACCAAGGAACCCAATAATATCGAAGTCTTGAAGCACTGTGGTGATCAAGACAGTGACGCAGTGTGTTTTATAGGGAGCGTAGGTAAGATTGAATCGGAAGGGGAACTGCTTGAGGCCGATCACGCTGTTTCTGTAGTCGGAGTCATTACGGATCCGAATGCAGTGGGTACAGAAGAAAGCATGAAAGCGATCGTGATCGTGGATCCGGATAATGATGCCCATCCCTCAGAGGCTGACGGTGTAGGTGAGAACCCGACGATAGAACAGAAGGATGCTGCAAAGGAAGCACGGCCGAATTCGGTTACGGTTTATAACTTGCAACGCAGTAAAGATGTAAACGATGCTCCTTATTGGCTGATGAAGGGCTATGCAGATGAAGGATATGATACGGTAATGGTCCTTTATGAAGTGGAGGAACTTCCGCATTACAGCGAGGATATCATTGCGGCAAATACGGAAACGGAAGGTACAAAAAACGCATATGACAGCGTGGATCTGTCGCTGGACCTTCTATTCACAACGAGTGAGCCGGAGCCGATCGCAGATCTTTACGGAGAAACGCTGAATACCGCACCGGTCACTGAATTTTCATCCGGCGATCCGGTCAATCTGAATTTCCTGATAGCCAACAGGGGTGGCGTAATATTGGATGAGGATTACCTGAAGGGCAAGGATCTTTTCGTGGACTGGAAAGTTGTACGTGACGACGATGGTTCGGTCGTTGCAAAGGATCGGTTTGTCGCAAACGATCCCATTTATTATTGTACTGCGAGCGACACCTATATGATCAATCTCAATCAGGACGGAGATAAAGTAGTGTCATGGGATCCCGGCGATTATACAGTCACTTTGGATATGAATACCGACAGATCCGTACCGGAAGCCTATTACCTGAACAACGTGCCCAAAGAGTATCATTTTACAATAAAATGAACCTGTATTTTTCCTAAAAAGTTTTTTCTGTGATTTACGAGGAATCACTTAAATTCTGCGTCGGTTATCTTAATTACATGCAGCAGATTGATGATCTGGATCCTGATACAGTTCCGGCAGGCTCTGTGCTTTTTGATGATTTTGACTCTATGGAGAAAACACTGCTGACAAAGGGTATGAAAGCAGATTGCGAAGTTTACAGGATAGTCGATCAGAACACTTTCGTTGCTTCAACGGTCAAAACCGAAGATATGAGAGACGGAGGAATTTAGTATATGATTTTTCATCAGTCTATGGTTAAAATTATTGCCGGGATACTGGCAATTATAGGTCTGTGCGTTGGTGTGAACGTCACCTTTTTTCAGACCCGGGGTTTTGCGGAAACAACAGCCGTGATTACAGACCTTACAGAGGAAGGAAGCGGCGATGATACAACCTATCGGCCCACTGTGGAGTATGAGGTTGACGGCGAAACTTATAACGTTAAGCTTGATAATTCCGTTAAAGCCGATAGTGTAGGTAATACGATCACTGTTTTATACGATCCGTCAAACCCGGAGCTTGCCTATGTCAAAAACGGGATGGGCATTTATCTGCTGATCGTTTGCCCGCTTATTCTGGCATTTGTTTTAATCTCTATTTTCAAGGGAAGAGGAGAAAGGCAGGAGAACAAGGAACGTCAGGAATTAAGTGGATATACAGGTTATGCTCCGCATGTTGCGGAAGGGGAAAGAGAACTCTATTTCCTTACTGACCTTGGCACCCCCAAGGCGGGTCATCGAATTGAAGATGAAAACAGAAGAGTGCTTTATGAGGCAAAAATGACAAATTTCGGTGTGGCTGTTGACTATAAATTTGATTTCATAGACCATGAACATGGAAAGACTGTTCCACATCTCGTAGGACAGGTGCTTGAGAGCACCTGGGGTACTCTTCTTGCCGATGTTCATGATACATTTGAATTTGACGGCGTGGATATATGGAAGCATTTGAAGCAAAACGGCATATGTGTCGAGTCATCTGTCACAGCGGGTGAGGGTGCGCTTGTAGGAATGGAATATCGCATTTTGCGGGACGGAGAAGAAATTGCACACGCTGTGCAGACAAGTCAGTTCCCGCATGAGGAAGATACAGACACACATAAAGTGGAAGGCAAGATACCTATTCCGGGCTTTTATCGTATTTGGACGACAGAGGTATATCTTGATCTGCTGTTTGTTACGCTTATGGCCTTCGCCAGAAGCGGAGCCGGTGATGACAAGGGCGGCACCTACGGAGCTATACTTGGAACACTTGATAAAATGAAAAATAATGAAGGAAATATATGATAAGAGGAGAATATGGTTAAGATGAGCAAATTTGTTAATTTTATGAGGGATTATGTCTTTGCAAGGTCTGTTATTCCCATCGGAATAATAGTGATCGCGATCGGTATCTATGCAAGTACTATTTATGGTGACAGGAAGGACTATCCAAGGTGTGAGGCAACAGTTACAGATTCCGAACTTTTAAGTGGAAGTTATGATTCAGAGGATAATAATGATAGCAGAGTATATAGGAATTATATCAAATACACCGTTGACGGACAGGAATATGAAGGGTCAATTGACAGCGGAGATAATATGAAGATAGGTTCCACGGTTACGGTTGACTATAATCCCGATGATCCGACGGATGTGGGGGCATGGACCGGTCTGTGGCTTCCCATACTGCTGATATCACTTGGCGCGGCGGCAATTATAGCCGGATGTGTCAGTATCGTTATTGTCCATAAACGTGTCAAAGGGGACGGTTCCAATGTCATTTAGATAAAGTCCCCTAAGTTTTTAATTTATTTCAGAGCAAACCGTAAAAAATCATTTTACACATATCTACGAGAAGGCATGGGTTCCGGGCAGAAATGAGTTTAGAGAATTATTTACACCAAATGACAATCCTCAATATTAGTGAACATAAAAAAGCTTGTAGACTGTTTAGTAATCTACAAGCTTTTTCTTTACTATTCCTTTAATGGTTCTCGTGTCAAATTTCTTCTTTTTCCTTGCAATGCAGCCTGTAAGCATCAAAGAAGTGAGCTGCTGTGCAAAGAAACCATACACCAGACATAAGAGCTTTTCCTCCAACGAGGCACATAATTCCGCTCACTGCAAAAACTATTCCCAATACTACTCTTGATCTTGATGTCATTTTCATCCTTATCTCCTTAGATAGTAAATCCTTTTATCTCAGAATCATCTGAAAAGGGCTTAAATCCAACGGGTTCACTAGTTTCATAATAATCATTTGCCGAGTAACTGTTTGTATTTCTATTGTAAGTAGTGGTCTTTTCGCTCTCAGGTGCTTCATCCATTACTATAGCAAGGATGATATACGGAAGGATTCCGATACCGGTTGTAAATAAGAGGATCATATAGATGACTCTTATGATTGTAGGATCAATCCCAAAATACTCACCAAGGCCTCCGCATACACCACAAACCATCTGATCGTTCTGCCTCCAACGCAGGCCACATAACCATACAGCTTCGTCAAAAACTCCGAAAGCATCTCCTCTCGTCCGTAGCTAAAGCTCTCAAAATGCGGTGCGTCGCAATCATCCCCCATGCACACGCTGTCACGAGTCGCACTGATTGTGTTCATTTCCGAATCTCCTCCATACAAAGATTTCGTATAGCATCGTTTATATTAACATCGCCATTAGTAAAACAGCCTCTCTTATCCCCAACTGCCTCAAGCGCCTTCTGGTACTCGCCATTATGGATGTAATATAACGCTTCACGCAGCTCGCCATGATAACCTTCAGCAAACTTTTCTGTAAAAGCAGTGCCGGGCACATTCTTTATATCATCACAAAACTGATCTATATATTTTGTAAGAGCTTCTTTTAGCTCATCTTCTGACCAATTTTCAAGGACAGTACTATCCTCCCGAATCCGTGTTCCATAAACCGCAAATGCACCAATCGCCCTAAGAGACAGCGGTTCATCTTTATTGCTCTCCATGCCTATCAAATCCCAGAAAAGTTCATCAATTGCTTTATATTCCTCTCCGTACTTAATGCATAATAGAAAGTCATCGTATTTATGAGATATGCATCTGACAATAATCTAAACATAAACTCATCAAGAGCAGCAAGCCTCTTGAGAACCCCTCATAGAAACTTTTCTTCATAACACAAGCTGCCAGATTAATAATAACCTGGCAGCGCCCCTCTAAAATTCAGCTGCAGAAATGCAGCTTTTATATATTTAAAACTTCAGGCCCTATTAAAGTGCCGGTAACATAAATAAAAATATTACCAATTAACTATTATCCAAATCATACATAATCAAAAATGCTTTGGATTGCATCAGTAATATCAATAATCGCCGGTATATGTATTCTATCCAGTTTAGAATACCCTCTTTTATTCATATCAAGTAATGCCATTTTTTCACATTGCACATAGCCAGTAACTTCTTCTGTTTCAATCTTTATATGTAATGCTCCGGATTCCCCATTTTTATATACAGGACAACCAATAATCTCCCCTGTTTGATTGAAGAAATCCTTACTTACGACCAATACCGGCATTTTTATTCTTTCAATTTTAAGAATATCTCCCTGATTTATTTCTCCTTTCATTACCAAATCTCTCTTCCTACCGGTTCACCCCAGTCAAATTCTCCATCTAGATCTAGCTTTCCACCATATTCAGCAGCACGCTCTTCCAATGATTTATGTCTAAAAGGTTTAGTAAGCATTATGACGCCATTCGAAACTTTAACATCCAGCATATCATCAACAGTCACATCTGCTTCCTGAAGTACTTCTTTTGGAAGTCTTATGCCTTGGCTATTACCCCAAGTTTTTACCTGAGTCTGCATAATATATACCTCCTTTATGTATATACATTGTATATCCGATATATGATTATATCAAGTATGTATTCACACGCTCATCCATATCGTTGTTTTCAGTCCACAGCTCATAACTATCTGAATAACATCATCAATTCCTTCCGGTGGATACTTATGCTTATTTGTGAGCATTCCATTAAACCTGAATTATTCACGGCTTAATTACAAAGCCGCATAGTTACTGCATTTAAACTGCATATTGCTTTCACCCAATAAGTGAAGCCTTAGGGGTATTAATAAAGCCCCGATTCTGTTACAATTTTAGGTGTCGAATCCAAAAACATAACAAAAAAGAGGCTTCATATGTCTAGTTTAGATTACACAACCTTAGAAAGCAATAAGCGTTTTAAATTAAATTTTGACGGAGGTGATTTATCCTCCGATGCTGGTCTTCTCCTAATAAAGGAATTCATCAGCAAACTGCACTTTGACAAGCTGATTGACA
>NZ_AUIY01000008.1 GCF_000423945.1 Butyrivibrio sp. XPD2002 | reverse complement strand
TAACGGATCAAGATGAAATTCAGTGTTCGGTTTTGAAGGTACGGAATAATCCTCAATAGCTCAGTCGGTAGAGCATTCGGCTGTTAACCGAAGTGTCGTAGGTTCGAGTCCTACTTGGGGAGCTGGTTGTACGGAGTTCTACAATCGAAGAGCCTGCGAGGCAGGAAAAACACGGCTCCGTGGTCAAGTGGTTAAGACATCGCCCTTTCACGGCGGTAACACGAGTTCGAGCCTCGTCGGAGTCATTACATGGTGACTTAGCCAAGTGGTAAGGCGTGGGACTGCAACTCCCTGATCGTCGGTTCAAATCCGTCAGTCACCTTTAAGAGTAAGTCTTAAATGCTAAGAGAAGCATTTAAGGCTTTTTTATTGTATAAATTATTGGTACAATTCTTCAATTCAGCGGTGTATAATTTATTTCAGATGATAAAAGAAAAGTTTTGTTCGCGTATAGACGGACTAAGGAGGGAGGAATTTCTAAAATGGAATCAATGGAAGATTTTAAGGATGAGATAGACAGATCCTTTAGACAGATTAAAGAGGGGGATATCCTTACAGGTACTGTAATTGGCATCGAGGATACCTATGTACTTCTTGATATCAAATATTACACTCAGGGTGTTATAAAGGCTGAGGATTTAAGTGATGATCCTAAGTTCAATATCAGAACTGACATCAAGGTCGGTGATGAGGTAGAGGCTACAGTAGTAGCAACCGATGATGGCAATGGCAACATTCTTCTTTCTAAGAAAGAGGCTACACAGGTTCTTGCCTGGGATAAGTTAAAGGCACTTCTTGAGAGCAAGGAGAACGTTACTGTTACTATAAGCGAAGCAGTTAAGAGTGGTGTTGTCTGCTACCTTGAGGGTATCAGAGCGTTTATTCCCGCTTCTAAGCTTTCACTTAACTACATCGAAGAGGATGCTCTTAATGACTTCGTAGGTAAGAAGTTAGAGGTTAGAGTTATCACTGCTGATGAGAAGGAAAAGAAGCTTGTTCTTTCAGCAAGAGAGATCTTAAGAGAGAAGGCAGATGAGGAGAGAGCTCAGAAGGTATCTAATGTTCAGGTAGGTCTTGTAACTGAGGGTACAGTTGAGAGTCTTCAGGACTATGGTGCATTCATTAACCTTGGTAACGGTCTTTCAGGTCTTGTGCATATTTCTCAGATCTCAAATCAGAGAATCGCTCATCCCAGCGCTGTTCTTAAGGTTGGTGATAAGGTTAAGGTCAAGGTTACAGCTATCAAGGACGGAAAGCTCAGTCTCAGCATGAAGGCTCTTCAGGACGTAGCTGCAACAGAGATTACAGAAGAGAAGATTGAATTTGAGAGCGAGGGTGAGGCTACAACTTCACTTGCAGATCTGTTAAAGAAGGCTGGTTTCTAATACTGTAGGCGACGGTTTTCATGGGGGAAAGGCGGTTAGCTATGGATGACAAGATTAGAGAGTTAAAAGAGCTTATAGATGGTTCTGACAATATCGTGTTCTTCGGAGGTGCAGGAGTATCTACGGAGAGCGGTGTTCCGGATTTTAGAAGTGAGGATGGTCTGTATCATCAGCACTACAAGTATCCTCCGGAGCAGATGCTTAGTCACAGCTTTTATATGAGAATGCCTGAGGAGTTTTTCAGATTCTATAAGGATAAGCTCCTTGTGAAGGGAATTAAGCCAAATAAGGCGCATTTAAAGCTCGCTGAGTGGGAAAAACAGGGTAAGCTTAAGGCTGTTATTACTCAGAATATTGATGGTCTTCATCAGGCTGCTGGAAGCAAAGAGGTATTGGAGCTCCACGGCAGCGTACACAGGAATTACTGTGAGAGATGCGGTAAATTCTATGACTTTGATTTCATGGCTGAGTGCGAGGGTGTTCCCTACTGCGACTGCGGCGGAAGGATTAAGCCTGACGTTGTTCTCTATGAAGAAGGCCTTGATATGGACGTCATGAGCAAAGCTGTTGGCTATATCTCTAATGCAGATGTGCTCATAATCGGCGGAACATCACTTGTTGTATATCCGGCAGCCGGACTTATTGATTATTATCGCGGTCACAAGCTTGTCTTGGTAAATAAGCAGGCGACGACAAGGGACTCTCAGGCGGATCTTGTGATCCAGGGACCTATTGGAGAGGTATTTAGCCAGCTATAGTATTAAAAAGCAGTTTTGGGTAATCGAAAACACTATATATAGAAGGAATGAATAGTCAGAATATTGGAAGCATATTCTGACTATCATAAATTAGGCCTTTTTTGCTTGCATGATTTCATATTTTGTGGTAAAGTCTATCTCTGTGATAATTTCCTTGTTACCGTACTGAAAACGGTAGCCAGAGACCAAAAGGAGGTAAAGAAAGCATGACAAAATATGAGTTAGCCGTTATCGTTAACGCAAAGATCGAAGACGACGCCAGAGCAGCAGCTGTTGACAAGTGCAAAGCTTTGATCGAGAGATTCGGCGGACAGATCACAAATGTTGATGAGTGGGGCAAGAAGAAGCTTGCTTACGAAATCGACAAGATGAATGAAGGCTTCTACTATTTCATTCACTTCGATGCAGAGCCTACAGCTCCTGCTGATATCGAGAAGCGTGTCCGCATCGTCGATGGCGTCATTCGTTATTTGCTTGTTAAGCAGGACGAGGCCTAAATAGAAAAGGACGAGAAAAAATATGAATAAAGTTATACTTATGGGACGTTTAACAAGAGATCCTGAGGTTAGATACTCTCAGGGGGAGAGTTCTCTTGCAATTGCAAGATACACACTTGCAGTAGACAGAAGATTCAACAGAAACAATCAGGACGGTCAGACAGCAGATTTCATTAACTGCGTAGCGTTTGGCAAGGCCGGAGAGTTCGCTGAGAAATATCTTAAAAAGGGAACCAAGATGGCCGTAACAGGCCGCATCCAGACTGGTAGCTATACCAATAAGGATGGCCAGAAAGTATACACTACTGAAGTTGTAGTTGAGGATCAGGAATTCGCTGAGAGCAAGAACGCTCAGGGCGGAAACGGAGGATTCTCAGGTGGCTCACAGCCCGTTGGATTCGATGCTCCTAGCAGCAACGGTCCTGCAGATGGTTTCATCAATGTTCCTGACGGAATTGATGAGGAGCTTCCATTCAATTAATTGATTTGTAATGCCCGATGGGCGTTGTCAACTGAAATTCGATAAGGAGGTACCACAATGGCTTTCAATAAGTCTGATAGAACCGATTCTCCTGTAAGAAGAAAAGGTGGTATGCACAGAAGAAAGAAAGTTTGCGTTTTCTGTGGAAAAGACAATGTTATTGATTACAAAGATACAGCAAAGCTGAAGAAGTTTGTTTCCGAGAGTGGAAAGATCCTTCCCAGACGTATCACAGGTAACTGCGCTAAGCATCAGAGAGAGCTTACATCAGCTATCAAGCGTGCAAGACACCTTGCACTTATGCCTTACGAGGCAGAATAATAGCATTGCTATTTGAATAGTTATTTAGAGACACTTTTTAGAAGAAATTCTAAGAAGTGTCTTTTTTTATCTCAAAATATCCTGTTCGAGGCTGACTATATAGAATATTCTCGATAGTTTTATAAAGGTTTAATTGTCAGCATATACGCTATTCCGTATAATTATTATGGTATATTGGGTTAGTATGAATTCGATTGGCCAAGGGATGAACTTCGATAAACTGCTTAGGGGGCTGATGGATTATGAATAGAAATCATACCAAGGGTTTTAAATATATATTGTCATTGACTATATTTGCAGCTTTGATCCTTGGGATACTATGCCCTTTGATTGGGACGGTATAGAGGAATTCCTGAAATAATTAACTTCTTCATATAGCTTTTTATTTATGCTATTATTATATGGTATATATAGGCGAGATATCGCATTATGGATGGAGAAAGAGGTTATGCCGAAGAATAGAATAAAGTTAAAGGGGAAACTGAAAACATTTCTTCGTATTTTTATTTATCTTGGAATACTTCTTGCGCTCGTGATGGTTGCTGTTTTTACAGTGGATTTCACTGCGGGGCTTATTGTTGCGGCATTTGCTGCTTTATATTTCATGGCTGTTTTGTATCTTGATTTTTACAACAAGCCGATCATTATGAATGAGCTGGTCAGCTTTGCTACTGAGTATGGCCAGATTCAGAAAAGGCTCTTAAGGGAGCTGGATCTTCCCCATGCGCTTTTGGATGATACCGGTAAGATTGTGTGGACTAATGCGGCCTTCGAGAAGGCTGTGCACCAGGAGAAGGGATTTCATAAGCCTATCTCTGTGCTTTTTCCCACTATCACTCCGGAGAGATTCCCTACAGGAGATGAGGAGTCTCATCAGGATGTCGAGTTCGAGGGTAATTTCTATACTCTGAAGATGAAGAAGATATCCCTTGAGGAGATGGCTCTTAACAGCGACATTATCGAGTCTGATGGATACGAGGGATACCTTATAGCGGTTTATCTCTTTGATGAGACAGCATTAAAACTGGCTATAAACGAGGTTGATTCCCAGAGTCTTGCTGCAGGTCTTATTTACATCGATAACTATGATGAGGCCTTGGAGAGCGTAGAGGAAGTCAGAAGATCTCTGCTCACAGCGCTTATCGATAGAAAGATCAATAAGTACATCGCAACCTGCGATGGTATTGCCAAGAAGATTGAGAAGGATAAGTACTTCGTAGTAATGCCTAAGAAGTCAGCGCAATACTTGAAGGAAGTCCGCTTCGATATCCTTGAGGATGTTAAGACTGTAAACATCGGTAACGAGATGGCGGTTACACTTAGTGTGGGCGTTGGTCTTGACGGTCTTTCCTATGCGCAGAACTATGAGTTTGCAAGAAATGCCATTGATGTCGCTCTCGGTAGAGGCGGTGACCAGGCTGTTGTTAAGACTCCGGATGAGATCATGTACTTCGGAGGAAAGAGCCAGAAGGTTGAGAAGAGTACCCGCGTTAAGGCGAGAGTTAAGGCTCATGCTCTTAAGGAGATCATAAACGGAAAAGATACCGTTATCGTTATGGGTCACAGACTTGGCGACGTTGACAGCTTTGGTTCATCCGTTGGTATTTACAGAATCGCCAAGACTCTGGATAGAAGATGCCATATCGTTTTAAATGATGTGACTAATTCAATGAAGCCTCTGGTTGACCTTTTCAAGGATAATCCGGAATACGAGTCTGATATGATCATCAGCAATCAGCAGGCTATTGATATTGCAGGTAATAACGTTGTTCTCGTGGTTGTGGATGTAAATAAGCCCAGTATCACTGAGTGTCCTGAGCTTCTTAAGTTCTGTAAGACCATAGTTGTGCTGGATCACCACAGACAGGGCGCTGAGGTAATTGAGAACGCTACGCTTTCATACGTAGAGCCCTATGCATCAAGTGCCTGCGAGATGGTTTCAGAGATTCTGCAGTATATTGACGAGACAGTTAAGATAAGACCTGAAGAGGCTGACAGTATGTATTCGGGAATTGTTGTAGATACCAACAATTTCATGAACAAGGCAGGTGTCAGAACCTTTGAGGCAGCAGCTTTCCTTAGAAGAAATGGTGCGGATGTTACACGCGTAAGAAAGCTCTTTAGAGAGGATGCAACTGAGTACAAGGCTAAGGCTGATGCGGTTGGTCAGGCTGAGATTTACCGCGGTGCCTATGCTATTTCAGTATGTGCAACTGAGGAGGTTCAGAGCCCTACGATTGTGGCTGCGCAGGCTGCAAACGAGCTTCTTAACATCAAGGGTGTTAAGGCCAGCTTTACGCTTACCCAGTATCAGAATCAGATCTATGTAAGTGCACGATCTATTGATGAAGTTAACGTGCAGATAATAATGGAGAAGCTTGGCGGCGGCGGACATATCAATTCTGCCGGATGTCAGTTTGAGGGCATTAGTAACGAAGAAGCTATCAATATGGTGAAGAGCACGCTTGATAGCATGATCGAGGCAGGAGAGCTCTCATAATTTCAATATTTGATATTTAAAGATTACGGAGGAGTATTTTCATGGAAGTTATATTGTTGGAGGACGTTAAGTCTCTTGGAAAAAAAGGTGACGTAGTCAAGGTTAGTGACGGTTACGCTTCTAATTTCATTTTGCCTAAAAAGCTCGGTGTCGAGGCTACAAAGGCAAATCTTACAAATCTCAAAAATCAGAAGGCAAAGGATGCCCGCGATGCGCAGGCTCTTCTTGAGAAGATGCAGGATTACGCAAAGGAGATCGAGAAGGCAACTGTTCGTCTCACCATGAAGGCAGGTGAGGGCGGAAGAGTTTTCGGTTCAGTTTCTTCCAAGGAGATTGCGACAGAGGCTAAGAAACAGTGCGGATTTGATATCGATAAGAAAAAGATTCAGCTCCCTGAACCCATCCGTACATTTGGTACAACAGAGGTTCCTGTAAAGCTTCATCCACAGGTTACTGCTACACTTAAGGTTTCTGTAACGGAGGCTTGATATGCCTGAAGAAAATGTAATACAGCGCACCATGCCCAACAGCCTTGAGGCTGAGCAGTCGGTGGTTGGTGCCATGATCATAGATAAGGATGCGATTCAGATTGCATCCGAGATCATAACCGGTGACGATTTTTATAACAGACAGCTGGGAATGCTATTCGAAGCCATGGTTGAGCTCCACAAGGAGGGAACACCTGTCGACGGCATCACTCTGCAGAATCATCTTAAGGAAAAGAATGCGCCTCCGCAGGTTTATGATATGAACTACATTCTGGGAATGGCTGAGGCCGTGCCCACTTCTGCTAACGTGAAGTTCTATGCGGAGATTGTTCATGAAAAGAGTAAGCTTAGAGAGCTCATTCATTCCTGCGGTGATATCATAAACAACTGCTACAACGACAACATGGATCTTCAGGATCTTATGACTGACACTGAGAAGGAGATTTTCAGAATCACACAGCTTCGTAACAGCGGTGAGTTCGTGCCTATCAGTGAAGTTGTAATGAATGCCCTTAATAAGATCGAGCAGGCAAGTAAGATGCAGGGAACTGTAACTGGTCTGTCCACAGGCTTTACGGATCTGGATTACAGAACGGCTGGATTCCAGCCCTCTGACCTTATTCTTATTGCGGCCCGTCCTTCAATGGGTAAGACGGCGTTTGTTTTGAATATTGCGCAGCATATGGCTTTCCATCAGGATAAAACCGTTGCGGTTTTCTCTCTGGAAATGTCAAAGGAGCAGCTGGTTAACCGTCTGATGTCAATGGAGTCACACGTTGATTCACAGCACATCAGAACAGGTAACATGACAGATATGGACTGGGAAAATCTTATCGAGAGTGCAGATCTTATCGGAAGGTCTCACCTTATTATCGATGACACCCCGGGTATATCAATCCAGGAGCTCCAGTCTAAGTGCAGAAAATTCAAGATGGAGCACAATCTCCATATTATCATGATCGACTACCTGCAGCTGATGAGTGGTAGCGGTAAGCGCTCCTCCGAGTCAAGACAGCAGGAGGTATCAGAGATTTCAAGATCACTTAAGGCTCTTGCCCGTGAGCTGAATGTGCCGGTTGTGGCGCTGTCACAGCTCTCCCGTGCGGTTGAGTCAAGACCTGATCACAGACCTATGATGTCAGACCTTCGTGAATCCGGAGCCATCGAGCAGGATGCGGATATGGTTATGTTCATCTATCGTGATGACTACTATAACAAGGATACCGACAGGAAGGGCGTATCAGAGATCATTATTGCTAAACAGAGAAATGGTCCGATTGGAACCGTTGAGCTGGCATGGTTGCCTGAGTTTACGAAGTTCGCGAACTTAGAGCCTTCCAGGAAGAGTAATATAGAATAATATCCCCTCATCCGTCACTTCGTGACGGATGAGGGTAATAAAAAACTCCGGAGCTTTCGCTTCGGAGTTTCTTGTTTTCATTTGCAATTGTGCAATTAGCCCTGAGAGATAGCTGAAACAGGGCACTGAGCTGCGCAAGAACCGCAGTCGATGCATGTATCAGGATCGATGTTGAACTGTGAGTCTCCCTGAGAAATAGCAGATACAGGGCACTGACCTGCACATGATCCGCAGCTGATGCAAGAATCACTAATAACGTATGCCATATCAAAAATCTCCTTCCTGAAATAAAAGTTAGTAATATGTGAGATGATCGGTATTAGCCGTTACCAATCCATATTACCTACTACAAAAGATATGATAATATAATTGTTTCTTTTTCGCAAGCAATTTAACGATAACTTTTATCTATAAAAAGGTTGTTTATAAAAGATTTATTTTTTTTATATTTTCGTTATTTTGTTTAGAAAAATTATCAATGCTAAAGCGTGGAAATGCCGTATTTGCGTTGACTTTGAATAATCACAATGTTAGAATTTAAATTGCGCGTAGTGCGCATATTAGCGGTTTTACGGCATAGGTGTGTAAAAGCTTAACATGCCTATCCTGGAAATCCAAGTCAAAGTAATCATAGGAATTCCGGTTTTTTTCTTTGCCCCTATGGTTACAATACATTATTTAAGGTAGGAGGAATAGAAATGGCAAGAAACATGAAAACCATGGACGGTAACGAAGCTGCTGCATATGCTTCATATGCATTCACTGAAGTTGCTGCCATGTACCCGATCACACCTTCATCAGTTATGCCTGAGCATGTTGATGAGTGGGCTACTGCCGGCAAGAAGAACATCTTCGGTCGTACAGTACAGATCACAGAGATGCAGTCCGAGGCAGGTGCAGCAGGTGCTGTACACGGATCTCTTGTAGCAGGTGCACTTACATCTACTTACACTGCATCACAGGGACTTCTTCTTATGATCCCCGATATCTACAAAGTAGCAGGTGAGAGACTCCCCGGTGTATTCAATGTATCAGCTCGTTGTGTGGCTTCACATGCGCTGAACATCTTCGGCGATCACTCTGACGTTTATGCATGCCGCCAGACTGGTGCAGCAATGCTCTGCAGCTCAAGTGTACAGGAGGTTATGGATCTTACACCTGTATCTTACATGGCTGCTATCGAGGGAAAACTTCCTTTCATTAATTTCTTTGATGGTTTCCGTACATCACACGAAATCCAGAAGATCGAGGTTTGGGATTACAAGGATCTCGACGAGATGGTAAATCACGAGGCAATTGACGAGTTCAAGGCTAACGCTCTTAACCCGAATCACCCTCGTCAGATGGGTTCAGCTCAGAACCCTGATATCTTCTTCCAGGCAAGAGAAGCTTGCAACACTGGTTATGATGAGCTTCCTGCAATTGTTCAGAAGTACATGGACAAGGTTAATGCTAAGCTTGGAACAGATTACAAGCTCTTCAACTACTACGGAGCTGCTGATGCTGAGACAATCATCATCGCTATGGGTTCTGTAAACGATACAATCGAAGAGACAATCGACTACCTTGCAAACAAGGGCCAGAAGGTCGGCGTAGTTAAGGTTAGACTTTATCGTCCTTTCGATGCTAAGGCACTTGCCAGCGCTATCCCTGCAAGCGTTAAGAGAATCGCTGTTCTTGACAGAACAAAGGAGCCCGGTTCTTACCGTGAGCCTCTTGCTCTTGATGTTATTGCAGCTCTTAAGGGCACTAAGTTTGAGTCAGTTCCTGTTATGTGCGGGCGTTACGGTCTTGGTTCTAAGGATACAACTCCTGAGCAGATCGTTGCTGTATTCAACAACACAGATAAGGAACAGTTCACAATCGGTATCAATGATGATGTAACACATCTTTCACTTGATGCAGGTGCTCCCCTTGTTACAACTCCCGAGGGAACAACAAACTGTAAGTTCTGGGGTCTTGGTGCTGACGGTACTGTTGGTGCTAACAAGAACTCCATCAAGATCATTGGTGATAACACAGATATGTATGCTCAGGCATACTTTGATTATGACTCTAAGAAGTCAGGTGGTGTTACAATGTCTCACCTTAGATTTGGTAAGACTCCTATCAAGTCAACTTACCTCATCAAGAAGGCTAACTTTGTAGCTTGCCACAATCCTTCATACATCCGCAAGTTCAACATGGTTCAGGAGCTTGTTGATGGAGGATCATTCCTTCTTAACTGCCCTTGGACAGTAGATCAGCTTGAGGCTGAGATCCCCGGACAGGTTAAGAAGTTCATGTATGACCACAAGATCAACTTCTACATCATGAACGGTTCTAAGATCGGTGTTGAAGTAGGTATGGGTCCTACAAGAATTAACACAATCCTTCAGTCTGCATTCTTCAACATCACAAAGATCATTCCTGAAGAAGATGCAATCAAGTTCATGAAGGATGCTGCTCAGAAGACATACGGCCGTAAGGGTGAAGATGTCGTTAAGAAGAACTGGGATGCTATCGATGCAGGTGCTGATCCGAAGAACCTCATCAAGGTAGAGATTCCTGAAAGCTGGAAGGATGCTAAGGACGAAGGCCTTGAGTTCACAGAAGCTAAGGGCGATCGTAAGGACGTTGTAGATTTCGTTAACAATATCCAGTCCAAGGTTAACTCTCAGGAAGGTAACACTCTTAAGGTTTCTGACCTTCTTCCTTATGTTGACGGTTCTACACCTAGTGGATCTGCTGCATTCGAGAAGAGAGGTATCGCAGTTAACGTTCCGAAGTGGGATGCTACAAAGTGCGTAGAGTGTGGATTCTGTTCACTCGTTTGTCCTCACGCTGCAATCAGAACAGTTGCTCTTACAGACGACGAAGTTGCTAAGGCTCCTGAAGGACTTCAGACAAAGGATCTCAACGGAGTTCCCGGATACAAGTTCTCAGTTGTTATCTCTGCACTTGATTGTACAGGTTGCGGATCTTGCGCTAATGTCTGCGTAGGTAACAAGGCTGGCGAGACACTTAAGATGGGTGCTATCGCAGAGAACAAGGACGAGCAGAAGTACTTCGACTATGCAGTTAAGACTCCTGTTAAGACAGAAGTTGTTGAGAAGCTTAAAGAGACAACAATCAGAGGTTCACAGTTCAAGCAGCCTCTCCTTGAGTTCTCAGGCGCTTGCGCAGGTTGTGGTGAGACACCTTATGTTAAGCTTGTTACTCAGCTCTTTGGTGACAGAATGTACGTTGCTAACGCTACAGGATGTACATCAATCTGGGGTAACTCCTCACCTTCAACACCTTACACAGTAAACGAAAAGGGTCAGGGTCCTGCATGGGATAACTCCCTGTTCGAGGATAACGCTGAGTTTGGTTTCGGTATGGTTCTTGCACAGAACGCACTCCGTGACGCTATTAAGGAAAAGGTAGAAGAGATCGTTGCTGCTGGCGGTTCTGCTAAGGATGCTGCTCAGAAGTATCTCGATACATTTGCTAACGGCGCTACAAACACAGCTGCTACAGAAGAGCTCGTAGCTGCACTTGCAAGCGACAGCTCAGATGCTGCTAAGTATGTTCTTAAGAATAAGGACTTCGCAGCTAAGAAGTCACAGTGGATCTTCGGTGGTGACGGATGGGCATTCGATATCGGATTCGGTGGTCTCGATCACGTACTTGCTTCCGGTAAGGATGTAAACGTTCTCGTTGTTAACACTGAGGTTTACTCAAATACAGGTGGACAGTCTTCAAAGGCTACTCCTACAGGTGCTGTAGCACAGTTCGCTGCAGGCGGTAAGGAGATCAAGCAGAAGGATCTTGCTTCTATCGCAATGAGCTATGGTTATGTATACGTTGCTCAGATCGCTATGGGTGCTGATATGAACCAGACACTTAAGGCAATCGCAGAGGCTGAGGCATATCCGGGACCTTCACTCATCATCGCTTATGCTCCTTGTATCAACCAGGGTCTTAAGGCCGGCATGAACAAGGTTATGGACGAAGAGAAGAAGGCAGTTGCTACAGGATACTGGCATATGTTCAGATTCAATCCTGCTGCAGAGCAGAAGTTCTCACTTGACAGCAAGGCTCCTACAGAGGAGTATCAGGACTTCCTTGACGGTGAGGTTAGATACCTTTCACTTAAGCTCAAGAATCCTGAGAGAGCACAGAAGCTCTATGCTAAGTCTAAGGAGAACGCTCAGGAGCGTCTTGACTACCTGAACAAGCTCGTTACTCTTTATTCTAAATAAAAGTAATCACTTAGCGCGGTTTTTTCGAGCTTAGTGTACTACTTTGTTCTGGCGAGCGAAGCGAGAGCAGAACTACATTATGAAATTTTGGAAAGGCTTCGGAGAGAAATCTCCGGAGCCTTTTTACTTAGGAAAAAATGCATATTAGAGCAATAAAAAACCGAGGCCATAAACCTCGGTTTTAGTAGTTCATATTAAATCTGTGAAAGCTTCTGAATAGCCTCGTCCTTAATGATCACGCTGTAGTGCTCATTGAGGAACTGCTCGCTGATGGAGCTTGAGGACTCTGACTTACCATATTCGGAAAGTAGAGTGCAGAGCTTCTGAAGGTTAGCAGCTGATTCATTATCAGGATGGATCAACAGATAGAGCCTTCCGGTTGAGTCATTTTTATACAAAGTATTCCTTACGGACAAAGTTACCTTATTAAGTGATGAGAACTCCATCACGTCATGCATTGATCCGAATGAGAAAAGGAAGAAGGGATCAACACCAGGTTTACCGGTGCTTCCTGAAGCAGCAGGTCTAGCCTTTGCAGGCTTGCTGTTACCAAGAACCCTGTCAATCATATCGGAATCTGTAGCTGTATCATTTTTGAGCTTCTGGAAAAGATCCATAACGTCTTCTTCAGACTCATCATCATCCTCAGAGCCAGTGATCTCGCTCTGAAGTGCGGGTGAGAAGTTGGCAAAGCGTGTGTCAAGCTCCTCGGGATCTTCTACTTTAGTTATAATGAGAACGATGCACTCGGAATTGATCGGAACAGCTTCGATCATAAGAGGAATGTCCTCCGCGTCGAATCCGAACTGGTAGCTGGCCTGCTGCATCATATCGCGAAACAGGTCCTTAGCTTTATCTGTTCCATATGCAAGCTCGCTGATCTTAAGCTCTCTGCTTGCTAAATCTTCCTTTGTGAGTGTGCATCGAATCTGAGAATCATTAACTCGTTCGATTTTCATGCGATGCCCTCCCTATCTATATAAAGGTTATAGTAAAATCTAGTAATGGTTTTTATATGTTAAATGAAACAACAACGTGTGTCAATAGATGTATCGGTATGTTTTAAAATTTCATACATATGAAGAAAATTATAAATTTATAAAATATTGAAATTCGTTGTTGACATTATGATTAGCGTCGTGTATATTACATACTCGTGGTGCCTCTGTAAAGAGTATCAGGGAGGAGGCATGTACACAAACAGTTTAATAAAAATGTTTCACACAGTCTGTGTGGAACGTCTTACAAGATCAACCGATAATCTCGGAATGAAATCAAAAAATATACCTGTATCCATTTACAAACAAACAACAAACTTGCAGGAATAGTTTTTAGAAGATAAAGATTGTGATACAACAGTGGCACCAGTGCCATTAGTCGGCGATCTCTGATCTTACTTTTATTACCCGGAGAATTATTCTATCAGACTTATAAGAAGCACTTGGGAAATTATCACTAGGTAGAGGATTGATACGAATCCGCTTGCTCTTTTTGGTGTCTGAAGGTCTATTCTCATATCGAAACAGTTGACAAAAAAAGCAGATTGAAAAGGAATTCATCATGTTGGCCCCACCAGCAGAGTACATGCCGGAATTAAGACAAGTTAAGGCATTCTATGATTTTTTAAGATTTGTCCATGGGTAAGAAGCACAATATCAGATGAATCGCCGAGAAAATGGCAACAAAACAGAATATTATGGTATAATGAGGCGATTGAAAGGAGTCGGTATTTTTAAATGAAAAAAAAGATTAAACCGGTGATTATCATAATCGCCCTTATTATAATTATTGGACTTATATATGCAGCACAGATTTTACTGGAGCATTTTTCATATACAAAGGATAAAGCAGATTTAAACGAGTACTACGGACTTACGGATGCAAAGCAGGCAGTTCTTTTCATAGATGACGAGCTCATGGAGGAGAAGGCGGCCTATTTAAATGAGAAGTTCTATCTTGATTACAATCTGGTTCATCAGTATGTAAGCAGCAGATTCTACTATGGCGCTGCGGACGGAATCATAGTTTATACGGGACCTAATGCGATCTATACCTGCGCTGTGGGTGACAGTACTATCACTTCTACAGCGGGAGACAGCATAAGTCTTGATACAGCTGCTGCAATTCTTGAGGGTGAGACTCTTTATGTTTCACTTGATTACATCAGCATGTTTACGGATAACACCTACCAGGGCTTTGTGGACGAGGGTCCTGCGAGAGTAAGGATATTCACTGCGCCCGGCAAAGAGGTTCAGGTCGGAACTCTGAAAAAGGACATCGCAATAAGAAGGCTCGGCGGAAGAAAGAGCGAGGTTGTCAGCACCGCGATGGCAGGAACTGTGACCGTTGTGGAGCAGATGGAGGAGTGGTCAAGGATCATAACAGCCGATGCTCAGATAGGATATGTTGAGAACAAGCATCTGAAGGATATCGCACCCGGAGTACTTACAGGTGATGCTAATCCGAACAAGGTGGGCCTTGGTGAGTACACCTCCATTTCCATGGAAGGTAAGATCAACATGGGCTTCCATCCCATCGGTGGAATCGCAGGTAATGAGTCAGTTTCAGGTATTATCTCTCAGGCGAAGAGTCTTAACGTGATCGCACCTACATGGTTCTCACTTTCAGATACCGAGGGCAATATCTCTAGCTATGCAACACACGATTACATAACAGCTGCACATGCCAGCGGAATTCAGGTATGGGCTGTTGTTGATAACTTTAATAATGAGAATAAGCCGGATACAGAGGCTGTGCTTTCAAGCGCTTCTGCCCGTGCAAACCTTATTTCTAACCTTTTGGCTCAGCAGGCTGAGTACGGCTTCGAGGGAATAAATGTTGACTTCGAGCTTATCGGCGAGAGCTACGCGGAGTCCTATGTTGAGTTCTTAAGAGAGCTTTCAGTGGCTTGCCGCCAGAATAATATAATCATGTCTATCGACAACTATGTGCCGATGGATTTCAACGATCACTATGATCTCACAGAGCAGGGCATTGTTGCTGACTATGTGGTAATCATGGGATACGACGAGCACTATGCAGGCTCTGAGGAAGCCGGTTCAGTTGCTTCTATCAGCTATGTGTCTACAGGAATTGAAAAAGCGCTGGAGGAGGTTCCTGCTTCCAAGCTTGTAAATGCAGTTCCTTTTTATACAAGACTCTGGACAACCAGCGGAGGAGAGCTCTCAAGTAAAGCTCTTCACATGGATGGAGCAGCAAGCTTTATCTCTGAAAACGGCATCGAGCTTAAGTGGGATGAGGCGACCTGCCAGTACTACGGCGAAAAGACAGCCGAGAATGGCGATTTCTATCAGATATGGAATGAGGATGCGAGATCCTTAGAGGCTAAGCTTGGCGTTATGCAGAGCAAAGGAATTGCTGGCGTTGCAGAGTGGGCTCTTGGCTTTGAGTCACCTGATGCATGGGATGTTATCGCGGATTATATGAGTAAGTAATTGAGGTTTTAAATAGAAGTAACAGATGGAAACAGAAGTAGTAATAATAGACGAACAGAATATAGATGAAAAGGCCCTTGAAGCTTTAAAGCATGCAGGGGAGATAATTAAAAAGGGAGGGCTTGTCGCTTTTCCTACAGAGACCGTGTACGGACTTGGCGGAGATGCGCTTAATCCAGAGTCCTCTAAGAAGATCTACGCCGCTAAGGGCAGACCTTCAGATAATCCACTTATAGTTCATGTGGCGGATATGGAATCAATAGAGAAGATAGTTAAGGAAGTTCCGGAGGAAGCCTATAAGCTTGCAGATGCGGTCTGGCCGGGACCTCTTACCATGATCATGAATAAATCAGATGCCGTTCCCTATGAGACCACGGGGGGACTTGATACTGTGGCGATCAGAATGCCAAGTAACAAGATTGCGGCTGAGCTGATAAGGCAGTCGGGAGGCTATATAGCTGCTCCCAGTGCTAATCTGTCAGGAAGACCAAGTCCCACGGAGGCGAAGTACTGCGTGGAGGACTTGGACGGCAGAGTTGAGATGATAATCGACGGAGGCCAGGTTGGAATAGGCCTAGAGTCCACAATAGTTGATCTTACTGTGGAGCCTCCGATGATACTTAGACCCGGATATGTCACAAGGGAGATGCTTGATGATATCTTAGGCGGTGTCAGCATAGATAAGACGATTCTTAGTGCTGACAGCGGTGTTAAGCCCAAGGCTCCGGGAATGAAGTACAGACATTATGCACCTAAGGGTGACCTCACAATAGTTGAGGGAGATCCCGAAAAGGTTACCGAATATATAAATAAGGAAATCGAAAAGCTTCGCGCGGAGGGTGTTAAGACCGGTGTTATAGCTACATCAGAGACACGAGATCTGTATAAAGCGGATGTTGTTAAAAGCGCAGGTAACAGAGACGACGAGGAAGAGATTGCAAGGAACCTTTTTAGCATACTCAGACAGTTCGATGATGAGAATGTAGGCTGCATGTATTCCGAGGCTTTTAATGAGAACGGGATCGGACAGGCCATAATGAACAGACTTCTTAAGGCAGCAGGCCATAAGGTAGTCAGGATCTGACAGGAAAAGTAAACAGTTGCGGCCGCTATTTTTATATAGTAGGAACTGCAATAAATATAAAAAGAGGAGTATGAAAAAATGATAGCACTTGGTAGTGATCACGGCGGATTTGACATTAAACAGGTGGTAATCGAGCACCTTAAGGAGAGAGGCATTGAGTACAAGGACTTTGGTACCTATGACAAGAACTCCTGCGATTACCCGATTTTCGGTAAGGCAGCAGCTGAGGCTGTAGCAAACGGCGAGTGTGAGAAGGGTATTGTTATCTGCACAACAGGTATCGGTATCTCAATCGTTGCCAACAAGGTTAAGGGCGTTAGATGTGCACTTTGCAGCGAGCCTCATTCAGCCAGACTTACAAGAGAGCATAACGATGCCAACGTACTTGCAATGGGCGGGGCACTTATCGGTCCCGACATGGCAATCGATATCGTTGATACCTTCCTGGATACAGACTTCTCAGGACTTGAGAAGCATGTAAGAAGAATCGGCGAGATTACTGATATGGAGTAATACCCTCATCGGCACAGCGTGCCACCTTCTGCCTGTAAGGCAAGGTGAATAAGAGGGTAGAAATTGAAAAAGGGGGACTGGAGTATGAAAAGAGAAGATTACATATCCTGGGATGAGTATTTCATGGGCGTTGCAAAGCTTGCAGCTATGCGCTCAAAGGATCCTAACACTCAGGTTGGAACCTGTATCGTAAGTCAGGACAACAAGATTTTATCCATGGGATATAACGGATTCCCTATCGGCTGTGACGATGACAGCTTCCCTTGGGAGAGGGACGGGGAGGATGAACTTTCTACAAAATATCCTTATGTTACCCACAGTGAGCTAAATGCCATTCTTAATTACAGAGGCGGAAGTCTTGATGGCGCAAAGCTCTATGTATCACTTTTTCCCTGCAATGAATGTGCAAAGGCTATCATTCAGTCGGGGATAAAGGAAGTAGTATATGACAGTGATAAGTACAGCTCATCAGCAGCAACGAGAGCATCCAAGAAGATGTTCGATGCCGCTGGAGTTAAGTACACTGCATATAGCAGATCAGGTAAAAATATCCATATAGAAATATAAAACAAAAACTATCAGAGGTTGAGAGTGAAAAGTTATTGGGGAAAGGCCTTTCGCCTCAGCGCACTTGCGCTGTTGCCGGTTTTATGCCTAAATCTGGGAAAGCCGGCGATAAGTGTACATGCAACAGAGGAAACCAAGAAGGCACTTCAGGAAGCAAAGGATAAACTTAATAATACTAAGGATCAGCTGAGTGATACTCAGGATCAGCTTGAGGAAAAAAAGGACGACATCGGTAATCTCCATAAGGAGAAAACTGTCCTTGAGAGTAAGCTGAACGATCTGAATGAGCAGCTTGCTGAGGTTAGCAGCAACTTAGAAGACCTTGAAGGACAGATAGAAGTCAAGGAGGAGGAGATAAGTACCACTCAGGATGAGCTGGCTGCTGCTATAAGCACAAGGGACGAGCAGTACGCAGCCATGAAAAAGCGCGTGCAGTTCATCTATGAGAAGCAGGGCTTCATGCTCCTTGATATGCTGACAGATGTGGGTGGTTTTGCTGATTTCCTTAATCAGAGTGACTATGTTGCGGCGCTTTCGGCCTATGATAGAAAAATGCTCGAGCAGTACAAGGAAACCTGTGTGAATATCGATGCCAAGGAAAAGGCTCTCCAGACTGAAAAAGCAGAGCTTGATGAGTGCAAGGATCAGGTTGAGGCTGAGCAGAGCAGAGTTTCCGGTCTTGTCACTGAGACCAACGGAAGTATCAGCCAGTATAAGCAGAATATTTCTACTGCCGAGGAAGAGGCAAAGGATATAGAGGAGCAGGCAAGGGCATACGAGTCCCAGGTCGAGGAGCAGAATAAAGATGTAAAGGCTCTTGAGGCTAAGCTTGCTGAGGAAATAAGACTGTCAAAGCTGGCAGCGAAATCAAAATGGAGAAATATCTCAGAAGTAAGTTTTGCAGAGGGTGACAGATACCTTCTTGCGAATCTTATCTACTGCGAGGCAGGTGGTGAGCCCTACGAGGGTAAGGTCGCTGTTGGTGCAGTAGTTATTAACAGGGTTTTGAGCTCGGTCTACCCGGATACGGTAGTCGGAGTTATATATCAGTCAGGACAGTTTTCACCTGTCGGAAGCGGAAGGCTTGCGCTTGCACTTGCTAACGGAAGTGCTACAGAATCTTGTTATCAGGCAGCAGACGCTGCCATGGGCGGAGCCACAAACGTAGGAAACTGCGTATACTTCCGTACTCCTATTCCGGGACTTTCCGGAATAAATATCGGCGGACACGTATTCTACTGATCCAGAACCTTTGCAGCGAGAGCCTTTATAATAGGCGCTTCAAGGGCAGAAATGCTGTTTTCATAAATCGCATCCATAAGATCACCGAGAGAGGTGAGAGCCTGTCTTAGCTGCTTTTCATCTATGAGCTGCTTTTCGAAGGCTTCTGCTAACTCATCAAGATCAAGGATGCGTATCTTGCCGTCGGGGTAGATGACCACATCGGCGAGAAGATCGAGGGTAAGAACAGAATTCTCCTCAGGTCCTTTCTGATAATCCACGATATCGCAGTACCAGTACATAAGGCTGGAATCTGCGCGGTAAAATTTGCTAATCTTGTATCCGCGTTTTAAATAATAGATGGAATATCCGTGAGACAGATCAGACCGGGGATGTATCGCTTTCCATGCAGTGACAATAGTGTTATCATCACATTGCAGGATTTGATCATCCTTCAAAAGAATACATTCATCCGGAATAATACGTTTGCGGTAAAGAACAGGGTAACTCATGATTCCCCCTATCTGCGCTATCATGCGCTGGCTATAAACGTTTAGAAGTTAGAAAAATATTACCGCGATGAGTGTAATAAGTCAATGGAATTAAGGATTAGGATTTGTAATGAAAAACGCTATCTTTAAGATAATATATACAATAGTAGTATTTATAGTTTCCATATTTCTGATAGGGCACTTCACCAATGTTGAGACTGTCGACATGACAGCCAAGATGGGTGCTCCTACTTTTCCCACTGTAACATTTGATTCTAACGGAAAACAGGTGAATATGCTTCATGGGTACGCCACAGAGATGGATGTGGCCCATATGAGAGGAGAGATCCTGCTCACAACAGCTCAAAGAGGCATATCCTTCCAGATGAATACCTATGGAGAGGACGTAACGGATTTAAAATTCGAGGTAAGACAGGCTTCAGGTAACAGTCTTGTAGAGAATTCCGAGATCACGGACTTTTCAAGGGACGGAGATATCATCAAGGGGAGCTTTACGATGAAGGATTTGATCGACGCAGGTCACGAGTACATGCTGGTTCTTCTTGCTAACGTTAACGGCCAGACAGCAAGGTACTACACAAGGATCATGTGGCCTGAGAGTGACGAATCCTTCCATGTGAACGAGGCTGTGGACTTTGCACTGAACTTCAGCAGTAAGACCTTCGATAAGGTGGCAGCTTCTGAGGAAATATCAAATTATCTTGAATCCAACGCAGATGAAGATAATACGAGCTTTTCTCATGTGAGCATAAACAGCAGCTTTGATCAGGTAACCTGGGGTGATCTTAATATAGCAAGTCACTCTGAGCCGAAGATCTTTATCAGGGATATTCAGCCCCAGACTTCGACAATCGACCTGGAATACCAGGTTGTTCAGAAGACTGTGGATGGATCAGAGAAGCTCTACGATGTCGAGGAAGCCTACAGAATAAGATACACGACCGACAGAATCTACCTCCTCAATTTTGACAGAAAAATGAATTATGTGTTCAATGCGGACACCTCAGATCTTACGGATAATGTCATAAGTTTGTGGATAACTGATCCCGGTGTCTCTATAAAGGAGAGCGACGGTGGCGGCGTTTTTGCCTTTATCAGTCAGGACAGACTTTATGTTTACAATAGTACAAGTAACAAGATAGCTCTGGTATTTGGATTCTATAACGAGGATTACGCGGACGACAGAGCGACCTATAAAGGAAATACGATTCATATCCTGAACGTTGATGAAGCAGGAAATGTACGCTTTGCGGTTTCCGGTTACATGAACCGCGGAGATCACGAGGGATGCGTTGGTAATGCTATTTATAACTATGACTCACAGCTTAACACCATCGAGGAGATGGCCTTTATCCCCTCCAATCTTCACCAGGATATAGTTCGCGCTTATTCTGAAAATGTGCTGTTTGCCAGCACTGGCGGTGACCTTTTCATGAAGGTTGAGGGCGATATCTATATGATCGATCTTGAGCAGCGAAACCAGAAGAAGCTTATCGAGAACATTTCGGAGGACAGATACTGCATCTCTGATACAGGAAGCATAATCGCATGGCAGGATGTGGATAACAAGAGTGTGCAGATCATGAACCTGAGCACTCAGGCGCAGTCAGATATACAGGCTGAATCAGGCGACCTCATAAGGGTTCTGGGCTTCATGGGTGAGGACCTTGTTTACGGAATGGTTCATGAGTATGACGTTCATACGGATCGTATGGGAACCAAGGTCTACGGAATGTACAGCGTCCACATTGTGGATAGCGAAGGTAATATCTTAGAGAATTACAGCCCCAACCAGGGTGTTGTTACAGATATTTCCATCGAGGATAACCTTATAAGATTATCAAGGGCTGCTTGGAATGATGGTAGCGGTCTCTACGACGAGCTGATTGATGACCAGATCATGAGTACTCTTAAGAAAGAGGTCGGAAGCAACTTCGTTACAGTGGCAGCTACTGAAAATTATAAGAATGTCACTCAGATAAATGTAAAGAGTAACATCAAGAAGAAGTCACTTATAGTTCAGACACCGAACATGACCCTGTATGAAGGAAGCCGCGAGGTAGATATAAAGTCAGACAGAGATGCTGAGACAGAACCCTACTACTTCGTATATGGGCTTTACGGCCTTGAAAAGGTATGTGACAATCCGGCAGAAGCGGTAACAAGCGCTTACAATGCTACCGGAGTTGTGACAAATGATGTGAATCAGTATGTATGGGTAAGAGGTAACCTTCTTGCTTCAAATCAGATCATGTATATAACGAACCTCGCTGAGGACTGGGAGAATATGTCTTCCGAGGATTCGACAAGCGTATGTCTCGACCTTATACTGCAGCACAAGGGTATAAGCGTTAATGCAAAGTCCATGCTGGAGCAGGGAGATTCTGTAGTGGATATCCTCTCAAACAGCCTTGTTAATACGAGAATACTTGAGCTTGACGGATGTCCCATGGAGGCAATGCTCTACTATGTAAATCAGGACATTCCTGTTATGGCTACATTAAACGACGGTAACAGCCTTCTTATCATAGGCTTCAATGATCTAAATACGGTTCTTCTCGAACCCTCAACTGGTCAAGTTTATAAGCTGGGAAGGGGCGACACCACATCTCTTCTTGAGAACAATGGTAACCACTTCATAACCTATCTGCCGGGACTTGAAAACTGATTATGGAACAAATGAAAACCACCAGGACTTTGGAAATCCTGGTGGTTATATTTTTGTTGTTTTTTATTATCTAATATTATTACTGAGGATCTTTCTCAAGCTCGCCGTTTTTATATCTTGCGATGATGCTGTTAATACGCTCAACAGGATTAAGAAGATCGCTGATAGAAGCGTCGTGGTTAAGAGTATCGATGAGGTAAGCGATGTACTTACTCATATCACAGCTGATGTACCAGTCACGGGAGAGAAGCTCGGGTGTCTGATAAATAAGGTTAGTTGTGAGTACTCTGTCGATGAGGCCTTCCTCATGAGCCTTATCAAATTTATCAAGACCGTTTGTGAAGAGTCCGAATGTAGAGAATGCAAAGATTCTTGCTGCCTTTCTCTGCTTAAGAGCTCTTGCAACGTCGAAGATACTCTCACCTGAGGAGATCATATCGTCTACGATGATAACGTCCTTGCCCTCAACTGAAGTTCCGAGGAACTCATGAGATACGATAGGATTTCTTCCATCCACAACCTGAGTGTAGTCACGGCGCTTGTAGAACATTCCAACGTCGAGACCCATAACGCTTGCAAGATAGATTGCACGGCCCATTCCGCCTTCATCAGGGGAAATAACCATCATGTGGTCTGAATCGATCTGAAGGTCATTTATATTTTTAAGAAGTGCTTTTATGAACTGGTAAGTAGTACGAACGGTTTCAAATCCGCTTAAAGGAATAGCATTCTGTACTCTGGGATCGTGAGCATCAAATGTGATGATGTTGTCAACGCCCATTCCTACGAGCTCCTGAAGTGCGATTGCGCAGTCAAGAGATTCTCTGGAAGTACGCTTATGCTGACGGCTCTCATAAAGGAAAGGCATGATAACTGTGATTCTTCTGGCCTTACCACCTACTGCCGCGATTATTCTCTTAAGATCCTGA
Source organism: Butyrivibrio sp. XPD2002 (assembly GCF_000423945.1). Classification (GTDB taxonomy): domain Bacteria; phylum Bacillota; class Clostridia; order Lachnospirales; family Lachnospiraceae; genus Butyrivibrio. The sequence continues at coordinate 183,584 of NZ_AUIY01000008.1, read as the reverse complement.
TAGTGATCATCAGGAGACATGTGGTTTTCTTTTCCGAAAAGTGAATAAGTAAGAGAGTGGTTACAAACGTCAACCATGAGGTAGAGATCGTCACCTCTTACAGACTGCTTGATCACACCCTTGGCTTCACCGCTTCCGAATCTCGGAACCTCAGCCTTCAAAAGGTAGGAGGGACGTTCATAGCCTGTAAATGCAAGGCTGCCCTTGTGCTCGTTCTCGCGTTCCTGACGCCACTTTACGAGGTAGTAGTCTACCTTTTCACCAAGTGACTCGCATCCCTTAAGGGGAATGATTCCCAATGATCCAACAGGGATAGTTTCAAGGTTACGTTTTTCTTCTCTTCTTGGCATTGCCAAAATTCCTCACTTTCTATTCTGGACCTTTTTCATAATGCGGATATCCTTGCCCGTCAGCTTGCAAAGATGATATGAGCTGGCGATTCGGGAGGATACGCGCTCTGAATACATGGACTTGATGTCGTCCAAAGAAAAATTGGTTGTGATAATGGTAGATTTATTCCTGTTCAGTCTCTCATTAATGCATGTAAAAAGCTGAGGAATCGATGTATTAGAAACATGCTCAGTCCCCAGGTCATCAATTATGAGAAGTTCTGTATTGTAAAGGTCGTCATAAAGTGACCTCAGCTCCTCTGATTTTTTGAAATCATAAGTATTGGTCTGGATCAGTGAAAAGAGGGAAGCAGCGCTGAAATACAACACGGAATGCCCTTTTTCAAGGATTTCCTTAGCAATACAAATGGAAAGGAATGATTTACCAGTACCAACTGTACCATAAAAGAGGAGGTTTGGGTATAAACTTTCAAAATTCTTAATAAATTCTTTCGAAGTTCTGACTGCACCGCGAAAACGATCCAGATCCTCCCCTTCGTAGTAATCTTCGGATAAAATACTGAAATTAGCCTCTTCTGCCAGCTTGTTGATATTGGACTGGGCATAGAGGCGCTCAATTATTTTCTGCTTGAAGCATGCACATTTTTCGTTACCGACATAACCGGTATCCTTACAAAATGGGCATTCATATTCCATTTCAAGATAATCGTCGGAAAGTCCGGCTTCACGAAGAAGGCTGAGTTTTCGTTCGGAAACCTCTGCCAGCTGTCTGTGAAGCTCGGATTTGTCCAACTTCTCCCCGTTTAAGAGGCGACGCCCGAAGGCTGCGCTTCTTTTTCCTGTCTCCTGTTCGAGATCAAGGTAGCCAGGAACATGTTGCTCAACATACCTGATTCGCTTGGTAAGCTCACTTCTCTTGAGAGTACGAAGTCTCTCGTAATCGTGCATGATTTCATCATACTGAGTGTTTGTTAATGCCATAGCGATGTTCCCCTCCCTGTGCTCCCCTCACGGATTTGATCGCCGCGGGGGGAACACATATCTTAATTGTCCAGTAACTGCTGTTCCAGACTAGAAAGATCGTAGTCGTTTTGTCTAAACTGATGAAAACGATTGTTAGTTCTTATATTATCTGCCTTCTTGGCTGTTTCTTTTTTGGCTGTCTCCTTGCCGAAATCTGAATCAAGTTTATTGATATCAGCAACAGTCTTAACTCCGCCCTTGTACCAGCTTCTGAGGATACCGTCGCAGTACTGAAGGCGCTTAACCTGAGTCTGAAGTACTGTTCTGCGGCATGCCTCTGTGATGATAACAAGTGAAAAACCGTAATCATTCTGCCAACGATCAAAGAACTGAAGCTCAGCAGGAGTAGGAGCGTTCTGCATTCCAAGCTCCTTCATGATCTGATAAGCTGCTTTGCCTGCTGCATTCTCGCGGCTTGCCTCTGCTGTAGTTGTAATTCCTTTCTCGTGCCAGTTCATTGCAACCTTGCGGACGTAATCGAAGTCCTTCTTGCCATTGCTTGCACAGTGCTGAAGAAGGTAGTCCAGAAGATCCTCTGAGAACTCAAGCTCATCCTGAATATAGTAGATAGTCTTGATCTCGCCGGGATTAAGAGTGCGACCGAAGTACTGCTCAGCTACGAAAAGCATCTGCGGATTCTCCTTGTGATCCACTTTCTTCTTAGGCTTCTTAACAACTGAATACTTAGGCTGAGGCTCCTCCTGCGTCATACGTACAGAACGAAGAGATGTAACCTTAGCGGCTCTCTTAGGAAGTATATCCTGCATGTGGATACCAATCAGCTGACCTGCAGCATCGAGCTCAAGCCCGATGAGTCCTTGCTCCTCCCAGTAGGAGAGGGCGCGCTGAACGTCCTTCTCCGTATAATTAAACTTATCTGCAAGGTCAGCGACGCTGGTAGCCGTGCCTGCGCACATCATGCGAAGCAGATAAAGGTAAACCTTTATCTGAGCATCATTAGCATCTTCAAGATATTCATCAATAAAGATATTGGAAAGTGATGTCGTTGACATCATTGAATTGTGATTAATTGTAACTCGCCCCATCATGTGATTTCTTCACCCACTTTTTTCATATTTTTCTCTTTAATTCTCTTTAACACGACTTGAATTATACACAAAAGAAAGCTTTGTGCAAATGGGAAAAATGACGATAAAAATGCAGAGCCACACTGGGCTTGGACCATCCCGGTCCTTTGTGGACAATGTGGATAACGTGGACTATTTTTACGGAAAATGTAAAGAAAACCGCTGACAGCACATTTAGTTTCGAGGGTGCGGTCAGCGGAAGTTATCCACATGAAATTTTGATTAAATTGTGCAAGATGTAAGTGGATAGGGTGGACAATTACCTTCCTAAAAGGTCATTTGCGATATTTACAATATCGCCTGCCCCCATGGTTATCAACATGTCATCCTTAGTGCAATTTTGCAAAAGAAATTTTTCTATTTCGTCAAAGGATGGGAAGTAATAACATTCATGTCCCAAGGACTCGATTTTTTCCTTAAGAGTCCTGGAGCTGATGCCTAAGTTATCGGTCTCTCTTGCTGCATAAATATCAGCAATTATCAGTTTATCTGCAGGAAGAAGAGCGTTTGCAAACTCATCCATAAGTGCCTTGGTCCTTGTGAAGGTGTGAGGCTGGAAAACTACCCAGAGAGTTTTATGAGGATAGTTCTTGGCAGCGCTCAGTGTTGCAGCGATCTCTGTGGGATGATGAGCATAGTCATCAATAATGGTAAGGCCGTCAACGGTTCCTCTGTACTCAAAGCGTCTGCCTGTTCCTGTAAAGGAGGATAATCCGGCAGCAATCTCAGCGTCCGGAACCTCAAACACATCTGCTGTTGCAGCGGCAGCCACGGCATTGCCGATGTTGTGCTTGCCCGGAACCTTTAAGGAAATATCAAAACCATTTCCGTTCCTTCTATTAATATGGAACGAAGCGTTACCAAAAGCGTCATAGCTGATATCAGTAGGATAATAGTCGAATTCATCTGAAAAACCGTAGGTCTTTATGTTGCAGGAAAGACCATCTGTGATCTCGGAGAGATTCGGGATTTCGCCGTTTATTACAAGTGTTCCGTTTTCAGGAATGAGCTCGGCAAATTTTCTAAAGGATCTTCTGATGTCGTCGAGGTCCTTGAAGAAGTCAAGGTGATCGGCGTCGATATTAAGAATGATGCCGACTCCCGGGAAAAAGCTAAGGAAGCTGTTTGTATACTCGCAGGCCTCTGTAACGAAATATTTGGAAGCGCCGATCCTGATGTTGCCGTCGATGTCCTTTAAAAAGCCGCCGATTGAAACGGTGGGATCAAGCTTACCCTCGATCATTATCTTGGAAACCATTGCAGTGGTTGTGGTCTTACCGTGAGTTCCCGCAACGTTAACAGGAAGATAGTAGTGCTGCATTATCTGACCTAAGAGCTCAGCTCTTGTGAGCATTGGAATTCCAAGCTCCTTTGCTGCAGCAAATTCCGGGTTATCCGGATGAACTGCGGCGGTGTAAACTACAAGATCGGGCTTATTAGCGGGATCGATATTTTCAGCCTTCTGACCGAAGTGAACCCTGATGCCTGCCTTTACAAGTTCAGCGGTAGCGTCTGATTCTGAACGGTCGGAGCCTGTTACCTTAAAGCCTCTGTCTGCAAGCACCAGCGCAAGACCGCTCATGGAGATGCCGCCGATGCCGATAAAATATACACTTATGGGATTATCAAAGCTAATCTGATACACGATGTCCCTCCTGATTTTCTTATTAAATGTGCGCAAAAACTAATTTTGCTCTTTACCGAAATTCTACTACTTCGCATTAATCATGTCAAAATTAAAAAAAGGTATCAAAAAGATAGAAAAATAGCGGATTTTTTTTGTTAATAAGTTTCCTTTAATTTTTTAATGTGATATACTCTAAGTGGTGATTTATTTGGGGGGAATTAAAATCTACCATTAATAAAATACACCGGATACTATATTTAGATGACAACGAGGTCTTAACATGATAAAAAAAGAGATGATTGCCATGTTGCTGGCCGGTGGGCAAGGTAGCAGACTGGGCGTTCTGACCGCAAAGATGGCAAAACCGGCAGTTTCATTTGGCGGTAAATACCGCATCATTGACTTTCCATTGAGTAACTGTATCAATTCAGGAGTAGATACAGTGGGTGTACTTACTCAGTACAGACCGCTGCGTCTTAATTCGCATATCGGAATCGGTATTCCGTGGGATCTTGACCGTAATATCGGTGGTGTATCCATTTTGCCTCCTTATGAAAAGAGTGCAAACAGTGAGTGGTATACCGGAACAGCGAATGCTATTTTCCAGAACTTAGAGTATATGGAGAACTATCATCCTGACTATGTGCTCATTCTTTCCGGTGACCATATTTACAAGATGGATTACGAGACAATGCTTGATTTCCACAAGGCGAACGGAGCTGATGTAACTATCGCAGTTATGCCCGTGCCGATCGAGGAAGCGAGCAGATTCGGAATCATGATTACCGATGAGGACAGGAAAATTGTGGACTTCGAGGAGAAACCCGAGAAGCCGCGTTCCAACCTTGCATCCATGGGTATCTATATCTTCTCATGGGAAGCTCTTAAGGAGGCGCTCATCACTAATCAGGATCAGCCAGGTCTTGATTTTGGTAAGCATATCATTCCTTACTGCAAGGAGAAGGGACAGTCCCTTTATGCATACGAGTTTGACGGCTACTGGAAGGATGTAGGAACACTTACATCTTATTGGGAAGCTAACATGGAGCTCATTGATATTGTTCCTGAGTTCAACCTTTACGAGGAGTATTGGAAGATCTACACAAGAAACGAGGTTCAGCCTCCGCAGTACTTAGGACCTGAGAGCTCTACTTCCAGAAGTATTATCGGTGAAGGTTCTGAGATTTACGGAGAGGTTCATAATTCCGTTATCGGATGCGGAGTTAAGATTGGTAAGGGCACAGTAGTAAGCCACTCAATCATCATGAACGGAACCGAGATCGGTGAGAACTGTAATATTGAAAAGGCAGTTATAGCCGAGAATGTAAAGGTCGGCAATAATGTAAAGCTTGGCGAGGGTGACGAAGTTCAGAACGAGACCAAGCCCGGAATTTATAGAGACGGAATCGTAACTATCGGAGAAAAATCAGTTGTGCCTGACGGCGTATCCGTTGGAAAGAACACAATGATCTCCGGTGTAACTACCGAAGCAGACTATCCTGACAGAGTACTGGGTAGCGGAAGAACATTAGATAAGGCAGGTGATAGGTAGTGAGAGCGATTGGAATTATTCTTGCCGGAGGCGGCAGTAACCGCATGCACGAGCTTTCTAAAAACAGAGCCGTTTGCGCTATGCCCATTGCCGGTTTTTACAGAAGTATTGATTTTGCACTTAGTAACATGACGAACTCCCACATTCAGACGGTGGCGGTTTTCACGCAGTATAATGCAGGAAGCCTTAATACCCACCTTTCATCATCCAAGTGGTGGGACTTCGGACGTAAGCAGGGTGGTCTTTATGTATTCACTCCTGCAGCAAAGGCTAACGGAAATCTCTGGTACAGAGGAACCGCCGATGCTATTGCGCAGAACCTCAGCTTTTTGAAGAGCTGTCATGAGCCCTATGTGGTTATCACATCAGGTGACTGCGTATACAAGATGGATTATAACAAGCTTCTCGAGTATCACATCGAAAAGCAGGCAGATATCACAGTGGTTTGCAAGGACGTTGCAGCAGATATCGATGCTGAGAGATTCGGAACACTCCGCATGAATGAGGAGAGCCGTATCGAGGAGTTTGAGGAGAAGCCCGTTGTGGCAAGATCCAACACGGTTTCCTGCGGTATTTACGTTATCAGACGCCGCCAGCTCATAGAGCTGATCGAGAAAGCACAGACAGAAGAGAGATTCGACTTCGTTAGGGATATCCTCGTGAGATACAAGGATATGAAGAGAATCTATGGTTATAAGCTGAAGACATATTGGAATAACATCGCTTCAGTTGAGGATTACTTCCGCACCAACATGGACTTCCTTAAACCGGAAGTAAGGAACTACTTCTTCAACGAGTATCCCGGTGTTTATACCAAGGTAGTTGACCTTCCGCCGGCAAAATACAATGTGGGAGTTAAGGTTTCAAACAGCCTTATCTCAAGCGGATGCATCATAAATGGTATGGTTGAGGATTCAGTTATTTTCAAGGGAGCATTCATTGGTAATAACTGCTACATCAAGAATTCAATCATCCTGAATGACGTTTACATTGGAGACAACACTCACATTGAGAATTGCATCGTGGAGAGTCATGGTACCATTCAGGCAAACTCCTATTACAAGGGAGAGAATGACATCAAAATAGTAGTAGAAAATAATGAGAGGTATGTAATCTAAGTATTCATAAGACATTTCTAAAAGGGGGACAAACAGGATGAATATTACAGATGTTCGTGTCAGAAAAGTAGCAAAGCAGGGCAAAATGCGTGCAATCGTTTCAATCACACTTGATAATGAATTCGTAGTTCATGACATCAAGGTTATTGAGGGCGACAAGGGGCTTTTCATTGCAATGCCCAGCAAGAAATCAGTTGATGGAGAGTATCGCGATATTGCACATCCTATCAACTCCGACACCAGAAGGTTACTTCAGGACACAATTCTTAAGGCCTATGACGAGGCTTCAGATGAAGTTATCGATTCAAGACCTGTAGCTGAAGAGCCTGCACCGACAGGAGTTGGAAGTTTGTTTTGATATAAAATTGTATTCAGAATGATTTTATGAGATTATATGGGGAGTGGCGTTTGGACGTCATTCCCTATTATTTTATTAAGAAAGAAAGCCTTCGCCCTTTAGGGAGAAGGTGTCTGCGAAGCAGACGGATGAGGGTAATATGTATTTAATAGCAGGACTCGGCAATCCCGAGAAGAAATATAATGCCACAAGACATAACGTTGGCTTTGGTGTAATAGATTTATTATCTGAAAAGTATGACATAGATCTGACTGAGATGAAGTTCAAGGGAATGTATGGAAAGGGAAGGATCGGTAATGAAAAGGTGATCCTCTTAAAGCCCCTCACCTACATGAACCTTAGCGGTGAATCCATCAGACCTGTGGCTGATTATTTTAAGATCGATACTAAGACGGAGCTTATTGTTATCTCCGATGATATAGAGCTTGATCCAGGAAGAATCAGGGTTCGTCCCGGCGGAAGTGCCGGCGGACACAACGGCCTTAAGAGCATAATCGCTCAGCTTGGTCACGATCAGTTTGCGAGAGTAAGAGTTGGTGTTGGCAAAAAGCCGCCGAGAATTGATCTTGCAGACTGGGTTCTTGGACATTTTGATAAAGAGGATACTGCACTTGTCATGGATGCCATGGAGCATGCTGCAGATGCGATAAATATAATCATGGAAAACGACGTGAATGCCGCCATGAACAAGTGGAACGGATATAAACCCGAAGAAAACAAATGAGATAGGATGAAACTAAATGCCTTCTCCGTTGGGAGAAGGTGTCTACACAGCAGACGGATGAGGGTAATATGAGAGCAATAGAAGCGCCTCTTCAGGAACTGGAGGCTTTCCAAAAACTGAATAAATATCTTGAAAAGCCCTTTGCCTGTGCGGAGGTTTCAGGATGCATGGATTCTCAGAAACTTCATTTTATAGGAGGGCTGGCGCAGGACTTTAAGTACCGCATCATCGTAACCTACAGCGATATCAGGGTTAAGGAGATTGTGGAGGATTACAGATTCTACGACCGCAATGTGACGGTTTACCCTGCAAAGGATTTGATCTTTTACCAGGCGGATATCCACTCCAATGAAATCGTAAGGGAGAGAATCCGATGCTTGAGACGCCTTATTGAGGGACGTCCCGTTACAGTTGTCACCACCTTCTCAAGTCTTATGACACCTCAGATTCCGATAGATGTCATCAAGGATAACATCCTGAAAATCGACAAGAGAAAGCCCGTCAATGAGAGGGAGATAGCAAAGACTCTCACAAAGATCGGTTATTCCAGAGTGTATCAGGTCGGTGCTCCGGGAGAGTTTTCCGTAAGAGGTGACATCATCGATGTCTTCGATTTGACTGAGGAGAACCCCTACAGAATAGAGCTTTGGGGTGACGAGGTTGAGAACATCAGAAGCTTCGACATTATGACCCAGCGCTCGATCGATAAGCTGGAGTCCATCGAGATCTATCCCGCAGCCGAGATTATCCTTACGGATGATGAGAAAAAGCAGGGCTTAAAGAAGATGGAGAGCGAGACGAAGCTTGTCTATCAAAAGCTCCGCGACGAGTTTAAGACAGAGGCTGCCCACAGGATAAAGACTTCCTTCGAGGAACTTAAGGAAGAGCTCACAGAGCTTGAGCTGGAGGTCAACTTAGAGAGCTATATCAGATATTTCTATGATAAGACGGTGACCTTCTTAGAGCTTTTCCCTGCAGGAAAATCCTGCATTTTCATAGATGAACCGCTTCATGTATTAGAGCACGCATCTGCGGTTGAGACAGAGTTTAGGGAGAGCATGATCCACAGATCAGAGAATGGATATGCCCTGCCTTCCCAGATGGATCTTCTGTACTCAGCTGAAGAGTGTATCGCCAGAATGCAGAGCACAAGGCGAGTCATGGTATCTGCACTTCAGGCACCTGCGGGACTTAACAAGTTTGAGCCGGAGCTTCATGTGGAGGTTCATGCGAGAAGTATCTCGCCCTACAACAACAGCTTTGAATCCCTGGTCCATGACCTCAAGGGCTTTGTGAAAAATGGTTACAAGGTTCTGATATTGTCAGGATCCCGAACGAGAGCCAAGCGAATTGTTGAGGATTTGCGAGATCAGAATGTAACAGCTTTTTATAGTGAAAATCCCATGAGAGAGCTGCAGCCCGGGGAGATAATGACCTATTACGGAAGAATCCTTAAGGGCTTTGAGTACACTGATTTAAAATTCGCGGTTATCTCAGAGAGTGATATTTTCACTGAGCATAAAAAGAAAAAGAGAAAGAGCTCCAAGTCAAAGTACAGCGGAGAAAAGATTTCAGGATTTTCGGACCTCACTGTGGGTGACTATGTTGTCCACGAGGACCACGGACTTGGAATCTACAAGGGAATCGAGAAGATTGAAACTGACCATGTTGTCAGGGATTATATAAAGATCAGCTACGCAGATGGCGGTAATCTCTACGTTCTTGCGACGGGACTTAACGTCATTCAGAAGTATGCAAGCGGAGATGCAGGGGCTGACGGCAAGGCCAGAAAGCCGAAGCTTAATAAGCTTGGAACCGGCGACTGGAAGAGAACTAAGAACAAGGTAAGGACAGCGGTTGAGGAGATCGCGGACGACCTTGTGGAGCTCTATGCCAAAAGGCAGAACAGCAACGGCTATCAGTTTAGCCGTGATACTGTGTGGCAGCAGGAGTTTGAGGACGCATTTCCTTTTGATGAGACAGAGGATCAGCTGGTCGCTATATCGGACACTAAAGGTGACATGGAATCCTCCAGGATCATGGACAGACTTATCTGCGGTGACGTTGGATTTGGTAAAACCGAGGTGGCTATACGTGCTGCCTTCAAGGCGGTTCAGGATGGAAAACAGGTTGCTATTCTGGTTCCCACAACCATCCTTGCGCAGCAGCATTATAACACCTTCACTGAGAGAATGAAGGACTTCCCCGTGAGGGTTGATATGATGTCCAGATTCCGCACAGCTTCCGAGCAGAAGAAGACAGTTGAGGATCTGAAAAAGGGTCTTGTTGATGTGGTCATCGGAACCCATAGACTTTTGTCCAAGGATGTTGTGTATAAGGATTTGGGACTTCTTGTTGTGGATGAGGAGCAGAGATTTGGCGTAACCCACAAAGAGAAGATAAAGAAGCTTAAGGAAAATGTGGATGTTTTGACACTGTCCGCAACGCCTATTCCCAGAACACTTCACATGTCTCTGGTTGGAATAAGGGACATGAGCGTTCTTGAGGAAGCGCCCATGGACAGACAGCCCATCCAGACCTTCGTCTGCGAGTACAACGATGAGATGGTCCGCGAGGCGATTTCCAGAGAGGTGGCAAGAGGCGGTCAGGTTTACTATGTTTATAACAGGGTTAATGACATCGCTGATGTGGCTGCAAGAATCCAGAAGCTGGTGCCTGAGGTGAACGTATCCTTTGCCCATGGTCAGATGAAGGAATCTGAGCTTGAGCGAATAATGTACGACTTCATAGACGGCGAGATCAATGTGCTGGTATCTACCACCATCATTGAGACCGGACTTGATATATCAAATGCCAACACGATGATCATCCACGATTCTGATAAGATGGGACTTTCACAGCTTTATCAGTTAAGAGGACGTGTCGGAAGATCCAACAGAACAGCCTACGCTTTTCTTATGTACAAGAGAAATAAGATGCTGAGGGAAGTTGCTGAAAAAAGACTCTCCGCGATTCGTGAGTTCACGGACTTAGGCTCCGGCTTTAAGATCGCCATGAGAGACCTTGAGATCAGAGGTGCAGGTAACCTCCTTGGAAAGAGCCAGTCAGGTCACATGGCTTCAGTAGGATATGACCTCTACTGCAAGATGCTTGGTGAAGCGGTTCGAAGGAAGAAGGGCGAGGAGAAGGATGCCCTTTTGGAAGATTTTTCAACAAGTGTGGACATCGATGTAGACGCATTCATTCCAAGCGATTATATTGTTAACGAGGAGCAAAAGCTCGAGATCTATAAGCGAATCGCCGGAATCGAGAACGAGGGCGACCGCGATGATATGAGAGATGAGCTTCGCGACCGCTTTGGAGATATTCCTGAGTCGGTGGACAATCTTATAAGAATATCACTCTTAAGAGAAAAAGCGCACAAGCTTTATATCCTGGAGATAAAGGGCGGAAACGGCGAGGTTGCAATTAAGATGAACAACAACGCCAGACTGAAGGCGGAGAATATTCCGGTTTTCATAGATGCCTGCGAAGGAAAAATTAATTTCAGACCGGCTTCATATCCGCTGTTTTTGTATAAATATGTTAAGGATAACAATACTCTTCAGGCGGAAAGACAGCTCCTTAAGGATGTGGAAGAGATAATTGAGAAGATGGAAGTTCTTGCAGATAACTAATTAAGTGGAGACAACATGGACGAGATACAGATAATTAACGAAAGATACATAACACAGCTTCGTGAGCGTGTGGAGAGAAAGCTTGGAGAGAGTCACGGCGCCTGCGAGCCTTTGGATAGTGCTCTTAGAAATGTAAGAGAACCCATAGAGAATCCTAAGGTTGTTTATCAGGGAGAGCCCGGAGCCTACAGCGAGATGGCGGCTATTTCTTTTTTTGGAAAAGGCGTTAACAGTGAAGGCCTTGTTCATTTTGAGGACACCTTCGAAGCCATTAAAAGCGGAGCGGCAGACTATGCGGTTCTTCCTATTGAGAACTCATCCACAGGTGCAATCCGCCAGGTGTATGATCTTCTTGCTCAATATGAGTGCTATATGGTGGGCGAGACAACCGTAAGAGTAAAGCACAACCTGATGGTTCTTCCGGATGCGGATATGTCTGATATCAAGACAGTTTTCTCACATGAGCAGGGAATATTCCAGTGCGAGCAGTTTTTAAATGAGCATCGCGATTGGGTGAGGGTCCCTCAGGCAGACACCGCGGGAAGTGCACGCATGGTTTCCGAGCTTGGTGATAAGAGTAAGGCTGCCATCTGCTCATCAAGAGCCGCTGAGATCTACGGGCTTAAGATAATAAAAGAGGGCATTAATACAAATAGAAGTAACACCACAAGATTCGTGGTGGTATCGCCAATGATGGAGCTCAGACCCGGAAGAGACAAGATCTGTATCAGCTTCAGAACTGAGCATAAGGCCGGAGCACTTCATGAAGCCCTTACAGTTTTCAGAATTTACGGACTTAACCTTGTAAGGCTGGAGTCACGCCCCATTCCTGAGCAGAAGTGGCAGTACATGTTTTTTGCTGAGTTCACAGGAGACTTGACGGTTGAAGGAATGAACAGGGTTATTGAAGCACTTCAGTGCACGGTAAGTGATATCAGGATATTTGGTAACTTTGTGGAGAATCTGTAATTAGTATTTGTAAGGATTCCGGATGTAGAAATAAAGAATAAAATTACGAAGTAGAAATATAGATAGGTAATAAAAAAGAATGCTGTCGCAAAATAACTGCGGCAGCATTTTCAACATATTTTAAAGTCTCTTAACTGTACATTTCTGATTTTCACCGTGACGGATTTCATTCTTGCGGCATCTGAAAACATGCGCGTTTTCAAGGGAAATAACATTTCCACCATCTGCGGCAAGAGCAGCAAGCATCTGATTATAAAATGTTTTGTAATCCGCTTCTGTCATCGACATCACGAAATCGTGGTGCTGGTGATCCGTTGAAATGACGCAGGATTTATATCTGTTGTCGTAATGAACTCCGTAGAACTTGCATATCTCATCCTGTAAATCATTGGTAGCATTGATACAGTGCATTGCAATATACATAGCGACCTCCCTCAAAGAAAACTACAGAAATATAATTCTGAATAATTTTAGTATTCCTTTTATATTTTAGACTATTGATCAATAAAAAACCACTAGGGGGCCGCATCTAGTCCCTACATAATCTGGGTTATGTAAGCTTGGAAATTTAAGAGCATTTTTTGTGATTTGGTATCCTTTTAGGCTGATTTCTTAGGCTTTTTTATGACTGTTTGGAAATTTCAGTGTATTTTTATAGGTTTGGTACCCGTGTTTTGGAAAATTATGGGTACCAAATCGCTAGAAATCATTATATATTTCCCTTTTAGTTTTCAGATGCCTAAAAAATAAGCGGTAAAAGGGTACCAAATTCATTAAAAGATTCATATATTTCCTTTTGAATTGTTATGATCCGATGAAAGTAAGTGACTAAAAATATAGTATAGGGTATGATACAACTTGGAGGCTTGATATGGACTTATTGAAAAAATTTATACCTTATTACAAACCCTACATTGGGGTGTTTTTGCTCGACCTTTTGGCGGCATCGATATTGTCAATTATAGATCTTGTATTTCCGCAGCTACTTAGAGTTCTCAGGGAGACACTTTTTCTGGAGAGCCCGGAGAAAATAATTGCAGGTATAGGTAAGCTTGCGATTGTACTTTTTATAATGTATACAGTCAGAGCGCTGTGCAAGCACTATGTGACCTATCAGGGACATATGATGGGAGCTCGCATGGAGTCGGGAATGAGAAGTGATCTCTTTGAGCAGTTTGAGAGATTCTCTTTTTCATATTATGATAAAAACAATACAGGCGAGATGATGAGCAAGCTTGTTTCAGACTTGTTTGATATATCAGAGCTTGCGCATCACGGACCGGAAAATATATTTATTTCTGTTGTGAAGCTTGTTGGATCATTTTTGATCCTCATGACTATGAATGTTCAGATGACGCTGATACTGGCAGCAGTTGTGGCATGTATGGCCATCTTTTCATTCAGGCAGAACGGAGTCATGCGCAGAACCTTTTTCGATAACAGGAAAAAGATTGCGGGAATCAATTCATCACTTCAGGATACGCTTGGTGGAATCAGAGTTGTGAAATCCTTTACCGGAGAGGACATTGAGAAGGCTAAGTTTGATAAGAGTAACGATGCTTTTCTTGAATCCAAGAAGGCGAATTACCTGACAATGGCGCTGTTCCAGTCAGGCAACAATTTCTTTGAAGGACTTATGTACATTGCAGTGATCGTGTCGGGCGGTTTCTTTATTGCTAAGGGAACCCTATCGGTTGAAGATCTTGCAGTCTATGCACTTTATATTAATGTATTTATTGCACCTGTTAACGTGCTTATTGAATTTACGGAGCAGCTTCAGAAGGGTGCTGCGGGATTCCAGAGATTCCGGGAGGTCATGGATGTTGTGCCTGAGATAGAGGATGCCCCGGATGCTGAAGAGCTTAAGGAATGCAAGGGAGATGTTGATTATGAGAACGTATCCTTTGCCTATGATGACGAAGAGGAGAGGGTTCTTGATCACATCAGCCTTCATGTTGATGCAGGAAAAAAGGTTGCTATAGTCGGTCCTTCAGGCGGAGGAAAATCCACACTTTGCAGCTTGCTTCCAAGATTCTACGATGTCACCAGGGGCTCTGTGAAAATCGATGGTAAGGACGTAAGAAGCCTTACCCAGAAATCTTTAAGAGGTGTCATTGGTATCGTACAGCAAGAGGTGTATCTTTTTAATGGAACCATTAGGGAGAACATCGCCTATGGCAGACAGGGAGCAAGCTTTGAAGAAATCAGGGAAGCGGCGAAGAAGGCAGACATGGATGACTTTATTTCTTCACTTCCAAATGGTTACGATACTCTGGTAGGTGAGCGTGGAGCAAGGCTTTCCGGAGGCCAGAAGCAGCGCATTGCTATAGCAAGAGTATTCCTTAAAAATCCGCCGGTACTGATTCTTGATGAGGCCACCAGTGCCCTGGATAATGAATCAGAGAGATATATTCAGGAGAGTCTGGACAGACTTGCAGTTGGCAGAACGACGATAACAATTGCTCACAGACTATCTACTATCAGGAATGCTGATGAGATTATCGTTCTTGATTCCGATGGAATTAAGGAGACCGGTAATCATAAGCAGCTACTTGAAAAGAACGGAATCTACGCTAAGTACTATCGTATGCAGGTAGGTACGGTTTAAGTAATTGTTTAGCCGGGTCTTTTCAAGCTTAGTGTAATACTTGGTTCCGTTGAGCGGGACTTTACTACTAACGAGGTAACATACATGTCATTTGCACATTTACATGTCCATACGGGATATTCCCTGCTGGACGGGTCCAACAAGGTTGCGGACTATGTAAAGAGAATAAAGGAACTCGGACAGACAGCCGGCGCTATTACTGACCACGGCGTCATGTACGGAGTTATTGATTTTTATAAGCTGGCTAAGAAGGAAGGCATAAAGCCCATCCTTGGCTGCGAGGTTTATGTTGCGCCGGGATCACGCTTTGAGAAGGAAGCCGGGGTTAATGAGAATAGATATTATCACCTGGTTCTTCTTGCAGAAAATAATAAGGGATATGAGAATCTGTCCCACATCGTCAGCCGCGGATTTACGGAAGGCTATTACTACAAGCCCCGTGTTGACCTTGAGCTTTTGCAGGAATTTCATGAGGGAATAATCTGCCTTTCTGCCTGTCTTGCAGGTGAAGTTCCGAAGGCGATAACCAAGGGAGACCTTGATGAAGCAAGGGCAGCAGCCAAAAGATATGACGACATTTTCGGGCACGGCAACTTTTTCCTTGAGATGCAGGACCACGGAATTCCGGAGCAGGCGAGGGTTAACTCTGCCCTTCTGACACTGTCTAAGGAGCTGGATATTCCGCTTGTTGCAACAAACGACTGCCACTATACCTATGCGGAGGACGCTGAGCCCCACGATCTTCTTCTTTGTATCCAGACCGGTAAGAAGGTCTCAGATGAAGACAGAATGCGCTATGAGGGCGGTCAGTACTACGTTAAGAGCGAAGATGAGATGCGACTTCTTTTCCCGTATGCTCAGGAGGCTATTGAGAATACACAGAAGATTGCTGACAGATGTAATGTCGAGATTGAGTTCGGCGTTACCAAGCTCCCTCACTTCGATGTGCCGGAGGGGTATGACTCATGGACATATCTTAACAAGCTCTGTGACGATGGTCTGAAGGAACGCTATCCCGAGGATGACGGAACCATCAAGAAGCAGCTTGATTACGAGCTCTCTGTTATTAAAAGAATGGGCTATGTGGATTATTTCCTCATAGTTTGGGATTATATAAATTTCTGTAGGGAAAATGGAATTGCGGTGGGCCCTGGACGTGGCTCGGCAGCAGGCTCCGTAGTTTCTTACTGCACTCATATTACAAACATAGATCCTGTTAAGTATGATCTTCTCTTTGAGCGATTCCTTAACCCGGAACGTGTATCCATGCCCGATATAGACGTGGACTTCGAGTACGAGAGAAGACAGGAAGTCATCGACTACGTTACCAGGAAATACGGTGCCGATAAGGTTGTTCAGATCATAACCTTCGGAACATTGCAGGCTAAGGGAGTTATCAGGGATGTGGCGAGAGTATTGGATCTTCCCTACAGCTATGGCGACAACCTCGCCAAGATGATACCTAATGAGCTTAATATAACGCTGTCCAAGGCGCTGGATATGAACCCTGAGCTTCGCGGAATGTATGATTCAGATCCTCAGGTTAAGCATCTGATAGATATGTGTAAAAAGCTTGAGGGACTTCCGAGGCACACATCAATCCACGCTGCCGGCGTGGTTATCTGCCAGAAGCCCGCAGAGGATCTGGTTCCTCTTTCAAGGTCAGCTGAAGGTAACCTCACAACCCAGTTCACCATGACCACCATTGAAGAGCTGGGACTTTTGAAAATGGATTTCCTTGGCCTTCGTACCCTTACTGTAATTAAGGATGCTGCGAGATTTGCAAATGAATCCATCGGAGCAAAGCCGGGAGATCCCAATTACATAGATATGGATAAGATCGACTACGATGACCCTCAGGTTCTTGCTGCGATCGGCAGCGGACATGCAGAGGGTGTGTTCCAGCTGGAAAGTGCGGGAATGCAGTCCTTCATGAAGGAACTTAAGCCCCAGTCTCTGGAGGACATCATAGCGGGAATCTCTCTGTATCGTCCGGGCCCAATGGACTTTATTCCTAAGTATATTTCGGGAAAAAAGGATGCTCAGAACATAACCTACGAAGCACCGCAGCTTGAATCCATCCTTGCTCCCACCTACGGCTGTATCGTTTACCAGGAGCAGGTTATGCAGATAGTTCAGCAGATGGGTGGCTACACTCTTGGACGAGCTGACGAAGTAAGACGTGCCATGAGTAAGAAGAAGCAGCATGTCATGGAGGTCGAGCGAGAGAACTTCGTTAATGGTAACGAGGCGGAAGGCGTTCCCGGATGTAAGGCCATCGGAGTAGAACCTGATGTGGCTAACAGAATCTACGATTCCATGATGGACTTTGCAAAGTACGCCTTTAACAAATCACACGCTGCCTGCTATGCGGTTGTCTCAATGCAGACGGCATGGCTTAAATATTACTATCCCGTTGAGTTTATGGCTGCGCTTATGACCTCAGTCATAGACAATCAGGGAAAGGTTTCTTCCTATATAATGACCTGTCGAAATATGGGAATTGAGATCATGCCCCCTGATATCAATGAGGGCTTTTCAGGCTTCTCAGTAGCAAGAATTGCAAAGCCTGTAGAAATAGCTACTGCTGACGGCTCAAAACCGGTAGCAGATGACAGAACCGCAGGAAAAGCTATACGCTATGCCCTGACTTCTATTAAAGGAGTAGGACGCCCTGTCATCGAATCCGTTGTAGAGGAAAGAGAGCTGGGAGGAAAATTCAGGAATCTCAACGACTTCCTTACAAGAATGGAGCCCTACGGCGACATCAACAAGAGAGCCGTGGAGAACTTTATCAAGGCAGGAGCTCTCGACAGCCTTGGCGGCACAAGAAAGCAGATGATGTGCGTCTACGGAAAAGTGATGGATCAGCTCCATGACAAGAATAAGAACAGCGTCGCAGGACAGATGTCATTGTTCGACTTTGCACCTCAGGAGGTGAAGGAACAGTTCGAGATAAAGCTTCCCGATGTGGGCGAGTACCCCAAGGACATGCTTCTCGAATTTGAAAAAGAGGTTCTGGATGTATATGTATCAGGGCATCCTCTCGAGGAGTACGAGGGACTCTGGAAAAAGCACATAACCGCAAAAACCACGGATTTCTATCTCGATGAGGAGACAGGCGAAGCAACGGTTGAGGATAATTCCACAGTCACTGTCGGTGGAATCATCTCCGACAAAAAGACCAAGTACACCAAGACCGACCAGCTTATGGCCTTCATCACCCTTGAGGACCTTGTTGGAAGCATAGAGGTCATCGTATTCCCCAAGACCTACGAGTCCAACGTGGGAAGACTAAGCGACGACGCCAAGGTATTCATCCAGGGCCGCGTAAACGCCGAAGAGGACAAGGACGCCAAACTCATCGCTTCCAAAATCCAGCTCTTCGACGAAGTACCGAGAACCCTTTGGGTGCAGTTTGATAATAAGGAAGCATATACTAAAAATGAGAAGCTGCTCGAGGAAATATTACTCTCTACCGTCAAAGGCCCCGGCGCTCGCGACCAGGTAGCAGTTTATCTGAAAGATACAAAACAAATTAAAAAACTTTCGCCTTCCTTAAAAGTAAAAGCAAACGACGACACCCTCGCCCTCCTCGCCAACAAATTCGGATCCGACAACATTAGGGTAGTATAAACTATACGCCCCCTTACTCCTTGAATATTTTTGTTTTAGTAAATCACGACGCAGACGAAAACATCCATTAATGAATTATGTTCCGGAGGCATACCATATCTAAAAAAATACTAAATTAATACCCCTACATAATTGCAGATTGCCAAAAATTGCGCTAATATATAAATCGTAAAAGTGACAAAGATTTATCAATAACGAGGTATTACCTGATATGGCAAAAGAAATCAAAACTATCGGAGTCCTTACAAGTGGTGGTGATGCACCCGGAATGAACGCTGCTATCCGTGCGGTTGTTCGTAAGGCTCTTGCAAACGGACTTAAGGTTAAAGGTGTTAAAAAGGGCTACATGGGCCTTCTTAATGAGGAGATTGTTGACATGGAGCGCCGCAGTGTTGCTGATATCATTCAGCGAGGCGGTACAATCCTCGGAACTGCAAGATGTATGGAGTTCACAACTGAGGAAGGACAGAAGAGAGGCGCTGAGATCTGCAGAAAGCACGGTATCGACGGAATGGTTGTTATCGGTGGTGACGGATCTTACAGAGGTGCTCAGAAGCTTTCAGCACAGGGAATCAACACAATCGGACTTCCCGGAACAATCGACCTTGATATAGCATGTACTGATTACACAATTGGTTTTGATACAGCTATCAATACTGCAATGGACGCTATCGATAAGATCAGAGATACATCCTCATCACATGAGCGAGTAAGTATCGTTGAGGTTATGGGACGTCATGCAGGATATATCGCACTCTGGTGCGCAATCGCTAACGGTGCTGACGACATCCTTCTTCCTGAGAAGTATGACTATAACGAGCAGAGAATCATTGATAACATCATTGATAACCGTAAGAAGGGTAAGACACACCACATCATCATCAACGCAGAGGGTATCGGACACTCAGCTTCTATGGCTCGTCGTATCGAAGCTGCTACAGGTCTTGAGACCAGAGCATCTATCCTTGGATACATGCAGCGTGGTGGTAGCCCGACCTGTAAAGACCGTGTATATGCTTCTCTTATGGGATGCTATGCAGCAGATATCCTTACAGCTGGTAAGACAAACCGCGTAGTTGCATACAGAAACGGTCAGTTCGTTGACTATGATATCGATGAGGCTCTTGCAATGAAGAAGTCCATCAACGAGTATCAGTACGAGATCAGTAAGATCCTGTAATTCTTACTCGAATAAACATAAGTGAAAATAGTAAAACCTTCCCGTTGTGGGAAGGTTTTTCTGTAAGGGAAGGGGCTTATGCTTACAAGCACAAACAATTCCAGAGTTAAGAAAATAGCGGAATATTGTAAAAAAGCCAAGGCAAGAAGAGAGGACGGCGTATTCATAGTTGAAGGAATACGCATGTTAAGAGAGGTTCCGCTGGACCTTATAAGAGAGGTCTATGCCACATCACATTTTATGCAGAATCTCTCAAACGTGGACCGCACAGCTATTGAGGCCATACGGATGAGCGACGGAGTGAGCTTCGAAGAGGTGTCGGATGATGTGATGCGCAAGATGGCTGACACCCAGACACCGCAGGGCGTTATCGCTGTTGTAAAGCAGGCAAAGTGGACCATGGAGGACGTGATAAAGGGAGCTTCGGAAGATGGCTCAAAGGAAACGGCACCGCTTATCCTCATCCTTGAAAATATCCAGGATCCCGGGAATCTCGGCAACATGTTCAGAACAGGTGAAGGCGCAGGCGTGACCGGAATCATTATGAGCAGCGATATGGCAGATGTCTATAATCCCAAGGTTGTCAGATCAACTATGGGGGCAATTTTCAGAGTGCCATTTATATATGTAGATTCAATTCCGGACACGGTCAGAGAGCTCCATGAAAAGTGCGGAATTACAAGCTACGCAGCCCATTTAAAGGGTAAGAAGAATTACGATGAAATAGATTACGGCAAAGGAGCAGCTTTTCTTATAGGTAATGAGGGGAACGGTCTTACGGACGAGGCTGCAAATGCAGCTACTGACTACGTTCTCATCCCCATGCTTGGAAAGGTTGAGTCAATGAATGCTGCAACATCAGCAGCAATTCTCACATTTGAGGCAGCGCGTCAGCGCAGGAATGCAAAGTAACACAACAAAAAGGAGGCAAGGTATGACAATAGGATTTATCGGACTTGGTAATATGGCAAAGGCTCTTATGGGCGGAATCATCTCCAAGGGAATCTTCGATCCCCAGGACATCATCGGTTCTGATCCCATGGAGGCAGCAAGAGAAAGTGCTTCAAAGAAATTCGGAATACAGACAAGAGACAACAACTCAGACGTAGCTAAGGAAGCAGACATCGTCCTTCTGGCTGTTAAGCCCCAGTTTCTCAAGGTTGCTATAGCAGACATCATGGATGATATCAATGATAAAAAGCTTGTTATCAGTATTGCGGCAGGTAAGACTCTCGAGTGGATCTCAAAGGAATTTGAGAAGCCTGTAAAGATCATAAGAGTTATGCCTAATACTCCTGCTCTTGTTGGAGAAGGCTGCTCAGCAGTTTGTCCCAACAGTCTTTGCAGCGATGAAGATCTTAACATTGCACTGGAAATTTTGGGAAGCTGCGGCACCGCAAACGTAGTAACGGAGAACCTTATGGACGTTGTGACCGGCGTAAGCGGCTCATCTCCTGCATATGTGTTCCTCTTCATCGAGGCAATGGCGGATGCTGCTGTACTTGGAGGCATGCCCAGAAAGCAAGCCTATGAATTTGCTGCACAGGCGGTACTTGGCAGTGCCAAGATGGTGCTGGAGACTGGAAAGCACCCCGGTGAGCTCAAGGATATGGTGTGTTCACCTGCAGGTACGACCATCGAGGCTGTGAAAGTTATGGAAGAAATGGGCTTTAGAGGCATCGTGATGGACGCAGTGCAGGCGGCTACTGAGCGCAGCAAAGAGTTATAAAAATAGCCATATTCGGAAACGGAATTTGGGTAATAATTAACAAACGAAAAAACGCAATAAATTAATCATCCAGTAATGGCAAGGGCTCCCCGATTTTTGGGGAGTCTTTTTTACGATAATTTTGGTGATAATTTGACAAAATAACATACATTTGTTACAATAGGCAAGTATTTTGTTTTAACATTTTGTAACAATCTTAAAAAGGAAGCAAAAAAGCATGAAGAAAGCAGGCACGTTAATGCAGGGAGTTCTCGCATTCGCAATGGCGATTATTTTACTTGGAACTTCCAATGGCACAACCGTACAGGCAAGAACATCAAATGTCTTGAACAGTAATGATGTAGGAGTGGGTAACCTTCTGAACCCTACAGAAGTTGCTGAGATTTCCGATGAGGAGGTTGCCAAGGCTCACACTTTTGCCCAGGATATAAATGACGAGGCTGATGATGTTGCAGATGATGAGGAGGAAGACGAAGAAGAGGATTCCTCTAAGCTGGTAATGGCTAATGTATCACAGGTTATGAACATTCGTATCGCACCTGATGATAATGCAGAAAAAGTTGGAGTTCTTTATAAGGACTGCGGTGGTAAGATTATTGAACAAAAGGATGGTTGGACAAAGCTTCAGTCAGGTGATGTAGTAGGCTGGGCTAAGGATGATTACCTCCTTTTCGATGAAGAGGCTGAGGAGCTTGCTCAGGAAGTAGGCGTACAGCTTGTAACAAGTAATTGCGAAGCACTTCGTATCCGTGCTGAGGCAGACGAAGATGCAGACGTTTTAGGTGTTATTACAAACGATGGTTTTGTAGATATGGTTGAGGATCTTGGTAACGGATGGATCCAGGTTGATTACAACGATGAGACCGGTTATGTTCAGGCCGATTATGTTGATACTGATTTCAGAATCGACGAAGGCGAGACAATAGCAGCTATCGAGGCCAGAGAGGCTGAAGAGGCTAAGCGCAAGGCTGAGGAAGCTGAGAAGGCAGCTAAGGCTAAGCTTACAGAGAACAGAGGCGCTGTGGCAGCAGGTGCAGATGAGGCAAGACTTCTTGCAGCACTTATCTACTGCGAAGCAGGTAACCAGTCCTATGAAGGTAAGGTTGCAGTCGGTGCCGTAGTTATGAACCGTGTTAAGAGCGGTGCTTATGCAGGAACAATCCCTGGAGTTATCTATGCATCCGGACAGTTCACACCCGCACTTAACGGTACTGTTGACAGAGTATACGCAGGGAACATTCCTGACAGCTGCATCCAGGCAGCTAACGCAGCACTTGCTGGTGAGACCACATGCGGCGGAGCAACTCACTTCAGACGCGCAGGCGGACATGACGGACAGGTTATCGGAGCACACGTATTCTGGTAAAGGTATTATATAAATAGGATTTGTGGTAAAATAAAGCCTGATTATGGATTTTTCCATAGTCAGGCTTCATTATTTATTATTAGGAGGAGTTATCATGGCAGTTAATTTGCACGGAAGAGATTTTCTTAAGTTACTGGATTTTGAACCTGAAGAGATAGAGTATCTTCTTGACCTTGCTGCAGAGTTCAAAGAGAAGAAAAAGAACGGAACTTTGCACGATGAGTATAGAGGAAAAAATGTAGCTCTCATTTTTGAGAAGACAAGCACACGTACCAGATGCTCATTTGAAGTTGCTGCACATGATCTTGGAATGGGAACAACCTATCTTGATCCCAGCGGCTCTCAGATAGGTAAGAAGGAGAGTATCGCAGATACAGCAAGGGTTCTTGCAAGTATGTATGACGGAATCGAGTACAGAGGCTTTGAGCAGACCATAGTTGATGATCTTGCCAAGTATTCCAAGGTGCCCGTATGGAACGGTCTTACAAATGAGTTCCATCCTACACAGATGCTGGCTGACCTTCTCACAATACGTGAGCACTTCGGCAAGCTTAACGGTATTCACATGGTTTACATGGGCGATGCGAGATACAACACAGGTAATTCTCTGATGGTTGCATCAGCAAAGATGGGACTTCACTTTACAACCTGTGCTCCAAAGAAGTACTGGCAGAACGATGAGCTTGTTAATACATGCAAAGAAATCGCAAAGAAGACAGGCGCAGTGATAGATTTCTGCGAGGATCCTATGGAAGCAACCAAGGGTGCTGATGTTATTTCAACTGACGTGTGGGTATCCATGGGCGAGCCCGATGAAGTGTGGGAAGAGAGAATTACTGACTTGAAGCCCTACAGGGTAACATCAGGCATTATGAAAAATGCAGGCGATCAGGCTGTATTTATGCACTGCCTGCCGGCTTTCCACGATCTTGGAACAGGCATCGGCCAGAAAATAAAGGAAAAATTCGGACTTAACGAGATGGAAGTAACTGATGAAGTTTTTGAATCTTCACAGTCCATTGTTTTCCAGGAAGCAGAAAATCGCATGCATACTATTAAGGCGGTTATGTACGCAACAATATGATGAATAAGGATAAAATAGCCGTGGCTCTTACCACCAGGTGGGCAGCCAGGGAGCTGGACTACCGCGACGTGGTTGATTCCACCAACGACATAGCTGATGATGCCGGAAAAAGTGGAAAGGCCAGCGGCTTTTTGGCAGTAGCGGATAAACAGGAAGCCGGAAGAGGAAGCAGAGGAAGAAGCTGGGTTTCACCCTCTGAGAGCAACATTTTCATGAGCATCATGCTAAGGCCTGACATCAGCATGGAAAATGCCCCGGGGCTTACACTTGTGATGGCGCTTTCCGTGGCAGAGGGCATAGAGGATATGCTTAATGACAGCGGATATGAGCTTAAGAGTGGAGACCTTGGAATTAAGTGGCCAAACGATATAGTCTTGAATAAAAGGAAAATCTGCGGTATTTTAACAGAGCTAAAGCCTGCAGCTGATGGCGACTATTATGTAGTTATTGGCATTGGTATTAACGTAAACCAGAAGGCTGAGGATTATCCTTTAGAAATAAGGGAGACTGCGGGCTCAGTTTTTTCAGAGACAGGCGTCATAACTGACAGACCAAGGCTTATAGGAAGGGTTATGCATCACTTCGAGAATAACTATGAGAAGTATGTAGAATCCAAGGATCTGTCCATGCTGAAGGCCGATTATGAAAAGCGGCTGATAAATATAAATAAGGTAGTTAAGATAATTGATCCGGATACGGAGTACGAGGCGACTGCCCTTGGAATTACCAAGGAGGGTGCCCTGGTCGTTAGAAAAGATGACGGCAGCGAAGAAGTCATCAACGCCGGGGAAGTAAGCGTTCGCGGACTTTACGGATATGTATAAATAAATCATACAGCTGTGGCTGCGGAGGTGGATATGCTATTAGCAGTTGATGTAGGTAATACAAACATTACCTTTGGTGTTTTAAAGGGAAAGAATATTGTGGCATCTTTTCGTATGATGTCTCAGACAGCGCATACATCTGATGAGTATGGTAACAACATCATAGCGCTCCTTAGAAACAACGGAATTAATAAGGATGAGATCGATGGAATAATCGTGGCAAGCGTTGTGCCTAACATTATGCATGCGCTGGTTAATTCCATGGTCAAGTATCTTGGAAAGCAGCCCTACATCGTGGGTCCCGGCATCAAGACCGGAATAAAGATCATGACTAAGAACCCCGCTGAGATAGGTCCTGACCTTGTGGTGGGTGCAGTTGCAGCCTATGAGATGTATGGCGGACCTGCAATAGTTGTTGATTTTGGAACAGCGACCACATACGTGCTTGTTACTGAAAACGGCGATTTTACTGCAGGTGTTGTAAGTCCCGGAATCAGAATTTCAGCAAAGGCACTTTGGGAAGATACAGCAAAGCTTCCTGAGATCGAGATCAAAAAGCCTGACAGCATCCTTGCTCAGGAGACCATCAGCTCAATGCAGGCAGGACTTGTTTACGGCCAGATCGGTCAGACCAAGTACATCATAAACGAGATGAAGAAGGAGTCAGGCCTTAAGGATGTCAAGGTAGTGGTTACCGGCGGACTTGGAAGGCTCATCGCAGAAGAGGTCGAAGAGGTAGATGTGTATGACCCCAATCTTTTGCTGCAGGGACTTCGCATCATCTATGAAAAGAACAAGAAGGTTAAGCCTAAGGCGGGAGAGTTTTCAGAAACCGAGTAAGGAATGAGGTCAATATAGAATGAGTAAAGACGACGAGAAGGAAATAAGAAAGGTCTACAGTGAGGAGTCACGCCCCGGCGATGAGGAGAGAGTTCACTCCGACACATTGAATGCCGACAAGGCAAAGGGTAGACGCCTTATCATAAATAAAGAGACTGGTAAGATTACAAACGCTGAGACAGGCGAAGAGGTTTCAGATATTCAGGTGGTAACTGAGGACGGATCTCTTGGAAGCGTGTCAGCAGGTGGAAGGATAATCCTCTGCGGTGCAAATGCCTATGAGATGAAGTACTACTTCAATCCTCTTTTCAAAAAGATTCCCGAGAGCATCCAGAAGGAGCTTCATATTATAAGCGTTCTGTTTACACAGGAAGCCGGCGGAATTTTCACAATTGAGTTCGAGGATGATGGTTCCATTACAATGGAGACTACCAGGGATGACGAGGATATCACCTACGACGAGGTCAGCGCCGGTCTTCTTATCGGAGAGGTCAGAAGACAGAGACAGGATCTCTTCGAGGCACTTCAGATGTATTACAGAGCCATGATCCTTCATGAGGATATGAGCGACATTCTGAGTGAGGATGATGAGTAAGACTGCTTTTTTATATAAAGCTATGATTCGGAAGGATATGGAATGCGCAGAGTAACAAATGCGTTTAAGAACAAAGGCGTAAGATATAACGATTATCTGCATCCGCTGACGATCGGGGATGTGGAGCTAAAAAATAATATTATACTAGGACCGATGGCAGGCGTATCTGACCTGCCATTTCGTCTGCTTTGCAGTGAGATGGGTGCGGGGCTGGTCTGCATGGAGATGGTGAGCGCCAAGGCGATAACCTATCACAACAGGAATACCAATGACATGCTGGAGATTCACCCTGCGGAGAGACCTGTGTCGCTGCAGCTTTTCGGAAGTGAGCCTGAGGTCATGGCGGAAGCCACCAGAATGATAGCGGGAAGGCCCTATGACATTCTTGATGTGAATATGGGATGCCCGGTGCCGAAGGTTGTAGGTAACGGTGAGGGCTCAGCCCTTATGAAAAATCCGAAGCTTATCGAGGAGATTGTAAGGGCCATGGTGTCTGAGACTGACAGACCTGTGACTGTTAAGATAAGAAAAGGCTTTACGGAATCAAGCGTCAACGCGGTTGAGTGCGCCCTGGCAGCTGAGGAAGGCGGAGCTGCCGCAATCGTTGTTCATGGAAGAACCAGAGAGCAGTACTACAGTGGAGAGGCAGATTGGTCGATAATAAGAAAGGTGAAGGAAGCTGTCAGAGTTCCTGTAATCGGAAACGGCGATGTGACAGATGGCCCAAGCGCGAAAGCACTTATTGATGAGACCGGGTGTGACGGCGTTATGATTGCAAGAGCCTCTGAGGGAAATCCCTGGATTTTCAGAGAGGTGATAGGTTATCTGTCTGACGGAGATGTGCCTGAGAGACCTTCGATGCAGGAGATATACGACATGGTGATAAGACATGCGGACCTGCAGCTTAAGTATAAGGGCGAGTATATCGGAATAAGGGAAATGAGAAAGCATGTGTCCTGGTACACGACAGGTCTTCCGGGATCAGCAAAGTTCAGAGCCATGATAAACACAATGGATGATATGGATTCACTTAAGGCTGCATGTGCGGTTGTGTTTGGAGTAAAGGACTGAGATTTTTAGCTGTTTGTGAGGGGCGGAAAGCTATCAAAATATAAAAAATAGTTGAGTGTATAAAACTTATTTTGACTTTATATAATTATTCATATATAATGCTATGGATTGTAAACACTTATATCATTGACACTATTTATTTGCATCGCTGTGAACAGTGGGCAAAATTCTATCTTTATAGAAAGGGTATTTCAAAATGGAAGAAAAGAAAAACATTTTAACCTACGAAGGACTCAAGGCTTACGAGGATGAGCTCCATGACCTCAAGGTTGTGAAGAGAGCAGAAGTTGCCGAGAGAATCAAGGAAGCTCGTGAGCAGGGTGACCTTTCCGAGAACGCTGAGTACGATGCAGCTAAGGATGAGCAGAGAGATATCGAGGCTCGTATCGAGGAACTCGAGAAGATCCTTAAGAATGCAGAGGTCGTTGTTGACGAGGACGTTGACCTTGATAAGGTAAGCGTAGGTGCTAAGGTTAAGCTTCTTGACATAGCAGCTAACGAAGAGATTCAGTACAGCATCGTTGGTTCATCAGAGGCTAACAGCCTTAAGGGCAAGATCAGTAACGAATCACCTGTTGGTAAGGCACTTATCGGCGCTAAGGTCGGTGAGGAAGTAACCGTAGAGACACAGATGGGTGATTTCAAGTACAAGGTTCTTGAGATCGTTCGTAAGTAATTAATTACAGATACTTAAGAGCAGGGGTAATGAAAACTTACCCCTTTTCTATTTTCATATGGAAAGAGGAGTGAAAAGTGGCAGAAAATCAGCAGAAGAATCAGAATCAGCAGAAGACAGAGGATATCAATCAGCTTAAGAAGGTTCGCCGTGAAAAGCTTGCAGACCTTCAGGCAGCAGGAAAGGATCCTTTCCAGATCGTAAAATACGATCAGACACATCACGCACAGGAGATCCGCGACAACTTCGATACTCTTGAGGTTGTTCCCGAGACAGACGCAGAGGGTAAGCAGATCACACCTGAGCTTTCAGAGATTCCCGCAGAAAAACAAGTATCTCTTGCAGGTCGTATGATGAGTAAGCGAGTAATGGGTAAGGCATCTTTTGCAAACCTTCAGGATAAGTCAGGCCGTATGCAGCTCTACGTATCAAGAAATGATCTTGGTGATGAGTCTTACGCAGCATTCAAGAAGATGGATATTGGCGATATCATCGGCGTTAAGGGCTTTGCTTTCAGAACTAAGACAGGTGAGATTTCTGTTCATGTAAAGGAACTGACACTTTTATCCAAGTCACTTCAGCCTCTTCCGGAGAAGTTCCACGGACTTACAGATACAGAGATCCGTTTCAGACAGCGTTATGTTGACCTCATCATGAACGAAGAGGTTAAGGAAACTTTCATCAAGAGATCACAGATCATCCAGGAGATCCGTAACTTCCTTGCAGCTCGTGACTTCATGGAGGTTGAGACACCTATGCTTGTTGAGAATGCAGGCGGTGCTGCTGCAAGACCTTTCCTCACACATTACAACGCACTTGATGAGGAGAGAAAGCTTCGTATCTCACTTGAGCTTTACCTTAAGAGACTTATCGTTGGCGGTCTTGAGAGAGTATTCGAGATTGGACGAGTTTTCAGAAACGAAGGTACAGATACAAGACATAACCCTGAGTTCACACTTATGGAGTTGTATCAGGCATATACAGATTATGAAGGAATGATGGAGCTCACAGAGAGCATGTTCCGTTACCTTGCAGAGAAGGTTTGCGGCACAACTCAGATTCCTTACGGCGACAACATCATCGACCTTGGTAAGCCCTTCGAGCGTCTTACAATGAACGACGCTATCAAGAAGTACGCAGGCGTTGACTTCGATGCTGTTAAGACAGACGAGGAAGCTAAGGCTATCGCTAAGGAACACCACGTTGAGTTTGAGGAGCGCCACACCAAGGGCGACATCATCAACCTCTTCTTCGAGGAGTTCTGCGAGGAGAAGCTGATCCAGCCTACATTTATCATGGATCATCCTATCGCAATCTCACCTCTTACAAAGAAGAAGCCCTCAGATCCTGAGAAGGTTGAGCGTTTCGAGCTCTTCATCAACACATGGGAGATGTGCAACGCATATTCTGAGCTTAACGATCCTATTGATCAGAGAGAGCGTTTCGCAGCGCAGGATGCCAATGCGGCAGCAGGCGACGACGAAGCTGAGCACACAGATGAAGACTTCCTCAACGCACTTGAGATTGGCATGCCTCCGACCGGTGGTATTGGTTATGGTATTGACAGATTGTGTATGCTTCTCACGAACAGTGCTAATATAAGAGAGGTTTTGCTCTTCCCGACCTTGAAGTCGAGCAAGTAATATAGTGCGTCTTAGAAAGTACAGGGAATCCATAGGAGTCCATATTCGTCCAATCAGGCAACTTTTTGACAGTTCCTTCATTGGACTCCTACGGAGCTATACGACGTTCTATGGATAATAATCGAGAAATCAAAGGACGCGCTATGACGAATTTTGGGGTTGGTCAAGGCCCTGAGGAATAGTCGGTTCATTTTTAGAAACAGTTTTAGCGGCGTATTTTTGATATAATTTCAATCTTTTAATAGAAAATCTGCATTTTAAGCCACATTTCTTTTCATCAAGGAATGTGGCTTTTTATCTTTTTAGTTCATTTCATTCGTTTTACATCTCGTAACACCCAAAAGGAGGTTACAAGATGGTTCACAAATCAAATTCTCCACCGGATCTTGATAAGTATTTCAAGGGAAAACTGCATAATTTCGTCACCTACGAAGATGGTGCAAGGCTCTACAGCATTCCTTATTGGAGTTTCGTAAACTCAGTAAAGGAAGCCGGGGCCAATAGGATGATCAGACAACGGGTACTGGTAGATCAGGACATCTATGAAAAATTTATTGAAGATAATTGCCGGTACGAGGAAACAGTAAAGGAGAACAAGGAAATGCCTAAAAGACGAATTGTCCCTAACCTGGAGGAAATGGTTAAAAAGGGAAAAAAGAAATATGTGCGTTACCAGGAAGGCGCTGAGCTCTACTCAATGGGGCTTCATACTTTCGAAAAACTGGCTAAGGATGCAAGAGCCACAAGGAAGGTCAGAGGAGTTGTTCTGTGTAACACGGAAAAAATTGATGAGTTTATAGAATCATGTTGGGAGGAGGACGATTTTTATGAGTAAGGTTTTCAGCGTAGCAAACCAGAAAGGCGGTGTGGGAAAAACAGTCACCAGTGTAAATCTAGGTATTGGTCTTGCAAGAGAAGGCTATAAGGTTCTTATGATCGACGCGGATCCTCAGGGCAGTATGTCAATCAGTCTTGGCTGTGATGAACCGGACAGACTTGATTATTCTCTTGCCACAGCGCTTGTGAGCATTATCAATGATGAGCCTGTAGATGTAGCAAGAGGCCTCATTCATCATCCTGAAGGTGTAGATCTTATGCCGGGAAATATTGAGCTCTCAAGTTTGGAAATCAGCATGACAGGAGTTATCAGCAGGGAGACAATCCTCAAAGAGTATGTAGACAAGGCCAGAGAAGTATATGACTTCATTATTATTGATTGCATGCCTTCTCTTGGAATGATGACCATAAATGCCCTTGCGTGCGCGGATTCGGTAATTATTCCATGCCAGGCCGCATATCTTCCTGTAAAGGGGCTTCAGCAGCTTATAAAGACTATAGGAAGAGTTAAGCGCCAGCTCAATCCCAAGCTCGAAATCGACGGAATTCTCATCACTATGGTAGATAATAGGACCAATTATGCAAAAGACATTTCTGCGCAGATTTACGAAGCTTATTCATCAAGTATAAATGTTTTTGAGACAGAGATCCCGTTATCTGTAAGGGCTGCTGAAATAAGCGCTTCTGGAAGCAGTCTATATGTATATGATCCAAAAGGAAAAGCAGCATTTGCTTACACATCATTCATAAGGGAGGTAATGGACAATGGCACAAAGAGTTGGACAGAAAGTAAAGCTATCTAGTATTGATGAGCTCCTGGGTGTTCCAAGCATGGAGGGAACTGTAGATCTTGATGTTATGACAATTTATCCTTTCGAGAATCATCCTTTCAGAGTTGTAGATGATGAAAAGATGGATGAGCTTGTTGAGAGCATCAAGGAAAGCGGTGTTCTCACTCCGGTTCTTGTAAGACCGGATGATGAGGGCAATTATGAGATGATCTCAGGGCACAGACGTCTTCATGCGGCAAAAAGAGCCGGACTTAGGAAGATTCCTGCAATCATTAAGGAAATGACCAATGATGATGCCACAATTGCCATGGTTAATGCAAATATGCAGAGGGAAGAGATACTTCCGAGTGAGAAGGCTTTTGCATATAAGATGAAACTTGATGCAATTAAACATCAAGGATCACGGAGAACAACTTCCCCCCAAGTTGGGGGGAAGTTAGAAGCAGCTGATATAGTTGGTGAAGCAGCTGGAGTTAGCGGAACTCAAGTGCAAAGGTACGTTCGTCTCACGTACTTAATTCCAAAGCTTTTAGACATGGTTGACGAAGGAAGGCTTGCAGTATCTGTAGCAGTAGAGATCTCCTATTTCAACCACACCTACCAACAATGGCTCTGGGAATACATCCATGAAAACGGCATGATCAAGCAGGAACAGCTCATGGATCTCCGCCAATATCGTGATGATGACTCTCTCACCCAGGAACAGATGATAGACATCCTTATACAGAAGAGAGCCACGCCTCAGATAAAGAAGAAAGTTACGTTTAACGAAAGAAAGCTCAACAAGTACTTTCCTGCTTACTACTCTCAGTCTGAGATCGAGAGGATCATGATCAGTCTACTGGAGGAATGGAAAAGAACTCACGAAAGCGAGGACACTTAATAATGATGGAATACTTTTATGGTGCGCAGTCAGCACAGTTTGCTTCAGTGGAGATTCCCAAGGAGCTTCTGACAGGGAAGGTGTTTTCTTCCCTGTCTCCCGGAGCCAAGCTTATGTACGCAGTGCTTCTTGACAGAATGCGTGAAGCCAAAAGGCACAGCTGGTATGATGAGCAGAACCGGGTGTATATTCTTTATCCACTGAGAAAATTGGAAGAAGACATTGGCTTTTCCAGGCACACAGTAATCGACTGTATGAAAGAGCTTGAGGACATTGGACTTATATTGCGACTACAGGAAAAGGGAAAGCCCAATAAGATCTACGTCAAGAATTTCAACAGACAAAAGATTTTTCAGCTGATTGGGTAGTGCAAATATTGCACCACTATACGTCATAGGACGTCGTAGAAAGTCATTGAATGGAGGAGAAAAGAGCTTTGAGCGACAAGATAACATTTGACTATTTTTATGGTCAGGAATCTGAAATGCATGCTTATTACAGGCTGCCTAAGCTTCTTTTTACAAATAAGATATTCAGAAATATGAGCTCTGATGCCAAGATCCTGTATGGCCTGATGCTGGATAGAATGTCGATTTCGCAGAAAAACAAGTGGATAGATAGCGAAAATAGAGCATTTATCATATATTCTCAGCAGGAAGCCATGGAAATGCTAGGCTGTAAGGAGAATAAGGCTATAAATCTTTTTAAGGAGCTGGAGGCTATAGGGCTCATGGAACGCAAGAAGCAGGGCCAGGGAAAAGCAGCTTTATTGTACTTGAAGGACTTCGTTGAGGAAGATCCAGAAGAAGTTCAGACCCGGGAAAAACCAATGTCTGAACAAAATGATAATGTTTCAGACATGGGAAAAACCAAGGTCAAGACCTTTGAAAAACCAATGTCTAGAGATGGGAAAAACCAAGGTCTAGACATGGGAAAAACCAACCCTAATTATATTAATACTAATAATACTAACTTAGTTAAAATAACAAATCATATCACATCGATGGAGCCGGATCTGAATGATGACTACAGAGCGTATTATGAGATTCTCAGAGAAAACCTCGATATGGATGCCATGATAGAGCGTCATCCGGAATACAGGGATGATCTTGAGGGAGTCTTTGACCTGATTCTTGAGACAGTTCTTTCCACCCGGAAGACAATCTGGATTGCCAAGAACGAGTATCCCAAGGATCTGGTGAAGTCCAAGTTCTTAAAGCTCAACCACATGCACCTTGAGTACGTGATCGACTGCCTTAAGAGTAACACCACCAAGATCACCCACATCAAGAACTACATGCTTGCAGCCCTGTTTAATGCTCCTTCTACCATGAGCAGTTACTATCAGGCAGAGGTTAACCACAACATGTACGGCACATGATCGTTATATTGACAACATTGTACAACACTCATATAATTTAACTGTAAGTGAACATAAAACAACACTCATGGAGGGAAAAGATATGCCAAGAGTTAATTTAGCAATCACACAGGAATTATATGATCAGATTGAGAAAGCAGCCAAGAAGGAGAACGTAACCGTCAACTACTACATCTGCGATATGTTGGAGGAGAAGTTCGGCAAAAGAACTGTCTACGACTATACACTTGCCATCAACAACATGATCGCTGAGGCCAAAACAATGAAAGCAGAATTCGTCCTGGCAGATCTTCCGACCTTCGCAGGTGTAAACGATGTTCTTATTGAATACGAGATAAAAGAGTCACCGGCTCAGGTCAGATCCCGCCTTGGCAAGATGTTCACAGAAGCAGTCAAGCAGGGAAATGCCAAAGGCATCGAGAGGGCTGTGATTGAAAGAAACGGTGTAGAAGAGTTTAAATCTGCTTCAAGAGCTGCTGTCTACTGTAACAAACTGTATAAACAAAAGAAAAACAGCAAATGATGGCCAAGGGCTTTGGTCATAGAATGGAGGCATAAATGATAGCGGCAATATTTGAAATTCTGTTGGTCATAGCATTGGGAGTGATCTTTATACTCTTGTTTGGTCTTCTAAGGGCATTACCTTTTATGACAGGGCTCTTAGGATCTCTTTTTCTCCTTTTGGTATTTCCAGGGCTTAAAGACATTATTCCCGGAGAAACTAAACTCAGCGTGATAACACTTATTGTTGTGATAGAGTTGTTAATAGCACTCCTTACATTTAATCAGCAGACCAGCGGACCTATGATAGTGTTTTCCTGCCTCATGTTCGTTGACCTGATCATGGGCCTAGGTTACAGTTTATTTGAATGTGCATCTTGGCAGAAAGCCACATTTGTGACCGTTGCATACCTGGCTGTGACATACTTTATATTAGTTTCCAACTGCGACTCTCTCAAAGTCGACAGGGATGATTGCAGAAACATACTTGCCAGTTTGGTTGTGGCATGTATGTATGCTGCTTCTGTTGGAGCCACGCTTCTTGTAATACTCGGTGCAATTTGGGAGAAATTCATTAAGCTTAAGTTCTCTGAAGGAATCTATAATGCTTATGACAGGATTGGAATAGCCGTAATTTGCATAGCTATGATTGTTACAGCAATAGGCAGTGTGATAAGAGATAGAGTGACGGCATGAAAAGCCGGCTTTGAGTCAGAAGAAAAGTGAAATGGAGAATGATATGATCAGAAAACCTACGCATCCAGGAAAGGTATTTGCTGAAGATGTGTTAAAACCACTAGATCTTTCAGTTACTGATGCGGCGAGAATGCTTGGAGTAAGCAGAAAAGCGTTATCAGAGTTTGTTAATGAGAAAGTATCTCTTAGCCCGGAGATGGCCATTAGAATAAGCAAGGCAACTAATACATCTCCGGAAAGTTGGATGAATATGCAGCAGAAACTAACACTATGGACAGCACAGCAAAATGAACCATCAAATGTAATACCTTTTCCTCTGGATACAGTATTTTGAATCGTTTACCATATCCCCATTACATGTTGCATCACAAGGCTTACAACTGTTATTCCGCCCCAGCAACAGCCACCAAGCAGTATCGGCTTTCCACCGGATTTAATGAGCTTGATCACGTTGCTGTTCAGGCCTATAGCAGCCATGGCCATTATGATAAAGAACTTGCTAAGTTCTTTAAGAGGTTTAAAAATATCCGAAGGTACTCCCATTCCCAAGCAAAGTGTTGTGATAATTGAAGCAAGAACAAAGAACACTATGAACATCGGGAATGCTCTCCTGAAGCTAAAACCGTTGGTGGTGCTTCCATCCTTTTTTGCTTCCTTTGCTCTCAGATAAGCAAGAACCAGTGTAATCGGAATGATTGCTAATGTCCTTGTAAGCTTCACTGTAACTGCCTTGTCCAAAGTCTGACTACCCAGGTTCCACATGCTGTCCCAGGTTGATGCAGCTGCAGTGACGGAAGAAGTATCATTAACTGCAGTTCCCGCAAAAATACCGAAAGCCTCTCCTGTTGTGATATCAAAACCTATAAGCTTTCCCAGCGAAGGAAAAAGAAGTGCTGCCAGCACGTTAAAGAAAAATATCACAGAAATTGCCTGTGCCACTTCATCATCATCCGCATCAATGACAGGAGCCGTAGCTGCTATTGCTGAGCCGCCGCATATTGATGAGCCAACTCCGATAAGAGTAGCTGTGTTTCCTTTGATATTCATAACCTTATGAAGAATCCATGATAGGATAAGCGATGTTGAAATCGTGCAGATAATTATAGGAAGTGACTGTTTTCCGGTCTGAAGAACGACCGAAAGATTCATACCAAATCCAAGGAGGACAACAGCCTCCTGCAGAATTATCTTTGATGTAAACTTTATTCCATCAGCCGCCTTCCCCTTGTCATTCCAGAACAGGGCTATTATCATGCCCAGAATGATTGCAATCACCGCTCCGCCAACGACAGGGAAGCGCTTTCCCAGGAGCCATGAAGGAACTGCAATAGTGAAGCATACTATTATTCCCATGTAATTCTTTTTCAAAAAATCCATCTCAAGACCTCTCTCACTTTCTAATCTGTTATTTCGCAGGTCTTATTCTATTCTGTCTTTTGAAAAAGATAAAATTATATATTATTATATAACCATAAATATTTTTTATCGTTATGGAGAACTAATTATGCTGGATTTCAGAATAGATACTTTCCTCTGCGTTTGCAGACACCTCAATTTCACCAAGGCGGCTAAGGAGCTGAATATTACTCAGCCCGCTGTTTCTCAGCACATACATCATCTTGAAAATGAATACGGGACAAAGCTGTTTACTCAGGATGGAAAAAAACTTTTTCTAACTGACAACGGAAAACTCCTGTATAAAAAAATGAATCAGATAAAAAATGATGATGAAAGTCTCAAAGAAATACTTTCACAGAATAACCATGGCTTAAAAGACATCTCTTTTGGTGTCACCATGACCATAGGAGAATACATAATTGCTGATCCGATCAGTGATTACATAAAAAATCACCCGGATACTAATCTTAAGATTACATTTGGCAACACATCGGAGCTTCTTAAAAAACTCTCCGAGGGTGTTATAGATTTTGCACTTGTAGAAGGATATTTTCCTGAAAATGATTATGAAACGCTGCTTTTTAGCAAAGAAGAGTTCGTTTCTGTCTGTTCGGCAAAGCACTCTTTCACTCAGAAGCCGCGCGTGATAAAAGATCTCTTTCCCGAGCGAATTCTTATAAGAGAACCCGGTTCAGGAACGCGCAATATATTAGAAAGAGCTCTTGCCCTGAACAATTATTCTACAAGTGATTTTAGGAATTTTATCCAGGTGGAGAACATGCATGCCATAATAAGCCTTATTGAAAAAGACTGTGGCATCACCTTTTTATATAAAGCAGCGGTTGCATCCGGACTGCAGTCCGGATATCTGAAAACAATCCCCCTTGACGACTTTAGGGTAAAACATGATTTTACCTTCATCTGGCCAAAAGATACTGTTTTCAGTGAAGAGATCCGTGCAATATGTGAGGAAATCCTACCGGTGGCATAAACATTTTAGTAAAATGAATAACGATAAGCATACCTATTCTTAAAAAAGCATGCAAGCAGTCTGAAAAAGAGCAGGAAGAACGGATCAGGAAGCTTTTTTGAAGATAGAAACAAGCCTGCCTACCAAACGTCACTAAAAATGCCAAAACGTCACCAAGATGCATGAAATTTGCATGGTTTTTGCGTTGAAAGCCGATTTTCGATGTGATATTGTTATAATGCGCCAAGAAATGAGCAGCAGGGAAGCAGCTCATCTCCTGGCTTTTTCTTTTGCAAAAGAATAACCATTAACCAAAGACGCATGTCTCTGATCGAAGGATTGGAGCTGCGTCTTTTTCTATGCTCAAAAATACAAAAGAAAGCGAGAAAACAAAATGGATTTTGAGACATTTAGAGAAAACCTTGCCAGAGATATTAAGGAAACACTTGAGGCTAGGACCGGAACAGACTTTGAAGTCGAGCACCGTACAGCGGAAAGAATGAACGGTAGCTATGAGGCAATCGTAGTAAAGCCTGCAGACAGCGAAGTAGGAGTCAGCCTTAATGCAACCACTCTTTATCAGGACTACGAGAGCGGCGTTTCTTACGAAAACATTGCAAAGGGAGCAACTGATCTGGCGGACAGATCTCTTAGAAACCAGCCGGAGTTTGATGTGGATTCTTTCAAGGACTATGACAAGATGAAAGGTACACTTGCAATGGAGGTCGTATCCAAGGAGAGAAACGCTGAGCTTCTTGATACAGTTCCTCATAAAGATATTGAGGATATGTCAGTGGTTTATCGCTTTGTGCTTGGCGAAACACCTGCGGGTTCAGGAACAATCCTTGTTACGAATCAGATGCTTGAGAATTATGGGATTACCGCAGATCAGCTTCATGCGGACGCAATGAAGACAGCACCTGAGGTGAGACCTCTTGTAATTGAGGGCATGTGCGAAGTTCTTGCAAAGCAGATGGGGGTTCAGGATCTTGAGATGTTGGGGCTTAACATCCCACCTGAGCAGGAGCAGATTTTTGTTGCATCTGTGGAAGGCAATGTACATGGCGCCGGAGTCCTTGCTTACGAAAATTTCATGGAGAAAGCTTCGGAGAGGGTTGGAGGTGAGTCCTTCTTCATTTTACCCAGCAGCATCCATGAAATTTTGATCGTGCCTGACAACGGCATAATGGATCTTCGTCATCTTGAGTCGATGGTAAGAGAAGTAAACGCTACTACAGTGGATCCTTCCGAGCAGCTGACAGACAACGTTTATCACTACGATGCCAAGGAAAAGGTCTTTGAGCTTGGTGAGAAGTATGTGGAGCGTCAGGCTGCTAAGGAGGCCAGAGGGCATGAGGCTTCGGAAAAGAAATCTCTCCTGGGAGATCTTAAAGCGGCAAAGGATGAGGCTTCCAAGACACCTCACAAGGATGCTGACATCGGAGAAAAGTCCAAAGACGGTAAGAGTCTTGGCTGATTACAGAAGATAGAAAAGGTATGATTGGCACTGGCCTGTGGTATATCCCGGACTGGTGCCTTTCTTTTACCAAATACATTTTCATAGAACAAGGAGAAACTCAAATGCATAAAGGAAAACCAAGCAAGCATAAACTCAGCTGTGCAAGAAACAGCTCAGGTTCCGTTCCCTCGGAGATGGCTATTCGGAAAAAGAGCTGCATGAGAAACTTGAGGGTGTGGCAAGAGGATCAGAAGAGAGAAAAGACACTTCTCCAAAGGAAAAAGCCAAGCCCTTCTACAGAGAGGATGGCTTTGATCTTCTCCTTAACATGCAGGAGGTTATTGCAAAGGGAAAAGGTCCCGGCTATGAACTCTGGGCGAAAAAGTACAACGTCAAAAATGTCATGAAGGCACTTCTCTTTTTCCAGGAGCAGGGACTTAGGACTTACAATGAACTTGAGAAAAGAGCCGGCGACACTTCAGAAAGATTCTCTGAACTTAGTGATCAGATCAAGGGCTACGAGAAACGTCTTAAAGAAATCTCAGAGCTTAAGAGCAAGATCATCGACTACTCCAAGACAAAAGACATCTATCAGCAGTATAAACAGACTGGTTACAGCAGGCAGTTTTTTGCTGAGCACAAGGAAGAGATCATGACTCACAAGGCAGCCAAAGATTCTTTTAACAGGCACAAGGGAAAACTTCCTTCTGTAAAAGGACTCAGCGATGAGTACGGAAAAGTTTTGGCAAAAAAGAAAGCGGCCTACTCCGAATACAAGGAAGTCAGAAAAAATATGCAGACCTATCAGACTGCAAAATATGATATCGATAAGATCCTTGGAATCGAAAAGACTCCGGATCAGAACAGGACACGCGAGCAGACGCGATAATTTTTTAGGGACATTACTATCAGAAATATGATGGTGGTGTCCCTTCTTTTTTTGTGTCTTTAGCTCTCGAAGAGAGCATAGTCAGATTGAAAATCTGATGCGAGGGGATTGGGGATACGCCCCAACAAGTGAGTACGACGGAGCATTTATGCGCAGGAATACACCACTTGCCACTTTACTTACTACCGTTAGGACACGGCTCAGCCACGGGTCGGCGCGCCGGAACGTGGGCCGGAAGTCTTTCATCAATATTATGTATCTGAGTGGACAAGATATTCTCTGCTGGCCGCATCATCTAGTTGGCATTTTTATGGGACTCCAAAAAGTTCATACTGTAACCATAGAGGAACCATAGAGGAACCTAGAGGACTAACCATAGAGGAGACCAATACAGATAAATTACTTTTGGAGTATTGCTCGCAATCATTTTCTGAGGAGGCGTATATGGGGCGACTGATCTACTGGATAAAGAAATGTATACATCGTAACAATAAGTTCTGCAAACACTTCTGCGTGACCTGTGAGTTCTATGATTTCTGCAGGAGAGACGGAGAGCTTGATTGAAAAAGTTTGTTGGGGAGCATCCAGTTTACATGAAAGGTATACCTGTGGTAAAAGATGGAGTTTTAAGGCCGGGAGAAGACTGTGCAGAGGTTTTCTTTGAATTCTTGATTGGGCTAAAGGCATAAAGGAAGTAGAAGTAAAATGAACAGCATATTCCTTAATTCTCCCGCAACTATTGTCATCATTGGGATCAATATCATTATATTTGTCTTGGTAAACCTTCGGGCGTTTGATGTAAAAATGCTCGGATCTTCATATATGGATACTATACAGAACAGACAGTATTACAGGATAGTGAGCAGTGCGTTTACCCAGAAGGAATTGCTGCGCTTATTATAAAAAAACAATATGAGGAGGCAAGCAATATATGAAAAACAAAATGAAATGGTTACCTGTACTACTCTGTCTTGTGCTTTTTGCAGGCATGGCGATTGGAAGCGGTTCATCTTCAAGCTCTGATGGTGATAAGCAGATATCCAGTGTTACAACGTCCTCTGATTCAGAAAGTAAAGAAACAGACGCGGGTGGTACAGAGGCAGGTGCTGCAGAGCAGGCTCAGGAAGAAAAAAAGGAAGAGGCATCAGCTGTAACAATTGAAGAGCAGGTGCTCTATGATGACAATGATATAAAGATTACAGCGACAGGGATTGAGGATTCGTGGGCAGGTACTAAGCTCACTCTTCTAATTGAAAACAATTCTGCTAAGGGAATTACAGTACAGGCACGTAATGCAAACGTAAATGGCTACATGGTTGAAACTATGATGTCTGCTGATGTGGCTGCTGGTAAGAAAGCCAATGATGGACTGACATTCCAGACGTCAGGACTTAAGGAATGTGGTATTGAGCAGATTGCGACCATGGAGTTCTTGTTCCATATCTTCGATTCAGAGAGCTGGGATGAGATAGTAGATACGGATGTGATAAAAATTGATACATCCGTCGCAGAAGGCTACGTTCAGAATTACGATGACTCTGGTGAAGTCCTGGTA
Organism: Butyrivibrio sp. XPD2002; assembly: GCF_000423945.1. GTDB lineage: Bacteria > Bacillota > Clostridia > Lachnospirales > Lachnospiraceae > Butyrivibrio. The sequence continues at coordinate 142,525 of NZ_AUIY01000008.1, read as the reverse complement.
GATACAAATGGAGTGAAGATTGTAGGCAAGGGCCTCTCTGATAAAAATTCTTTCTTCGGTCCAGGAGTCATCCTTTATATAGAGAACAACTCTGATCAGGACATTACTGTCCAGGTAAGGGATGTATCGGTAAATGGATTCATGGTAGATTCCTCTATGTCTGAAGATGTAGTTGCTGGGAAGAAAGCAATAAGTGCGGTAACATTCTTCAGCTCAAGCCTGGAAGAGAATGGAATAACTGATATCACCGATGTTGAACTGTTCTTCCATATCTTTGACCTGAAATCTTGGGATACAGTTTTTGATTCGGATGTTATAACAATTAAGTTCTAAAGTAAAAGGAGAATAGGATTTATGAAAATTTGGAAGTTGGTGGCAGGGATTTTGACAATTGTATTCTTTATAATTGTGGCATTCCAGTCATGTGCAGCAGGCGTGGTAAATGCGCTTGAGGAGAATGGAGGCTCGTCGGGATCTGCTGGAATCATAGTTGCTATCCTAATGCTTGCTGGCGGAATTGTTTCTATCGCTACAAGAAAGAGTTCCGGAAAAGGTGGCAATATAGCACTTATTATTATCTTTGGACTTGCAGCGCTGATAGGGTTTGCCGGACATGGTAATTATAGCGATCTGGTAATATGGTCAGGATGGTGCCTGATTAACGCCGCAGTTGCAGTAATAGCAATTGTCACAGGAAAGAAGAAAACTGAAGTAACTAATGATGAATCGCAATAATATTTAATAAAAAAATTCATGTAGTAGTTTCAGAAAAGACCTCGTTTGAGGTCTTTTCCTATTTTATAGGATAGTACGCTATGAACGACTATTAGTAGACACTGGCTGATTTTTTGAGCACGACCATTCTTCTACAATAATGGAGTGATCGCTTTCGTTTGGAAAGGAGATAAATCCGTGACGGTAGGGGAAGTGCAAAACAGGATTCAGATGCTGATGGATGATCGTAAGTGGACATATTACAGGCTGGCAAAAGAGGCAGGCGTAACAACTACTACAATAACAGATATTTTTAAAAGAGATACATTCCCTAAAATGGAATTGATGAACAGTATCTGTGCGGCTTTTGGGATGACTTTTGGAGATTTTAGTTCTTTTGATATGAGCACTTCCGAGAATATGCCTTTAACACCACAGGAAGCGAGAATTGTGGCTTGTTTACGTAAACTGAGTGCAGCAAATAGGAAAGCTGCTGAGGGCTATCTTGAAGGTTTGGTGGTGGCATCTGAAAATGATGCAAGAGAATCTCTTGAACAAAAATTGCATGTCTCAAAACAGAAAAAGTCTGAATAAACAAAAAGCTAATGCCGCAGGGTGATTGGGAATGACCAGTCACCCTGTTTTTTTATGAGGATATGGAGGAAATAAAATGCCGAGGAGGACAACATTGGAACAACGCATCGATTTTTACATAAAAAGCTTTGGATTGGATCCGGCAGTGGTACTTGATATGACGAGGAAAATGTTAGAAGAGTATAAGGATCGTAGGAAATCATTTAATCCATTAATGTTACAACTGCCGCCAATGACTGAAAAAGAGATTCTGAAAAATAAGCAGGAGTTGAGAAGAGAATTCCTCAAGTTGATGAAGAAGGATAGGAAAAAGCATAATGAGGCACAGACGACTTTTGTGTATAAGGCTGTAAGGGCGCCGTGGCTTTGGGATAAGTTGATTGGGCTGTTGGATATGGTTGCGGATTTCAGCTATAAGGGAGAACTGTATAAAAAGATTCTTTGGAGCGCATATTTCACAGATGACGATCCTATGACTAATGAGCAGCTTGCTGATGAAGTAAACGTTTCGGATGATGTGATCGATTATAGGAAAAGAGAAGCTATCAAGCTATTTGGGCTTTTCATTTGGATCTATGCTTCTCGAAGAGAGCAGGAAGACATCATCGCAGGTATAGTGAAACCGGCTAATGATAATGATGATGATGAACATGATGAGAATGAAGAAGATGATGACAATGTGTGCGGAATTAAAGAAGACTGAAAGTGGCATGAATTCTGGAATTGAGGCACTATGATTGATGGAGTTGTACGGGAAGTGTTCTGTGGCTGTTCTATTGTTGTTCCTAAACTGTTCAAATTTTTTCGTGCTGACGTATTAGTTTTTTCTACATATAATATGCACTGTTGTATGAAAGGAGTGAGTATTATATGAATTCAGAAAAAACGTTAGTTCATGGGGGATGCACAAACTGTGGTTACGTCATGATGCATGTTGAGGTTGTCAAGGGATGCCTGCAATGTCCAAATTGCGGGGAGTGGCTTAGGGTAAGTGTTAAGAACAGAGGCTACTCCGCTCATCCGGCATCTGAGGAAGATATTAGGGAAGCTATTCTAATGAGAAACAAATATGCCAGGGAATGCAGGGAAGTAGCAACGCGAAATATCAGTAGGTTATAGTATTGGCTTTGAGCTCAGACATCATGGGGAAGATATCGGGCTGTTGCTGTAAGTTTGAAAACTGAATAGTTTGAGGTATATGTGAACGAAGGGCTGAATCGCAGCAAAGAATAATGTGGGGTTCTTCTATATGTAAATAGAAACCAAAGGAGGAGGCGTAAGTCGAACGAGCCCCGCTCATGTGCCAAGAGTTTGCCTAGAGCTGTATATGCTGAAAATAAAAATAGCACCAAGGAGTCTGCAAAACGGAGATGTGACCATAACTATTATGGTTTTGTTTCATTACCGTTTTGCAGGCTTCTTTTTTGATGCAAACTGAATAGCTCTAGGCAGGTCGTGTTTCCGTTTTCAGACTCCGGAAAAGGAGAATGAAATGGAAACAAAGAACATCGGAGAAAGACTGAGACTGCTTAGAACAAGGAGCAACATGAGCCAGGAGGAACTGGCAAGAAAGCTTCACCTTGGAAGCCGAAGCGCTGTATCGGAGTTGGAGATGGAGAAAAGGACACTGTCTCCAACAATGATAAGAGAGTATGCTGAGCTCTTTGACGTGTCAGCTGACTGGATTATCTTCGGACAGGATGATAAGGAACGCATGGAAAGGAAAATAGAGACTGATGAGATACTGAAAGCATTCTTTTCAATAAGGAAGGCTGCAGTTAGGAAAGTTGCCATTGAGCAGATCAGGGCTCTGGCAAAGCTGTGATTATAGAATTCTGAAGGCAATTTGGATGTCAATATGAGGTGTGTATGAAATGGCATGTAATTTGACTTTGGGTAATCGACTATAAAATGTTATGACGAAAGCTGATATCGATACAAAATGTATCGAACGAATCATTCATATTGACGTTTTGCCAAATGAGTGGTATTCTATCTATGTATCGACTTTTGTCAAAATTGGTGGAGGTGAAAGATGTCTAAGCTTGATGTAAGAATCACTGGAATATCCATTGAGAACTTCAAGAACGTGATATCAGGGCAGGTTGAATTAGTAAACACGAGGAAAGCATATCGAACTAGTATACTAGGGATATATGGGCAGAATGGTTCAGGTAAGACGGCGCTCATTGACGCTATTCTTCTGCTAAAATACAACCTTTGTGGCCAACGAATACCACCTATGTTTGCAGATTACATACAGGTTGATGCGGATTTTGCAAAACTCAGATATGTGTTTAGTGTGAAGAACAAAGAATGTGAATATGAGGTTTTTTATGAGTTTTGTATAAAGAAGGAAGAAGATGTTACCGGACAAAACTCAGATATTACTACGGGTACAAAAGAAAAGTATAAAACAGTAGTATATGATGAGGTTATCAGCTACTCCTATGAATCAAAATCAGAAAAGATAAGGAAATCTACACTTATAGATACAAGGACAGACGAGTTATTTCTTCCTGCTCCTAAGCGTGAATGCCTTATTGGAAATGATAAAAAGCTCAAACTTGACTTGTTGGTTACAAAGAGGGTTGCTTCGGCATCTTCCAGATCCTTTATCTTTTCCCCTGAGTTAATAAATAACATAAGAGCTAGAAGTAACAATAATCATGATACTGAGTTCCTTAGACATTATCAGATGATAGAAAGCTTAATTACCTATGGTAATTTTGAATTATTTGTTATAAACACTGCGAACTCAGGTGTCATTAGCATGAATGCCCTGCCACTTGCCTTTAAGTACGAGAAAGCACAAAAAGGCGCAGTTGGCAATATGGTTATCCTCCTTGATGGAACTTCTATTATTCCTGAGGAAATGCTTGAGCTTGTGAAAAAAGTCATGCAGGACATGAATATTGTTTTGGAGAAAATAGTTCCGGGATTAACTATTAGTGTAAAAGATCTGGGAAAAATTGTTCAGCAGGACGGTCAAGTTGCAAACAGAATACAGCTGATGTCGCATAAGAATAATAAAGAGATTCCTCTGAAATATGAGTCAGAAGGAATAAAAAAGATTGTATCAATTCTACAGTTGCTTATAGTAATCTATAACCAGACTTCTATTACGGTAGCCATTGATGAGCTGGATTCCGGTGTTTTTGAATATTTGCTTGGGGAAATCCTTAGGATATTATCGGAGAAAGGAAAGGGACAGTTAATCTTTACATCTCACAATCTCAGGCCATTAGAGACACTTGATAAGGGATTTATTGCATTTACAACGACAAATCCAAAGAATAGATATATAAGGATGAGTGGAGTTAAGGAAAACAATAACCTTAGAGATTTTTATTTCAGAGATATAGTATTAGGCGAGCAGAACGAAGAAGTTTATGATCATACGAATAACGCTGAAATAGCTCTTGCTTTCCGGGAGGCAGGTGAGATAAGTGGCTCGTAAGAAAATAGTTTTTGTAATAGTCGAGGGGCCTTCCGATGACAGTGCTTTGGGTGTAATTCTTAGCAGACTGTACGATAAAAATACGGTACATGTAGAAATAACTCATGGAGATATAACTTCTGAAAGTACTGCCAAGCCGGAAAACATTGCTTCCAAAGTCGGAAATATTGTCAAAGCTTATGCAAAAGCAAATCATTTTAAGCAGGAAAATTTTTTGAGTGTCATCCATATCATTGATACGGATGGGGCTTTTATTCCAAAAGATCACGTCATAGAAGATGCTAATGCTGAAGAACCGATATATACGCTTCAAGAAATAAAAACGTGTAGACCTGAACAGATAATAAAACGTAACGAGAAAAAAAGCGAAATCATGTTAAGGTTATCAGCACTAAATAGCGTATGGGTATCTGTGCCATATAAAGCATATTATATGTCAAGTAATCTTGATCATGTGCTGTACAATAAGCTAAATAGCTCTGATGATGAAAAAGAAGACGATGCATATACTTTTGCAATCAGGTATAGGGATGACTTGGAGGGCTTCCTTTGTTTCATAATCGATTCTGATTTTTGCAAGTCGGATGACTACAAAGAATCCTGGGAATTTATTCAGAAAGATCTTCATTCCCTGGAAAGATGGTCAAATCTTGGCATTTGCTTTAAAGAAATCAGAGAAGAAAGAAAAAAAAGAAAATAATAAAAGTGGGATAATCAAACTTTTTGAGGGTTTGCCAAGCGTTTTGAGGGTCTGACTTGAGGGTCAGGCCCTTTTAGTATGGGGAGTTTTTGAGGGTTTGGTTTGAGGGTCTAGTTTGAGGGTCTGGTTTGAGGGTCTGGTTTGAGGGTCTGTATGTTGGAGCCATTTTAATAGCCCACGGATTACTCCGCGGGCTGAGTTATAAGTCAGAAAGGTAAATCTGTTGCGCCTAGAAAGTCTTCTGGAAAATCATCAAACACATTTCCATCAGGTATAGAAGCAAAGCTTTGAGTGCCTTCTTCAGATTCTTTTTGTTCTTCATTTACGCAGTCAAAGTATTCGCGCATTTCTTTCCAGCTGCGAAGAGTGTTTATAAAGTCTAGCGGCCATCCATCATCATCAAAGACATTGTCACCATTAGGTGCGTGGTAGTTCATGATTTGATACAATGGGTATATACGTGAGGATATTGCCGGAGATACCGGCGCAACAAAAGAGGCAAAGCAAGTCAGATGTGATATCGCACTTGTCCCTGTAGGCGGAACATATACGATGGATGTTAAAAGAGCTGCAGAGCTCGTAAACATCATTCGTCCCGAGTATGCAATCCCCACACATTACGGCAGTATTGTAGGGAAAAAGACTGATGGGAAGGCATTTGCAGAGCTTGTATCTTCTCCTGTAAAGGTGATAGAGAAGATACAGTATTTCGAATGAAAATTCAGCATCGCCTGAAAGAAATATTTAAAGGAAAGCAGATATTGTAGGTTAGTTATGATTGTTTCTCAGTACTTTGTCGAATTTATTCTGTACAGCTTTCTGGGTTGGGTGTGGGAATCCATATACTGCACTGTAAAAGAAAAGAAATGGGCCGACAGAGGCTTTCTTTTCGGCCCCATCTGTCCCATATATGGCTCATGTGTAGTGGGCGCATCATTAGTTCTTGTTATTTTTCCAAGGCTTTCAGATCCTGATTTTCCTGTATGGATATTGTTTATCCTATGTTATATAGGAAGCGCCATAGCAGAATTTGGTACCTCATGGGTTCTAGAAAAAAGATTCCATGCCAGATGGTGGGATTACAGTAAAATGCCGCTCAATATACAGGGGAGGATATGCGTCCCTGTAAGCTGCACATTTGGGATAGCCGGTGTTCTTATCATAAAGTATCTGCTTCCGCTGATAGCATTTGCAAGAGGGCTTATCCCACCACTAATCTATGAGCTTCTTGCCCTATGCTTCGCAATCCTGTTCGGTGCAGATTTTGCTATGACAGAAGTCAGCCTTTCACAGCTGCTTGAGGAAGTTGAAAAAATCCACGCCGAATTTAACGAAAAAGCCCAGGAAAGATACGATAAAGTCGCAGAGATTCCAGAAAATATCAAAAACAGAATTGAGAGGAGCAGAGCTTTTATAGAAAGAAGTAATGTCAATCAAAAGAGGATTGTAGATAATATTAAAAGTTTTACACCATTGCTTAATAGTAGCAGCGAGCATAATCGTGGAAGGGAGCTTGTTCTTGACAGTCTTAAGACTGCCCTCCGTGACCATCGCGATCATAGTAGAAAATGAAAAATGAGCTTAAAGTAAAGAAGAGGTTTTAGCGTGATAGATCAGAAACAAGCCAGAGAAATATTAAAACAAAAGCTGGCAGATAATCTTGTTATTGTAAACTCATTTGAGGATCCGGAGTATTGGTGTTTCGGACTTGGTCTTGTCAGAGAAGACGGGGATATCATGCCGCTTATGGGAGACAGCACAATAAGGATCAGTAAAGAAACCGGAGAGATGGAGTAGGACTATGAACGATATACTTTGTGAACAGCTATCCCGTGATTACTGTTGCTCTCGGGAAGATGTAATTGATGATAAAAACCACTTTACTAAGTATAGCCCTGTAGATGGCAGGCGCAGATACCAGGAAAAAGAAGAATGCTACCTTAAGCTTGTATGTGTTAACGGAAAGCTCCTGTTTACCGGCAGAGAAGATATTATTGCCTGGTGTCAGGAAAACTTTGAAAGTTATGGCTCTGAGTGGTTTATGGAAGCAAAAAACCTTCGAAAGCTGAACGACAGACTGCATCAGGATGGATACCAGATAGGCATGTCCCATCCGTTTTATATATCCGAGGAAAAATCTGATGTAGACACTTCCGGATATGATATTAAGTGGTATCGGGGCAAGGAAATCGAGCAGTTTAGGGGAGATAACAGGTTCTGCGAAGCTTATACCTTCTGCAAAACTGCACCTGACATGGTAGGTGTCGCAGCCATAAAGGATGGTGAAATCCTTGGTATGGCAGGGGCAAGCATGGACAGTCCTATGATGTGGCAGATAGGAATAAATGTGGAGCCAAACGGAAGACAGAAGGGCATAGGAAAGATGCTTGTTGCGCTTCTTAAAAATGAGATCCTTGATAAGGGAAGGCTTCCATATTACGGTACTTCCATGGGACATATCGCTTCCCAAAAGGTTGCTATCGGTTCAGGGTTTGTACCGGCCTGGGCAGAACTTGTAACAGATAGGCTCGAATGATTTTCACATATACTGTCATTTTGGAGAGGACATGCGATGCAATCAGAGTCCACAAACAAATCTCAAAAGAATAATAAGCGGAGAATCCTGATTGTATGTTTTGTTGCTTTTTTCCTGCTTGGTATTTACTTTTTAATTGGAAAACCTATGATTGCTTTTGTTGGTGATGCAGATGGATTTCAAGAATATGTTAAAAGCAGAGGCATCTTTGGACTATTAGTGTTTGGATTTTTTGTTTTTTTACAGACACTCTCAAACTGCATACCAGGACTTCCGTTTTATCTTGCTGCTGGCGCTGCATTTGGAGGCATTAAGGGAGCAATCATTTGTGATATATTTGCAACTATGGCAAACACAACTGCATTCCTCTTGGGAAAGAAATTTGGAAGAGATTTTTTGCTTCTGCTTTTTCCCAAAAGTAAATTGGAACAGGTTGAAAATCTTGTTCTAAATAAAAATCCGGTATTAGTACATGTTCTGTTCATGCTTTTACCATTACCAAAAGATACGTATGCATGGCTTGGCTTTTATTCAAAAGAAAATGTGGTCCAATGGATCCTGATCACTTTTGTTGCAAGGTTTCCGCATATCTTTATCTATACATTCGGAGCTGAAAAGATGCTAGAGAACCAATACAGCTATATTGCTGCGGGCGCGATCATTGCAGTAGTCGTTTACCTGGCTGTTGCTATGCTTATTAAGAAAAAAACTGTTAATAGTGGTGAATAAATGGCACTATATGCACTTGGAGATCTCCATCTGTCTTTTCAGGCAGACAAACCAATGGATGTATTCGGAAAAGCATGGAGAAATCACGAAAAAAGAATGTGAAAAGCAGCTTTGTAAATTATTTAGTTAAACGCGTATTTCTCAGATTAAAAGCACACTATTCTATAGGTGTTGCGTTTAGTCTGAGAATTCTTTTTTTCTATATATCAAGACGTATTTCGAATATGGGTCTCTTGTGTTCATATGATGATCAACACATTATATGAAAGACAGGTGAAAAAATGTCTCATATGACATTAGATGATCGTGTTTATATTCAGGAAGGTCTTGATAATAATCTTAATCCTAATCTGATATCTAGAAAGATAGGAAAATCCCATTCAACTGTAATCAGAGAAATTGAAAAGCATCGTGTATTTAAAGGAAAACGTTATGAAGGTGCAAAAGTTTATTGAACTGACTCATGAGAAATACTATGCTGAGCTTTCAGAGTACTTTGGGGATACAATCATTGCTTTTTTTACAGACGAACCCAATATCCTTGGACGAAATGCCGTGTCAGTATAGTATGAAGGGTGACGTGATGATATGAATCAGGATTTGTTTCCGGATGGGGCAAGCTTTTCAGATTTTGTCTCTTGAATAAAACTTTTGGATGTTTCGTTAAGTAATTTTCATTCCAATCTTAAGGTTTCTGAGCATACCCTTGCCATATATTCAGGAGATTCTTTCATACCGTTTTTTATCCATGTCAGCGACACTTCCCATAAGCCGGCAGCAATACCTCTGGCAATATATTCATGATGGGAAGCGTATTCGCTGTCTGAGGCAATACATAAGGCATTATAGAACATATCCGTAAAAGAGATATTTGAATTACGGATAAGTACACACATGTCTTTATCGGAGTGCAGCCTTGAAAACACCTTTAAAAACCACTCATACGTGTTACTTTTCTGCAACAGTCCTGTCAAAGAAGCGCTGAGCTCGTCAGTTATGTTTTTTGTAATGTCTTGAATGATAGCCTCTTTTGAAGGATAATTTCTGTAGACAGAAGCTCTTGAAGCTCCTGATTTTTTTATTATCATGGTCATATTTATATCTTTGTACGGATGCTCTTTCATCAATCCAATCAGCGCATCACAGATGCATTCTTTAGTAATTCTATTGGACTCCTTATTTGACATTCTTCGTATATTTCTTTTTTCAAGCTCTGTGGACATTTTGGCCTCCATTTGTATTGTCACGACATTTTGTAAAATTGTGTATCAAATACGCACAACATATTGTTTGACATTTGTATAGATGATATAAATGTATTATCAGACAGATGTTTTGTCAATATACATAAAAATACTGGGAGACGATATGAACACATTTACAAATATTTCACATGCAGCGCAAAGACAAGCTTTTAGTATCCTGATAGACAAATTCCTTGGCCATCTTGATAAGACTGATGACCGCACCAAAACATACTTAAAGCTCGTTGATGAAGCAGAACGCTTTTGGGGAAAGAAGGCTGCTGATCCTGAAAAACTGAAAGCTGTTAGACGTGCATTTAAGGATCCGGATAACCGCTGGGTAAACTTTATAAACAGAGTAGTGGATGAAACTGATCCGCATATAGCCAAAATGACCATGCTCAATCTGGGGTACGAGGCTTTCTTCAGGGGAACAAAGACTATACGGAAGAACAGGGAAAAATACGGCTGTAACATACCATGGCTTATACTTTTTGATCCTACTTCTGCCTGCAATATGCACTGTAAAGGATGCTGGTCAGGCACTTATGGACCAAAGAACAATTTGTCTTTTGCCGATATGGATAAGATAGTAACTCAGGGAAAAGAGCTGGGCGTGTATCTCTATATGATGACAGGTGGAGAGCCCCTTGTCAGGAAGGCAGATATACTTAAGCTTGCAGAAAAGCATAATGATGTGCAGTTCGGAATATATAGTAATTCAACTCTTGTGGATGATGATTTTTGTAAAGAGGTTGTACGGCTGGGAAATATTACATTCATGCTTTCCATAGAGGGGACACCTGAAACTAATGATGCAAGAAGAGGAATCGGTCATTATGATGCAGTGATGAATGCAATGTCTCTTTTCAAAAAATACGGAATTCTCTTTGGTACATCTATTTGCTATACAAGAAATAATATTGAAGCCGTGACAAATCCTGAATTTATAAAGTATATTGCAGAAAAAGGCGCGAGATTTGGCTTTTTCTTCCACTATATGCCGGTTGGAAATAATGCGGTACCGGAGCTGATGCCTACCGTAGAGCAGAGAAAGATGATGATAGAACGTATCAGATGGATTCGCTCAAACGAATGTGATACAGGCTTCTTTCCGATGGATTTTCAGAATGACGGAGAAGCTGTAGGTGGATGTATTGCAGGTGGAAGGAATTATTTCCATATTAACTCAAGCGGAGATGCAGAACCTTGCGTTTTCATCCATTTTTCAAACACTAATATACATGACAATTCTATTTTGGAAATGCTAAAGAGTCCGCTTTTCATGGAATATCATAAGGGACAGCCCTTTAATAAAAATCATTTAAGACCGTGTCCGATGCTCGAAAATCCAAAACTTCTAAGGGAGATGGTGGAAAGATCAAAAGCACATGGCACAAATGAAGAATCGGAGGAGAGTGTAGAGCATTTATGTGCAAAGTGTGATGACTATGCTCTCAAGTGGGCCCCTGTTGCCGATGAGATTTGGAAATCGCAGCCACATCAAAAAAAGAAGTATGAAAATTATGCACCGGCTAATAGGATAGGAAATGATAATCTTATGAGATTTGAAGAGAAGAAACCAGACCTTGCCAAAGATTTCAAAAAACATGCATGATTATAGATATGCGTTTTTCCAAAATACGGCTTAATACTCTGGATTTGTCAGAAGCTATTATTCACCTGAATCAGTGAAGTTAAGGGCATAAAAAATAAGCCAGAGTGCTGAAAAACTCTGGCTTTGTGTGCATTTAGTTCGATAAAATTTATTTATTAAAAAGTGTGCGTTTACCCTGAAAATTTACCGTAAAAAGCAGCTTAATGCTTTGTAAATATAAACAAAGAATTAATAAAAAGATATCTTGAATTCAGAATTGAATGTGATACTATCATATTGTATCAAATTGTTTAAATTGATAAAGATGGAAATATAGCTGAAAGGTTTATACCTTCAGAGAAGCCGGATACCTTAGTGTGAAGCATTGAAAAACAATTGAACAAATAAACAGCAGGAGGTTTAAGATGAAGTCAGGAAATGTAATATTGGCAGTAGTAGCAATACTCTTTGGTGGATGTCTTTTCATCCACAGACGTGTGATCAAGTCCCTGATCACAGGGGAGGAGATGCCTAAAGCACCAGCATGGCATACATGGGTTCCTGAAGATAAAAGGCGCTCATAACTTTCTTAGAAAATCAACTTGCCTAACTGGTTCTTATAGTTGGATATACCATAAACTCTCGACATCTGGTCGGGAGTTTTTTAGGATGAAAGCAGTCATTGAATGGCTGCTTTTATTATGTCTGAAACTCGGAACATGATGTCTGAACATCGGACGATTTTGAAGCTGTTTCTACTATATTATATAAGAGTCTTAAGACTAACAACATATTGCTTTTGGTTTTCATCGTTTCAAAGGAGGGAAAGATGGCGGCTGAAAATGATTTTCTACTTATTTATGCGGAATCTGACAACGGCAAGAGGATCGATATCATATTTGAACACTATGATAACTTTCTTGAGCTGGCGGATATGTTTGAAGGAAGGCTCTTTGATGATATTAAGGAAGAGAAGGCTTTTAACCGGAGAGAGGCAAGAGGAGATCTTGGTATCAGGGTCCAGACCTCAGGGAAGAGTGATCCGACCTGCATGGAGGCGACAGGAAATCTGACCCTGATACAGGATATACAGGATGGGAACATTGATGATGCCATGAAGGGGGCGGATGAGGATATGAAGCACGACATCCAGATCCAGGCTCTTCAGGATATGAGGACAGATTATAAGGACCTCAATGATGCGATGGTCATCCTTCCAAGAAAGCAGAGAAATGAAGTCAAAGACCTTCTTACAGGAGAAAGAGATCTCCAGCAGATTGCGGATGACAGCAAGAACTATTACGACTCTGCCAAGTCAAGGGTTTACCGCAACCGCAGCAAGGTAAAGAAAAAGGCAATAGAATTCATAGAAGATACAAGAAGAAAACAGATGAGAAGATGGAAGGAGTTGTGCAATGCCAAAGATGAGGAAGCAATTGGAGGAAAAAGAACTGAGGGAACTGGTGATGTCGGGTCAGAAAAAATACGTAACCTACAAGGAGGCGATGCTTCTGTATTCTCTGGGGAGACACTCTATAGAAGAGCTGGCTAAAGATGCAAAAGCAAGGTATTACGTGAAGGGACGTGTTCTGATCGATACGATTAAGGTAAATGATCACATAGAAAATAATTGTGAGTATGATGAGTAATCCATAGGGATCCATACAGATACACACAAGTCCAAATAGCAGCATTTATGCGGTTTTTGGGATTTTTAAGAGGATAAATATGGATTGAAACTGAGGAATATGACGGATTATAATGAACTTATGAACCGGCTATTCCTCTTTTTATTAGATAAATGGAGGAATCAAATGCCAAGAAAAGATAATAGAGGATATGTTCTGCATAGCGGTGAGTATCAGAGAGCAGACGGCAGATACTGCTTTGCCTACACAGACCGCACAGGTAAAAGACATCAGATCTATTCAAAGACACTGGTTGGAATGAGGGAGCGCAAGAAAAAACTTCTGCGCGACTATGAGGATGGACTCGACCCTCATAAGGCAGGCACGATCGAAGTGAGCCATATGGTTGACAGTTACCTTGCTACCAAGTATGACCTTAAGGTATCTACAAGAGGAGCTTACAGGAACAGTGCCAAGTACATTGATGAGGGGATTGGAAAATGTAAGATTGTCGATATCAAGTACTCAGATATCAAGAGGTTCTACTATGGCCTGATGATTGACAAGGGACTAAAGGCAACCACAGTTGATCACGTGAACACGGTGCTCCATCCTGCTTTCCAGATGGCAGTAAGGGACGGGCTTATCAGAACCAATCCTACAGAAGGGGTAATGAACGAGATAAAGCACAGCAGGTACTGGATCAAGGAAAAGAGATTTGCCCTTTCTATTCCGGAGCAGAAGCAGTTTATGGATTTCCTTCGCTCCAGCAGCAAATATCACGGATGGCTTCCGATTTTCACAATCCTTCTGGGAACCGGGATGAGAATAGGAGAATGCCTCGGTCTTACCTGGGATGACCTTGATTTCGAGAAGCGTATCATCAGTGTCAACCATTCACTTAGCGACAGACCTGATGAGGAGGGCGACTGCAGAAAGCGTATTGAGACTACAACCAAGACTGCCGCCGGAATGAGGACAATTCCCATGGTACAGGAAGTGTTTGATGCTTTTCTTATGGAATATGAGTTCCAGAAGATCATCGGTTTCTGCGAGGAAGAAGTGGATGGCTATTCTGGATTTGTCTTTTCCACGGGTAGCAGAACCGTACAGATGGCAGGAGCAGTCAACCGCGCACTCCACAGCATCATAGATGATGCCAACAAGCTGGAGGAAAGACTAGCAAAGCAGGAGAAGAGAGAACCTATTATGATACCGCAGATATCAGCCCACAATCTCAGACATACATTCTGCACGAGGCTGTGCGAGAATGAGTCCAACTTGAAAGTCATCCAGTCTATCATGGGCCACCATGACATCTCAACAACCATGGACATTTATGCAGAATGTACCGGAGAAAAGAAGCAGGAAGTAATGGCAAATCTTGAAGGCAAGATCATCATCTGAATGACACAGGTATGTCTTTGGACATGGAAGGCGTCATTTGGATTAAAAATTTACGGAAAGGTAATGACAAATGGACCAGGAAGTATTATACTGAGTTTAGTACAAAGTTCAGAGATGTAAACGAACTGAAATGTGCATCAGCAGATATTGAAAGATATCGATTATGATTCATCGGGTTCTCCATCATGGAGATTGTCCATAGGTGTCCAAAGAGGGCACGTCCTGCACCAAAAAGGACAGCAGATAAGGTACACTCTACGACGCGCTATGGATAAAAGTCAGTCCCGGGACCTTTCTAAAACGAACGTGTATGACATGCTAAGACACGGTATGGAAGAATCAGTAAGGATTTTCCCGACACTTAAGAGCTTAGACAAGTAAAAGATTGATAAATACTGAGGATGCAGTAACCATGAGGGGTGTCACCACACCCAATTTACACCCGTTCAAATTGAACTTTAGATCGTGGGTGCATTCGTTAATCAGATATTCTGTGATATTTAAAAGGTTTTATCAGTTAACAAAGTGAGAAAATCCTCCAAAATCGGACCAATTTTATCAGAGAACTCATGAGACAATTTGTGAACGAAAATAGAGGATGATCTCCTGTGAATTTAATAGTGATTTTTACATAGAGCAATTTTCCAGCTTCGGAGAATTGCTCTTTTTTCTTGCCCGAAAAACGGGTTTAACCACTATTTCATTTCACAGGAGGAAAAAGATGAATTTCGAAGATTTCAAAGAAAACTTTTCAAGCGATGTAAAAGACACATTGGAGAGAAGAAACGGTATTGAGTACGAGGTGGATGCCAGGACAGTCGAAAAGATGAATTCAACCTACGAGGCACTTACAGTAAAACCTGAGGGAAGCGTCATCGGCGTTAATCTTAATCTCACAGATATCTACAAGGAATTGGAGAATGGTGCAGATTACGGAGTTCTCGTTTCAAAATCTGCTGATCTTGCAGCAGAGGCTATCGAAAATCGTCCCGATTTCGATCTTGCATCCATTACAGATTACGACAAGATGAAGAATACGCTGGCGATTGAGGTTGTATCAGCTGAGAGAAACAAGACAAATCTTGAGAACGTGCCTCACAGAGATATGGAGGATATGGCAGTTGTTTACAGATTTGTTCTGGGGGATACAGGTTCGGGCTCAAGCAGCTCAATTCTCGTGACAAATCAGATGCTTGAGAACTACGGTATCACTGCAGATCAGCTTCATGAGGATGCAATTAAAAATGCACCGGAAATCAGACCTCTCGTTATTGAGGGTATGGCAGAGGTTTTAGCAAAGCAGATGGGTGTTGAAGACCTTGAGTTGATGGGGCTCAATATCCCGTCAGAGCAGGAGCAGATGTTTGTAGCATCCGTGGAAGGAAATGTTCACGGTGCAGGAGTACTTGCTTATCAGGACTTCATGGATAAGGCTGCTGAAAGAGCTGGAGGAAGCTTTTTCATTTTGCCCAGCAGCATCCATGAGGTCCTTATTATTCCTGATAATGGAAAATTCGATACAGCGAGTCTTGAGAACATGGTCAGAGAGGTTAATGCCACAACAGTGGATATCGAAGATCAGCTCACAGACAATGTCTATCACTACGATGCAGATGAGAAAGTTTTTGAACTTGCAGAGAAGTTCGAGGACAGAGTAGCTGCTAAGGAAGCTGATATTTCAAAGGAGGAAAAGTCCAAAGGAATATCAAAGCCTCACAAGGATCGTGGAGGCGAAGCTCTCTAATGGATAAATACGCGGAAGATAAGCCTTTGAGCTGTAAATACTGCTACTGGGGCACAAATAAGGGCGAATGTACAAGGGATGTCTGTTATTACCTTGTGAAGCCCAGGAAGAAACCGCGTTTTAAGTGTAAAGATAATTGTCCTTACAGTGTAGGCCAGCCGTGTATCGGCTGGTGTACACGTAAGATGCTTGAGGAAAAGGGGAAATAATCTAAAATGGCTGATTTTGAATATTTTTACGGACAGGAAGCTGATCTTTTTAGTTTTATAAGGGTACCAAAGCTTTTGTTTACAGATGACAGGTTTAAGAGATTAAGCAGTGATGCGAAAATTCTGTATGGCCTATTGCTCGATAGAATGAGTCTATCCGCAGATAATAAGTGGTTTGATGAAAAAGGAAGAGTGTATATTATCTACACGATAGAGGAAATCGAGAAGACAATTGGCTGTGCTAATGGTAAAGCCGGTAAAACCTTGAAACAGTTAGTCGATATTGGACTTGTTGACAGGACTTATCAGGGACAGGGCAAGGCGGCACTTCTTTATGTGAAGAAAATTCTTTCAGACATGTCAAAATCGCATTCCAAGACATGCGGAAATCGCACTTCTAGGGATGTGAAAATCGAATCTCAAGAAATGCGAAAATCGCAATGTAATAATACTGAGATTAATAATACTGATTTTAGTAATACTGAGAATAATAATCTTATCTCATCCAATCTCATCAGAATATACCCTCCGGGATATAAGGCTGAGGATGGAGCAGATAAGATACGATGCGATGAGATAAGAGAAGATAACATGTCTGATATAACAGAATTAAAAAAGTCTGTTATGGAGAAAATAGATGCTGACACTCTTAAGCAGCGATTCCCGTATAGCAAAGACCTTATTGATCAGACGGCTAACCTGATTGTAGATGTTCTATCCGATGATGTTGATTATTACATCATTGGTGGAGCCAGGAAGAAACCTGAGCTCGTAAAAGATCAGTTTAGAAACCTTGAATACAGGCATGTTGCATACGTGATTGATTCACTTAAGACCGTCACTAATGACATTCGAAATATAAGACAGTATCTGATAGCAGCACTTTATAACGCACCATTAACGATTGACGCCCACTATGAGTCACAGGTTAACCATGACTTATACAGGGGCGATTTTTAGTTTAGGAGAAAAACAAATGAGTAAAGGCACAGTATACGCCCTAGTAAATCAAAAGGGAGGAACGGGGAAGACCCAGAGTGCAGAGAATATCGGGATCGGACTGGCTGATGAAGGCAAGAAGGTTCTGCTGGTTGATATGGATCCACAGGGTTCCCTGACTATAAGCCTAGGATATCCAATGACGGATGATATTCCGGTGACAATAACAGACATCATGGCAAATATTCTTCAGGAAATACCGATAGAACCGGGTGAGGGAATAATCCATCATACAGAAGGTGTGGATCTCATGCCTGCTAATATTTCTCTGGCCGGAATGGAGGTGTCACTTGTAAATGCCATGGGCAGGGAGAGAATCCTCAAGGAATATATCGATTCTGTAAAACACAATTATGATGCTGTTCTGTTGGACTGCAGCCCATCACTTGGAATGCTGACCATAAATGCCATGACAGCTGCAGATAAACTGATTATTCCGATGCAGGCTCAGTATCTTTCAGCAAAAGGACTGGAGGCGCTTCTTCAGACTGTAAACAAGGTGAAGAGGCAGATGAATCCGGGACTGAAGATTGATGGCATTCTTCTTACCATGGTTGATGGGAGAACCAATTATTCCAAACAAATCAGTGAACTTGTGAGAAATGTTTATGGTGGAAAAATCAATGTCTATGCTACGGAGATTCCGCATTCAGTGAGGGCTGCAGAGATAAGTGCAGCTGGAAAGAGTATTTATAAGCATGATCCGAAGGGAAAAGTGGCTGTGGCATACAGGCAGCTAACGAAGGAGGTGCTGAAAAATGCAGAAATTGCGCGGAAACATTCAGCTTACGAGTTATGATGACATTTTCAAGACGGATGGGGATGGCCTGAATAATAGCCAGGGAGACGATAAGGCCAAAGAACAGTTTGATAAAGGGGGAGAACAGGTTGTTGATATTTCTATATCGGATCTCCATCCATTTAAGAACCATCCCTTTAAGGTTCTGGATGATGAGGAGATGGCTAAAACTGTTGATAGCATCAAAGAGTTCGGGGTACTCACTCCGGCAATTGTTAGACCAAGAAGTGAAGGCGGGTATGAGATTGTGTCAGGACATAGAAGATGTCATGCTTCTGAAATTGCTGGAAAGGAAACAATACCCTGTATTGTAAGAGACCTGGATGATGATGCCGCTACGATTTTGATGGTAGATGCCAATCTGCAAAGAGAATCGCTTTTGCCAAGTGAGAAAGCGTGGGCATACAAAATGAAGTTGGATGCTGTGCGTAGAAAAGCGGGAAGACCTACGAAAGAAAATTCGTGCCAAATTGGCACGAATTATCGCGCGGACCATGTTGTTGCGAAAAACTCAGAAGATAGTCCAAGACAAGTACAGAGATATATCAGTCTTACCAATCTTCTTCCGGAAATCCTGGATATGGTCGATAACAAGCAGATTGGCTTCAATCCGGCAGTTGAGATTTCATTCCTGGATGAAGCACAGCAACGTCAGCTCCTTGAAGCAATGGATTTCTCACAGTCTACGCCGTCACTGTCTCAGGCCCAGCGCATAAAGAAGCAGGCACTTGAAGAAGGTATAACGCAGGAGGCTATGAATGTAATCATGTCAGAAGAGAAAAAGTCAGATGTGGACAGAGTTACAATAAAGAACGATATCCTAAGGAAATATTTTCCGAAGTCATACACTCCAAAACAGATGGAGGATACAATTGTGAAGCTGCTTGATCAGTGGCAGAAAAAGAGAATGCATGAAAAACACCTGTGACCACGGATAAAGCCAGCTGATAGTTAGAGAGGGGGAGATTTTTATGCAGGAAACGGTTGAAGAGAAAACCGTAAACCTGGCTATCAGGACAGGCAAACTTTCCATGAGATGTCTGGTGGGGGCAGTCAGGGGATTTATTAATCACAAAAGGCGAAAGCAGATGATGGGACCCAAAAGATATAGGGGCAAGCAGACAGTAAAGCAGCTCCTTAGTCAGGATCAGGGTGCCACAAGTATGGTTATCGGTGATGAGGGTATAAAGGAATTTCAGCGTATAGCTAAAAGATATGGGGTAGATTTTGCAATAACGAAGGATAAATTTGCTGATCCACCTGTATATACAGCATTCTTTAAGGCAAAGGACATGGATGCGCTTGAAGCAGTCATGGATGAATTTGAAAAAACAAGAGCATTCAAGAAAGACAGACCCAGCGTAATAAGGCAGCTTGGCATCTACAAGGAAAAGGCAAAGGAGCAGATTATCAAAGCCAAAGTTAAAGTAAAGGAGATGATCAGATGACACGTAAACAGAAATGTCTTATCCTTCTTAATCTTCCGTATCTGCTTATCGGGCTTGTTGCCACAAATCTTGGAGAAGCCTGGAGACTTTCTTCAGGGACAAATGCTACTGACAGAATCAATTCGCTGATACAGGAAATACCGGTTGCAATGGCGAACTTTTTGCCCAGTCTTCATCCTTTTGATATGATGATTGGCGCAGCAGTTGGTGCAGGCTTCAAGCTGGTTGTGATATACAGAAGTAAGCATGCAAAGAAATACAGACAAGGTGCTGAATATGGTACAGCAAGATGGGGAACAGCTCAGGATATTGAGCCATATATGGCTCAAAAGTTTGAGGATAATGTCATACTGACTCAGACTGAACGCTTATCCATGGAGAGCAGACCCAAGAACCCCAAGTACGCAAGAAATAAAAATGTTCTTGTTGTCGGAGGTTCCGGATCAGGTAAAACACGATTTTTCCTGTTACCTAATCTACTGCAGATGCACAGTTCATATGTAATAACCGATCCCAAAGGGGACCTCATTATCAAAACTGGCAACTGCCTTAAGAAGCATGGGTACGATATTAAAGTGTTCAACACCATCAATTTCAAAAAGAGCATGCATTATAACCCGCTGCATTATATCCATTCCGAAAAGGATATTTTGAAACTGGTAAATACGCTTATTTCAAATACAAAAGGTGAAGGAAAGTCCGGTGATGAATTCTGGACGAAAGCGGAGACGCTGCTCTATACGGCTCTGATCGGTTATATCTATTATGTTGCTCCCTATGAGGAGCAGAACTTCAATACGCTGCTTGAGCTCCTTAATGCATCGGATGTTAGAGAAGACGATGAAGATTATATGAGTCCGGTGGATATGCTCTTCAGGGATCTTGAGCGCAAGGAGCCGGATCATTTCGCAGTAAGACAGTATAAAAAGTTCAAGATGGCGGCGGGCAAGACCATGAAGTCAGTGCTTATAAGCTGCGGAGCAAGACTTGCTGCTTTTGATATCGAGGAGCTTCGTGAAATAACAAGGTATGATGAACTCGACCTTGATATGCTGGGAGATAGGAAAACAGCTCTATTTCTTATCATGAGTGATACAGATCCGACCTTCAATTTCCTTATTGCTATGATCTATAGTCAGATGTTTAATCTGCTCTGTGAAAAGGCAGATGATGTTTATGGTGGTAAACTCCCTGTTCATGTGAGATGTCTTATCGATGAGACAGCGAATATCGGACAGATACCGCATCTTGAGAAGCTTGTGGCAACCATTCGAAGCCGTGAGATAAGTGCATGTCTGTTCCTTCAGGCAAAATCACAGCTCAAGGCTATTTACAAAGATAATGCAGATACTATTGTCGGCAACATGGATTCACAGCTATTCCTTGGCGGTACAGAGCAGACCACTCTGAAAGATCTTAACCAGATCCTTGGCAAGGAAACTATAGACATGTACAACACCGGGGAGAGTAAGGGTAACAATCCATCGTACTCCATGAATTACCAGAAGACAGGTAAGGATCTCATGTCCATAGATGAGATAGCGGTAATGGATGGTGGAAAGTGCATCTTGCAACTTAGAGGTGTGAGACCGTTCTTGTCGGATAAATACGATGTAACGCAGCATCCGCACTATAAGGAGACAGCGGAGTATAACCCCAAGAACAAATATGACATAGAGAAGAATCTCATTCCAAAGATGTCACTTAGGGATGAGGATTTATATGATGTAGTAGAGGTGTAAAGATAGTGATGAGGCAGAAGTTGGCTATGAAGTATCATTCTTTGTAGCATTCTGCCTTATCAAAAATGTATTGAGTTTATAAATGAATGATTATATACTTTAGGGACATGAATTTTTACGCTTTGCGAGGACTAAATGGAAGAAGTAAAAAATACAGTTTATGTGTATGTGGATGAGTCAGGTAGTATTACTAAAACAAATATAAGCAATAATAGATATTTTATTATTGCCATGCTATTTACGGATAATCCTACCGCAATACGTAGGCTGTTTAAGAAGAAAATTTCACAACTAATAAAGAATGATAGCAAAAGAAAAGAGACACTGATTAAGAACAAAGAGATTAAGGGATCTGATATATCTGAGAGAAAAAAATTACAGATATATCAGCATGTGTTAACACACGGAAAAGATACTCTTGAGCTAGGAATAATCGTTTTAGACAATAATTATGCAACTGACAAATTCATTGAAAATCATGCTAGGGCATTTAATTATCTTGTTCAGGTATATTTCGATAGTTGCTATAGAAAGCATAGCAAATATATGACAGGATCAGGTAAAATTGAGATACTCCTTGATGAACAGAATGTTGCAACTGGAGCAAAGTATAACTTGGAGGAATACCTGAATCAGCAGCTGACTATGTCCAACCCAATTTGTGATTCGTTTGCCGCAAATTATACAGATTCCAAGAATGAAAAACTTGTTCAATTAGCAGACTTTGTAGCAAATACTTTTTACAGAAATATTGAAAAGAAAGATGAGAATAGCGCTGAAAATATCAAATTATGGATGGATTCTTTATGTGGTGATGATATTTTTGACTTTTCTGAGGCGCATGATATCAAACTAAATTTTTGACTAAAATCCTATTTAATGTTAATATTAAATCAGCAAAGTAAATCGTTGCAAACCGCATGAGGATGTAAGGCAGATGTAAGCTGTCCGGTCCAGCGTTTTTGTTAGAAGGGCATTCCAGATATGGGATGTCTTTTGTTGTATATAGAATTTTACATAGGCCAGCAAAGGCCGGAGACGTCCGGTACTTACTGGTCTGTTTTTATGCCCAAATTCAGGTGCACAGGGAGGAAGGCATAACGAAACTATCAATCATATTTTAAATCGAGAAAGGAGAGTAGTCCGAAAGCCGGCGCGGTTTTTGGATGAAGATAGGAAGATGAAGAAAGAGGTACGGATGAAGATGAGATTATGAAAATAGAGTACGAGGCGTGGGTTTCGGGCGTGGGAATCCCGATAGAACAGTTCAGAGAAGGACCAAGTGATCCGTTTATTCTCTATAAAACGGGCTATCATTTGGTATTAATAGCCTTTGCGATTGTTCTGTCACAGGGGATCCCGGTGAACACAATGGAATTTTTTCAGAGCGCAGTAACATCATTACAGACAGTAGTAGTTGCCCTTGGTGCAGGTCTTGGAGCATGGGGCGTGGTTAACCTTCTTGAAGGTTACGGAAATGACAATCCGGGCGCGAAGTCTCAGGGTATGAAGCAGCTCATGGCGGGCGGTGGTGTTGCCCTCATCGGAACCCAGCTTATTCCTCTTCTTGCAAACCTTTTCTGATTTGCAGGAAAGCGCGGCCTGCCGCGCTATAGCAAGTGGCAGGACTGAAAATTTCATATGGTAATCATACAGAGCCAGGCGGAGATGCCGGTAAAGGGCATTTCCGAGTCTTGACTCTGGTCTTTAAAAATAAGCAAAGGAGCATAATCTATGGACAGAGTTATAGAAGAACTGACCTCCTGGCTTAAGTCTTTACTTGTTGACGGGGTTATGAGCGTTTTACAGGGCATGTTCGACAGTGTCAATAACCAGGTGGGTGAAGTGACCACACAGGTTGCGACAACACCCGCGGCGTTTCAGGCAAATGTCTTCAACCTGATAAAGGAACTGTCGGAAGGCGTGATCATGCCAATAGCAGGTATGGTACTGACATTCATCGCCTGCTATGAACTGATCCAGCTCATCATAGCGCACAATAACCTGGCAAATTTTGAGACATGGATATTCTTTAAATGGATCTTCAAGACATTCATAGCAGTAATGCTCATCAGTAACTGTTTCGACATAAGCATGGCAGTGTTTGATGTGGCTCAGCATGTTGTAAACAGTAGTGGTGCTCTGATACAGGGGTCGACGGCTGTTGATGATTCAGCTCTTGCTGGTATGAGGGCTACGATTGAAGCGATGGATCTGGCAGCCATATTTGGACTGTTCTTCCAGGTGCTGTTTGTAAATCTGGCAACGCAGATACTAGCTGCATTCATCTTCGTGGTCGTCTACGGAAGAATGGTGGAAATATATCTCATGATCAGTCTTGCACCCATACCCTTTGCTACATTCGGCAACAGGGAGCAGAGCCAGATTGGACAGAATTATTTAAGGGGACTTATCGCACTTGGATTCCAGGGTTTCCTCATCATGGTGTGCATGGGGATTTACGCAGCCCTTATACAGTCTGTTGCCTTTACGGATGACATAGTCGGATCCATGTGGGGAGTGTTGGGATATACGGTGCTTCTGTGCTTTTCCCTTTTGAAAACAAGTTCCCTTTCAAAGAGTATTTTCAGTGCAAGGTAGGGGGTAACAGAAAAAAATGGCAAATTTCGTATCAGTACCCAGGGATCTTACAAGGGTCAAGGAAAAGATAGTATTCGGTTTTACCAAAAGACAGATTATATGCTTTTCGCTTGGGGCACTCGTGGGAGTTCCCCTGTTTTTTGTTACAAAGAAGATGACGGAAAACATAAGTGCATCAACACTTGCGATGATGGCGGTGATGATGCCCTTCTTTTTTGTGGCTCTTTATGAAAAGGACGGCATGAACTGTGAGACCATCCTTCGGCACATGATCGTCTGGAGATTCAAAAGACCCAGGATAAGACCATACAGGACAGAGAATTACTACGCTGCCCTCATGAGGCAGAGAAAACTAAAGGAGGAGGTAGAGGACATTGTTGTTTCATTTGTTCAGAAAGAAAAAGAAAAGAAACCTTAAGGTTCCGGCACGCCTCTCATCCGAGGAGAAGAAGCAGATAAAGAAGGTCATTGATAATGCGAAGAAATCGGACGATGTTCCCCACTCCGCCCAGGAATCCGTGACCTTTGAGAGGATGTTTCCCAGCGGCATATGCAGGGAGGAAGGGGATTTCTATTCAAAGACGATCCAGTTCCAGGACATCAACTACAAGCTCGCCCAGGATGAGGACAAGACAATCATGTTTGAGGAGTGGTGCAGTTTCCTGAACTTCTTTGACAGTTCAGTGGAATTCGTGCTGACATTTCTTAACGTAAGTACGGATGCAACAGCTTTTGAAAAGAGTATCAGGATACCCTTAAGGAAGGACGGATTCAACGTCACAAGGGATCAGTATTCAAATGTACTGAAGAGGCAGCTTGAAAAAGGTAACAACGGTCTTACAAAGACCAAGTACCTAACATTCGGAATCCATGCATCATCCATAAGGGAGGCAAAGCCAAGGCTCAACCATATCGAGATAGATATAATGAATAACTTCAAGCATCTCGGTGTCATGGCAAATACCCTAAACGGCAAGGAGCGTCTTAAGCTCATGCATGACATTTTCCATATGGGAGATGATGACAGGTTCATGTTTGACTGGAAGTGGTGCAGTGAAAGAGGACTTGGTCCCAAGGACTTCATCGTTCCAAGCAGCTTTGCATTCCAGAAGAAAAAGAGTTTTGAGATGGGAGACATGTACTGTGCGATGAGCTTCCTTTCGATAACGGCATCCGAGATAAATGATGAGATGCTGGCAGATTTCCTTTCAATGGATTCATCGCAGGTGCTCAGTATACACATGCAGTCAATTGACCAGAATCAGGCCATAAAGAACGTCAAGCGTAAGATAACGGAGCTAGATAGGAACAAGATCGAGGAGCAGAAAAAGGCTGTAAGAGCCGGGTATGACATGGACATAATTCCCTCAGATCTTGCAACCTATGGTAAGGATGCCAAGGCACTTCTCCGCGAGCTGCAGTCACAGAACGAGAGAATGTTCCTAATAACCTTCCTTATCATGAATACGGGTAAGACTGAGAGGGAGCTTGAGAATAATGTTTTCCAGGCAAAGAGCATAGCACAGAAGCATAACTGCATTCTGGTAAGACTTGATTACCAGCAGGAGATGGGACTTATGAGCAGCCTTCCGCTTGCACGTAACCATATCCAGATACAGCGCGGCATGACAACATCAAGCTCAGCGATTATGATCCCGTTCACGACCCAGGAGCTTTTCCAGGAGGGTGAGGAGTCACTATATTACGGACTTAATGCCCTTTCAAATAACCTTATCATGGCTGACAGAAAGAAGCTGAAGAATCCCAACGGACTTATCCTTGGGACACCGGGTGCGGGAAAGTCCTTCTCAGCAAAGCGTGAGATGGCAAACGTCATGCTCGCAACGGACGATGATATTATAGTATGCGATCCTGAGGGAGAGTATTCCCCGCTTGTCCATAAATTCAACGGCCAGGTAATCAAGATAAGTGCCAATTCCACACAGTATATCAATCCCATGGACATCAACCAGAACTATTCCGACGATGACAATCCCATAGCACTGAAGGCTGAGTTTATCCTGTCCCTCTGCGAACTTGTCCTTGGAGGAAGGGACGGCCTCATGCCAATAGAGATAACCGTCATAGACAGATGCGTCCATAAGATATACAACAGATACTTTGAGGATCCAAGGCCTGAGAACATGCCGATTCTGGAGGATCTGTACAATGAGCTGTTAAAGCAGAGTGAACCTGAAGCCAGGAATGTTGCTACTGCACTTGAGATCTATGTAAAGGGTTCCCTCAACGTATTCAATCACAGGACAAACGTTGATATCCATAACAGATTCATCTGCTATGACATCAAGGAGCTTGGAAAACAGCTTAAGAAGCTTGGAATGCTGATCGTTGAGGATCAGGTCTGGGGCAGGGTTTCAGCAAACCGTGAATCCGGAAAGAGTACACGTTACTATATGGACGAGTTCCACCTACTCCTGAGGGAGAAGCAGACCGCAAGCTACAGCGTGGAAATCTACAAGCGATTCCGTAAGTGGGGCGGAATACCGACAGCAATCACGCAGAACGTCAAGGACCTCCTGTCATCTCCTGAGATAGAGAATATCCTGGAGAACTGCGAATTCATATATATGCTGAACCAGGCGACAGGAGACAGAAATATACTTGCCAGAAAACTTGGCATCAGTGACCATCAGCTCTCATACGTAACCCAGGCGGGTGAAGGTGAAGGGCTGTTATTTTTTGGAAACGTGATACTGCCGTTCGCAGACCACTTCCCTACAGACATAGAGCTGTACCGAATACTTACAACCAAACCGAATGAGATTGCACAGTATAAGGAAGAGAAGGGAGCATAAAAACTTGAATGACAGAAAGTATTACAGGAGTAAGTTTCGCACGAAGTCCTCCCTGAAGGCTGAGTATGGGAAAAAGCTTAAAAGCGGCAGGGATGGCAGGAACATTCCGGACAGCGATGAAAAGAATAAGGTAAGGCGCCTTTATGGCAGTAACGGGCAGAAGAATCAGGATGATGTTGTCATAAGTGATCCTCTGGGAACCTCCGGGATGGATGAGACAGGCATATCTAGGGAGGAAATCAGAAAACGAAGGATCCGTGCAAAGCAGAGGAAGAAAGTGCTTGAAGGAAGAAAAGAATCTGAGGAGCTGCTTGGTATAAAGGCTCAGATGATTGAAGAAAACAGACATATACAGGAGGATAACTATTCCAGAAATATGTCACAGATCACAGATGAATCCCATAAAGAATTCGCTGAGCATATATCATTCATGAATTCATCTGAAGCTGAGAAGTCCAATGTATATCAGGCTGAGGTTGTGGCGAGCCATGTATTTGGCAAGAGCACTTCAGGCACTCCCGGATCAAGGCTTGATGCTATGAGGAGAACTACCTCGGGCATATCTCATGGTGTTATCGGAGCAGCCGGTCTTGCAGCGTCTGCAGCCACAAGTGTTGTTGGAAGTGCCTGTACACCTGACGGAACAGACGATGACAATTCAGGTGATGATGCAATCCGTGAAGGAATTCGGGCCACGGAAGAAGCTGGCAGAAGGTTTAATGAGAGCGTATACCGCAGGAAGCTTAAGCGTGAGCACAGGGAAGAAAGGAAGAATTCCAACGAGCAGAATCCGAAGGACGGGTCAAATCCAAAGTCCAGGGCAGCACAGAAAAAGAAGAGAAGGAAATCCTATTATGAGAGGGAGAAGGAGCGCGAGGCAGCAAGAGGCGGCCTTACAACACTGGAAGAGATAGCTGAGAAGATCTCAGAAAAACTCAGTGACCTTGCAGCAGCGATTGTTGCCTTTGTTGAGGAAAATCCCAAGCTTTTTGTGGCGATAATCATCATAATGCTCATGATAATCATGCTGTGTACCCTTATGTCCAGCTGCGCACTTGTTATGCCTGCCATGAACGATGGAGGTGCGACATCATCTTACAGTGCCTACGATGAGGATATCAAAGGCGTTGAAAAGGACTACCGCAAACTCGAGGAAGACCTTGAAGATACCATTTCAAAGACCCCGGAGCTTTATCCCGGATATGATGAATACGAGTACGAGCTTGATGAGACAGGACATGATCCCTATCAGCTTGCAGCTTTCCTTACCGCCAAGTATGACGATTACAAACGGAAGGACATGAAGAACATCATTAAGGAGATCTTCAAAAAGCAGTACAAGCTCACCTATTCGGAGAGACAGGAGACAAGGACTAGGAAAGTCCAGAAGATTGGACTAAGGTGGGTGGAGGATCAAAACCACGCTGATGGCGGGTACTATGAGCAGTATACCTATGAGGTTGATGAGCAGTACACAGTAAAGATCCTGAAGGTAAAGCTCGATAACAAGGGACTTGATCATGTCATTGAGCACTCGGGTATGACGGATAAACAGAAAAAGCATTACGAACTTCTCATGTATACCCGTGGTAACAAGGAATATCTCTTTGAGGATATCTACGGAGACGGAGATGATGATGAGTATCATGTTCCGGGAGAAGCACTCACTGACCAGCAGTTTGCAGCGATGATAGCTGAAGCTGAAAAGTATCTTGGAAGAGCGTATATCTGGGGAGGCAGCAATCCCACGACAGGCTTTGACTGTTCGGGATTTGTATGCTGGGTGCTCAATCACACGGGATGGCACGTGGGAAGGACAACTGCACAGGGACTGAGGAAATTCTGTACACAGATCTCACCGGAAGAAGCAAAGCCGGGGGATCTTATTTTTTTCCAGGGAACCTATGATACACCCGGTGCAAGCCACGTGGGAATCTATGTCGGGGACGGCATGATGATACACTGCGGAAATCCCATTTCCTATGCATCGGTAAATACAAAGTACTGGCAGAATCACTTTTTATGCTACGGGCGTTTGCCTTAAATGGAAAAGCAGCTGCCAGAAGGGGGAGACATGTTTGAGAGATTAGACAGATACAAGGCCGAACTTGCGAAGGCCAAAGAGAAAAGAGCCGAGGCTGATGCAAAGGTCAGGGCTCTTGAAAAGAAATGTCAGGAGGAGGAAAAGACTGCCGTCCATGAGATGATGAAGGCAGCCGACATCACTCCTGCGGAATTACAGAAGCTTATCGCCTACACAAAGGGAAACATGCCCGGGGATAAGAGTGTGGGAGAGATAGTTAATAACGATGAGGAGGAGATCACAGATGAAACTGAAGACTAAAATACTTATACTTGGCGCAGCGGTGTTTGCGCTGACAGCGTTCTGTATTACAGGCAATAACATCACTGCAAAAGCCTTTGTTGATCCGGAGGCTGTAGAAGCTGAGGAAGAGAAACCCGACCCGCCTGTGGAGGAACCGGAAGAGGAGATGGGACCTCTTACTCCCGAGGGAAACCTTACCATAGTTGATGACTATGGCAGTCCTGAAAAGAGCGGAAAGCAGTTCATCACTGTCACGACGAAGAACGGAAATATCTTTTATATCATCATCGACCGTGATGATCAGGGTGAGAATACAGTTCATTTCCTTAATCTTGTTGATGAGAGGGATATCCTGTCACTTCTTGATGAGGATGAGATAAAGGAACTGAAGGGTGAAACTGATGAAGAGGTCACACCTGCTCCTGTGGTGGAAGAGCCTAAAGAAGAGGAGCCTGAGCCCGAACCTGAGGAGCCTAAGAAGGGAGGATCCAAAGCGGCTCTCATTGTGATACTGATACTCATGGCTGGTGCAGGTGGCTTTTATATTTACTCCAATAAGGACGAGTTCATAAAGAAGGAAAAGGAAGATCCTGATGAGGATTTCCAGGAGGAAGAGGAAAAGAGTGTACTCGACAGTATGCCAGAAGAGCATGAGGACTCTGAAGAGTAATCAGGATATTAAAAGGGCAGTGCCATTAGAGATTCATAAGAATCCATGAATTGTCCTGAAAAAAATGCGGCTGCAGATGCTTTGATCTGCAGCTGTTTTCATGAGAGGAGGGAATCATCATGGTGGAAGCAGATGTAAGAATGCCGATGACTGCAGAGGAAAAAGTGGACATCATCTCAAACCGTCTTTCAAGCTACAGCTTCAGGATGGGTGAGGTTATTGATGCCAGAAAGAAAGCAGCGGAAAAAAAGAAACAGCTGATAAAACACGGTAAAAAGGATGGCAGGGAATCAGTTCTTCAGAAACTGGAGAACTACAAAAAAGCGAAAGGAGTGCTGGCATGAGCGGACTTGATATAGCAAACGACAGGCTGAACAAGGAAGAGGAACTTACAGAAAAAGAAGAGTCCATCCTTGAACAGCATACTATCCATTCGAAAAAGAATTATCTCAAAACTGTGGAGGATGCAGTCGAAGGTAATGACAATAACTTTGACGGAGTGATCAACTCGGTTCCTGAAATAAAAGAGGATGATCTGAGAGTTGTGCCTGCCTGGGCTTTGGAATTTTTGGAAGATCTGGACAGGATCCTGGAAGGTGATGACACGGAGCTGTCCGGAAGAAAAGCCAGGGAGTATGAGGAAGCAAAGGCAAAAGCTGAAGAGGCTGAGAGGATTGCAGGGGAGAGAAGACATGCAAGAGCGCACGCACAAAGTTACTGTCAGATTGACAGATGAGGAATATGCAAGACTTATCGCCAAGATGGATGAGGTCGGTGTCAGCAGCATGAGCATGTATATCAGGAAGATGATGCTGGACGGGTATTGTGTGAGATTAAAGACGGATGACTTTAGTGAGATCGTGTATCTCCTTCGCATGTGTTCCAACAATCTTAACCAGTATGCGAAAAAGGCAAATGCTTTCGGAGATGTATATGCTGCAGATATGGAAGATCTGAAAAAGAGACTTGATGAAATCTGGGAGCATACAAAAAACATGATGATAGCTTTTTCGCAGATCAGATAAATGACATAAAGCATGGATATGTAAGAACTTCCTAAATGACAAACTTGGCAGATAAGTTTTTCAAATTTATCATTATCATATCAGGAACGGATACTTGTTTTCTATGGAATCGCAGGTGACATGATTTAAAGACTGGAGGTAAAGCGATGGGTATGATGAGAATTGTTTTGAAGGTTCTGCTTTTTCCGTTATTCCTTATGGTGTTCACGGCAAACATGTTTGCAAAGATGTTTGTGAATATCTCTGGATTTGTTGCAGGGATGATGTTCCTTGCCGGGACAATCCTTATCATCTACTGCTTTGCGACCCACTGCATCTTTGGAGTGGTGATGACCTTCATTGCAGGGATGATGGTAATGGCAGCGATGCTCGCCATTGGACTTTGTGAGCATCTGATCGAGATGGCGGTGGAGCTTTACCAGGATTTCTGATAACTGAAGACAATGGATATGACTATAAAGGCAGTCTGTATTTTTCATAAATATGGGCTGCTTTTTCTATTGCCGGGAAAACGAAAGAAGGGGGACCGATCATGGCAGCAACCAGGCTTATTTCACTTCATCATGTTAAGACAAAATCTGTTGCCCAGTGCCTTAAGCGCTGCATTGATTATGTCAGGGATGAGAAGAAGACTGAGGATGAAAAGTATATCAGCACCTACGGCTGTGATCCCAAAACAATCGTCGGTGAATTCCTTCTTTCAAGAAAAATCTATGAGGACAATGTAAGAAGACCGCATAAAAAAGATGTTATCGCCTATCAGATAAGACAGTCATTTAAGCCGGGGGAGATCACTCCTGAAAAGGCAAATGAGATAGGGTACGATCTTGCAATGCGCTTCACAAAAGGAAGGCATGCTTTCATGGTTGCCACGCATACGGATAAACACCATATCCATAATCACATCGTTTTCAACTCCGTATCCATCGATGGAAAAAGCAGGTTCAGGAATTTTTATTTTTCAGGACTGGCACTTTCAAGAATATCCGACATTCTCTGTCTGGAGAATAATCTCTCAGTGATCCAGAGCAGATATGAAGAAAATATCAGAAACAAAAACAGTAAAAGGCATCGCTCCGGGAATCGCGCCCTTGATCAGAACAGCCTAAGCTTCCTTGTTGATATCGAGAAAAAGATGCGCGAGGGAAAAGGCAGGGGCTATGAAAACTGGGCAAGGAAGTTCAACCTAAAGCAGCGTGCCAAGGTGCTTTTGTTTTTGGAAGAACATGGCATTTCCTCTTATGAGGAACTTGTAAAAATGACGGATTCCATGGAAGCAGATATCGATGTCCTGAATGAAAAGATAAAAGCCCGTAACACTGCCATGAAGGAAAACAAGGAACTTCAAAAAGCCATCATAGATTATTCCAAGACCAGGGATACCTATACCGCATACAGGAATAGCGGATACAGTAAAAAGTTCTATGCCGAACATGAGGATGAGATCGAAAGACATAAAGCGGCGAAGAAGATCTTTGATACTGTTTCCGACGGAAAGCTTCCCAAAATGAAGGAACTCCGTGATGAATACGTCGAGCTACTTGCTGTCAATAAAACTGATTTTCAGGAGTATGTCCGCATGCGGAAAGAGAAAAAGGACTTCCTTATTGCAAGGAAGAACCTCGAACTTCTGCTGGAGCGTGAGAAGGCAGAAGAGAGAGAAAAGGCGAAGGCGAAGCAGAGCCGCAGCTCGAGGTCGGAGACCTCGTTGTAAAAGCAGAAATCGCATTTGCCCGACAAATGCACTGCTTGCATGCGACCCAGCCATAGGCTGTGGTCGTCCCGGGTTAACAGCCCGGAAGAAAAAATCATCAGAGCTTTTCAAAAAAGCTGAAAACACAAACACACTATTTTTCAAAATGAGGGGAGACAAAAGTCATGAGAATTGATATCAGAACAAGAGCACTTGAGGAGACAACAAACGGAGTAAGGGGAGTTGCGACAGTAACCTTTGGAGGCAGCTTTGCTGTAAGAAATATTTCCATCGTGGAGAGCAAGGCCGGGAATCTTTTTATCTCGATGCCCAGCTATAAGATGAAGACCACAGATGAAAACGGAAAGGCCCAGTTCAAGGACATCGCTTATCCTGTGACAAAGGATTTTAGAGAAAGATTACAGGAGAATGTGCTTCACAGCCTGGAGATTGGTGAGGACGTAAACTTTGAGGTGTGATCTTTGACTACAAGAATATGCTGAAAGGGGGAGCGTTATGACTGAAGATTATGAGAAATCCAAAATAGACCAGATCTCGGAGAAACTTGAACAGGGACTCCGGGATCTTTTTAATTCTGAAAACTATAAGGCATATTTGACCACAATGTCTAAGTTTCACACTTACAGTTTCAACAATACCCTGCTCATAGCCATGCAGCGACCGGATGCTACTTTGGTTGCAGGGTACCAGGCGTGGAACAGGAACTTTGGCAGATATGTTAAGAAAGGCGCAAAGGGTATTAAGATCATATCTCCTGTAGTCAAAAAGGCAGAGGAGCCAAACAGAGAAAATATGATCCCTATACTTGCACCGGGACAGACTCTTGAGGATTACCAGAAAGTCCAGGCAGAGAAAAAACCGGAATATCAGATGTCGGGATTTAAGGTCACAACGGTATTTGATGTATCGGATACGGATGGAAAAGAACTTCCGACCATAGGCTGCAAGGAGCTTGGAGGAAGTGTGGAGGATTATGAAAAGATGATCGCTGCACTTACTGCGGTTTCTGTTGTGCCGATCGAGTACCATGAGATTCCAGGTGATGTAAAAGGTTACTACAACATGAGTGAAAAGAAGATCGTGGTCAATGAAGGAATGTCTGAGGTACAGACCATCAAGACGCTGATCCATGAACAGGTCCACAGCAGGCTGGATGATAAGGATAAAATAGCAGCGGAGGGGCTTGAGAAAAGAGCGCGTAATGATGCTGAGCAGATCGCGGAATCCGTAGCATATGTTGTGTGCCAGCATTATGGAATAGATACTTCTGAGTATTCATTCGGATATATCGCTTCCTGGAGTCAGGATAAAGATGCAAAAGAGCTTAAAGCTTCCATGGAAACAATAAAGAAAACTGCATCAGGCCTTATCAAGGAAATCAATGCAGAACTTGGTATTGATGAAATTGGTAAGGAGAAAAAGAACTTCATGGATAAGCATGTTTCTGCAAAGGGAGCAGAACACTCAGAGGTTAAAGCTGTCAAGCCAAAGAAAGATATGGAGATGGCAATGTAAAAACTATCGTCAGCTGACGATGAAAATGTATTTTGAAATTGCTGGTGGAGGAATAGTCCATCCGAACTTTTTGGGGTGTCATTTTATCATCAGCTGACGATGTTTTGGAGGTCAAATTTGTGTCCTGGAGGTTAGTTATGGACGAACTTTTAAAAATCGAATGTGAAACCATTGTTAACTGGAACAAGGAAGAGCCATTTGCGATTGTCTATACCAGAGATCCGGATGTGATGAAAAGGCTTGATCAGTTATGTACCAGGTACCCGGAACTCTATGCGCTGACAAAGGAAACCAGATTTGATAAATACTATCAGATTCCTAAAGGTTATGTCAGGTTTCATAATCCTGCGCAGAATTCTCAGAAATCAAGGGAGGATGCCAGCAGGCGGATGAAGGAAATAAACAAAGCAAAATGGAACGCGAAGAAATGATTTCACAAACGGGGTTGCAATTAATTTGCAGCCTTTTACATAATCGGCAACATTGATTTGCATCAAAGATCAAAATAATCTTTACAGAAGAAATGCTATTACTACTGTTTTGATTATTGAGTGGGTGAACAAATGGAAATCGATTATGAAATTGTTGGAAAGCGCATAAAAGAATATCGTGAGAGACTTGATCTGACACAGGAGGATCTGGCATTTGCCATCGGAACTTCATCAGCATACATAAGTGAAATGGAAAGAGCTTTGAAGAAACCAAGTCTTGATAAGTTGGCTGATATTGCAGAGGTTCTCGGGGTAACTGTGAATGATTTCATATATCCTGCTTCGATAACCATGACCAATGTGAAGGAATTGAAATCAGCATTCTTAAAACGGATATCAAAATATACATTGGATGAACAGAGCAGACTCCTTGATAATCTTGATTCCATAGTGGACATAGTAAGTACAAAGTAGGTGGCGGCCAAACGGCTGCCATTTATTTTTTTGCAAAAAAAATACAAAAACTTAACCTATAGCACGAGCAGTTTAACCTACAGCACGTGGTGAAAAAACATTATTAATATTATTTTCATATTACGGAGTACTTAAATGCCGTAAATGAGAGATGTCGGGAGGTAGCAGCGTTGGGAAATGACAAGAAATCCAAAGATGAAGATGCCATAAAACAAAAGATCAGGGAAAGATATAAAGGTGTCAATGAAGAACTGATAGATGTTATACCGGCTAAGCCCAAGGAGGATTTTTATAAATCTGAAGTACATAAACGTGTAGCGGTTTATGCTCGCGTATCGACGGATGATCCTCACCAGACATCTTCATATGAGCTTCAGAAGAATCATTATGAAGACATGGTCAATGAAAAGCCTAACTGGGATCTTGTTGATATATATGCAGATGAAGGTATTTCAGGCACTTCGCTGCAGCATAGGGACAACTTCATCAGGATGATAAATCATTGTAATGAAGGAAAAATCGACATCATTGTTACCAAAAGTGTTTCCCGATTTGCAAGAAATATAGTGGACTGCATAAGTTATGTGAGGCGGCTAAAGACGTTGGATCCTCCGGTCGGAGTGTTCTTTGAAACGGAAAACATCTTCACTCTGGATGAGAATTCTGAAATGGCACTTTCCTTTATAGCTACGCTGGCACAGGAGGAGAGCCACACAAAGTCTGAAATAGGAAATGCATCCATTGAGGCGAGATTCAAGCGAGGAATATTTTTAACTCCGGTACTTCTGGGATATGACCATGATGATGAAGGGAACCTGATAGTTAATGAGGAAGAGGCAAAAACCGTTCGTCTTATATTTTTCTCATATCTCTATGGATATACTACTCAGCAGATTGCAGATGCACTTACACAGCTTGAGAGGCTCACAAAGAAGGGGAATAGTACATGGTCTTCCAGCAGAATCCAGCAGATTCTGACCAATGAAAGATATTGCGGTGATGTTCTTGCCAGGAAAACCTATACACCAAATTACTTGGATCATAAGAGCAAGAAGAACCGGCA
This sequence comes from Butyrivibrio sp. XPD2002, assembly GCF_000423945.1. Classification (GTDB taxonomy): domain Bacteria; phylum Bacillota; class Clostridia; order Lachnospirales; family Lachnospiraceae; genus Butyrivibrio. The sequence goes on along the minus strand of NZ_AUIY01000008.1, from coordinate 106,340 downwards.
TAACAGAAATCAGTATAGAAGAAAGAATCATCATGAAGCCATTATTTCAAGAGAGGATTTCTTTGCAGTACAAAAGCTCCTCCGGAATGCCAAATACGGAAACAAAGGTTATTTTCCTGAGATGAGGGTGATAGTTGCAGGAATACTAAAAGGATTTGTTTCAATACATCCCAGATGGGCCGGTTTTGCTGAAGAAGATTATTACATGGCAAGTGACAGCGTTGATGGGGATATGTACAAGGTGCCTGCAAAGCCACTTGAGATTGGAGTTGAAAAGGGAAACTTCGATCTTAGGGGATATGAGCTGGTAAGAACGCAGTTCATGTCTGTGACAGGACAACCTTCGCTAACCATGACAAGCACACATATGACTTTTAATAAAAGTGCTATAGAGAAGATGGACAGAACAAACAGGATAGAGATCTTTGTGCATCCCGGGAAGAAGATATTGGGAGTCCGAAAAGCAGTTGCTCAGTCCAAGAACTATTTTGTATGGAGCGGACAACGTGAAGGGGAACTTGTTAAAAAGACAATTAGTGGGGCTTCTTTTTTGCCTGTCCTGTTCACAATCTTTGGATGGAGAAAGGATGCAAGTTACAAGATTCTTGGACATCTGCATCGTAAGGATGGGGAGTCGGTTCTGATCTTCAACGCAAATGAAGCTGTTTTATATGTTGATGAAAATGCAATCAGTGATGATGACGAAATTGAGTCAGAGACAGATGAAAACATTGATGGGGAAGCGCAGCCAAAGAAAAAGGGTAAAAAAATCCCGGCTTATCCTACAAAGTGGGTTAATAGCTTCGGGGATGATTATTACAAAAGCACAGCACTTTTTGATGAAGTGGAGCCTGAAGATCAGGATTGGGAAGTTGATAAAGATGGTGAATTGTTCAAGGCTACGGGAACAAATGTAACATCGCAGCAGGAGGCAGCCAGGAATATATCAAAGATTCTTGGGGATATAGGAGTGGGGAATGAGTGAAGAGATAACAGTAATGGAGCAGGAGACACTTCCTTTAATGGATATGATATCTCAGGAAAGCAAGGATACTGAAAATGCTAAGAAGGAAGAACCTATTTCAAAGGAAGAACGAAATGCACATGTGGGAGAAGAGACTGTAGAGGAGTTTTCGTATGAAGGCTTTGAAGTTGTAAGGGAGGAATTCTTTGCCCATCTTTTTGAACCCTCAGTAACACTGAATAATGAAAAGGTATATGTAAATGTGGCGTGTCTTAGAAAACTTCCGAATGTGGAATATGTTCAGTTCCTGGTTAATCCTGAAAAGAAGAAACTAGCTGTAAGGCCGTGCACAGAGGATACGAAGGATTCTCTCAGATGGGCAACGGGAGAGAGCTCAGCAAAAAGAAAGCCAAGGCAGATTACATGTAAGATTTTCTATGCAAAAGTATTAAGGCTTATGGGGTGGAGTGCAAATTATAAATATCAGGTTCTGGGAAAACTTATAAGGACTGCGACAGATCAGGTTTTTGTTTTTGACCTGAATGATGCCAAGACCTATAGGAAGAAAAAGGCTGGCGAGGAAGTGAATACAAGGGAGGCGCTGTTTCCGGAAAGCTGGAAGAATCAGTTCGGTGTTCCTGCCACAGAGCATCAGGATACTGTTCAGATAAGCATATTCAATGAGTATACAGTGTTCTGTATTGAGAGGGATGAAGAAGAGAAGGGAGGAAGGCCTCATGAAGACGATGCCGATAGCAATATCGCTGGATCTGAGGAAGAACAGGATCCGGATACACAAGCAGACGTTACGGAGCTTGGGGAAACCTGAATTTATACAGATACTGGTTAATCCATCAAGTGCGGTCATAGCTATTAGAAAATATCATAAGTTCATGAAGGACGTTCACAGAATAGATTATGACGATGATGGAGACTGCGAGTTTTATAGCAAGGTTTTGGTTCATAGGCTGGCTGATCTAATAGATTCCAATGATGGGGATTCAACGTATTGCATACCGGGGGTAAGTTTTAATGGTAATGTGGCAATTTTCAGAATGGAAAATGCTGAAGCTGTAGAAAGGCAGGATGACCTGTAAAGGGAAAACATATGGAAAATAATAATCAGAGCAATTATAGTCTGGATCCTATATTCGAGCGCTATGTTCAACCATATTCCAAGGAAGCAAAGCAGCAGCTCCTTACTTCAATATTGGAAAATAAAGATGGGAGAGTAGTGCATGTCTGGAAGCACATGCATCTCAATGACAAGGAAAAGTATGAACTGTGCAAGCAGCATGGGATAAAGGAAACGATAAAAATCTATTGCTTTAATGGCAGAAACAGTGCCGCCTACTATATCTGCACAAAAGAGCTTCAGAGGGATGATCTGTGTGAAGAATACAGAAAATACCTGATTGGAGAGCTATATCATTACAAGGAGCTAATTGAGAAGCGGGATGTTTTTAAAAGATCGATGATGAAAGGGCGGCTTTCTGATGAACTGGGGCTTAAACTTGGAATTTCAGGCGGAACTGTAAAGAAATACAACAATTATGCTGCAGCCATGGACATCATTTTTGATACAGATAATGAATTTGCAAAACATATTTTATTGGGGAAGGTGAAGGTGTCCCATGAAAATGTGGTGGAATTGTCGAGGCTGCGAAGAGAAGAAATAAGGATCATTGCCAAGGTAGTAGAAAATGATAAGGTGGAAAAACTTACACTTCAGGATATCAGAAACGAGATCAAATGGAATTATCTTAGAATACAGAATTCACTCCCAAAAGCTAAACGCGAGGTGGAAAAACGGGTACCTAAGGCGGGAACTATCAGGCAGATGCCTGCATATGATCCGGATTCTGAAGTAAACAGTTTATGCATGACCATAGGATCGTGGGTATCATCGATAGAGAGGGTTAATAAAACTGCTGATTTTACGAAGATCACGACTAAGGCGCGTATACGGTTATCCAAAGAATTGGTTTCGTTGAATCACATGATTGAGAAGATTCAGTGTTCTCTGGAAGAAAGGACAGGCTAATATGAACGAAGAATATAATGATTTTGTACCCAATGTGCATTTTGAGCTTATCCCTATAAAGGATCTTGTGTCGAATCAGGATTATCAGCGTAACCTCTCGATGCAGCATGTAAGAAGAGCGGCTGCCAATTTTGACATAAACCAGGTCAATCCCATAAAGGTCAGCAGAAGAGACGGAATTAACTATGTATTCAACGGACAGCATACTGCGGAAATAATAGCCATGGTATCAGAGAGCAGGGAAACACCAGTCTGGTGTATGATATATGATGATCTGGAATACAACGAAGAAGCAGATATCTTTGCTAATCAGATGAAGAACGTCAAAGCCTTGTCGCCATACGAAATATTCAATGCAAATTGCGAGGCGGGTAATGATAAGGAGCTTCTGATCAAGGGGCTTGTGGAGTCCTATGAGCTTAAAATCCTTCCATCAGCCGGAGTTGGAGGCATATGTGCAGTCGGAGCTCTTGAAAATATCTATGATAAATATGGATATGATGTACTAGACCGTGTGCTAAGACTTATTATCATGACCTGGGAAGGCGAGCAGAAGTCCTTCTCAGCAAATATGATGAACGGAGTGGCAAGGCTTCTGAACAGCTTTGGTGATGAACTCAAAGAGACCACCTTCAAGGAAAAGCTTGGAGTTGTATCTGTCAAGGATATCACCAAGAATGCAAAGGAGCGGCGACCGGGATCGCTTGGGTTTGCGGAAGCAATGCTGGTTGTGTACAACAAGCGTATGAAACCGGGGCTGCAGTGGAGTAAGCTGTATTCGGTGAAGGCCACTGGTGGCGGGAAGAAAAAAGAGAATAAGGAATATGATGCAGAGGGTGAAGTTGAGCAGGATGCATCATGATGAATTTAAAAAAAGCAGGCTATACAATTGTGGCCTGTTTTTTATTGCTTTTTTTATTAGTGCGAACGCGAGATTTTTAGAGTGATTGTTACAAGTTTGTGGTAAAATATAAAAGACGTGTAATGGGCTCTGTTGAGCTATTTGTAAAAGGTTAGAGGAGCAATTTATGGCAGTATCGTATAAGAGGCTTTTTAAACTGATGATTGATAAAGATATGAAGCGAAAAGATCTAATCAAAAAGACGGGCTTAAGCTATGCGACTATCACCAAACTTGAGAAAGGCGAAAATGTGCAGATGGAAGTATTGGAGCGAATCTGCAAGGAGTTTAAGTGTCAGTTAAATGATATTGCTGAAATTATTTTTTGATATAAGGGCTTACGGGGATATAAAAAACTAAAGAAATGAAATGTTTTGGAGGGAGAGTATTATGGCGGGGTCCAAGAAAAATGACGTCATTAGCATTGCGTCGCCACATAGTATTAAGAAATTTGAGTTGATTTCTGAGTACGTTAAGTCGTGGGTTCAAATAATAATGCAAATAGAAAAATGTAAAGGTATCGTATATATAGATTGCATGTCAAATAGTGGTGTTTATCAGACGGAGGAAGGAGAAGAAATCGAAGGAACAGCGCTAAGAGTATCAAAAATTATTGCGGATGCTATGAACACATATGCAAAAAAGCAAGCATATTTGTATTTTAATGATCTTCAGTCTGAAAAGATTGATTTACTTAGTACACGACTTCCAAAGCAGACAGATAATTTTCATATATATACAGATGTGATGGACGCGAGTGTTATGTTGAAGAAAATTGCATCTCAGTTCAAATCAACATTTGAAGGAATGCATTTTTTACTCGTCTATGATCCTTATGATGCGCATATAGATTGGGAGGCACTTGACCCTTTTTTGAAAAATTGGGGTGAAGTTATTATTAATCATATGGTTTCAGATACTATTAGGGCAGCAAAAACTGCCAAAAAGCCTGAAGTTGTAAAAAAATATGAAGACACCTATAAGATGACAATTAATGATTTGATTTCAGTAGGTAGTGATAGGAACGCATATGAAACGATAATAGAGAAGATAATTACCGATAGTACAGGAAGAAAAGAAGGTGATTATCATATAGCAGTATTTCCTTTTTTCAATAGTAATAATGCGGTTGTCTATAATTTGCTCCATTGTACTAGACATAAAAGAGGCTTCGAGTTATTTAAAAGTACGGCGTGGAAGATCTTTGGGGATCGATCTTCTATGAAAAATACGCATAATAGTGAGAATCAGATGCAATTATGTTTTGGCAAGGACGGAAATATAATGTATGAAACTCCTGAAGACGATTCTTGTTATAACCTTAGAGATGCAGCGTTATATATTCATAGACATTTTCGAGGAAAAAAAGACGTACCAAACATGGAAGTATGGAATTATCTTGGACAACATCCGGTTTTTCCAACTGAAGGATATTTAAATAAAATAAAGAGAATTTTGAAAGAAGAATTTGATATGAAGACTTCTCGAAGTTCTATGACATTTTCGGATAGGAGTTATTAATAATGCCAAATGTTGAAGGCCTTATAACACGAAAATCAATGTTATATAAGACGGGGGTTGAATACGGAGATTATACAATTAACTACGTGCAAGGATGTGCTCATGGATGTAAGTATCCATGTTATGCTTTCGCTTTAAAGAAACGTTTTGGGCAGATAAAAACATACGATGAATGGCGGAAACCGTATTTGGTTTCTAATACGTTGGAACTATTAGATAAGGAAATTCCAAAACTAAAAAATAAAATAAAATCGGTTCATCTATGTTTTACCACAGATCCTTTTATGTATGGCTATTCACAGATTGAAAAGATGAGCATCGATGCTATTAAAAAAATGAATAGTGCAGGGATTAAATGCACTGTGCTGACAAAAGGAATACTGCCAGAGGAATTGGCAGATTGTTCAAAAGAAAACGAATATGGGATTACTCTCATTTCTTTGGACGAAGAGTATCGTAGACAAGTTGAGCCGGGGGCAGCTAGTTATGAAGACCGACTAAAAGCAATTAAAATACTTCATGAAAAAGGTTGCAAGACATGGGTGAGTATAGAACCATATCCTACTCCAAATCTTATAGATCAGAGTCTTGGAGAGATTCTGGAAGCAGTAAGCTTTGTGGATAAAATTATCTTTGGAAGGACGAATTATTCTAAGGAAGTTTCAAGCGGTTATCCAGAGCATAAGAGATTCTATAACGAAAAAGCAGAAGAGGTATTACTATTCTGCGATAGTCATAATATTGATTGTCATATAAAAGAAAAAACGATTACAAAGTAATAATTCCATATTCGTGTATAACATAAATTATTAAATGAAATGTCTAGTAATGTCGGTAACAGGCATTTACGGTAGTTAACATAAGTAGGAGGAATTCACATGGCTGCTATTCACGATTTACTCGCGCAGGTTCAGGATGAGGCTCTGCGGGCAAGGCTGGAGCATGAAATAGATAGACTGTCAAAAACAAAAAAGTTTGGACTGGTATTTGAAGAACATTTGCCCGAGTGTGTACCACTATATGATATTCCAGTTAAGAGGGGATCTACGGTTGCAAAGAAAACTGGAACAATTAGCGAAATGTATGAAGTATATTCAATAAATGATGATGTTGCAACATGTTATCACAAAGTGTCAGAAGAAAGGGAAGAAATTCCGGTTGAAGAATTAGTCTGTGTGGCTGAATTTGGAGAACCAATTTATCCATATCTAAAGCCTATTGATAGTATATGCAACGCACCGACTAGTGACCTTTGGCATACTTTGATAGAAGCTGACAATTATCATGCATTGCAGTTATTAGAGTATCTGTATGCGGAAAAGGTTGATTGTATATATATTGATCCACCATATAATACAGGTGCAAAAGATTGGAAATATAATAATGATTATGTTGATTCAAGTGATGAATATAGACATAGTAAATGGCTTTCTTTTATGGAAAGAAGACTCATTATTGCTAAGAAACTTCTGAATCCTAAAACTGGAGTTTTGATAGTTACTATTGATGAACATGAAGTTCATCGTTTAAGAATGCTATTAGATCAGTTGTTTCCGGAGTATTACATCCAGATGGTGACATATGTTACAAGCCCTTCTGGTGCCTCGCAAGGTCGATTTTCAAGAATCGAGGAATATGCAATATATTGCTTTGCTAAGGAAGCATATGTTCAAGCAGGTGATGACCCAATGATTGGTGAAGTTGAAACTAGCACATCAGTTCGCTGGAAATCTTTGCTTAGATCAGGCCCTAGCTCAACAAGAGCAGATAGAAAAAACATGTTCTATCCAATTTATATAGATGAAAAAAAAGGAGTGGTTGTTGAAGTTGGAGAAGCATTACCTTTTGAGGAAGAACCTGATTTTTCACCAGTAGACGGACACCCTGTAATATGGCCAGTTAGAACAGATGGGACATTGGGGAGATGGAGTGTTGGTGCAGAGACTTTTAGAGAACTAGTAAGCAAGGGATATGTTCAGATTGGCAGATATGATGAAAAACGGAACACATATGGCGTTACATATCTGAGCAGTCAAACTCAGAAAATGATAGAGAGCGGAGACGTTGTTATCACTGGTCGAGATAAGGATACAGGAATAGTAAGTGTTGAATATGCTAATTCACATGCACAGGCAATTCGAACAGTTTGGTATAGGACTCGTCATAATGCAGGCTCATATGGAACGAATATGATTTCTTCAATTATTGGTAAGGAAAGAAAGTTTTCATTTCCGAAATCTGTATATGCTACGTTAGATTCAATATATAGCGTTGTGAAATCAAATAAAGATGCTCTTATTGTTGATTTCTTTGCAGGTTCAGGAACAACACAGCATGCTGTAAACCTGATGAATTGTCTAGATGATGGAAAAAGACGATGTATAAGTATTACAAATAATGAGGTATCTGAGAATGAGGCCGCAGCTTTATTAGAGCAAGGATTTAAGCCTGGTGATAAAGAATGGGAGTCATATGGTATTGCGAGATATATAACATGGCCTAGAACAGTTTGCAGCGTGAAAGGCGAAGATATCAATGGAATTCCACTTAAAGGCGAATATCTATTGACGGAAAGGGCACTTTCAGATGGCTTGGAATCAAATGTTTCCTTTTTTAAGCTTGGTTTTTTAGATCAAAATACTGTGGCATTGGGGAGACAGTTAAAAGAACTTATTCCGGTATTGTGGTTAAAGGCTGGTTCAATAGGAAGATGCCCTTCTATAGAAGAAGTCTCCTCGATGTATATTTTCGAAGAAAATCAATTTGCAATTCTTAATGATGAAAAAGAATTTGTGATGTTTAAACAAAAGATTTCGTCTAATATAAAAGTCATTTTTTTTGTCACGGATTCTGACGCAGGCTATAGGGAGATGAGTTCTTGTTATGAATATTTAACAACATATCAGCTATACAGTGATTATTTAGAAAATTTTAGAATAATTGTTAGGAGATAATATATGGCTGCAATTCATGACTTGTTGGCACAAGTACAAGATGAAGCTTTGAGAGCTAGACTGGAGCAGGAGATAAATAGGTTGTCTAAAACAAAGAAATTTGGGCTGGTGTTTGAAGGGCATTTGCCAGAATGTACGCCTCTTTATGACATTCCGGTCAAGAAGGGGGCTGTAGTTGCTAAGAAAGCAGGCGCTGTAAGCGAGATGTATGAAGTGAGCTCTATCAAAGATGGTATTGCTACATGCTATCACAAGGTAACAGAAGTTATGGATGAAATTCCGGTTGAAGAATTAGTCTGTGTGGCCGAATTTGGAGAACCTATCTATCCTTATCTTAAGCCGATTGATTCTATTTGCAATAGCGATGAAAGTGATCTGTGGCATTCTTTGATAGAAGCAGATAATTACCATGCACTACAGCTTTTAGAATACCTATATGCTGGTAAAGTGGATTGCATTTATATAGATCCTCCTTACAATACTGGTGCAAGAGATTGGAAGTATAACAATGATTACGTTGACGGAGCTGATTCATATCGTCATAGTAAATGGCTATCAATGATACAGAAGAGGTTGCGTTTAGCGAAAAAGCTTTTGAATCCCAAGGACTCTGTACTAATCATAACAATTGATGAAAAAGAGTATCTGCATCTTGGATGCTTGTTGGAGGAACTGTTTCCAGAAGCGAACATTCAAATGATTACAGATGTAATAAATGCAAAAGGTGTTTCAAGAATAAACCAGTTTTCAAGAGTAGAAGAGTACATTTTCTTTATTCAATTAGGAGATTCTAAGCCTGCATTAACGAATGATAGCATGTTAGACTTCGAAATGACGGGGAACTATGCACAAAACGCAGGTGACGCTATTCCATGGGCAAGAATGCTAAGAAGAGGAAGTAATTCTCATCGTGAACATTCAGAGAACTGTTTTTATCCAATATTTGTGAATGAAGAGAAGGAAGTTATAGAATCAGTAGGTTATCCGCCTGGGAAAGGAAATAGTAGAGATAACATTACCACTCCAGCTGGCTGTGTTGCGATATGGCCCATGCATGCTAATAATGTGGAGGGGTGCTGGCAATTGAGTAGACCCAAATTTGTTAAAGCGATAGAGGATGGAACAGCAAAATTGGGCCGGAAAAACAAACTGGGACAGTGGTCTATTAATTATTTAAATCAGGGAATTTTGAATGAAATCTCAGAAGGAAGTGTTGAAATAATTGGAAAGGATGAAAAAGGTGCAGTTATTCTAGAGAGAAAAGAGGATAAACTCAATTCTGCAAAATCAGTATGGAATCGAAAATCACATGATGCAAGCCTTTATGGATCTGTTTTGCTTTCTTCAATTATTGGAAAACGCTTTTCATATCCTAAGTCGGTCTATTCAGAGTATGACACAATTAGATTCTTTGTGGCTAATAAACCTAACGCATTAATTGTGGATTTTTTTGCAGGATCTGGTACAACTTTGCATGCGATTAATTTGATTAATTCCGAGGACGGCGGACATCGGCGATGTATTATGGTTACCAATAATGAGGTTTCAGAAGATGAAGCGAAAAATCTTTTAAAACAAGGATATGTACCGGGAGACGATGAGTGGGAAAAATTAGGAATCGCCCAATATGTAACTTGGCCAAGAACCAAATGTTCAATAAAAGGAATTGACATTAAGGGGAAAGCTTTGAAAGGTAATTATTTGGTCGGTGATAAACCTATGGCGGATGGCTTTAAGTCAAATGTAGCATTTTTTAAGTTGGGATTTTTGGATAAGACCTCTATAGCTTTAGGACGTCAACTAGAAAAGATGATTCCAATTCTGTGGCTGAAAGCAGGTGCTCATGGTAGGTGCCCTCAATTACAGGATGGAAAGAAATCCATGATTATACTTCCTGAAAATAGATTTGCAATTTTAGTTGATGATAAGCATTATCTGGAATTTGATGAAAAAATAAAAGGTTATCCGGAAATTCAAACAATATATATTGTTACTGATTCTGAGGCAGGATATCGTGAAATGATCGCTGGATACGAGAACAGAAACACATTTCAGCTTTATAGAGATTATCTTGATAATTTCAGAATAAACACAGGGAGGTAAGCTATGAAAGCAGAATTATTTCCGTTTCAGAAAAGAGCATTAAGTGAACTTAGATTAAAATCAGCAGAAGCAGTGTATCGTTATGAACGCACACATTCAAAGCAGGTTGTTTCCTTTACAGCTCCCACTGGTGCGGGAAAAACAATTATTATGGCAGCGCTGATAGAAAATATTCTTTTTGGAGATGAGGTATATCCAGAACAACCGGAGGCTATTATTGTGTGGCTTTCGGATTCACCACAGTTGAACGAGCAGTCGAAAGATAAAATAGATTTAAAGGCTGACAAAATCCGTTTGGGGCAGTGTGTTACAGTTCAGGATGATTCTTTTGACCAGGAAATGTTTGATGATGGTCATATTTATTTCCTTAATACGCAGAAACTTGGAAAGAGTTCCAATCTGACAAAGCACACGGATAGTCGTCAGTATACTATATGGGAGACTTTAGCAAACACAGCACGTGAAAAAAGCGATCATCTGTATTTTATTATAGATGAAGCCCATCGTGGAATGCAGGGCCGTGAAGCAGGACGTGCAACAACAATAATGCAGAAGTTCCTCAAAGGAAGTCCAGAGGATGGCATCGAAGCAATGCCTGTGGTCATAGGCATGTCTGCGACATCTGCGAGATTTAATACTCTAGTACAGGGAATTGCCTCTGATACGCAGTTTGTAGTTGTTACAACAGATGAGGTCAGAGCATCAGGGCTGTTGAAAGATCGTATTGTCATTTCTTATCCTGAGGACAACGCCGGAAACAAAGATATGGCAGTTCTACAGGCAGCAGCTGATGAATGGAAGGATAAGTGGGATCACTGGTATCAGTATTGCTATGAACAGCATTATGCTTATGTAAATCCGGTCTTGGTTATTCAGGTACAGAATGCAACTTCTTCATCAATTTCTGCAACTGATCTAGATGATTGCATTCAGAAGATTGAAGAAAGAATTGGTATACGCTTCCAAGAAGGAGAAGTGGTTCATACATTTGGTGATGCTAATAATGTAATTCAGATTAATGGATTGAATGTGCCATATGTAGCTCCGTCAGCAATTGCAGAAGATAAGAGAATTAGAGTGGTCTTCTTTAAGGAAAGTTTATCAACAGGATGGGATTGTCCTAGAGCGGAGACGATGATGTCATTCCGCCATGCAACAGATGCAACATATATTGCACAGCTTTTGGGACGTATGATCCGTACTCCTATGCAGATGCATATTCAGGTCGATGAAACACTGAATGATGTGCATCTTTATCTGCCATACTTTAATTCTGATACGGTAAAGGAAGTTGTGGAGGAATTACAGAATGCGGAGGGCGGTGATATTCCTGCTGATATCTATGGCGAATCATTAGATACGAAAGTTATGGATACGTTATCCGTTAGGCCGAGAAGCACATCTAATGACGGAGGTGCTCGCTATTCAACGGCTTATCCAGGGCAGATGTCCTTATTTGATCAGCAGGGCGGAACTCAGCCAATGGAATCACATGATGGAGGAGCTGTTTCATACGGTAATAGTGGACAAACGGAAACTGTTTCTGGCGTCCGCGAGATGCCTGCATCTTATGGGAGCGAAGACGCACAAAGTACAATTGCGAATCCTTCAGCAGTAACCCGGAATCAAACGACAACCGAAAAAGATGACAGTACAACGTCAGCGAACAATGGAGGTGCTCCAGTACAGGCAAGTAATTCATCACAAAGAGAACAGGAATATGTACAGGAAACGTTCATAGATCCATTGGATAGAGAAGGAGTAGTGAAAGCTATCAATGATTCTGGTCTATTGTCTTATGATGTCAGAAACGTAAGAATCAGTAACTATCTGAATTCGTTATACAGCTTAGCGCGCCTTCTCAGGCAGTCTGGAAAGTACCAGGATGCTACAGATGATGTTTTGGAAGAAATCATAAAGATGATCCGCGAATATGTTGGTGAATTGAAAAGAGATGGCAAATATGACGATTTATCTAAAAAAGTCATGGAGTTTCAGATGAAGTCGCAGGTATTTGATGTTTTTGGTGAAAGTGTTGATGACAACATTGTTCATCAATTCATGTCAACCACGGATGTAGACATTGATCGACAGTTTCGTCGTGCTGAGACAAAACTTGGAAATGAAGGCGTTGGAAATAAGTACGGACAGTATTATTTTGATGAGAATGATCCAAATTCTTATAAGATTGATGTTATTTTATTTGCAGCAAATGATGATTGTTATGAAAGACTTCTATCTTATGCAGAGAAGACATTTCATAGTTTGAATGATAATTATCGTCGTAAGATAGTAGGTTTAGATGAAAAGTTTATCAAGCAATATGATTCCATTGTGTCTAATGGAGATATTGTTAGTAAGCACAATTTCCGTCTCCCAGAAACCATCAGTATTCCTAGGGAAATAAATGGAAAAGACTATGAAGACCATCTGTTTGTGAATGATCAAGGAAAAGCACGTATTAATCTAAACAACTGGGAAGAAGGCGTGTTGCTCGAAGAGCAGAAGCAAAATGATTATGTATGTTGGTTTAGAAATCCTCCAAGAAAGCCATGGTCACTGTGCATTCCATATGAAATGGGAAATGAGCAGAAGCCAGCTTTCCCGGATTTTATAGTTATTCGTAAGGACAGTGATGGTGAATATATTATAGATATATTGGAACCACACGATCCAACTAGAATTGATAACCTTGGAAAGGCTAGGGGATTTGCAGAATATGCTAGGCAGAATCCAGGAGTGGGACGTATTCAGTTGATACGAATGGCCAAGGATGCGGTAGGACATAATAGATTTAAGCGACTTGATATGGCGCAGAGTTTGGTGCGTGATAAAGTATCCCATGCCATGACAAATGATGAGCTCGATCATATTTTTGAAACAGATGGATTCTTTATGGATTAAATGATTTGATTGGAGGCTTCAAGATGGATAATGACCAGATTGTAAGCAGGATGAACACATTTTTACATACATCTGCCAATATTCTTGCGAAATGGTTAGGAGAGCAACTTCCCAAAACATCGGATGCATGGTGGGATGATTGTGTTATTGCAAAACTTAGCTATAATCAGGCAGAGATGGCTAGAGAACGTGGCTTTACAGAACTTGGACAGTTTGATCTTGCTGCATTGTTGCGCATTGCTGACAAATCTTGGTATGAGATGCGCAACGTTGCATTCCTTCCGACCAGGGAGAGAGAATGCATTCGTGATATGATGCGTGTTCGCAATAACTGGGCGCATGTTAGCGCTATGCTTCCCGGAAAGGATGCTATTCTTGCTGATCTGGCTACATTACATGATTTCTTCGAACAAAGAGAGTGTGAAGATGAGTTATTGAATGAAGTTGACAGAATGATTGAAGAGGTTAAATCTCCTTCGACGGTTGATTTTTCGTCCTTTGCACAGGAAATAAAAGAAAATTCTGAAGCTACTATTGAACCTGAGGTTGTCGATGAAAATGAAATAAATGAAAAAAGTCTTGTTTATTTGACTGGAAGTCCTGATGTTAAGGGCATAGTTATGTCAATCACCGATTTAGGAGATACCAAAAAGTATGATGTTTTTATAGATGGAAACTTCAAGACTTTTTACTCCGGACAGATTGCTTTGTACGTTGAAAAAGCATCCTATAACTGGGTGGATATAAATACGTTCAGAAGTTATCTCACTGCATATCAAATTAACAATCCATCAGGGAATGAGCTTTATTCCTTAAATTCAGCAAGAATTGATTTTGTGCCTTATCAGTTTAGACCAGCACTTAAAATGATTCATGCGGATGAACCACGTATTCTTATAGCGGACAGTGTTGGTGTAGGTAAAACTATAGAGGCAGGTCTGATTATTAAAGAGCTTCAGGCTAGAAGTGAGCTAGAAAATGTTTTAATTATATGCCCAAAACCGCTTGTTACGGAGCGTAAGTGGGAAATGGAAATGAAGCGATTTGATGAAGAGTTTGTACCAGTTGATGGTCCAATGCTTCGTCAGATTATTTCTGATACCGATAGAGATGGAGAGTGGCCTATCAGATTCAGTAAGACTATTATGCCATATTCTATTTTGGACAGTAGAGCATATGAGGGAGAAACGACAAAGAAGAAGCATAGCTTTGGACTCAAGGACTTAGATCCAGCACCGCATTTTGACTTGGTTATCATTGATGAGGCTCATCATATCCGCAACGGAAGTATGGAGAAAGAAAAGGCATTTGAGTATAAATGCGTGAAATACTTCTGTGATAATGCAGATGCTGTTGTTATGTTAACGGCTACTCCGTTACAGACAAGTGATGATGATCTTTTTACACTTTTAAATGTTTTGCGCCCAGATATTGTAATTGATAAGCAGACTTTTAATATGATGTCCAGGCCCAATGCTCATATTTCAGAAGCTGCAAGCTTTATGAGAAAAGCTGATAATAATTGGCAGAAACAGGCAACAGAAGCATTAAAAGGGGTATTAGAAACGCAGTGGGGCGAAAATGTTGTTGCTGCAAATCCAACATATGGAGAAATGATTAAAACTTTGCAGCAAGAAAAGATTACACGTGAAGAACGTGTAAAACTGATATCTGATGCTGAAAGCTTGCATAGCTTTAATTCTATGATCAACCGTACGAGAAGGAAGGATATTCAAGATTTCTGTATGAGAAGACCATATACGCTTGCTGTGGATTTTACGCCTAGACAGCAGGAACTTCATGATGAATTGCTAAGATTTGAATCTAATGCTTTATTACAGCTCCATGGCAGTGCAAGGTCTATTCCTTTTATGATGTCTACTATTAAACGTCAGGCAGCAAGTTGTATCTTTGGATTAGCACCGCATATTCGCGATCTTATTAGTAGAAGATTCCAGCAGCTGGAAGATGATCCTGATATGGATTCTCCGGGATTTGTTTTTGAAGGATCTGATGCTAGTGCGTTAGAGGTTTTAGCTCAAAATCTTTTGACCATGGCAGATAATCTTCCAGAAGAAGATCCAAAGTTTGATCAGATGATGGAAGCAATTACTGAAAAACAAAAGCTGGAAAATAATAAGATAATTATTTTTAGCACATTCCGTTTTACATTAGGGTATTTGAGAAGAAAATTGGAAGAAGCTGGTCTTAGAGTAGCTCAAGTTGATGGTGGCGTAAAGGATTCAATGAGACAAAATCTAAGAGAACGCTTTGAATTACCCAAAGCTGACAATGATGCCATCGATATTTTGTTGTTTACTGAAGTCGGTTCTGAAGGTCTTGATTATCAGTTTTGCGACATGATGATCAATTATGATTTACCTTGGAACCCGATGAGAATAGAACAGAGAATAGGCCGTATTGATAGGCGTGGACAACAAAGTGAGACCGTTGGTATTTACAATATGATTACTAACGGCACAGTAGATGCAGACATCTACTACCGTTGTCTGATGCGTATCGGAATTTTTGAAAGCAGTATTGGCGAATGTGAAGAAATATTAGGTGATATTGCTACACAGTTGGATCGTATAGCTCTGGATGCATCTCTTACAGATGAAGAAAGAAAAATAAAGCTAGAACAGATGGCTGATAATGAAGTCAGAAGAATACAAGAAATAGACCGTCTTGAAGAAGAAGAGAAGGAGTTCTTTGGATTTGATTTATCAGAATATATGACTTCTCAGGAGATTCATAATGCTGAGAATCCTTGGTTAACACAGAAGAGTCTTCAGATATTGATAGAACAATATCTATATAGGAGACTTGGACAAGGAAGCTATATTCTTGGTGAAGGTGAAGTGAAGCAGCTTAGATTATCTGCGGTTGCGAGAGCAGAACTTCGCGATGATTTTCGTAAACTTCCAAGTGGAAGAAATGCAGTACGACAAGCATGGGATGTATATCTGAAGGGTAAAGCTCCTATACATTCAATTACGTTTGATTCTGAAACTGCAGAGAAAAAGAGGGATGCTTTCTTTATTACTGCTATGCATCCTTTGGCAAAACAGGCGGCAGCCTATTTTGCATCTAACGAACAGGCATATATTCGAATACAGTATGCAACAGAAGATTTGCCTTGTGGGGACTATCATTTCTCTGTTTATGCATGGAGCTATGTTGGAATCAGTCCGCACTTCAAGCTGGTTGTTGTTTGTGACGATGATGTAATTGCTTCTGAACTTCCGGAAATTCTTCAGGAATCTCAGAGCGGAGCAACAGCAGTTAAGATAGATCCGGCAGATTGGGATGCATTGGAAAAGAAACAGGTAAAGTTATGGATTGATGAAAAAGCTTCTGAGATCAAAGAGGCCGAGAATGCTTCAACATTTAAGATAGAAAGTTTGTCAAATAATTTCAGAAATAGAAAGAGATCGCTAGAGCAGAAAATCCAGGACACCAGTAGTGAAAGTATTAGGAGAATGTACACTAGTGAACTGGAGTCTGCTACTGAAAACTATGAGCTTAAAGTTGAAGAAATCAGAAAAAAGGTTGGGCAAACCGATATACATACAACATTGATTGCAAATGGAATTCTAAACGTAGTTAGCTAAGGGTACGTTACACAGGAGGTGTTGATAATGGCAAAGATGGCTATTGCTGATCAGGTCTTACAGCGCCAGGATAAGGACGGTATGCTCCGTCGTGCACTGGAAAGAATCATTCAGTTGTATACGGATAAGTCTCATTTTGTGTATGAGCTTTTGCAGAATGCGGAGGACGCAGGAGCAACAAAAATAAAGTTCGAACAGTATGCAGACAAACTAGTGGTTTTGCATGATGGACATCCTTTTTCCATGGATAATCTGCAGGGATTATGTGATATTGGTAAGTCTGATAAGACAGATGATCTTAATCAGATTGGCGAATTTGGAGTCGGTTTTAAATCTGTTTTTGGTATTTGTGAAACTGTGCGTTTATATAGCCATCCAAGTAAGTCTGATCAAGATGCAGGATACCATCAATTTGCAGTAGAAATTAAGGATTTTACACACCCGGTGGATATTGAAGATCAGGATGTGGATTTAGGATACACCACCAAATTCGTTTTTCCATATAGTGTAGGGTTTACTTTTTCTGGTTTTACAACAAAAGAGAAACTGAACGAAGTGTTGTCTAAAAGATTGCAAAATCTTGGTATTACGACACTTTTGTTCATGAAAAATCTTCAATCTATAGATTACAAAATAGAACTTCCAAAATTGAAAACAAGTGGATCTTATTTATTGGATAAGGTAGAAATAAATGATCATTGCTCGTTAGTTTCAGCTATAGGAGAAACAGGGGTAAAAAAGGAAAATGAAGAGGTCTCTTACCTTGTGTTTTCCAGAAATGTAACGGGCATTCAGGCAGGAAGAACTATAGATATCGCTTTTTCGGTTATGGTTGACGAGAAGGGGGAATATACATTTTCTCCTTCTAAGTCTCCTTATATTTCTGTATATTTTCCGACTGAGACAGAGAGCAAGCTTAAGTTTATTGTACAAGGCCCTTATCGTACTACGCCTAACAGAAGCAGCGTTCCGGCAGATGATAAAGATAACATTGATTTAGCTGAACAGACATCATCATTGCTGCGTGACAGTGTAATAGAATTGCGGGATTCTGGAAAACTTAATTTTAGCTTTTTAAATATACTTCCGGTAGATAGTGAAGTCTTTTATAGTGCACCTCTTTTTGAATGTATGTTTTCTGAAACAGAAGCGATGATGAAAGAAGAACAACTTCTTTTGTGTAAGGATGGTACATATGCATCAGCTGATTCTGTGAAAATTGCGAGAGGTTCTGATTTTGCTGAAGTGTTGACCGAGGAACTACTGACAGAATTGTTAGATGATGGTACTGAATACCATTGGCTTCCGACGTTTTTAACTGAAACAAACAAAACTTATAAAGCGTTATATGAATTTTTGACAGATGTATTAGATATTGAGGTTATACGTCCAGAAAACTTAAGAAATTCATTCAATAATAACAGAGCCTTTCTTCCGAAAAGAGATGATGAATGGCTTGTAAAACTATATAACATGTATGACTCAGTAGCAGCAGCTTTCTCTAAACAACGAGGAGGTTCTAATATGCTGACAGCTGAGTTTGTTAAGACATCAAAGGGGGATTTTGTGGCTCCATATCGTAAGAGTGATGGAAGCAATCAGAATACCTTTTATTATCGAGGATATGAAAATGCATCATATCTTCCTAATGTTTTTCTTCCAAGTTCTAATACCGAGGGCATGGATGATATTTTTTTTGTGGATGAGAACATTTTAAAGAGGTGTCGTCATTTCTTTACAGAGATATTGAATCTTCAAAAGCCAAATGAATATGAATTTTTTATTCGTGATTTTAAGAAGCGATATGAGGGCGGAGAAGAAGTATCGGATGATCAACATGTTACCGATTTGAAGAGGCTATTGCATTACCGTGGAAATAGTGATTATCGCGAAGAAGTTACTAATCTTATAAAGACATATCTTAAATTAAGGTGCATTAAGGATGGTCAAAAGGTATATGTAAATCCAAATAAAGAGAAAGTGCTTTTCTCAGTTAACGCTGAAGGTATGAGTATAGAACAGTATTATTCGCATATCATTAGCTACCCATATGTTGATTCTGAGTTCTATAAAATTGAAGAAATTGATTCTGATCAGCTAAAGATTATGGGAGTTGTTGAGGAAGTAGCAACGGGGCTTGATAAGACTAATGGAGAGTATTATACAGGAAATCCCGGGCGACAACCTGAATGGACAACATATAAGAATTTTAGGTGGAAATTGAGTCTGGATAAGATTGATGCTGTGCTTGAGTATATTTCAAGTCATCCAAAGGCACCTGATTCAATGGCAAAGTCAAGCTTTATATATCGCTTTTTACAGAACCACGAAACCATGCTTTCAGGTACAGTATATGTTGGAGGTAGTGCACCAAATATACCTAATACATATTCAGATATTGTTACAAAGCTTCGACAGGACGGCCCAAAACATAAATATTATGGAATGAATTGGAATGGAAAGTGGCTGTTTACTGAGTCTGGAGAATTGGTATCGCAAAAGGAAATAACAAAGCGAGATTTACATCCGCAGCTATATGGAGACGTCAAGCCTGAATCAGATTTGTATGAGATTCTAGGATTTGCAAAAAGTGAAGAAGATCAGTTGGAGGAAGCTGCGAAAGACTATGACCAGCTTGATGATGAAACAAAAGAACAGTTCTTTGAAATAGAGCTGAGGCGGAGATTTGGAATATCTATTACTGATCTTGAAAAAAACTATGGAACTGGTGTTACTACAGCAGATACTTCACAAGGATATACTCCACAGGAATACTTTGAATTCCCGTCTGCAAGGGTAAAGAACTGGGATTCGTTACGAAAGCATGCGGCTGAGGTATTGGTATTTGCTAGCCCTGTAAAGTATGAGTATAAGGTAAGAAAGATTCGCGTTAGCAAGCCGGACAGTGAAATAGATGCATATCTTAGAAGTATGTATAGAGTAGAAGGCTCATATAAATATGCTTGTCAGATGTGCCATGAACCAGTGGCAACTTTCGAGAAATGTCAACTTTCAACTGGTATGGAAAAAGAGCTGGATGCTATGTATCTTTGTATGTGCCCAAATTGTGCTTCAGAGTACAGGAGAATGAGATCTGACGAGTATGATCTTCAAGAGTTTCTTGAAGATATTAACAATCTTGATGAGCAGGATATTAATTCAAATGATCCTGTAAAGATTCAATTTGGAAATGAATCTATTTGGTTTACGCAAACGCATATTGCGGAAATTAGAGAATTGATGGCTTTGAAGGATGCGGCAGA
Source organism: Butyrivibrio sp. XPD2002 (assembly GCF_000423945.1). GTDB lineage: Bacteria > Bacillota > Clostridia > Lachnospirales > Lachnospiraceae > Butyrivibrio. The sequence goes on along the minus strand of NZ_AUIY01000008.1, from coordinate 86,073 downwards.
TGAGTATAAGGAACCGGTAGTGAGAACCAGTGATTCTGATATACCAGAGAAAACGGTTATTGTAGATGATTTCGAAGCTGAAGAGGTACATGCAGGTACAGATGTTTACAAAGAATATATTGGTAAACGTATTCGTCACATATCTGAAGGATTTGGGGTAGTGAAATCTTGTGATGGTAAATATTTTGGTATTGAATTTGAAAAAGGTCCTAAGGCGGGAAAGGAAACAAAATACTCTATAGAAGCTTGTCTATCAAAAGGATTGATTCAATTGATGTAGAGATAGGAGGGACGCTTTGGTACAACATTTATCAATCAGAGTACCGTGGCATGATCATGGATGGGACGGAACCATCTGTCAAGATCCGAGCGGAAATACGGCTTGTCTTAAGCTTAATGGTATTTTGGAAGGAAAAAAAGAAGATGTTGAGCAGACAATATGCGGACAATGCATTGCTGGGTATGAGAATGAGATTCCATGCCTAAGTGAAGGCGCTGCATTTATGTCAAGCCAACAGTTTGTGGCTGTTAGTACACATCCATATGTTGGATATGGATATGAAGAGTATCAGCATTTTATGCCTACTGAAAATGTCTATCCGCCGTATTCGTTACCAGCTCGCCCTTTTGCATGGCTTCTAAAGAAGTCTATGCATGATTTAAACCTTAAATATAATCTGAATATTGATGAAGAAGTAGAGACGAATTGGCCGCGTGGAAAAAGCTGGCTTCAGATGGGGGAAAGTCACCAGGCAGTATTTGATTACTTTTATAAAGATGTGGTGCCTGACCAGTCATTATGTTTAATTTATGCAAAACAGGTGCCGTTTATAGAGGATGTTGGAAGAGTTATTATCGGTATTGGGCATATTAAGCACGTTTCATTACCGGTTGAACACAAGAGAAGTAAGAAAAACGGCATAAAATCAATGCTGTGGGAAACACACATCAGTCATTCAATTAGAGAAGATCATAAAGATGGATTTCTGATTCCATATGACAAGATTATAAAATATGCTGAGGAGAACCCGGATTTTGATTTGAAATCTGTATGTGTGATGGCTCCAGCAGATGCTTTTGGTGAGTTTTCTTATGCTACTGAGCATGTAACATATGATGCAGTAATTGAGGTTCTATTATCATGTTATAAGGCATTTCAGATTATAGATAGAATTCTTGATGAGGATTATTCAGGTGTCCTTCAATGGATAGATGCTCAACTAAATGAGGTATGGGATGAACGTGGAGCATTCCCTGGCTTGGGTTCAATGCTATGCGCTTGCAAGGTTAATTATGGAATCCTTGTGGCAAAAGAAATAATAGAAAAAGCTGGAGATAATGATGTATGGAAAGTTGCAGATCAAGTATTTAAAAAACCGGAATCTGTATTAAGTCCATCTCTTGCAGTAGGGATAGATGAGATTACATGCAAGATGTGGAATGGCATGGCGAAGGAAAGAAAGCAACTTTTTAAGCTTTTGGCTCGTTTCGATTTAACTATCAAGCAAGCTGATGTGCTGTTTCAGAAGAACCAAAGAAGTAAGGAAGGTATTTTTTTATCAGATGAAGATATTATAGCTAATCCGTACCTGCTATATGAGAGTACAAGGCTGAAAAGAGAAGAATTAGCTATTTCAGTAAAAAGAATTGATCGTGCTGTTTTTCCTGTAGAATCGATACGAACACAATATCCGATAGAAGCTCCAACAAAACTTAATTCTGACAATGATGTGAGAAGAGTTAGAGCTTTGGCTGTTTATGCGCTTGAACAAGCGGCAGAGGACGGAAATACCATACTTCCGGCAAATCATCTTATGGATATTATTCAGGAGATGCCACTCCAGCCTGAGTGCGGTGTGACGTTAGACCATTTGGCTGTAATAGAAGATGAGATTGCTTCTGAAATCATTACGAAGCAAATGAAGAATGGTGATAAGTATTACAAACTTAAGCGTTATGAGGACTTTGCGCATGAAATTGAGCGAAAAGTAAGAAAGAAGTTAAAATCTGGAAGAATAGAAATAGATGCGGATTGGGGAAAGCTGCTTGATGATTATCTCAAGAAAATGAAAATACCAGATAATCCTGATCCTGAAAAGGAGAAGAGAATTCGCGCTGAGAAAACCGCTGCTCTTAAAGAACTTGCAGAATCTAAGATTTCTGTTCTTGTTGGCGATGCTGGTACAGGGAAAACGACTGTTCTTGCAGTATTGTGTAGCCATCCAGATATCACACAAGGTGGTGTTCTTCTGCTTGCCCCAACTGGGAAGGCTACCGTTAGGCTGATGGAAAGCATGGGAGAATATGGAAAAGAATTTGATGCTTATAATGTTGCTCAGTTTCTTTCGGGTGTAGGTGGCTTTAACTTCAAGGATATGAGGTATAAGATTCCGGAAGAAAAAGTTACAAAGAAGTATGAGACAGTTATCATTGATGAGTCTTCTATGCTTACAGAGGATATGCTGGGTAGCTTAATGAATGCAGTTGGCGCATCAAAGAGAATTATTTTTGTAGGCGATTCTAATCAGCTTCCGCCTATTGGTGCTGGTCGCCCTTTTGTTGATCTTATTAAGATATTAAAACCTGATTTTGGCAAAAAAGTTCCTCGTGTTAAACACGGGTATTGTGAACTTATGGAGAACTGCAGGCAAGCATCTTCTGGACAGAGATTGGATGTTGAATTTGCCAAGATGTTTACTGATTCAAAGATTGATTGGGAACGTAACATTGTTACTGAAATTCTTCAGGATAACGGCGAAAATATTAAATTTGTTAGATGGAATAATAAAGATGAACTCCAGGAGAAACTATTCCAAGTTTTGGCTGATGAATTTGGTATTTCTGATCAGGAGAGTTTTGATAAGTCATTAGGTGGAAACAGAGGAAAACATGGAGAAGCATATTCCTATTTTAATAAGGGATGTGCTGTGAATGTTGAAAATTGGCAGATGTTGGCACCTGTCAAAAACATGCCTCAGGGTGTGCTAAATCTGAATCACCTAATTCATTCAAAATTCAGGGCAGAGGGTCTAGTTCTTGCTGGTCGAAAGGATAAACGTATTGCTAGTCCTTGGGGACATGAGAGCATCATATATGGTGATAAGGTAATCAATGTTCGTAACATGAGGATGCAGGGGTATCCCAAAGAGACTTGCCGAAATTATATAGCAAATGGTGAAATAGGAATTGCCTGTGGAGATTTTAAAACAGATAGAAAGTGGGATGACAATTCATTAAGAGTGGAGTTTTCTTCACAGAAAGATTATTCATATTATTACAATTGGAAAAACTTTGATGAGGAACGTGGAACAAACGACCTTGAACTTGCCTATGCCTTAACGGTTCATAAATCGCAGGGTAGCCAGTTTGATACGGTTGTTCTAATTCTTGCGGAACCATGCAGGATTCTTTCAAGGGAAATGCTATATACAGCTTTGACAAGACAGAAGAAGAAAATAGTTATCTTGTATAATGAGGATCCTCATAGACTTATGGATTATGTATCACCAAAGAATTCTGATATAGCACAACGATTTACGGATTTGTTTTCAGAAGAACTATTACCTGATAAATCAGTGAATAAACCAAGTATTGTTAAAGTAGGAAACAAGTTCTATGAAGATAGCTTGATTCACAGGACGACACGTGGGGAACTTGTGCGTTCTAAGTCAGAAGTAATCATTGCAGATCATCTACTCAGCAATGGTATAAACTATGATTATGAACCTGAGGTCACTGTGGATGGAAGAAAGTTCAGACCAGATTTTGTAGCATATGATCCTGATGATGATGAGATATTCTGGTATTGGGAACATGTTGGCATGCCTACTGATTCAGGTTATATGTCAAGATGGGAAGAAAAGCTTGCATATTATAATGCACATGGAATTTGCGAAGGAAAAAATCTAATTATTACTTCAGATGGTGATAATGGAAGTTTGAATTCAAAGGAGATTGACGATCTTATAAAAAGAACGTTTGACTTATAAGTTTTTATACAAATAATAATATATCAAATAGGACGGTAAATTATAACAATGGCTAGAATAGAAACTCTTACGGCATATAAGTGTAGATTTAGTTACCTTCAAAGGAATAACCCATTGATTGAAGAACAACGGGAAGCAATAAGGAAGGGTGAGGAACCAAATTATTCTTTTTCTGATTTTATTGAGACATATAAAGAATACACGAGCAACCTTGCAATTGGTGAAAATTCAGACAGAGCAATTGCTTTGACAGAAAATAAAGTAGAGTTTCGAGAAAGGAACGAAGTTAAGATATGGCATATAATGCCCAATGCAGGTAAACAAGGAAAACCAATTACAGTAATGAAAAAGACCGGAGAAAAACATAATTACGGTTCAGATGCAGCTGCGTTATATGAGTATCATGTTTTTGTTTATGAGAATGATAACGGATTCATAGCTATTTTTCACAGGCAAAATGGATCTGGATGCAAGAGTGTCTTCTTAGAAACAGCAAACAATGCTATTAAGGGAAAAGGCTTAAAACTTGAGATGGAATTGATTGTTCCAATGGTTGATGAAATAAACGATGTTACACCAACAAAAATCATAATGCAGTTTTCGAAACAAGAGCTTTCTTCAGATGTTGCAGATAATGTTAATGGGACAAAAAAGAAACATATTATAAGAGAAGTAGTGTTAAACCTAGAGGAACAGGAAAATAGTAAAATTCTTGATATTTTGCGTAAATTGCACGCAAAAGAGATTGATCAAGCAAATGCATTTACGTTAATTAAGACTGAGCTTAACGATGATGTAGATTATAATGATGCCGAGATTAAAGTACGTATAGGGGGAAAACGTCATCAAAAGATTCGATGGTGCGAATTTGAGAGTATAGTTGGTGCCCATGATATTTCAGCTAGATTATATGAAGCTTATAAAAGTTCTCATGACTTTGCAGGAGAATTAGCAAAGCTTTCAGATGAATACTACGATGATATTCTTGAATCTGAGGAGGTATAACATATTGAAAAATGCAGTTCTAAGCATAATGGCTATTGCTATTGTTATACTTATGTTGTTTTGCAACAAAAAAGTTATGATTTTTTCAATTTTAAAAAGCCAATTCCAAGTTTATAGAAATGACAATACTAAAAAGACTTCAATATGGGATATTCTTTGCTTTGTTTTTATGCCGATTATCTTGGGTGGGATAATTGTTCTTGGATTTGAATCCAATATAGATGAAAAACTGGCAGGAGTGTTAACGACAGTATTTGCATTTATATTTACTGTGTTGTTTGGATTTGCAGCTATATTGGTTGGAAAGCTTAATAGTGATAATAAGCTTGAAAAACAGGTGGTCAATGAGACATTTGTCTCAATTATGACCTGTAATATTCTGTCTCTGTGTTCGGCAATTATGTCTATAATTGTCATTATTGTTAAGAATAAAAATGTGATAGCTGCATTATCTATATGCATTTACAGTTTTTCATTTATGATAGTTATGCTTTTATTATTGATAACGAAGAGAACATTTGTAATCTATTGCAGTAATCAAAAAATTAAACAATAAATAAAGGAATAAGTAATTGATTATATGGAAAAACTCAGAGAAATACTTTTTCTTAGGGCTATAAGCGGAGTTGGAAATGCCAGGGTTAGTAAGTTCTATCTTCAGTATTTGCTTAAGAATAATGAGATAGATGTATTAAAAGATCTTGTGTTAGCCAGTGAAGCAAAGGCTGATGAGGATAGTGTTAATCAAGCCATAGAAATCTCTAATAAGATATATGACGAGATTTTAGATAGAAGTGATTTGCAAGTATATACAATCTTGGATCCCGAATATCCTAAGAAGCTGAATGCCCTGGGTAATAAACGCCCCTGCATCATATATGTTAAAGGCGATATAACCGTGCTAGACGAAAAAAACATAGCAATTGTTGGAACACGTGTTCCGGTGGAAAATACTGCTAAAAAAGAGTTGTCTTTCGTAAAAGCAACTATTGAGCGTTCTGAACGTGTGATTGTCAGTGGCTTGGCAGCAGGATGCGATACTATTGCACATAAAGCGTGCATTGATTCCGGGGGTAAAACAGTTGCGATGTTACCGTGTGGATTTGATCATATTGTTCCGGAAGAAAACAAAGCTCTTTGTGAAGAGATATTGGCTACAGGAGGAGCATTGATTTCAGAGTATCCGCCGGATACGAAAGCTACGCAGTACACCTTTGTTGAGAGGGATGCCATTATTGCAGCACTTGGGGATGCGACGCTTGTTATGCAGTGTGGTATGAAGAGTGGAACCATGCACACGGTTAACGCGGCTGCAAAAATGCATCGCCAAATTGGTGTTTATAACCCTGGAAATAATGCGATTGGAGATTTTTCTGGAAATAGGTATATAATAGAGAGTAAGGATGGATTTTCCATAAGCGATACGGAGGAGCTTGGAAAGTTTTTAGAATCATTGAGGGAATCAGAAGGTACTGAAGAACCTGTTCAAATGACTATATTTGATATTATGGGTGATTGAAATTGGAGTTCAAACGTACTGATTCTGGAATTCTATATCTTTATGATTACTATCCGTCAAGATATGCAGAGCATAACGGCGTAAGTGAGAATATTCTTAAATTCAAGGATAATGATGACTATGCCGTTGCTTTTTTATGCACTGATATTAAGGGTGCTATTGATGTATATTTCAAAAAAAGGCGAGAAGCCTTATCTGATGCTATTGTCTGCATCGTTCCTTCACATGAAAAAGATATATATAGCGATGCACTTAAGTTTCTTGCAAGTAGTGTTTGCGATGAGTTTGGGTGTAAGAATGCGTGGAATCTTATACTCAGGACAAAGACCCATGAGAAATTGTCAGGTGGTGGAGATAGGAGTGTAAAAGGACTTCTTGATACCATGGCGCTATACGCAGGCTATAATCTGACAGATAAAATGGTTGTGGTATTCGATGATATAACTACTACCGGGAATACCATGGAGGCTGTGAAGAGACTGCTTAAAGAAAAAGGCGTTAAGGATATTTATGCCATAACGCTTGGTAGAACCTGTGAAGGTACGGCAAAAACAGATCTTCAAAATGATGAAATCGGTGACAATGAGCTGGATAATACGGAGCGTGAACAGAAAGAAGAGAAGAAAGATAGTATTTTGCCCATAAGCTCTATAAAGTATGAGAAAGAATACTCTCATGAGCTTGGTGCGAAGTACTCAGTGCTTTTGTGTGGACAAAGTCTGTCTGAATATCTTGATAGCATAAAAAAATGGATCGATTATGGTATTAAGGTTTTATGGTTTGGTGATGCTGCGTCTGTCGAAGCACTTAAAGGTATAGATAATAGTAAGAAATATATCAAAGCGCGCTTACTTCAGGTTTTTGTTGTGAGCGGATATAAGGGAATTGTGATAGATGGGAATGATGAGTCTGGCCTTATTAGTAGGCTGGAATCAGCATGCCCATCTTTTAATGCAGCTCAGTATAGGGTTGAGCATTGTAGCCCCGATGAACATATTGTTGTTCAGGCAAGTGCTGGCACTGGCAAAACCTCTGTAATGATAGACAGAATAATGTATCTTATGCACACTGTTCCGGGGCTTCATATGTACGATATTTATATGATCACGTTCACTAATGATGCCACAGAGGAGATGAACCGCAGGCTTCAGGATAACTTGTTGAACCGATATCATTTGACTGGAAATGTTAAGTATTTCAGGTGGGTCGAAGAACAGTCCCAGATGAATATCAGTACTATTCATAGTTTTTCTTATGAAGTGCTTCGGAAGTACGGCATTAAGCAGGGATTTACTGGGAATCTTTGTATAAAGAGCTTCAAGAAAGATCGTAACGATCTGATATTTGAATATATGGATAACCTGCTGGAAACAGATTCTTCCATAAAAGATCAGGTTGGAGAGCAGTATTATACGACGAAGGCTCTGATAGATATGTTCTGGGATGAGTGTGCAAAGGTTGGTCTGTCACATGAGGCAATTCATAACCTGAAATGGGGAGAGACATTCCCTAATGAAGAATCAAACAAGTTCGGTAAGTTTGCAAAGGAAATAATCCCTAAGCTTGATGATGAGTTTTTCGAAGTAAAGCGTAAGATGGATGCTATATCCTTGAGTGATATTATAAGGGATCTGCAGATGGTTCTTGGGGAATTCATAAAGCAGAAAGAAAGAGATGATGCTAGTGAAAGTCCATTATCTGGGCTTGGAATGAAGTATCTTTTTATAGATGAATTCCAGGATACAGATTTATCTCAGATAGATGTTGCAAATCAGTTGGTAAAACTAACAGGGACAAAGCTCTTTGTTGTTGGTGACGTAAAACAGAGTATCTATGGCTTTAGAGGTGCAAATGACGAAGCATTTCAAACGCTGTATAAAGCGCTTGATGGAAATGGAAACTGCACTGGTCATATAGATTTTTCACTTAAAAATAACTATAGAACTGCAGAAGCCCTCATGCAATCAATGGACAAAATCTTTGCCAGATGGGGAAGCTCTGAGATGCTTAAATATGATGCGCCAGTAGTTCCATTAAATAAGGATGCCTGTGGCGGACTTATAATATATCATTGCCTCGAACCAGAAAAACCAGACGGGGTAATACTTTCAGAGAGCGAGGAAGATAAGGAGAAGACTGAGGATTTCTTTGAAAGAAGACAGACTCTTTTTGAAGATCCATCGCAGCCTTCAGCGAGAGAAATAGCAGAGAATACACAGAAAGCCCTTGACGATCTTATGGATAGGGTCGAGAAATTAAAAGAGGCAGGCAAAAAAATTGATGAGAAATTTAGGGTTGTACTGCTGACAAGAACCAATGGCCAGCTGGATCAGTTGTCCATGCTCCTAAGAAAGCATAAGATTCCAAACGTAACGAAGAGGGAAGGCTATTTTTATAAAAGCGAAGCAGTGAGGGATTTTTATGCTCTTATATGCTCCTTCTTATTTGAAAATGAACCGAAGCATATGTTTAATTTCTTGATGACGCCTTATGCTGGGGATGTCGGAACTATAGACATTAAGGCAATGGAGGCGTTAAACGGGGATAAAGAGCAATTATGTTTATATCTGTCTGATTTTATTAGGAAAACAAAGTGGGATAACTATAGGAACGGACTAAGGTTAAGACCAATTATTTCAGTTTTGAAGGACATAGTTGAACAGATTCCGGTAGTCGAGAACTTTATTGTTAATACAAGGAGAGCCCTTCTTGATGATGGCTGGGATGAAGAGAATGCTAAAGCAGTAACTTATGCCAGGGCGTCACAATATAAAGCAAACCTTGAGAAGCTCATTGAGCTTATACAAAGTAATTTCAGTGACGAGAGGCTTAGCCTATATGTGCTCTATGTTTTCTTAAAATCACAGATAGCTACGAACCGTGAGGAAGAAGAACCTGAGACCAGGAATGATAATGATTATAAAAGTGTTCTGTGCGTGACTACACATAAATCAAAGGGATTGGAGTTTGACACAATAATCCTTCCTTACACTGGGAAAAAGCTCTCGACGAAAGAAAGAATGGAAATGATTATTGATACCAAGGATCTTCGAGTGGGATGGAACGGAGGCGGATTAAATTTCCAAAATGAATTCTACACGGATATGCATGAGATGAAAGTGTTTAAGGATAGGGCGGAAGAACATCGAATTTTGTATGTTGCCATGACGAGGGCAATAAACAAGCTTATTGTTATCGAACCAATGCGACCTAAGGAAGATACTTGGGCCAGCTATATAGGATTATAAGGATATGGCAAGAAAAGTATACACCTATACTGAATTAAATAACCTTGGAAAATGCAGTTTTTGGAGTGAGATCAAGAGCATACCTCAGATTGTTGCCTCTAACGATATGCGATGGGCATTGAAAAATGATAGACCAAGGCATGAAAACGAATGGGATGGCCTTTTTGACTATGCTCTGGATTTCCATGCGATTTCCATGAATGAACTTCAGGGAGCCATAGAAGGGAGCTGGGCTGAGGATGCAAATAAATTTGCTATATATTCCTTGATTTCAAAAATGATTCAAGATTTAATCGATGATTCAGATGATATTTATGAGCAGAAATGGCTTCTTGGATGTATCAAAAATGTTGGTGGCATTTTCAATTCCATAAGCAGACTTGAGGCTGCTGGGGTAAGTACAAACGAATTGTATACTTTTGGGGATCAGAATGTAGAACTCCTGATACAAATATGGAAAAAACTTCTTGATAGCAGCATATATGATGAAAATATTTTCGGACTTCCGCAGTTAAGAGAGCGGATTGAATCTATAGAAAAGCCTGAACTCATGCAGGAATTGCTTAATAATGCATATGGATTTTCGCCTCAGAGAAAAATATCAAAAATAGTAATACATGGTTTGTACTATATAACACCTTTTCAGGAGAGATTTTTACAGGCTATGGAAAAGACAGGGATCGAGCTTATTTTTTTGTTTCCTTATGATTCACGTTATCCATTTGCCTATGAAATTTGGAAGAAAACCTATGGTGAAAATAAAAAATATGAGCCTATGAATAAATGGGTCAGTGCAGTAACAAATAAGGAAGATCCATGTGGCGATATTTTTGAAGGCAGAAAACCAAAGGTTAATAGGGAAGGTAAGGTTACTATTAGAGAATATGGATCCCTCATAGATTTTTCCAATGGTATTGCATGGAGTGCTGACCATGGTGAGGGCGTGTATTCTGCAGGAAGTAACGAAGCAAATGAGATTGTAAAAGCGTTTTATCCGAGGCTATATGGTGAAAGAAAGCTAATGGCTTTCCCGATTGGTAAATTCATATGGAATATCAATGATATGTGGGATGAGAACGAGAACGCAATCTGTCTTTCGGAGTACAGTCTGCTTGAGTGTTTTTCATCCGGATGGCTTACCCATGGGGAATATTCGGGCAAGGATTATGTAAGTGATCTTACGAAGATCATGCCATTTTTCAGGGATTGTAATAGGATCTCTGATTGGGAGACACGATTAGAAGAACTTGAAGACATAGAGAAAAACTGCCTTTGGAAAACTGCTAAAGGATCAGATAAGGATGCATACAGGTGGCAGCAGATGATGGGAAATCCTTTGTCTGATTTTAGTCAGTTCTCTGTTCCGGTAGAACGAGTAAAAGGCATTATTGTGCTTATAAAGCATCTTTTATTTATAGCGCGGGAGCTTTTTGTAGATAACAGGGAAATAAATATTTCTGAACATATCCGTAGATTAAATAAGATTCTGGATGGATGTGTAGTTACAGATGAAGTATCAGAGTTGGAGCGAGAAATTGCCAGGAAGATTCTGTATAAGCTGAATACAGATAATAATACAAGAATTAAATGTTTTCCTGCTGATGCAGCGAGAGCTTTGGAATTATATCTTGAAGGTACATTTGATGACGGTGAGATAAAGGGAAGAAACTGGGCTGTCATGTCGATGTACCATGTAGATTCTGCACATATTACTAAGAAGAAAAATGGGATTCATATCTGTTTATGTGACAATGATAGCATGCCCGGAGGTAAGGGGGCATATCCCTGGCCACTTAATGAAAATATTTTAAAGAATAGTTATGAAAAGAAGAAAAACGAACTGCTGAAATGCTGGCTGTATACGGCGGAAAATTCATCCCTTGCAAATAGATATTTCATGTATTCAGCTCTTAAGCATCGGAACGTATCTATATCATGGGTGTCTGAGATAAGAGGAAAGAAGAGGGCAGAGTCCCCTTATATTGGACTTATAAGGAGTGCTATAGATGTTAAATATTTTGGACCCAGGAAAAAAGGAGTTAAATGGAAGCAGGTTGAAGATGCAGAAATGATAGATGCCAAGATTACGGAGCATTGCTCTGATGATCTGACTCAAGAGATTCCCAAGGAAGCCAAAATGGATTATGGAGTTTGTCCGTTAAGGTATTTATATGGATATATTGTAGATGATGCACCAAGCTTCCAGGATGAATTCATGCAGAGCTTCTCTATTACATCGCTTATTGTGGCTATTTCTAATGCCATGAAAGATAAGAACGTTAAAATTGAAGATGTTTATCAGAATGTAATGGATTTGTTCCCGGCTATAAAAAAGTCAGCTAAACGACAGATTTACGATTATCTAACAGCAGACCGAAAGGATTATACGGAAGAGGATGAGGCAATAGTTGGAAGAGATTTGTGTGGCGGACTTTATTATACGGAGCAGCGGCTTAGAACGCACTTCCCGGATTATTCAGGAAGAAAGGAAGCACTCAAGGCATATGCAAAGCTGGATTCTGAAGAGGGTAAGAAGAGTATGAAGTTTACAAAGCCTGGTTTTGCTTATACACCAGAAGGCAAGATAAGGAAGTCACATCCTTGCGCATTTTGTCCAAACGCGGATAACTGCAAGTATTCTGTTTTTCCAAGAGACAGGGAGAAGGTCTATGGTTAATGGAGATTTTTGGAAGGAAGTATCAAAATCCTGGGTTTCGAAAAGCGATGGTATGACCAGACAGGTTAAGGAAGCATCTAAAACTATTACCAAAGAATCCAAAGAAGAATCTGATAAACTCAGGCGAGATATGAATACGTTTAACGATGATGATTTTGCGGATCTTTGAGGGAAACTACTATGGATGGAACTTTTTTGAATGCACAAAAGAGGATGCTGAAACTGACAGAGGAGCAGCAGAGGTGTGCAGATTATTCCGGGGACAAAACGCTGGTAATTAAGGCGTATGCCGGAGGCGGAAAGAGTACTGTAATACAGTATATAGCAAAGAAATACATAGAAGAATACGAAGAAAACTATGATCCAAAGGCATATAATAAGGTACTTGTGCTTACATATAATAAGCCGCTTGCCAGTGCTACTGCGCAAATCCTTGGTATAAATGGTGATAGAAGACGTTTTATTAAGGTGAAGACCGTTAATAAGCACCTTTATGATATTTGTGTTGATATAGGGTTGGATAGAAAAACTGTCTGTGATGACAAAACACAGAAGCAGTTTATTCGTGAGGCTCTAAAACAGTATGGAAGAGCTAACTCTAAATGCCGTCTCTTGGATCATCCTGCATGTGATGAAACATTCTGGCAGGAAGAAATTGAGTGGATGAAGTCCATGAATGTTACTACTGTGGACTATGATTATTACATGTCCCTGGAAAGAAAGGGGCGTGGGACAAATCTTCGTATGTCGGAGACTGATAGAGCAGATGCTTTTCGCATATTTTGTTGCTACAGACATATATTAAAGCAAAATGGTATGGTCGACTGGGGAGATTTTGCACTTTATGTGGCAAGACACGGTTACCAGATATCTACAAAGCATTTGTATGACCATGTCCTGATTGATGAGGCTCAGGATTTTTCACTGGCACAGATGAAAGCGGTAATGAATATCTTTAGAGAAGATATGACAATCGCTATGGACAATAATCAGAAACTTTATAATAAACAGTGGATTCCTAAAGATTTGGGAATAGATATTACAATAAAACGGCTTACTCAATCCATGAGAACTACAGCGCAGATAGACAGATTTGCGGAATCTTTAAGAAAAGGAAACGATAAATTTCTATCTGAGGATGATAGGAGTGATCATGTGGTTCCGAAGTTTAAGGGGCCAAAGCCTAATGTAGTACTGCTGAAATCCATAGAAGATGAAAAAAATTTATTGCTGGATATTGTAAAAAAATGGTTGAAAGACTTTAGTGATCAGACAATAGCGATTATTGCATCTAAGAATAACCAGCTGGATAATATTGCAACCTGGCTTAAGGAGGCTGGCATTCCAATAGAATTCATCAAGGGCGATCAGGATTTTAATATAACAAGACCTGGTGTTAAGCTTGTTACGACTCACAGTGCAAAAGGCCTGGAGTTTACCCGCGTTATTATTCCGCAATTTGTGGATGGTAATTATCCATATTCCTATTTGTATAGGCTTGAAATTGATAAAGAGAGACAGGACTATGAGGTAAGGGAGAGAAACAGGACCTATGTTGCTATGACCAGAGCGCAGCAGCGACTTGTCGTGACATGTGTAAAAGATAAAGCATCACCTTTTTTGAAGAATATTGATCCTAATACTTATGATCTTATCGATAATACAACTCAGGAAATTAGCGAAGATTTCATAGAAGACCATGTTGTTGATGATGGTGATGAAGATGATATCCCGGTTACAAAAAGTGCTAAAAAAGCGCAGGAAATAGGGATGCCCAAAGTTGATATAGATGAATCCGTTAAAGAAGAGTTTGAGAGTGTTTTATTTGAAGTTCTCGGAAGTCTTAAAGAGCGAGAGGAAAAAATAATACGCCTTAGGTTTGGAATAGAGGATGGTAAGAAACATACGCTCGAGGAAATTGGTAAGGGATTTGGCTTATCACGTGAACGAATAAGGCAGCTGGAGAAAAAAGGACTAAGAAAGCTGCATCATTTTACAAGAATAGGAAGAATAAAACCATATGTAGATCCGGAATTGGAGATAGAAGATATTCTTAGGCAGTTTGCAGATAAAAGCATTATTATTAGAAGGCCCAAAACCGCGGCAGAGCGATTAAAAGAATCGCCAGATAGCCAGTATGTTAATGAAGATGGTTCTATTAGTGACGATCTTCCAGTAGAGAAGCTTGGTTTGTCTGATAGACCATATAATTGTCTCAAAAGGGCAGGAATAAATACTTTGGGAGAGATTTGTGCTCTAAGTGAGGAGGAAATTTATAAACTACAATATTTTGGAACAGGATCAATGAGAGAATTGGTCTTTGTTCTAGGTGAATGTGGAAAAACATTAAAGGAATAATGCAGAAATAGGCGGCCTTATGACCGCTTATTTCATTTTTATGGGGAGTTCATTGAAAATTTTGTGCATCAGATTTAAGTTTTTATAATTCTTTAATAGCGGCACCCGAACAAATGTGCGATAATACATTTACAGAATACATGATTATATTGAACAGCACAGTTGAAAATGTTAAAGCAAGTAAAGAGAGGCTCGCTATGAAGAATGATGAGTGGAGGCTGACGCAGGAACTACGAAGGCTACGGAAATATGGTTTTTGCCTTCAGGCAAGAAGATGCTCCGATAATCAGCATGATTATAGATATGATATAGTTTTTGCTAATTCGAATGAAATTTTAGAGCCCTACTGCAGCTTAGAGGAAGTGCTGGGAATAATTAATTCAGTGGAAACATGCCTTGAGATGATAACAAAATATGGAAAATCTAGAGAAACGGAGGTTGGAACGGAAGAACGCAAATTCGATTGTGCAGGTGTGATTATTGGACAGCAAAAAGAGTAAAGTGTAATCATAGAAAACAAATTAAATACGGATTGGGGATTTGAAAAAAGAATTGTTGGGGATGCAGCATCGGCTTCATTGAAAGGTAGGTAGTAGTTATGATGAAAAAGACTGTGATTGCATTTTCAACTTTTTTAGTATTTGGAATAATTGTTGGCTTTATGGGTACGACAGTTCATGCAGAAACTTGGCGGGAAAAGATTGATAGGATGAATGAGGAGTATAACCAGAAGCTTTTGGATGAATTGGAGGCAGCAGGTAATCTTACTCAGGATGCAATAGATGCATTAGATGGACCAAATAGCACAAGAAAGCCTAATCACAAATCAAGCAGGAGCAGCGGTAGTAATACCCAGGGCAACGGAACCAGAACAACACAAGGAAAGGGATGGGTTTATTCTTCGGATGAACTGCATGTAATTGGTCTTCCTGAGGGCTCAAACGGATATACAAAACCAGGTTATTATGGCGATGTAGATAAATCCTATTCATCAGGATATTCCGGAGCAGGTAAAGGTTGGGTCTATGATGCCGATGAGCTTCATGTGATCGGTCTTCCTGAAGGTGAGGATGGATACACAATGCCGGGATATTACGGAGATATTGACTGATAACTAAATTGTGAGAAGGAACAGAAACTGAAAGTACTTGATAAGTGAGATCTGTGAAAGGTAGGTGCGAATATGTTAATGCATTTGTTATTTGGTGGAGAAGATGAACACGATGTAAGACTGTCGGATAAGGAGATAGAGAAACTTACTAAGAACATGTCGAGATCAGAGAAAAAAGAATTCTGGCGTAGACAGGAAGAGCTGGAAAGAGATCGGGAAGACAAAGAAGCCTGGCATTGGGCTATGGGCGACTGGGATGACGATGAATTCTAAGGAAACCAGGTTTTGGTGCTGAATGAATTCGCAAGATGAATATGCGAACGAAAAAGAAACCATGATTATATAGCATTATTCGTATAAAATATAGCAATTGCTGCGTTGAAGCTGTTTATTAAATCATATATAATTATAATGTTCAGTGAAGATAGTTTCTGTGGGGAACACAGCTTAGCTGTGAAATAGTAAGCTGAGATTTAGCTATACAGTATATTGAACATCAAAGTGGCTTTAAATGGCTGCTTTGATGTTTTTATATTCAAAAATAATGTATTAAGGTGGGGTGGAAGTGTGAAAAGTTTTAGTGATTGTCCTTTTAAGGTATCGCTTCCTAAGATAAGCAAGATTGAAAAGACTGTGAATCTGAAATTTGATATTATTTCGAAACCGGGTATTTCAAGCACTGTTGTCGTAGATGAAGTGGAGCTGGCAGATGGATTAGGGAATAATTACGCATTTTCTGTGACAGGAGCCACTAAGGAAGACAGCAAATTAAGAAGAGCTGTTGAGCTTGCGATGGAGCTCAATGGATCAGGCAGCTTTGTTCAGAAAAATGCAGATATCATGATTGGATTTCTTGCAAACAAAGGGAAAAAATATAAAGTTAGCTACAAAATAAATGGGGATTATTCTGTTGTGTTGGATGATGTTTCTTCCTTTGGAATGAGTGGTGAAGATACATCGAAGTATAATGAAGAGCTTGAGGCTGAGGATTCCTGGGAGGATGAAACAGAAGATGATGAGGACGATCAGTATGAAAGATCAGATTCTTCAGGAGCAGGGGATTATGTTAACAACAATCCAACAATGCTTGAATATAAAAATGCACTTTTTAGAGAGAAGTATTATCTCCAGGAAGATGGCGGCCGTAAGTATAAGGTAACTAACGGTAGATTTATTAGCGGTAAAAATGGAATTAATACATATAGCTTTGAAATGGAAGCAGAATTGCATTTGCCGGATGATGCTCCGGTAACTCTTACTGTGGGGGCAACAACAGCTACAGGATCGGTTCTTGTTTGTGAGAGTTTCCAGATAGTAATAAACATTGATAAAGATTTTGGCGTGAGTATAAACCAGGCGTATATAGGAGTAGAACCTTGGAAACTCTTAGAGGCGCTTGCCAATAAACTTGATAGATTATCTCGCACAGATAAACTTGCGATGAAACTTATTGAAGATGGCCCAGGCCTTGCATCAAGTCAGCCGATTTCTATTGTGCCAAAAGGACAGGATAAAGCAATAGATGCTGCGCTTGGTAATGATATCACAGTTATATGGGGACCTCCTGGAACAGGTAAAACATATACCATGGCACAGATAGCGCTTAATGCTATTTTTGACGGAAAGAGAGTTCTGGTAGTATCCCATAGTAATGTATCTGTTGATGGAATTGTAAAACAGACAGTACGGCAGATTACTACAAATGGAAAACAGTCATATCTTAGGGATGGTCAGATTCTGAGATATGGATATGTGAGAGATGAGGAGCTATCGCGTGATACATATGCGGTGGCTTATAACTATGCCCTGAATCATAAGCCCAAACTTCTTAAGGAGTCCGGTGATTTATATAAAGAGAGAGAACACCTGAGAAGATCGGGAGCTTACAATTCTGAAAGAGGAGCTGAGATAGAGAAGCGCCTTAAAGCTATTAGAAAAGAAGTAAGGGAAGATGAGAAAAAGTATGTTGCGAAGGCAGCATTTGTTGCTACAACTATTTCAAAGGTGACAGTAGATAAGGTTTTTGAAGATGCCAAATATGATGTCGTTATGTTTGATGAGGTCAGTATGGCATACGTTCCTCAGATAGTTTGTGCGGCCATGAGCGCAAAAGAAAAGCTTGTCTTGGTAGGAGATTTTAGGCAGCTGCAGCCGATTGCGCAGTCACCGGCACAAAAGACACTTTGCACAGATATTTTCGCCTTTCTTGGTATTGCTGTGCAGGGGAGAATGTATGCTCATCCCTGGATGGTAATGTTAAATGAGCAGCGAAGAATGTATCCGGAAATATCAGCTTTCCCTAATAAATTTGTTTATAGCAACCTGTTGAAGGACCATTATTCTGTTATTACTAATAATGAGGATACTGTCAGCAGGGAACCGTTTTACGATCATTCTACAAACATGATTGATCTGTTGGGGACATACTGTGCCTGCATGAAAAACAGTGATAATTCACGTTTTAATATAGTCAGTGCTATTATTTCGTTTTTGACTGCTCTTAACGGAGAAGAAGACGGTCAGAAATATGTGGGAATCATAACACCATATTCTGCTCAGACCAGGCTTATAAGGGCTATGATTCAGGATCATAGAGAATCGGATATCACGGATATTGCATGTTCAACAGTTCATCAGTTCCAAGGGTCAGAAAGAGATGTCATTATTTTTGATGCTGTGGAAAGTTATCCATCAACCAAAGCGGGATATCTGATGAGCAAAGATATGGATTCGGTTACCAGGCTGGTGAACGTTGCTGTAACGCGAGCAAGAGGTAAGCTGGTTGTAGTTGCTAATACAAAGTTCTGGGAAAGAAGATTTGAAGGGACACAGCATATTTTCTATAAGCTTATTCAATTCCTCAAGGATAAGAGTAATATTACATCCACACATCAGAAAAAACTGCAGAAGTATATAATGCAACTTCCGGAGACCAAGAAAATTAAGAATTATCAAAATCTTGATGACGCAATTAAAGTGTTTTCAGAGGATGTTGCAAAAGCACAGGAAAAGATAGTTATCTCCATTCCTGATGGTGAGCTTGATCCCAAAACTCATGAGCAGATTTTTAGTGTTATTGCTGAAGCAAAGCGAAATGGCATACGTATTCTCTGTAAAACAAATGGATACGACGATCTCCCGGATCAGTGGAAAACAATTGCATTTGCTACTGAAAATGCTGCATTTCCGATTATCATGATTGATGATAAGACGATGTGGTATGGCCTTCCTAAATCAAGTGGCAGATTTAAGGATGGAACGTTCTTCTTTGCTACAGTATGCCCTACAATCTACAGGATCAAAGGCGAACATACACTTGAGCTCATAAAGACATTCTCAGATCTTGAGATCAGGGAAAACAATGGAGAGAGAACTGCTCTTCAGCCTAAAGAGAAACAGAGACAGAGTCTCATAAGCATGTATACCAAAGGAAATAAACCTGAAGAAGATACTGGTGATGGACTGGTGGGACTTGCAAGGTTTGTTAATGAAGTCGAGAGATGTCCTGCTTGTAAAAGACCTATGGTTCTTACAAGGAGTATGAAAGGCAAGTGCTACTTAAAATGCTCCAACAAAGGATGTAAGGAAACAAAGTTCTTATCAAAGGATATCGCAAATATATATATTACGCAGAAGCGTGTGAAATGTCCGATTCATAACTGTGCACTACATGCCGGGGTTAGTAAGTTTGGAATATATGTGAAGTGTGAGATGGGACATTTTATGAAGCCGGATGAGATATAAAAATCTTTTGACTCAGGAAACCATGGAAATTAACGAAAAGGATTTCACAGTCAGGCTTACGAAAAGATATGGTAAAATGCTCGATAATGCCATGTGGTATATCGGGCATTTTCTGAATCAATGATTGGTTGCGAGATTCAATGATCTGTGAATACAAATAATAATGTAGCGATGGTACGATGTTTTTAGCAAGAGCTCTGCTTAATAAAAAATGAGAGAGGTGACAAACTATGGATTTGAAAGACGCATCAAAAACGCAGGAAATGGGAATTCGCTGCAGACAGATTAGAATGGTAAAAGGTATGAGTCAGCGCGAACTGGCGGAAAAGCTGAATGTAACCCCCCAGACTGTTTCCAAATGGGAAAAAGAGGGAATACCGAATCTTGATAATATTTATGCTATTTCCGATGCATTGGGACAGAACTTGCTTGATGATCAAATTGATCAGGAAGGCTCTGTGGGAGAGGTTGGAAAAGAGATATTATCTCTCCTCATAGCATTTGACGGATTAACCGACTTTAGGAATATTGTCTATAACTTATATGGAATGAAAAGTGACAGGGTTAGCAATGAGCTGTTTAAATTAGAACGTATCGGTGCTGTTATAAGAGAACAATATACTGATTTTAAGAAAGAAGAGCGTGATGTTGTATTCATAACGGCAAAGGGTGTCGTTATATATAAAAATATGAGCGGTTTAGGAAGAAAAACGATAAGCGAAGACGTTGTTACCTATGATGAAATATTGGCAGAAGGATACAATTCGTATCAGGAAGTTATAGACAACGATAAGGTTACAACTTTATTAACATCCTTAGATAATTCTGGCCTTTCATTTAGATGTGATTATATTACATACTTGGTTGAAAACCATTTCAATCCAAGAGAAACACAGAATCGAATAAATACAAATCTCTATAGCTATCCTGAAACCAGAGATGATTGTTTGTGTGGAGAGTCTTGTTATATCGATATATTGCGCAGAATGATGCAAGGGACAAATAGGAAAGAAGTAGATAAATACTTATCTGCGGGGCTCGAATGGTGGGAATCTGAGGATGGATGCGAAGAGAAAGATTATACTGAAGAAGCTTTAGGCATGGAGCCTGTTCAGGTAGAAGCATTGGAGTCAATTTTATGGTGGAGAGAAGATAGTCATGGTCCCAATTACGTTAATGAATTGCTCAATAGATTTAATAAAGAAGGAAGAATTGAGGAATACAAGGAAAGAACAGAAAAGGAAAAGCAAGAGAAAGATAAGGAGGAGTTTTATAATTCCTTGGATTTATCAGAGCGTGAAGATGATTTTATAAATGGGCTTACAGATGATGTTTTGTTTAACTGTAATAAATGGTTTACTGAAGATCAAATACGAACATTTGTAGAAGAAAACTTTTTAACCGCTCAGACTGATTCTGAAAAAAGAATTGATGATATGCTTCACAAGATATGGGAAGCTGATGAATCAACATTAGATTACTATTATTCATTTCCTAAGAGATGGGAAGATAACGGACTTGCAAAACTTATACGAGAAAGGGTTGGCGTTCCGGGAAGAAAAGAGAATACTGGAGCAGGTAAATGATATTTACAAGGAAGATGGCTAAAAGGGTCATCTTCCTTTTGCATTATATAGATAGTCAATGATTTGTTGAGGGATTCAACGGACTGTTGCTATAAATTGGGATACTGCTGCTCTACCATATTATTAGAAACCAACAAACCTATTTTGGGAAGGGGGAATTGCAATGAAGAATACTTATGAAGCGTATATATGGTTTGTAGAACAAATGATCGTATGTGTAGCGAGGATTATAGGACAGCAAATTTAGTAGGATGAACATGGGTAATAAGACAGGTTTTCTGTCTGAGAAAACAAAAGAAAATGGAGGGTTTTAGCATGGCAGATTTTATTATTGATAACGGAGTGGTAATTGATGATATTGATGGTGTAGTTGAAGGTATTGCAAGACTTAGCGGAATGAGCATGCCTGATCCGCTGACCATAAAGAGATTTGTGACAAATGAGAAATCGACCAGGTTTTATATAGATGATAAGTGTTCCTGCAAAATGCAACCCGACAGGGATACAGTATATTTGTGGCTTGATAGCGGATTCACGGATTATTCCGGGGAACCTATCATGATTTCTCTTCTTAATAATAGATGTGGAAGCTATAGCGGTCATTACTGTGGAACCATGAGATCTCTCGCTAACAGCATAGGGAATCACTATCCTCATAACAAAAGAAATATAAACAAAAATATGGGAATGCTTAAGGTAAAGTATGAGAACAAGATTTCCGGTAGAAAACATTCACATATTTATGATGAGCAGGAATATCTTATAAAGTCGAGTAATGCTGAAAGTGGCAGCAGTATTATGGCTGATATCATAAAGGGACTTAATATAAATTATGAGGAACCTGAGGTTAAGGAAGAAGAGGTTATTGTAGAGGAAACTCAGGATAATAGACCACAATCCCCAGAGATGAGTGAGTTGGAAAAGGAAATAACTATAGGGCTTCTTTATGAGCAGGTTAAGAAGTGGAAGGATTACTCAGATAAACTGCTTGGAATTATTGAGGAGTTTGATACTGTTGACAGAGTAAGAATGAAGGAGCTTGAAGAAGAGAACGCAGAATATAAGAGAGCCATGGTAGAAATTAGGTCGCATATTAATGACAATCTTGTGGAAGAAAAGAAAGAAATTTCGGATAAATCAAGTGGACATGATCTTCTTGGACAAAGAGGGAAAATATTGGTACTCGGCGAATGCTCTTTGGACGAGAAGATCATGAATGGCATTTCTAAAAAGTATGGATTTGAGAGAAAGGACTTTGTATATGAAGTGGATTACGACAAGGTTATGAATTATGCCGGCAGACTTTCTTATGGCGGTAGATACAGCGCAATCATTTTAGGTGCATGTCCTCATAAGGTGAATCTGCTTGGAGATTACAACAGTTTCATTGAGAAATGTAAGAACGATGAAAATCTTCCAAATGCGTATGATGCGAGGACTTTTTCTGGAGAACTGAAAGTGACGAAGGAATCGTATCGCAGAACGCTAGAGGTGATTATACAGGATCTTAAAGCAAAGCAAGTAGCATAAAAGGGGAGGAATCAGAAAAATGTTTTATTATGAAGTAAAATGTCAATTTTTTGGATATAGGAATAGCAAATGCTATAAGTGTGGATGTGATAATTATAAACACCTATGTTGTTTGGTCAAAGGTAAGAAAAAATGTGCTGAACGAGTGTCTTCTAAAAGTAATAAAGCGCCATTAGGTTCTGCGGGAAACCCATATCATGGCGGATCGGCTTCACCACGATAATGTAAAAACTATAAATTTATGGGAGTGACTATGGATATAAGAGAATATAAAGTTAAAGAATTGCCATATAAATATGTACTTTTTTATAACATCCCAGTGGAGCAAATGGAGTCATTTCGAATCATGCTTTCTGGGGATAAAGATGACAATGCAATTTTGACATATTGTTATATCGATCCGGAAGCCGGGGTTAGCTACAAAGGTCTATGCTCATGCAAAATTACCGGTGATAAAGTTAGATACAACTTATCAGAACAATTGATAGGATTGACACTTCGCGAAGGTGGTATAGAATGCGATGCCATTGTTATGGAAAATGTAGCTGAAGGGTATGGCTTTCAGGAAGAAGCGGAATCCATAAAGGAAGAGTATGGATATTTTGAGGAAAAAGTAGCCATAGATTATAACAATATTTTTGATGCATACAGGCATCCTTTTTATCCGGATGATATACAGGTATTCTTCCCTACATCAGCAGGTGGATACGAAACTATGTGGGTTGAGGAAAATGGGGCTACTGCAAAAGGAATAATGTGCAGATTACTAAATGAACCCTATGATGAAAGCATAGGATACAACTATGGTGATTTGGTCAACGTGGTTCCCAAAATAAATAGTAGCGGTGAGATTATTCCTGTGGCAGACGGAAGCCAGTTTTGTAAGGTGGAGCCGGAGGATTGGAATTACTTGTTATGAGAGGGACAGTCATGAATCCAATATTTGAGCTGTTTGAGGAGTGAGAGCTGAGTTGGTAATACTTATTTAATTATTTTGTGCTCATGGGAGTTATATAATAGATTTAGTTACATTTATAGAAATAGATTGCGTTGGTAGAGATATGGCAGCAGGATACTTGTTAAAAGAAGCAGAATATGAAGACAGGCCACTTTCAGATGATGAAATGTGGTCTGCCTTCGCATACCTTTTTTCAAGTAAATCCGTAAATGATACAAGCTATAAATTTGGATTTCTGAAGTCTATTCTGGATAACCTATATAATACTGATAGTAAGTTGGTTCTGACTTTTGACCAGCTTTTTGCAAAGTTTGCTGAGATATACTGGAACCTGGTTTTGAAGCACCATATCAGGCAGAAGAACCCTGGGAAACTGAATCGCCGGTCAGAACTAGAGAATGCGCTTTTATATGGCAAGGAAAAATATGACATACTTGAAGATATTCCGTTTGAGAGTTTATCCGAAGATATGCGTATTGATATCTGCCATAAAGTTAAAATGAAGTGTAAGGAAAATGTAGTTGGTGCTTTGTATGCAGATCTTGGTGGGCTGTTTTATTCATTTTCCAAGAAGGGTGAGTGGATCAGGATAAACCCAAGGATGTACGAGTTCGTCTGCAAACATAAGGTGGCTATAGAAAAACTCAATTATTATGAATGGGCGAAGTTCCTTGAGAGAGTTAATGAGGATAGCGCCGTAGATCATCTTCTTAGTAAGATTGATGAGAGTACCCTCCGCACACGCAGCAGTCTTGCTTATTACAGGGATATATTGTTCCAAGAATTTGAGAATAAATGCTTTTATTGCGGTAAGCCTGTTACAAAGCACAGCGTAGAGGTGGATCATTTTATACCGTGGTCGTTTATAAAGGATGATCAGATATGGAACTTTGTCCTGGCATGTCCTGAGTGTAATAACAAGAAAAGAGATAAGCTGGCCCAGGTTGATTTCCTTACTAAGATATCTGAGCGGAATGAGATCATGATTGAAAGGGATCAGAGTAATAAGGAATCTGCAAGGCGTATAAAAATGATTTATACATGGGCACAGAAAAATGGGTATAACGAAATTTGGACGCCTAAGAAAATGAGTGTTTAGCGTAAATGTCTGTATATTGACGTGAGGAATAGATATGTTAGAACCCGGATTATACGAACAGGTCATTAATAAACAGATACAGTCTGAGCTTACAGGATCAGCAGATGATTTAAAGCGCGTTGAGAAGATTGATGGAGCTGAAGCATCTGAGATCCTTTCGAGGTATGTTTCGGAAGTAGTGCATAAGGCACTGGACCGTATTTCTGATGATGAAAATCTTGAGGCGAAGATAGAGCTGGTTAATAAGGTCGTTGGCCTTATTTCGGATGAAAATGATTTGGATGATCTGAAAGAATTGGCAGTAGCTGATAGTGCAGAACAGCTTCTGGCACTACTTTCTGAAAATGATCCTATGTACAAGATCGGTCAGCGTAAGGCCAAGGATATAGTGCGTCC
Source organism: Butyrivibrio sp. XPD2002 (assembly GCF_000423945.1). Taxonomy (GTDB): domain Bacteria; phylum Bacillota; class Clostridia; order Lachnospirales; family Lachnospiraceae; genus Butyrivibrio. The sequence goes on along the minus strand of NZ_AUIY01000008.1, from coordinate 60,853 downwards.
GGAGACATCTGTTGCACAGAGTAGTCTTTTTACCGGGGCTATTCATGAACCGCAGATGTATTCTGAACTTCGGAAGGAAATGGAGACAGCGGACAGGATCGATATGCTGGTTTCCTTCATAAAATGGAGCGGATTGCGGCTTTTGTTTAAAGAACTAAAAGATTTTGTGGATCGTGGTGGCCAGCTTCGGATAATCACGACTTCATATATGGGTGCTACGGATGTTAAAGCTATCGAAGAGCTTAGTAAGCTCCCTGGTACTGAAGTGCGTATATCCTACGATACTAAGCGCACAAGGCTACATGCCAAGGCATACATTTTCTATAGAAAGACTGGTTTCACAACAGCATATGTGGGTTCTTCCAATATGTCGAATGTAGCTATGTCCAGCGGACTGGAATGGAACATTAAAGTAACCACAAAGGATATGGCACCTACAATACAGAAGATAGAAGCCACTTTTGAGAGCTATTGGAATTCTACAACTTTTGAAAAATATACCCATGATAGTTACGACAAATTGAGGAAGGCATTACAAGCGGAGAGGCATGGGGAAAAGACAGAGGGTTATGGCTTTATTGTAGACATAAATCCTTATCCCTATCAGCAGGAAATATTGGATAGGCTCGATGCCGAGAGAAGAATTAGAGGCAGAAATAAGAATCTTGTAGTGGCTGCCACAGGAACGGGAAAAACGCTTATTGCAGCATTTGATTATAGAAGATTTTGTAAAATGCATCCGGATAAGCAGAATAAGCTTCTTTTTGTAGTGCACAGGGAAGAAATTCTACGGCAGAGCAGAGAGGTGTTCAGGGCTGTTTTAAAGGATCCAAATTTTGGTGAGTTGTATGTTGGCGGTGAGAAGCCGGAAAACTTGGACCATCTTTTTGTATCGATACAGACAGTTGCTTCACAGAAATTGTATGAGATATTGTCATCGGATTATTATGATTTTATTGTTGTAGATGAGTTTCATCACGCTGCAGCACCGACATATCAGGGATTACTCAGTTCATTCAAGCCTGAGGTGCTATTAGGTCTAACTGCTACCCCGGAACGTATGGATGGGAAGAACGTTCTTGATTATTTTGATGGCAGAATAGCTGCTGAGATTAGGCTTCCAGAGGCAATTGAGAGAAAACTATTATGCCCTTTCCAGTATTTTGGAGTATCCGATGAGACGGATCTCTCAGAAGTAAGATGGGTCAGAGGTGGCTATGATAAATCTGAGCTGAGTAATCTGTATTCGCTCAACAGAACTATTGCAGAGAAGCGAGCAAACCATATCATCAATTCTTTGTATAGGTATGTGACGGATATGGAAAGTGTTCATGGTCTGGGATTCTGTGTTTCCATAGAGCACGCCAGATTTATGAGCGACTACTTTAATAAAAAAGGTATTCCATCAATAGCTCTTACATCCAATTCTTCAGATAGTGACAGGGCTAATGCAAAGAAGATGCTGTTATCTGGTGATATCAAGTTTATTTTCGTTGTCGATTTGTACAATGAGGGTATTGATATTCCAGAGGTGGAGACGGTTTTGTTCCTCAGACCCACGGAGTCACTTACGGTGTTCTTGCAGCAGCTGGGTAGAGGACTTCGTTTGTCGGATGGAAAGGAATGCCTTACAGTCCTTGATTTTATCGGGCAGGCTAATAAGAAGTATAACTTTGAAGAGAAGTTTTCAGCGCTTTTGGCAAATACAAATCATAGCGTTCAGTATGAGATAAAGCATGGATTTACTGCGCTTCCAAAGGGATGTTATGTACAGCTTGAGAAGAAGGCTTCGCAGGTTATCTTGAATAATATAAAGCAGTCCTTTGATAGCAGGGCAGGGCTTGTATCAAGAATTGAGACATTTACAGAGGACAGCGGATTAGAGCTTTCTCTGAAGAATTTCCTGAGCTACTATCATCTGAGTCCATATAGTATTTATGCTAAATATTCTTTTGCGAGACTTTGTGCGGATGCCGGTGTGATCAGTGATTTTGATGAACCGATTGAAGAGAAAATGACAAAGGCCTTTGCAAAGTTTATTGCGGTGGATTCTGCAAAATGGATCCGGTTTTTACTTGATGTTTTGCCAAAGGTAAATGACATAAACATCAGTATGTTACCTGAAGCAGAGAAGCGGATGATGCAGATGTTCTATGTTACACTGTGGCAGAGTACGGTAGATGATTGGAACGCTCCGGGAGTTAAACAGAGTTTGGCTGAGCTTTGTAACAGCAAAAATATGTTTGACGAGCTGATTGAAATCCTTAACTACAATCTTGAGAGAATAGATGTGGTAGGTGATGAAGTGGATCTGGGATTTGATTGTCCGCTTGAAATATACTGTACTTATACCAGAGATCAGATACTTGTGGCTATGGATTTTATGAAGCCGCAGACTGTAAGAGAGGGTACAAAGTGGCTTGAGGATAAGAAGGTTGATACTTTCTTTGTAACTCTCAATAAGTCAGATAAGGATTATTCCCCCACTACTATGTACAACGATTATTCTATTAATGAGGAGTTCTTTCATTGGCAGAGTCAGAGCACGACTTCTGATACGTCACCTACTGGTCAAAGGTATATAAATCATGTGAAGTATGGAAGCAAGATTCTGTTATTTGTCAGAGAGTTTAAGAAGGATATCGCAGGTGCAGCTCCGTATACATATCTTGGAACTGCAAAATATGTGAGTCATTATGGAAGCAGGCCGATGAGTATCACATGGCACCTTGATAATCCGATACCTGCTAAGTACATTAAGAAGACAAGCAAACTGGAAGTAGGATGACTATGAAAACTGTTAACGTAGTCGCAGCAATAATCTGCGATGATTACAATAGAAAAACAAAGATATTCGCCACCCAGCGTGGATATGGGGATTATAAGGATGGCTGGGAATTTCCCGGAGGAAAGATCGAAGAAGGTGAAACACCTGAAGTGGCGCTTATAAGGGAGATTAGAGAGGAACTTGGCGCAGAAATAGAGGTGCATGATCTGATAGATGTCATCGATTATGACTATGAGACGTTTCATCTTCATATGAACTGCTACTGGGCAACTGTTGTAGAAGGTAAGCTACAGCTCTTGGAGCATGAGGCTGCTAAGTGGCTTGAGGTAAATGACATTAGGAGTGTGGACTGGCTTCCTGCAGATCTGGCACTTCTTCCAAAGATTTCTGAAGCGATGGTTGATAAGAATGTAGAGTATTATAACGAGAATGCTGATTCGTTCTTTGCCGGAAGTGTTAATGCAGATATGTCGGAAGCAAGAAATAAGTTTACTTCTTATATTCCAAATAAGTCTCGCGTTCTGGATGCTGGATGTGGAAGTGGAAGGGATAGTAAAGCATTTTTAGATGCGGGCTATGATGTTGTTTCCTTTGATGCTTCTAAGGAGATGTGTAGACGAGCTTCAGAGTTAATTGGAAGAGATGTTGGAAATATGAGATTTGAAGATATGCCATTTGATAATGAATTTGATGGGATATGGGCATCTGCCTCGCTTCTACATGTACCTATGACAGATCTTCCAAGAATTATGAAGAAGATGAATACTGCGCTTAAAACCGGCGGAGTGATGTATGCATCTTTTAAGTATGGAAATGGCACAAAGATGCGTGGAGAACGCAAGTTTAGTGATTTTAATGAAAAGAGTGTGATTCCTCTATTTGAGAATGCTGGATTTACAATACTTGATAATGAAGTTGGACATGATAATAGACCTGGCAGAGAAACTGAGATGTGGGTAGAGGTTATAGCATCTAAAACGTGATATATGAAGCGGTTGAATGAATTGCGTAGTCGAGGTGTACACTATGTTTACAATTAAGGACGTAGACTTTCATAGCGATGATTATGGTGTTGAGCCGTATCTAAATAATTGGCCGATGCTGTACATATTGGAGAATGGGAAAAAGGCTTACGTTGGTCAGACAAATTCCATTAACAAGCGTATGAGTCAGCACAAGGATGCAGATTCTAAGAAGATTTTTACCAGAGCGCATTTTATATACTGTGATAAATTTAATCAATCAGCGACATTTGACTACGAATCCAGATTGATCAGCTTGATGGCAGCAGACAAACAATTTGTTCTAACGAACCAGAATGCTGGGTTGTCAGGGATAGATTACTATGATAAGCCTTCATATGATCAGGAATTTGTTGAACTCTGGAATCAGCTTCAGAAAAAGAAACTTGTAAAAAGTACAATCGAAGAACTTGAGAAGTCTGATCTTTTTAAGTATTCCCCATATAAGACTCTTTCTGATGAGCAAAGATCAATTGTTACAGAAATTGTGGATAATCTTAGGAAGAACCTTAATAGAAGTATTATCGTCGGAGGAATCCCAGGAAGTGGTAAGACTATTCTTGCAGTATATCTTTTTAAGTTGCTTCGGGAATCAAAAGACTTTAAAGAACTGGAGATTGGATTTGTTGTTCCACCGACATCTTTGAGAAAGACTATGAAAATGGTATTTAAGGGACTTAATAACCTTTCTGCTAAGGATGTGTTAGGGCCTACGGAGATAACGAAAAAGAAATATGATATTTTGATTGTTGACGAATCTCATAGGTTGAAGAAAAGAAAGAACCTGCAAAGTTATAAAGTATACGATGATGCCTGTGAAAGAATCGGACTTTCAAATACTTCAACTCAGGTTGATTGGATATTGAAACAGTCTAAGTGCTCAATTTTTTTCTTTGATAAGGATCAGATTGTGTTTCCAGCTGGCTTAAATGTTGCACAAATCATTCAGAACGATTCTTTTAGCACGAGAATGATGGCTTATTACAATCTTCTTTCGCAGATGAGGTGCGAGGGTGGAGTAGGATATTTAGGAGATATTTTCTCGCTCTTATATGACAAACTTGATCATAAGGTAAGTGATATCAATTATGAAATTAGACTGGTAGATGATTTTTCGACTTTTGATGAGCTATATAAATTGAAAGAAAAGCAAGTAGGTTTAACCAGAATGATTGCAGGATATGCATGGGAATGGAAGAGCAAGGGAGATGAAACACACACGGTAATCGATTTTGAGATTGAAGGGCATAATCTTCGCTGGAATTCAAAGTTAGAAAATTGGGTTCATACCAATGAAGCAGTTAATGAAGTCGGCTGCATCCACTCTATACAGGGATATGACCTGAATTATGGATTCGTTATATTAGGTGAAGATATCAGATTTGATGAAGCTCATAATAAAATCTTTGTAGATAAAGAAGCTTATAAAGATACGTATGGAAAAAGACAAGCTTCTGATCGTGAATTGGAGAGGTACATAAAAAATATCTATTACGTACTTCTTTCTCGCGGTATCAAAGGCACATATGTATATGTTTGTGATAATGCGCTTAGGAAACACCTTGAAAATTATATAAATAGATTTACAGCAAATGATTTGAAAGCTATTAAGGCAATATAAAGAGGCAGAAAGATGGAGTTTGAAGAAGTAAAAAGGGCAGTAAAGAAGTTTACTGAGGATAGGAACTGGGATCAGTTTCATACGCCTGATAACCTTGCTAAGAGTATAGCTATAGAAGCCGGGGAACTACTTGAGTGTTTTCAGTGGTCACCTGAATATGATGAGCAGGCTGTAAAGGAAGAATTGGCTGATGTAATGAATTATTGCATTCAGTTAGCGGATAAGCTTGATATCAGCATAGAAGATGCAATTATTGAAAAGATACATAAAAATGAGCTTAAATATCCTGTTGATAAAAGTTATGGTAGCAGCAAAAAGTACACTGATTTATAAGAGGCCCGGCAGAGAAAATGAGATGTGGGTTAATGCTATAGGGAGAAAGCTTTAAGGAGGAAATTTTCATGAGTACAGTAAAAGAGATAATAGCAAAGAGAAGTTCAACACGTGGTTATACACAGGATCAGATTTCAAAGGAAGAGCTGGATGCGCTGCTTACAGCAGGACTGCAGGCTCCGACGGGTGCCAACAAGCAGGAACTTCATTTTACAGTTGTAAAGGGTGACAATCCGATCCTTACTGAGATTGAAAATGAAAAGAATGCTCTTCGTAACATAGATCATGCTGAGCACAATTTCTATTATGAGGCACCTATCCTCATAGTTATAAGCGCAGAGAGTGGATACAAATGGAGCAAGGTTGATGCAGGTATCGCTGTTGAAAATATTGCACTTTTATCTGAGGAAATGGGACTTGGAAATCTTATCATCGGATGTATTTATGATGCACTCCATGGTGAGAAGGGCAAGTATTTTTCAGAAAAGCTTGCTATACCGGAAGGTTATGAGTTTGAGATAGCTATTGCTGTTGGTCATAAGGCAGTGACTAAGGAGCCTCATACATATAACGCTGAGGCTCAGATTACGATTCTGGAATGATATATGGAATATATTGAGATTTTTACAAGGGAAGGCAAGCCCACCGGCAAGATTATAGAAAAGCATGAGAAGAAACAACCCGGGGACTATATAAAGCATGTTCTTATCATTATGAAAACAAGTGACAGTCCTTCTCCCGGAAAGGGTGAGGGAAAGTATGTTGTCCAGCAGAGATCCCTCCGGGCAAGATACTATCCAGGTAAATGGGATATGACAGGTGGCGGAGTTCGATCTGATGAAACACCAAAAGAGGCAGCAGTGAGAGAATTGTCAGAAGAGCTTGGGATAAATGTATCACCTGACGATCTGGTGCTTGCTTTTGAATATATCAAGGACTGGGATGATGGGACAGGACTTTTGGCATCGATTTTCATGCTGCGGGTTGATGTTCCTGAAGGTGGCTTTGATTTTGATCGCTACGAAGTAAATGATGTAAGGGTTATGCCTTTTAGCGAGTTCTATGGTCATATCATGGATCATAATGATGAAGAGATGGGCAGAGGAATCAGGGATATAGAGGAAAGGCTGTAAGAAACGCAAATATAACGATGAGGATATATCGATGAAGAATCAGTATGTTGGTGATATTGGGGATTATGGAAAGTATGCGCTCCTTCGCGCTTTTGCTGAAGTTGGAATAAAGGTTGGAATCAACTGGTATCTGACGGAAGACGATGCCTCTAACGATGGTAAATTTACAAATTACCTACAGGATGAGACTTTCAGAAGATATGCGCCTGAAGTATTCGATACACTTGAAAAGATTGCGGATAACCAGGATAAAACAGTTACCGATATTGAGGACAGTGGAATTGTTCCTGGGGCGCTTTTTTACTCAGATGTACTGAATCCTGTTGGAACGCCAAGCGACAGAGAACAGGAACGCATGGCGTGGTTTCAGGAGAGTATAAATGAGCTTAAGGACGCTGAACTTATTTACATGGATCCTGATAATGGTTTGCAGGAGGATAATGAGCCGGGTAAGAGAGGCTCTGAGAAGTATGTTCTCCCAGACGAAGTAGAGCAATACTACAGAGCAGGACATAATGTTGTCTATTATTGCCATAAGGGACGAAGGAAGCTATGGGATTGGCATAATCACAAGAGTGTTATGTGCAAGGTTCTTCCTGATGCAAAATATCTGGTGCTGACGTATCACAAAGGAACTCAGAGGTCATACATTTTCCTTATTCATCCAGAAGATTTTCAGAAGTATAACGAGATTATTCGCCATTTTCAGGATGGTTGGCGTAAGATTTTTTCATTTGAGTACACAGAAAAAGGTGATCCGGCATCTGAACAAGTAGGAGATAAGTTTACAATTGAAAATACGGATGGATCCGTGATTACGCTGTACAAAAGGGCTGATGGTTGGATTCAGATTGAGAATAGCAAAGTAAAGAATTTGACTAAAGCTATGAGACCGGATTTAGTGTGCGATTTTCTCTGGGGAAGATAAAGGATATAAACCGGAGAAACTTTGACCAGGGGGAGAATGTAATGCCGTTTTCAATTATTAGAAATGACATAACAAAGGTGAAAGCAGATGCCATTGTTAATACTGCGAATTCTGATGTTGCTATAGGTGATGGTGTCGATGCTGCCATATATAAAGCTGCCGGTGAGGAGAAGCTTTTTGCTGCCCGCAGGGAGATAGGCGTTCTTGAACCTGGAGAAGTGGGTATTACTCCGGCTTTTAATCTTGATGCGAAGTATATTATCCATGCTAGCGGACCCTGGTGGGAAGGCGGGGGAAAAGGTGAGGCAGAGCTTTTGAGGAAGTGCTATGATAAGGCGCTTATACTGGCTGCTGAGAATGGATGCGAGTCCATAGCTTTTCCGCTTCTTGCAACGGGGACATATGGTTTTCCCAAAGAACTTGGGATTCAGATAGCGGTTGATGCATTTACTGAGTTTTTGCTGGAACATGAAATGGAGATAACGCTGGTTGTTTTCGGGGAGTATGCCTATCATGTTTCAGGTAAAATTTTTGATGATGTAAAGAGCTTTATCGATGAAGAGTATGTAAGTGCGGCCCTTGAAGATGAATATCAGTATGATGGCATCCCTGAAGAATCGATGGAGTATATGCAGTGCGCAGCAGCTTTTTCTGATGCGGACATGAATTCTGATGATTCTGAAGAGTCAGATGAAGAAGAGGAATTCGATGAAGACTGGGAAGAAGAACCGTCGGATCTATCTGATGAAATAGGATTGCCAGAACTGGATTACATTAAAACACAGGGCAGTCCAAGGGAAAAGAGCAAAAATAAACGCGGCATTTTTGCTGATGCAATGAAAGCGATGTCAGCCGCAAGGACGGGTAAGGCTAAAGAATCAGCTCTCATGGCAGCTGCGTATGATGAGTGCCAGGCTGAGATAATGTTTGGCGCCGCCAAAGAGTCACAGTCGCTGGATGATGCACTTAAGGAGATGTATACGGATTCCTTTGAGAAACATCTGCAGCAGCTGATTAACAAGAAGGGGCTGAAGAATTCTGAGATTTATGCAGCTGCCAATATTTCCAAGCAGTACTTTTCAAAGCTCCTGAAGGGTCAGGTCAAGCCTTCAAAGGAAAAGGTGTTATCTCTGGCGGTGGGACTAAGATTAAACCTGGATGAAACGGTGGATTTTCTACGACTTGCGGGATATGCGTTATCACCGATTTCGCAGACGGATGTTGTGGTCAAGTATTTCATTATCCATGAGGACTACAACGTTATGAAAATAGATATAACACTCTTTGATTACGGACTGGATCCACTGTCGAAGGGATGATTTAAATGGTCGCCTGAGGGTTGACCATTTTTATTTGCCGCCATAGTAACATGACATTATCAGATAGAGCTCCGCTGCAGAGGAGTCGGTAGAAAAACAAATGATTGTTACGATGGAGGTAGCGAAATGAGTAAAGGTTATACAGAGATTGTTTATATACTGGACAGAAGCGGATCAATGGGCGGACTGGAGCTGGATACAATAGGCGGTTTCAATTCCATGATAAAGAAGCAGCGCGAGACAGGTGAAAAGGCAAACGTATCTACAATCCTTTTTGATGATGTGACAGAGGTTCTTCATAATAGAGTTGATATCAGAGAGGTTAAGGATATTACACCTGAGGAGTACTACGTTAGAGGCTGCACAGCACTTCTGGATGCAGTTGGTGGTGCTATCAAGCACACAGTTAATGCGCACAAGAATGCTCCTAAGGACAAAAGACCCGAGAAGACTATTTTTGTGATAACTACTGATGGAATGGAGAATGCCAGCTGCAGATATTCATATGGACAGATCAGGAAGATGATTCAGCATGAACAGAAGAAATACGGATGGCAGTTCATTTTCATAGGCGCAAATATCGATTCCTATGCTGAGGCACAGCGATTTGGCATTAAAAAGGAGAGAGCGGTTAACTATATGCACGATTCAGTAGGTACAGCAAATCTTTATGCAGGTGTTTCAAAGGCGGTCTGCTCGGTTATGATGGCAGGAAGTGCCATGGATGCAGAAGAAGAGCTTAACTGCTGTGAATGGGATGCTGAAATTCGTGAGGATTATAGGAAGCGTAGCGGTCAGGGCAGGAGATGATACGATGCGATGAGATTGGAAGGGAGAGGCAAGAGTCATAAAAGGAGTGTGGTTTTTGTGATGAAATATAATGCAGACAGAAAAAGTGCTGATAATATATGGCTTTCGGGAATAATGGGAGTCGTTGTAGGGGATGCTTTGGGATGTCCTGTGCAGTTCAGATCCAGGGAAGAGGTTCAGGCAGATCCTGTGACAACCATGATTGGTCATGGCACTTATGATATGCCGGTAGGCACGTGGACTGATGACAGCAGTATGACTCTGGCGCTTCTTGACAGTATCAGGGATAAAGGTGGTATTGACCTTCAGGATATCATGAACAGGTTTGTCAGATGGATAAGGAACGGCGAATATACGCCATTTGGTGAAGCTTTTGATGTGGGTCATGGGACTATGGCAGCTATTGTTCGCTACATGAAAGGCGATGATCTTCAAAGCTGCGGAGGGACAACCGAGCGTGATAATGGAAATGGTTCTTTGATGAGAATTCTTCCAGCATGTCTTTATGCTTATGAGAATAAACTTACAGATGAAGAAGCGGTTTCCATAATTCATCAGGTTGCCGGGCTTACACATAATCATATAAGAGGGCAGATCGCCTGTGGACTTTATTACTTCTGTGTAAGGGGCTTGCTGGATGAAGAAGGTTCGCTTGTGGAACGACTGCAGAAAGGTATTGATGATGGCTTTAGGTTCTATGAGGAGTTTTTGAAGGATTCGTCGGAACTGTCACATTATGACAGACTACGGGATATGAAGATGTTTTCAGAAGTTCCGGAGCCTCAGATTAAGAGCAGCGGTTATGTGGTGGATACCATTGAGGCAGCCATCTGGTCGATTATTACTACGGATTCTTTCAAGAGCTGTGAGCTGAAAGCGGTTAATCTTGGGGATGACAGCGATACTGTAGGAGCCATTGCAGGAGGACTGGCTGGGCTTTTCTATGGATATGATGCAATTCCAAAGGAATGGCTTGAAGTTATACAGAGAAGGGAGTGGATCGAGGAGCTTTGTAAATAATACTTCCGAGTATGCTTAAGGGAGGTGCTATGCCTCTCTTTTTGCTTGGTTGCTACGTACTTTTCGTCAGGCCTTCGCCGGATTAACAGCTGTCATTTTTATGGGACATGTAAAGCAGGATAATTGTATTATCAAAAGAAGACATGAAAATAAGTAGCTGAAGAGAAGGAGAATATAAGTATGGGAAGGACTTTTGGGTTTGTAACAATTGGTATACCGGCAGCAATTTTGATGACAATGTTGTTCATGATGCCGCTGGTGGTCAGGTGAGAAGGAGTCTCTATGAAGCGATTTGTGTATTGGGTCAAAAAGTGTGTGAGAGGACATAACAAGTATTGCAGACACTTTTGCTGCACCTGTGAATATTATGAAATCTGCCATAGAGATGGTGCCTTTAACTAATGTAGCGCAGGGAGAATAAAGCGTCATATTTCGCCGAAACGGGTGTGTATTTGTAGATAAAACAGGTTTATTCTTGTATAAAGAGGAACCACACCGTTTTCAAGTAAGAGAAGGAGGCGGTAAGTTATGAACAAATCAATAATCAGTCTTTTAATGGCATTCGCTGTTGCAATTACCATATTTGGAACTACATCTGTGAGCACTTTTGCATACAATAGCCAGTGTGCTAAGTCCGGATGTACAAGGAAAAGAAGTACCGGAAGTATTTATTGCTATGAGCATAAGAGTGGAACTTCTAACAGTAGCTCATATTCAAATAGCAAGAGTTATTCTTCCACCACAAGCACAAAGCACTGTGCCAAGGCAGGCTGCACCAGGAAGAGAAGTACGGGTAGCATCTATTGCTACGAGCATAAGCCTAAGGATACATCAAGTAGCAGCAAGAGTACTTCCAAAAAGAAGAACAGCAGCTCTGGTAAATCAAAGAAGAGTTACGATTATTATGGAGTTCATGACTATAAATCAGCTCAGGATTTTGCTGATGATAAGTATGAAGAGTTCTATGACTACGAGGACGATTACGAAGATGAGGACGAGGCATACGATGCAGCAGAGGATTACTGGAATGATAACCATTGAAAATAGAAGTTGCTGTTGTGAGTTAGCTTAAGGAGGCACGTTATGACAGGACCTTTTGATGATATGTTTGGAAATACACCCTTTGACCTTAATCATGATGGCCATATAGATGGCGGTGAGTGGGCGTTCATAAATGATACGCTTTTCTCAGATGATTCAAGTGCTGATATAGACGAGGAAGACGTGCTTGAGGATGAGCTTGATATGGCAGGGCTTGATAGAGATGAGCTGGAGATGATGGATCCCGATGAGCGCCGCGAGGCACTTGAAGATGCCGGTTTTGATGCCGACGATTTTGAAGATGAGTTTTGATTGTTCTTGTTTGAAATAATTGCAGGTCCGATCGGTTATTACTAGAGATATTTTTATTGGACATGTAATTATCTACAATGTAGTTATCAGATGAAGATATTTGTTGGAGGATACATAAATGGGGAGATGGCAACAGCTGTCTCCTTTTTATATAAGATTGGATTTTGTTATGGGAACAAGGGATTTATTTGATGATGATAACAAATTTCATTGTTTGCATTATCTGTTGATATCCATATATAACATTTAATGGATATTTAATATATTCAGACAAATTGCAATGATAGAATTAATCTAGGGTTTTGCATATATGCGACTTATAAACTCATGGTTGTTTATTGCTATGGAAAAAAGCATGTGGATTAGCCGTAAGTGAGATATAACAGAAGTGGAGAAGACTATGGGATTGCTTATAGATGTTGCAAAGGAAATATTGAATGAAACAATATTTGTAGCTGGGGTTACAACATTAGCCGGAGCGGGAGCTGAGATGGCTAAAGCTTCCGAGAGACATCAAGAGAAAAAAGCTGAAAAGATAACAGCTAAGTTCAAGTTATGGTCCAAGCTTACTTTGTATAAAAACAGTATGTTAGGTATATGCTCTGAAAAAGACGGCATTAGGACATATGTATTTATAAATGCAGATAATCAGATCAAGTATGTTACGACTATTCCTAAGAAGGGAACGTATATCTACTTACATGATTTTAATGAAAATATTGTTGGAAGCGTTGGGTTGGGAGTGCCTGCTAAGTCAGGCCTCTTCGGTGGAAAAAAATATTCACGAGTACTGTCAATTATCATAGGAAATTCTCAGGTTGGGACAGTAGAAATTGCAGCTGCAGGTAGGACAAAGACACTTGGACTTAAAACATTTTTTTGGGATTTTTGGATTGACAATAAAGATCAGAATATTAGTGTAGATAAGGAATTCAAGATGATTCCTATGGATAAGATTTCCAAAACTGCATATCAAATTAACTATAACGATGTTTCTAAGGAAGCAATATTGGCACTTACTTTTATTGCAGTACATGAGGCAAAAAAATGTCTTAAAGAGATATAATAAGTAAAGAATGCTTTTTTATGGCTTTGAGTCATACGAATATAATTTTGATGAATGAATAGGTGGTAACATGAGAAAATATATGATTAATCAAGGTATATCAGGAATCTTAGCTATGGCACTATTGTTGTCAGTTGGCTCTACAAATGTGGAGGCTTCTAAAGCCAACAGCGATGAAGATTTTGTGGTTGAAGTTGCAACTACGAATGATAGTGCGACGGATGATGATGAGAGTTCTTCTCTTACGCCAACACAACGTAATTCCATAAATATGCTCAATTACATGACTTCATTAACGCAGCAGGTCAATGCCAATAAAGGCGATCAAATTTTCCTAGAATCTGCCTATAATTCATTTGATAATTTATATCCTAATTCTGTGGATACCAAAACACAGGCTCAGATTTCTAGCATGATGGATACAATAGAAAATTATCGGATGATTACTGTCAAGCGTAAGCGCCTAGAGTATATACATGAACAACAAAGAGCGCAGGCAATGAGGCAGGCTGTTCCAAATCCAATCGGACTGCTTAGTGCAGTACAATCAGGAAGCTTGTTAAAGGCTACAGCTTCTGTATTATATATGGCGATTGATTCTGCTACAAATTATCAGAATGCTACTTCGCAAGCAGATATGCAGTTTCTAAAAGACGGATGGGAATTAGATGATAGCGAAGCTGCTGAGCTACATAACAGTACGAAAAATGCTTTGTCCTATATGTTTGACATGGTAAGAGCTTATGATCTGCCAGGTGATTACGCGCTTAATAAAGGTGCTGTAGAAGATTTTGTTTCATGGTCGAGTAAACCAGATTCCCAGTTGGTGCGTAAGATTTCATGGCTGGAAACCAATCAGAGCACATATGCAGAATTTGGACCATATTGGCTTGAGTTGGCAAAAGATTATTATAACCATAATGATTATGATAAGTGCTTAGAATCTATAAAGAAGTACGAAAAAATATCAACACGTATTTTTAGAAAAGATATAGATTATGCTCAGACTCTCCCGATGGCTATTATTTCTGCTAAAGAAACAATGGATGAAGATGAGTATATTGAGTTAGCTGAAAAATATTGCGAAATTATACATAAAAACACACATGATGATGATTGGGGAATACGGTATTTTACGGCTCAAATATACATGGATTTGTACTCGATTACTAAAGATAATGACTATGTAGATAAAGCTTATCAGAATGTCAGAGAAAATATAGTTGTATTGGTGGATGAGCAAAAATCGCTTAATGACACATATCTTGCAGATGTAGTGGAAGTTAAAGCCGCAAGTGATGCAACAAAGAGAGAAAAGAAAGAGGTTAAGAGCTACAATAAGCTCATGAAGGAAGAACGTAAAGTAGCAGTGCCGCCTGTTAGTGAGGCATTGTATTTAAATTGTGATTTATTGTTTGCTCTCGCAGATAAGAAAAAGATTGATAAAAAAGAAAAACAGGATTTAGAGGATATTCTTCATGAAAATGGAGATAATTTATTTTTAACTCAGGCATTGGATGAAAGATTTTGGTTTGATCATAAAGATGAGAACCTAGATTTAAATGCTATTAACGTTTCTTTTGAAGGGGATAAGGTTACTATACCAGCTTCCTTAGTCACTGATCGGTCGAATCTTGTTATTACAATAACAAAAGGTGATGAGACAAAAACCATAAGTGATTGGGAAGTAAAGAAAGTAAAAAGGCCAAAGAAATCTCAGAAATGCTCTGAGTTTGATGTGACATATATAAGCAAGGAAGGCGATGATTATGATTATGTTTCCGGAGAGAACATTACTATATCTATAACTCCGGTGGAAGAATCACCTGATAAGCATATCGATTTTTGTTACAAAGTGGTGCCTGTTAAAAAGGCGTTTATTTTTGATGGTGTTGAGTTTGAAAGGGTTAAAGAATGATAAAGCGAGCTATTACTATATTAGTAGCGGTTTCAATATTACTATCATTCAACACAAATGTGTATGCCTGTAATGAAAAACAATCAAATACATATGTCTTGCAAATAATATTTGGCGATGGTGCGGAAACTAAATCATCAGATACCAAGGCTAAGATGCTGACAAATGCTTTATATCTATGTAGTGAACAGTCTAACGGGTTAGGTCAAGATAAGATTAATTATCTAAAAAAGCAGAAGGTTTCGGGCGTCCCTTCTATTGATGCGATAGATGTTAAGGGTGATTCGTTATTGGAATATTCGCACAATTTATGGGAAGGCAATGGTAAAGCGACTAAGAAGCAGGAAAGTCGAAAGAAGGTATTGCAGAATACTGTAAATAAAGTATTTGATTTTGGATTGATAAATAATTTGTTTGGAAGCAAATTCGGTAAATGTAACAGTTTTGCGGCTGTTTTGTATTATTCACATATATTAGCTGATTATCTTGCAGATGACCCATCAGAAACAGAGGTTAATATCAATGGCAAGGTAATGCAAGCATATTCAGGGCAGCCATATACTATTTTGAATGGAGATATACCATCATTTTCTGCTAGTCAAAAGAGTAACACCCAGTCATTTGATCAATATAGTTCATTGGATGGCTATGGAAGAGCAGGTGTAGCTATTGCTAATATAGGTCCGGAAATAATGCCTCCAGGAAATTCAAGACAAGATATAGGGATGATAAAACCATCTGGATGGCCGAAAAAGTCGGAGGATCATCACTATAAAAGTATATTAGGAACTGAAACAAATCCTGGTTATCTATATAATAGATGTCATTTAATCGCTCATCAATTGGCTGGGAATGATACAGAGGTTAATCTCGTAACGGGTACTACATACATGAATAATGAAGGCATGAAACCACTGGAAGATAAAGTGGCAGATTATGTTAGAAAAACTGGCAATCATGTCTTGTATAGGGCTACACCTGTTTACAAAGGAGATAATTTAGTGGCATCTGGTGTTCAGGTTGAAGCATATTCTGTCGAAGACAGAGGGGAAGGTATCTGCTTTAACAGGTATTGTTACAATGTTCAGCCTGGAATCAATATAAATTATATGGATGGTACGAATGAAGTGGCAGATATTACCATAGGAGTCGATAGGATGATTCCTTTTGCTGTATATAATGCTAGCGATAGCAATCCAGATGTGATATTTGAAATGAGTAGGCATTTAGAAATATTATTTGCAGACCAGAAGGATTCAAATACATATGCTTCTATGAAAAATGAGATTACATCATTAGCAAATGAGGCTAGGATGTCTGGAATCCATGGAGAGACAGAATATCAACGTTACTTATCTTTGAAACAGTTCGAATATAGGTATTTTGAAGTGCTTAAGGCGTATGTGCCAGTTATGCTGAAAAAAGAAGAGTTTTTTACATCAGCCTTTAAATGAAAACAATAGGTGAGTGAGAAATGGAGGGAATTATATGTTATCAGAAGCTCAAACATTGATAGTAGTTTACAAGGATGAATTGGTATTAAATCAGTTAAAAAAATTAGTTGAAACAAATGATGATACACCTGATGGGAAAATCGTAGGTACCCAAGATGGTTCAGTTACAATTGTAGCTTGGGATGAAAAAATGTGGCTCGAACAGAAAAAATCAGGAACGATTGAAAGCAAAGTTTTGTTTATTGGTAATATTAAGGGAACAGATAAATTAGAGCCAGTGATTGATGTAAAATATGATAAATGGGGTATAAAGTATGGTTGGGCTGGAAAGCAGGCATATATAAATGTAAACGAATGGGCAATAAAGAAAGAAGAGTATAAAGAATTTTTAGAAGATTTTAAAACGAAAACCTTGCCAGAAAAGAAACAGGAAGCACTTCCATTGAAAGTTGCAATAAAGGGCGGAATAACAGTATTGTTTGGCTTGCTTGGACTAGGTGCATCATTTGTGACAGATTTCTTCATGGATAAATCTAAACTTCGCCAACAAATGTTTTTATATGGAATACTTCAGCTTTATGAAAATGATTTGGAAACATTTATGAAGTCATAAGGAGGTATGCCTTATGCAATTAACGATAGAAGATGGCTGGAATTATTCATCAAAACAAATAGGAAGTGATTATGCGGCAAGTATATCTGAGGAATATATCACTACTGTAGAAGATACAGTTCAAAAGATTGTTGATGAAATGAATGTATTAGGCAAGAATAACCTTGGTGTTAAGCAATTAAAAGGGTTTGTTGCAGAATACTATCATGCTGATACATTTAATATTAGTGCTGCATTACGTGGGTCAGAACATAGAGCAACTGTTGAGGGAAGCACGGACCATGCATCTGTTGATGTTAGCACAAATTTTGGAAAGGATTATAGCCTTAAGTATATAAGAGTTGCTGAGGCTAGTGTAGATGCACAAGCAAAGAATGTGATTCAGGCCTACCATGAGTACTTAGCAAAACCACGTCAAGGAGAGGCAATATCTTTTGAAGAGTATTTAACTAAGTACGGGTATGATAATAATGACAAAATTAGGAAATTGATTGAAGGTTATAAGAATGATAATGGAGGATTGACTTTAGAACAGTTTATAAGAGCTAATTCAGAAGAGTATGATATTTCGAGTTTACTTATGTCTGTCTATAATGGACAGGAGAGACTAATTCCTTCTGATCAAATAAAAGATGCAATAGCATATTTAAATAGGGAGATTGCCAAAGAATCTAGCAAAGAAACATCAAATCGATTAGCATTGTTAAAAAACTATAAAGAAACCTTGGAACATCTTGTGGATCGCATAGTAGATGGAAAAGGTGTTGAGTCAAAACCTCTGACAAAAGAAGAGGCTGAAGCTATTGCGGCTTTAATCAAAGAAGGTGAGATTAAGCCAAAGGACATGGGCTTGGACTTGAGTGATATTGTAACAAATGAATATATAATGCAGCAGGCGCTGAAAGCAGGATACACAGCGGCAGTAATTACTCTAGCTATGCAACTTGCTCCAGAAATAATCAAAGCTGTTGATTTGTTAATTAAAAATGGTGAAATTAACATTGATCAGGTAAAGAAAGTTGGCTTTACTGCTATTTCTGCCAGCTCGGAGGGGTTTTTAAGAGGGGCGATATCTTCAGCTTTAACAATATCGTGTAAAGCAGGAAAATTAGGAGTACAGTTTAAAGATATTAATCCGCATGTTATTGGTGCTCTTACAGTTATAGTAATGGATATTGCAAAAAATAGTATACTTGTTGCAAGTGGGAAAATATCGCCTAGAGAAATGGGAAGTATGCTGACTAAGGAGCTTTTGATTTCTTCGGCGGCTTTGGCAAGCGGTACTGTAGGCCAGATGATTGCTCCAGAGTTACCGGTAATAGGATATATGTTAGGTAGTTTGATTGGAAGCTGTGTAGCATCAATGGTCGTTAATGTTAGCGAAAGATGTTTGATTTCGTTTTGCGTGGAGAGTGGTTTCACTTGCTTTGGCTTGGTTGAACAGAACTATGAGTTACCAGAGGAAATTTTGTATTCAATGGGTATAGACTTGGCTGTTATTCCAAGAGCGGAAGTTAATCATGCCAGTTTAAAGACGGCGAAAGTGGCGAGAACTGAGCTACAACGTACTAAGTATGAGACCGTGGAATTGGTTATGGTTAGACGCGGCGTTATTGGTATAAACAGAATAGGATACGTATAAAGTTCTCAGAGCTAAGTGATGTTGAAATCAAAAAATGGAAATAGAGACAAGCAAAACGCCAGGATCTTTTCATGAGATGATGAAGACCCTGGCGATTTTATGCGTGTTTTATTATTTCACAACCTGGAAATCCTTATTCCAGATAAATTCAAGTCCGTCGAAGAGATAGGTGAGCTTGCCATCAGGATAAAGGCTGATGAACTTGCTTGTGATATCGGACGGGTTATCCTTGGAATTATAGAAGACACCTCCGATGTCGTTGTACCCCTGCTTGTCATAAACAAAACCGTCAATAGTTATCCTGGAAGGAAACAGTGCTAAATCTGGCATGATTGGACTCCTTTATATTGTGGAAGGGTTAATGTATCCCTACAAGATATTGTATCATTTGGATGAGAATTTGTACTTTAAGAATTTATTAAATTTTCTTCCAAAACCTAGGTTGACACAAACGAGTAGAAACGATATCTTTAGGTCAGTAGCTACCAAACTTATCGAAAGGAAGCAGATGCTGTGACGGAAAAGATACCGGATAACAACGAGGTTGATGAACTTTACCAGAATATTATAGACGAATACCAGACCATAAAGTCAATAGCCCAGATTGCCAAAAAACTTGGGACTACCCAGGTAAGGGTGCAGAGGGTTCTGATTACTGAAGGGCTGTGGAGTTCTAAACGGACGAGGCAGATAGCAGAGCTTCGGCAGCAGGGCCTATCTACTGAAGAAATCGCAGAAAAGTTGGGTAAGGATGTAAGGACAATACAGACATTTTTGCCATACAGCCGCGGTCAGTACGGAAAGTCAGATTCGACCGATGCCATTAAGTCCAAGGATTACCGAGATCGTATGCACGTTGCAGCTGAGAAGATGCGTAATAAGGAGGGAGCTGCAATGAAGACTGATCGCTACAGTATAGATATGGATTATCTGATGAAAAACGGAGCCGGAGGAGAGGGCAATATAAATACGAAGCCCCACACCGAAGAAGAGCTTAAGAATAATCCGTTTTATAACAGTGAATCTGTATTCAGACTAAAGCTGGAACTTGTTGAGGATTATATTTACGGTGAAGACGATGGCCTTGGCATGGAAGGTGATGAAAAAGATGCTTTCCTGAAACTTGCTAAAGCAAAGGAAGGAATATCCAGGGAAGTCCTGGTTCCAAGTACAATGAACCTTCATGCCATGCACTATATGATTCAGCGCCTGTTCGGGTGGCAGAACAGTCATCTCCACAATTTTTCAATACCACCAGAGGAATTCAAGGCGCTTACAAGGGGAACAGTCGGAGGCTGGGAAAATCTCTGCGGAAGCTTGCTGCATTTTCCTAATGATGATACAAACGATTTTTACTGGGATGATGACTATGAATCCGGTGAGAGCGTAAAGAGCTGGTTCAAGAGAAAATACATCGGCCCATACAGACAAAAGGCTGTGTGTGACACATATTTTGATGCGCAGAGACAGATAAAGGATTTTTCAGAGCATTTTACCAAGATAACAGCAGACATGACACTTGATGAGATGGAACATCAGATCATAATGGAGGAAAATCTGAACTTCCTGACAGAGAGACTGACGCTTGGGGAACTGCTTACAACAAATGCCCCCAAGGAAGGGAAAACCAGGGAGAAGGCTTATAAAAAGTGGCTGGAGAGACTTTCCGAAAAGAAACAGGAAACTGAACAGAAGATAGATGAGAAGGGTGCTGAGTATATTAAGGACCTGAATGATGCTGCAGATAGCCTAAAGTTATGGAGACGTAACAAAACTGCAGTTAATAGACGCATATACTATGGACACGCAGAAGATCTGAAAAAAGAGACAGGGCGTTGTGCAGATGAGTGGTTAGAATCAGCAGACTTTTTGATACCACTGTATGAGGACAGATGCAGTGATCTTTTTAACAAATATAATCCTAAGCTCACACCGCTTTTTGATACATTATATTATCTGTACGATTATGGTGATGACTGGTGCGTAAAGATTACAGTACTTGATCAGTATGACCGTAAGACTAACGCCGATCTCTCCACCTGCGGAGTATTTGTAGTGGATATCATGAAGGAAAGCGATGGGCTTAGAAGATACAGATATTTCCAGTATGGTAAGGAAGTAGATGAGGAACTTCGCAGCGAGCTGGCATATATAGATGTGAAACAGCGACCGAAATGCGTTGCTGCAGATGGGCTGTATTTAGTTGATGATGTCGGTGGAATAGGTGGTTTTTATGAAATGCTTGAGACTCTTGCAGGTGACGATCCAGAAGAAAAGGAGAGCATGAGGACCTGGGCAAGGAGCCTTGGGTGGACGGGCAGGATGAGCAAGCCTGAGAATATGCTGTAAAAATCTGTGACCTTAAGGTAGCGGTATTCTTGTGTTATAGTTCAATTAAGCTCTTTCAATTCTTGGAATAATAGGAGGCGATTATGATTATCTTACCTGCAAATTATGGACTTGATGCAACTAATCCCGAAGCATATGTTGCTATTGCGGTTTCGAGTTTTATTCGGGAGGTAGGAAAAGAAAAAATCCATGCTGAAGGAACTCCTACACGCGAGTATTTGGGAATGCTTGCTCTATATGCCATTCGCTGGGCAAATATAAAACCCTCGGATGATGAGCGTTTCAAAGGTGTTGCTAAACTTGCTTATGAGTACTTTAAACCTGAGGAAATGAGTGATAACCTTGAGCGATGCCTGATTGATATCCTGGGCAGCTGATATGATGACAGGTTCAGGACAGCTTCTAAGCGAATAATGAATATAATAAAGCCGTGGTATTTGTATTGGTTCACAAGTACCGCGGCATTGTTTTTTGAGTTGCCCGGAACTGCGCTGTCCCGGGCAGGTTGTTATGAAGAATTGTATGAAAAAAGTGTCTTTGCTATTTCCAGAAGATTTTCATCTCCCGATGTATGTATATTATCATCCGAAACTTAAGTGAACATAAATCATTTATTTTTTCGTCTGTCATTTAAAAGGAGTCCTGCAAGGATAGTAAAGGGTACGGCTATTACTGAGAGTAATGCTCCTGCACCTATTAGCATATCTTTATTTTTTGGAGTTTTGTTATCATGATTCTTGTTTTCTTTTGGCATTTTCTTCACCTCGCATAAGAAATCGTTTCCTATATTTTACCACTTATGGGGAATAAGGTTATCGATATTGCAACTATGAATATGTATTATGACATGAACCGGACATATACTTATATCATCAACAGACAGTTGTCTGCGGAAGAGTCCAAAATAGCTTGAACATATAAGCAGACGTCTGGGAGGTTTGTTATGGATAAAAAGAGTAAAAAGACAGTAGGAATCGCAGTTGTTTTTGTGATGATTTTCATGGTTATCATAATTGTGCTGAACAAGGCATCTGTGCAGAGAGCGTTAAAGTCAATAAATTCCGAGTATTCCGGAGGTCTTGACCGAACCGTAACGGTGTATGACTATGATGGAAATGAGATCACATCATATACCGGTAAGATTGATATAGAGGATACCGAGACAGGCGGAAAAGTAAAATTTGACCTGGATGGAAAAAGAACTATCATATATGGTGGTATCGTAATAGTACAGGAAAACTGAGAAAAGTAAGATTGGAGGCAAACAACATGTTTGGAATTATTGGTGGACTTATCCTTGGAGCTATAGCAGGTTTTATAGGCAGCAATATCATGAACGAGAAGTCAGGAACACTTAAGAATATTATTCTTGGTGTGCTTGGCGGAGTGGTCGGTGGATTTGTATTCAAGCTTATTGGATTTACAGCTACAGGCTTAATAGGCAGCCTGATTGTATCAACTGTTGGTGCATGCATTTGCATCTGGCTTGGTAGAAAGCTGTTTTAAAGGAGGTGGCAAAGTATGATGATGGTTACTACAGAAACAATATCCGGAAAGAATCTGGAAATGCTGGGACTTGTAAAGGGAAGCACTATTCAGACAGTTAATGCTTTTAAGGATATCGGATCCGGTCTTAAGACTCTGGTAGGTGGTGAGCTTGGAAGCTATACCGAGATGATGGGTAAGGCCAGAAGTCTTGCCACAGACAGGATGATCAAGGAAGCAGAAGCTCTTGGGGCAGATGCGATTGTTGGAATACGATATTCCTCATCTTCTGTAATGCAGAGTGCAGCTGAGATAATGGCTTATGGAACAGCTGTAAAGTTTGTTTGAGAGGCAAGCATATCATTTGGGGTTGGCTCTCTTCTTCGTAAATATGCGGAGGGGAGGGCTATTTTAATTCAAAAAATCCTTTCGGAATCTTCTTATAAATGAGGGGAAGCCAGTAATCATCGCGACTACTGGCTTTTGTGCTATGAAGAAAAGTTTTCTTATGAGGGGGGTTATCAGGAGGGGGTATGTTCCTCTTGATGATATTACTATACATTTTGAACCTAAATTCAAACCAAAAGTCATGTAAACAGATTATGAACGTTATCGGGTATTTATTTACAAACTGTTCAAAGCATTTTTAAGATGAGTTAAGTTTCTGGCTGTATCATAAAGCTATCAAGAGGACAGAAACTCTTGTTAATATTGATAATAACTTTTTCATAACTGCTGTCTGGTGAAGAATCAGGCAGCATCCTCCCTAAAATAACAGCTGCCTAAGATGGGCAGCTTTTTTCTATTATATGGCTATTTTGAAGGCTGCATCTGAGATATAATTTATTCATGGCACATAAATAAAGGAAGGCAATAGCATGGGTTACTGCGGATGGGCTGATTTCAACGAACGGAATAAGACTTATCACGATAATGAATGGGGTATTCCGGTGCATGATGACAAAAAGATGTTTGAACATCTGATGTTGGAGTGTATGCAGTGCGGCCTTTCCTGGGATCTGATGCTTAAAAAGCGCGAGATTTTCAGGTCATGTTTTGATGGATTTGATTATGACAAGATTGCAGCCTATGATGATGCAGATATTCAGAGAATCCTTGATACTGAGGATATGATAAAGTCTCCCCGGAAGATAGCTGCTGTTATAAACAATGCAAAGTGCTTTCAGAAGGTACGTGAAGAGTTCGGAAGCTTCTGTAACTATATGTGGTCATATTCTGATAATAAGATCATTCTGTATAACGGTCACAGTAAGCTTGGAGGTAAAATACCGGTAAGTAACGGGCTGTCTAAGGCTATCAGAAAAGACCTGAAGAAACGTGGATTCAAGTATGTTGGTGAAGTAACGATTTATTCGCACCTGCAGGCCTGCGGTATCATAAATGACCATGATGAGACCTGCCCATGTTTTTCAAAGATAAACGCAGAAAATGAGACAGTAAATAAACGCAGGGATAAAGAGGTTTATTAGAGGCAGTATGCAAATCAGGGAACTGACTGAGGCTGAGAAACAGTCTTATGATGAAATGATAGAGGGAGCAAAGCAGATAAATCTCTTCGGAGATGAGGAAGAACTGGATCCGAAGGATTTTATTATTGAGCGTCCTGATTCTGGGGAATGCAGAGGATATAAGATATAAATGATACAGTGGAAGATAAAACAGATTTTTGATGGAGACTATGGATGTGAAGAATTGAAGCCTGGAGAAAAGCCCAAGGTTTCGGTTACTCTTATAGATGATGATGGAAATGAAAAGTATGTCTCTGTAGAGGATGAGTGGCTAACAGAAAATGAACTTGAAGTTGGGGACAGATGGCCGCTTATACATGTCAGATATGGTGTAATAGTTGCCAATAAAAGGAGTGAGCGTTACATTATAGCGGTGTCTGATGTAGCGGAATATCCAATCGTGATATCTCGTATTGTCGATGAGAAAGATCCTTTTGATGATGGCGGTTATTATGGCTTTTATGATGGCGTTAAGGGTGAGCAGGCTAATGATATTCTGGATCTTCTCAGGGATAATGAAAAAACACAAGCCAGGACAAAGTTGAGAAAGACGCTTGAAAAATTAGGTCCGTACGTGGATGGCGTAGGGCCTGTAGTGTTGGATGATCTTATTCCGGACGAATGGTACGATGCCTGGAAAGATATGGAAGGTATTGTGACAGCAGAAAAGCATATTGATGGATACTGGGACAAAAACATTATGGTGATATATGAGTAAACATAAGAAGGTAAACGGACAACTGCTCCAAATGAATAAAACCTTTAAGCAGCTGAAAGAAAAGCAACGGGTTAAGATTTCAGAATGGATGTATTCTGCATATAAGAAACAGGTTGAGGAAGGACTTACTAATGATGAGGCAATAATGCTTGTTATGGACAAGATAGAGAAAGCAGAAATCTGGATACCTGATCATGAGATAGTGCAGCGATATAATTCCAAGAAAAAGCAGTATCGTAATCGGCTATTGTCTGAGAAAGTGCCACAGCATATTTTCTTGATGGAGAAAATATTGGACAAGGCCCAGGAAAAAATGGATTCGCTTGAAAAACAGATTGAAGAATACAGAGAGTTCCAGCTGGAGATAAAGAAGCTGGAATCATATTACACGAGCCAGCAGTGGAAGGATGATTTTTCAATGGATGAAAAAGGAGAATTTCCGGACAGGCTGAAGAGAGGAGTACTTTCTGAAGATGGTATTTATAATGTACTGGAGCGTAATAGAGAATTATTGGAGAGGATAGGTACTACTGACGATGAAGACAAGGAAACAGGCGATAGATGAACTTACTTTGGCGCTCATGTATCTGACTCGTTTTAATGACGGAGAAGGCAATCCTTTTAATGAGATGTCATGGAAAAATTACGATTTTGATTGCATAGACAGGCTTGATGATGAAGGTTATATTGTAAATCCAAGGAAAAGCAGGGGAACATATAAATATGTTTACCTTACAGAAGCAGGCAGGACTAAGGCACGGGAACTGCTCGGAGAAATCGATTCTAAAGATTATGATTTATATGAGAGATACAGTTTTCGTACAATAAAACCTGAGGAGACAGAAGAAGTAGCTGAGATAGAAAGAATATGCTTTCCTCCTAATGAAGCATGTTCCAGAGAGAACATGATAGAGCGCATAAAGGCAGCCGGCGATCTGTTTATGGTGGCGATAGATAAGGAAACGGGTAAGATTGCTGGTTTTCTCAACGGAATTGCAACAGATGAGTTCTGTTTCAGGGATGAATTTTTCACTGATGCCGGTACTCATAATCCGGAAGGGAAGAATGTCATGATACTTGGCCTTGATGTGCTCCCGGAATACAGAAAACAGGGACTTGGAAGGGAGCTTGTATATAACTATTGTCGAAGAGAACAGGAACGTGGAAGGTTGAGATTGGTGCTTACGTGTCATGCTAATATAGTTAAGATGTACAGCAAGTTTGGATTCCTGGACAGGGGAGAATCCGCATCTGAGTGGGGCGGAGAAAAATGGCATGAAATGGATATCATACTCAACCATGAAATATATTTTGATGAGGAATAATGAATGAATATACAGATCTTTGGCACCAAAAAGTGCAATGATACAAAGAAGGCGGAGCGTTTTTTCAAGGAGCGCGGCATCAAATATCAGTTCATTGATATGAAGGAAAAAGGCATGAGTAAAGGTGAACTGACTTCCGTTGCAAGTGCTAATGGCGGTATAATGAACATGATTAATCCTGATGCTAAGGATAAGGATGCAGTCGCACTTATCCAGTATATTGCAGATGAAGATAAACTGGAAAAACTGCTTGAGAATCAGCAGATAATAAAGACACCTGTTGTTAGAAACGGTAAGCAGTCCACGCTGGGATATCAGCCTGAGGTGTGGAAGAAGTGGGAATAAATAATGGATGACAGATTGAGAAAGCAAATGGAGTTTGCCTTGGAGATAGATAAAGAAAAGAATGTATTCAGGCAGACTCATCTGTCAGGAAAAGGCAGAAATGAAAATGATGCGGAGCACGCCTGGCATATGGCTATCATGGCGTATCTGCTTAAGGAATACTCAAATAGTGAGATTGATATTTCAAGAGTCATGATAATGTGCCTTATTCATGACATAGTTGAGATTGATGCCGGCGATACATATGCATACGACAAAGAGGGGCTTGCTACCCAGAAGGAACGCGAGGATGCAGCCAAGGAAAGGATATTCTCGATTTTACCGGAGGACCAGAAAAAGGAACTGACAGCTCTTTTTGATGAGTTTGAGGAAAATGAAACTCCTGAATCCAAGTTTGCACATGCCATGGATAACCTTCAGCCGCTTATGCTGAATAACAGTAACGATGGAGGAGACTGGAGAGAGCATGGTGTCACAAAGGAACAGGTATATGGCAGGCAGTCAAAGACAAAGGAAGGTTCTGAAAAGCTATATGAGCTTACAGATCAGATAATACGGGAACATATAAGCAAAGGAAACATAAAGGGATGATATAAAGAATGATAAGATGGGCAGCTGTGGAGTTAAAAATCCGCAGCTGTTTTTATATGGAGCAAATCGACTGACACTAAAAACCATAGCTGTCTACGTATAGTCCACCACTGTCGTATGGAAGTTCATTACTGTCATCTTTTGTATATCATTGTCTGTTTTAATTCCATAAAATTCGAAATCTCAAGTTCGAAAGGTCGGAGGTCAAGTCAAGTCGGTTTCAATATTGCACAATTATAATGGTAAAAAAGCAATATGAATGATATTAACAAGGACAAATATATATTATTCTTAAGCTACAAAACATGATAACCACTACAAAACACCAAATGCATAAGAAGTAAAACCAATGGATATTATGTTTTTAAAACCGGTTATGAAGCATAATACAAACATAAGGAAAACACAGACAGCCAAGCAACCATAAAGTTGATAGGAGGAATATACCATGAGATTTAACGACGTTCAGGATACAAGAAAAGCAGAAGTTAAAAAGGCACAGAGAGATGCAGCAGTTCAGAAGCTGTTCGCTGAATTTTCAGAGAGACTTTCATGCATGAGCCGATGTGGTAAGACTCCTGTTATAGCTTTTGGAGCAACATTTACTATCTGATAAATGTCGATAAAGATGGCATGAAGCTGAAATAATAAATACATGAAAAGGTGGACATCGCTGAAGTGACTGTCCACCTTTTTAACGGCATATCTTTGAGCTCTATGAAAAGCTATAAAGACGCAAAGGTCAGAATAGTTTCTCTCATGTCATCGAGCCTGATGCAGATGACACCATATTCGTTATCATCAAGGGCTGCCCTTTCCCGGAAGGAACAGCCGCCATCTATGAGCGTAATGTTCTGTTCATGGAATGCTTCGAATTTTCCATCAAGTCCTGCTACTCTCTGGACAGGGACGTGTCCGATGATGAATTCCCAGTCGTTTTCAATATAATCATCTGTTGGAACAAATATGTCTGCTCTGAAAGGAGTTTTCCATACTATGTTCCAAACTACGAGGTAATCGCAGTCTTTATATTCAGTATCTATAAGCGCTATCTTGAAATATGAATGGGTGAGGCAGAAAGTCTTATCACCTATAAAAGCAAGAGTGGTGAGAACTCTGGAATTAAGCCATGCCAATAGGGCTTTTCTCTCATCCGGGGACAATTCTTTATAATGTTCAAAAGTAACTTCTCCACCATTTGAGTATAACCACAGATAGGCATCTTTTCCCGGGGTATCATCCACAGATCCATCAGGAGCCACTGCGTTTAACATCATAAATTCATGATTTCCCAGGAGAAGATCTATGTTGGGAGCATCCTTGATCATCTGAAGGAGCTTAATTCCATCAGGTCCTCTGTCGATGGCGTCGCCAAGAACATACATGAAGTCATCGTCTGAAAAATGGATGGTTTCAAGAAGCTTTTCAAAAATATCATATTGTCCGTGAAGGTCTGAAACAGCGTATGTTGCCATATGGTTATCTCCTAGTTTTCTTTTTTTATTATAACGATAGCATCATGAAAAATGTTGTAAAGCTTGTAAAGTATTTAATCGTAAAAAACGAACTATAAATCGCCATTACAGCGATTCTGAAATATTGGAATGGAAGGGGAAAATAATGCTTCTTTGATAGAAGATTGGAAACTGATCTACAATATATGGTTTAGTAAGAATATAAAAGTATACTATATTGTGAAACTATAAATAAATAGGCATGTTGAAATAAATATCGCCAATACGGCGATATTAGTCGCCGTTTAGTGAGTTCTTATTTCATATGAAATCCTATACATTATTCGGTGGAGATATGCTTATGAGAAAAAATGGTGATGGCTTAAAAAAGAGAATAAAGAAAAAGCTCAAAATCTGGCATGATATTTATAGCAAAGGGAGCACGGATACAGATCATTTTTGGCGTGAAAAGCTGAAAGAAAATTTTGAATACCTGATTGAAAATGAGGGATATTCAGGAGTGCTTTTTGCTGAATCTCTGGAGACGGATCCTAAGAATTTTTCTAAAATGAAAAATGAAGGGCGGGCTCTGACGGCGGAGAAGCTTAGCAGGTTGATTTATGTAGATGACATTAACATTCTTTGGCTTATTACTGGAGATGAGAGGTTTCCTAAAAAACTGGAGTTGTCTAATGATGATGACTTTATGGCAAGCTCTATAAAATGCCAGGAATTCTTATTATCATTCAGAAATTTGAAAAATGAAAAAGACAAACGCAGAATAATGAGTTATCTGATGAAGGAATTAGTTGAGGATTCGGATACGACTGATGATGAAGACTCCGAATTATAAATCATGGATCCTGTAAAACACACAAGGGGGACCAACCCTCTTGTATGTTTTTTGGGTCCATGATTTTTTTGTGGAAAGAATTGAGATTTCTTATGTGGGGATATTGTGATAGAGGGATTATTCAAGGAGGAAATGGTATGAGTGGGATCTCAAAACATGAAGCAAGAATCAATGAGTATCTGGAGATGGTGCATTTGGAAAAACGTTTTGTATCAAAGATAACGAAGCAGTTACTGGAGAAGTATTGCGAGATACTTCATTCAGATAATCCGCCGATTACCGTGCCACTTACATCTGAACAGGTGGTGAAGCAAAAGCAGGAAATGAGAAGAGAATATCTTCTAATAATGCAGGATGAAGGTGAAGAGGCAAAGAAGAAACAGTCTTTATTCGTTACAAGAGTTCTCAATACATCCTGGATTGTTGAGAAAATTGATATGGTACTAGGGATGGTAGCGGATTTTCATGATGTGGGATCGCTCTATAGGGAAATACTCGAAGAAAGCTATCTCAATGATAAGATAATGTCAGTTGAAAAAATGGCTGTAAAACATTCAATGAGTGAATCCGGAGTCAGAAATACAAGAAGAGAGGCAATAAAACTGTTTGCGTTTTATATATGGGCTTATGCGCAGAGAAGAGAATCTGAAGATATAATTGCAGGGAAGGTCAGTCCTGCTGATGCTGTAATTGAAAAGTTGGATAAAGCCAGTTAATAAGCGTGTCTGCAGAGATGCAGGCATTCTTTTTGCTGTAAATAATCTGTCACTGCAACGTGCTGAAGTGTGCTAGTATAATGAAGGCTCATGAGAGAGGGGGAGCGAGTCAAATCACCATAAATGAGGAGAAAAGAGATGGAAAGGTTTAATCAAAGAGAAAAGAAAAGAGACTTTTACTGCCCCTTATGTGGAAAGCACGTCTTGGGAACACCAAAGGACAGAGAAAAGGTTAATGATGACTGCCAATGTCCTAAATGTCTGAGGAAATACGTGATAAAATATGACCGCTCTGGATGGCTTGATATGCATACAGACAGGCGTGCCAGAGGAAGGGCATAATTGATTCATATATATGTGTTTATGGAATTATAAATATAGTTCAAAGGAAACTGCTAATGGTATCGGATTCGGCATGGGACTGGAAGGGATATGCGCAGTACTTTGAGTTTTAGCTGGCGGCTATGAGCGGCTGAGTATCGTTGGAAGGCGGAGCAAAACAGAGGAAATATCCATTGTTATGGGTATTCTGTTTTGCACCGTCTTTTTATTATGTCTAAAAATGCGCGTTCAGATTTGAACACAAAACGATGAAATTCCTCTGTTTTATCCGAGTTGTGTTCAGATTTGAACGTTTTTGTTTGGGAGACCTCGATAGGCAGGTATCCGTGACCTCCCGGTTTTTGAAACTAATGAATTTTTCAAAAATCGGAGGAAACGGAAAGTGAATAATAAAGAGAATATTGAAGAATATGAAGTGATCAACCTTGGATACGAGTATCCTGGAATGACTGGAGGAGTTAAATGGGCTGTTGTCACAGACCTGGATATGGAGACTCTTATTGAAAAATATGGTGAAGAGCTGTCACAGTATATGCCCTATGTTGTCATGAATTCTGAGCAGGGAGAAGCTTTTCGCGAATATGACCGCAATGAGAAGAAGCATGAAATGCGCAGGATGAGGCATCATGTTTATACGGGATACGAAGAGGGAATGACAGAGTACATGAATTCAGTGTTTTCCACAGAAGAGCCTGAAGATACAGTGATGGAGAAAATGGAATATGAAAGATTCAAGGATGCATTGGACAAGCTGCCTCCGGCACAGAAGCGCAGATGCATATTGTATTTTTATCATGGATTATCTGAAAGAGAGATAGCCAGGGCAGAAGGGGTATCGCAGCAGATGATTTCCGGTTCGCTCGATGCGGCCATGAAAAATCTTAAGAAGTATCTCAAGCTTTAATATGCTATTCCCCCTGGGTGTGCATGTTCCAAGTGGTTGGGGCGTGCATGCCCTAAAATGGGTAAAAGTAAGTTTTGGTAATGATAACGATGGTGTAAAATGGTAGAGATATATTTTGTTAAAGAATAATTGTTAGCGGAGGAAAAAAGTGAAGTTCTTGAAGTGGTTAAATCTAATTCCCCTTGTAATGTTTTTGATCAGGGATATGCTCGGAATGGCTGATATTAATCCTATATGGCTGATCATTGTTGCAGCACTTGGCATTATGAACATTTTTATTGCTAAAAGCATGAAGGAGTATCTTCTGTCATCGTTGTTATTGCTGATATCATGCGTTGCTGGAATGATACTTAGTACATATTATTACTACTATTTTATTAGTTCTGATTTTGAAACGCCTATTGTCGGTGCTTTCATTGCGATGGTCTATGGAATATTTGTGCTTGTGCTGGCAGGAGTTGGTACAGCTGTTTTTGCCATCAGGAACAGAAAAGAGGCAGTGAAAAATGGAGATATTTGATATAACTGACGAGAACGGCTTTCCGACCGGAGGGACTGTAAGCAGAAGTGATGCTCATGACAATGGCATTCCCCACAGGACAGCGCACATCTGGATTGTGAGAAAAGAAGGGGATAAATATCAGGTACTTCTTCAGAAGAGGAGTGCTGAAAAAGAGTCTTTTCCCGGGATGTATGATACATCATCAGCAGGACATATCCAGGCGGGAGATGAACCTCTTGAGTCTGCGCAGAGAGAACTGTTCGAGGAACTTGGAATAAAGACAGTAGCAGGCGATCTTACTTTTGCAGGGAAGTTCCATATAAAGTACGAGATGGAATTCCATGGAAAAATGTTCAAGGACAATGAAGTTGCCTTTGTTTACGTGTATGAAAAGCCGGTGGATATATCTAAGCTGAAGCTTCAGACAGAGGAAGTGGAAGAAGTCACGTGGTTTGATATTGATGAAGTTCACAAAGGATGTGTACACAGGGATGGCACGTTTTGTGTTCCGATGGAAGGACTTGAGACGGTAATGAAGTATCTTAAGGGAAAAGAAGAGAGACTAAGATGAAGAAAATAGTAGTGACAGCACTTGCACTGATAATGGTAATAGGAACAGTAGGATGTGATGCGAAAAGAGAAGATGCAGCTATAAGCGGTGGAGCTGACGGGCCAACATCTATTTTCCTGGCATCAAAAGTTAGTGATCCTGTGGTATCAGGAACCTGGCAGACAGCATCCATAGGCTATGAGGCTGATGGAGAGATGCAGCCTGAATACTATGTGCAGTTTGGCGATGCAGAGATAATTTATGGTCATATGGAAAATAATGATTTTGTTCCGGATCATTTTGATAGTATTTCGCTATTCGAGGAACTGGAGA
Source organism: Butyrivibrio sp. XPD2002 (assembly GCF_000423945.1). GTDB lineage: Bacteria > Bacillota > Clostridia > Lachnospirales > Lachnospiraceae > Butyrivibrio. The sequence goes on along the minus strand of NZ_AUIY01000008.1, from coordinate 27,837 downwards.
CCGGAGGATACAAGATCCAGGCAGAGTCTGATAACGGGGTACAGTACACGTATCAGTCTTCTGAAGAAGATGCGGACATCCTGGAATACTACGAGACATGGAACGAGGATGAGTTTTCAGAGAAGTACAGTGGAGGCGCTTCTCTTAGTAGATGTGAATAAACTGTAGGCTATAGCATGTTTTGAACAGTGAGTAATGAGGGAAACATGAAAAGACGAGTTGTATTAGTTGCGCTTGCATTATGTCTTGTGGCTGGATGCGGTAATAGAAATGAAACTGTTATAGACAATGAGAATGGTAGCGCGGCAAGCACTGATGAAGTGGTTCAGGATGAAAATAACAATAATGTAAGCATTGAAGAACAGGTCGAGGATGAGGGTAGTTCGTTAGGATTAGATTCATCCAAAATCATAGAGGAACAGTCATTTGATATCAGACTAAAAGGATGGGGTGACGTAAGATTTGTATCCTGTCTGCCTGATAAAGATAAGAATCCTCTGGCAGATGCTACGTTTTACCTCATGGATGGTGAGAAGGTGATTTACAAAATGCCTTCTGTTTACGAAAACGACAACAGAGAGTGGGGGCTTTTTGAGGACATTTCTTTTGTTGCATTCAAGGACATAAACGAAGATCAGAAGGATGAGGTAATTGTTGGAGAACTATACGTTACAGGTGCCGGACCGCAAGGAATGTTACCCCGTACAGAGGTGAGAATATTCGAGGATAAGGGAGATGCATTTGAATATGCTAAGGATCTAAGCGAGTATATAAATGATTCAATGCCTGATGATGGCACAATTTACGATGTTTATGAAAAAGCTGATGGGTTTAAACAGAATGGTTTAGACAACAGTTCTGATGAGGCTTCTGCTGAGGATAGTACTGCGGGAGTAGGCAAATCACAGGAAGAGGGATATGATCGCACGTACCTTGAAGAAAAAGACGGTGTCTATACATACAGGCTGTCAGATGCCTCCATCATTGAAAAATATGATGAGTTGTATGCAGGTGCGTTTTCCAATTTCATTGACTCTTATAATGAAGTGATGAAATGGCAGAACCAGAGCTATAGATCAAAAGAGAAGTATACTGCAAATAGTCTTGTGTTAAAGAATAATGAAGAAAACAGCGTTGTCAAAACAGGCTCATATTATGAAATGGATTTTGGCTTTAACCTCGATAATGTTGGTTATACTTATGTCGATCTGGATTGCGATGGAACCTTTGAGCTTATATTTGGCATTTTAAAGTACGATGAATGGATACCGGATAATGTTTTTGAAAGGGCTTATGCCCTGGTGGATGGAAGAACAGTAAAGATTTGTGAAGGTGGAAGCAGGGATACTCACTGGCTTGGATCAGATGGATATATATATGAAACAGGAAGTAGCGGAGCTGCTTATAGTGGGACATCTAGACTTCGGTTTGACAGTAAGAAGTTGCAGGTTGATGAAGATACAGATTGGGGCAGTCAGGGCTTTATAGAAGAGGAGTTCCTGGGATACTGGGAAAGGCCTGTCCATATTATTGGACCCTATTCTGATATAGATGAAGCAGCAAGGCGTCCAGAGAGTGAAATATCAGATGATGAGTGGAGAACACTTTTTGACGAATGGGATGCAAGACAGGTTGGAATAGAATGGTTGAAAATGTCTGATTATTTAACAAAGCATCATCTGTTAGAATTTTGATTTACTTTTAAATAATCCAATAGAATTAGTAATAAGTCGTGTCTATTTCGTAGTCCTTATTGCAGAAGTCATATGACATTTGCAGAAAGGGTTGCGTTTTTGGCACGACTTTTGTTCTTATGGGGCAGGAAAATATTGATTGGGAAAATAGATATCGCTTATTTGCAGAGCCGAATATATATTCACATGCCGTATCATATTAAGATTATTTCATCAACAAATTATCTAGGTCACAGGAGAACAGGAGGAGATTCTATATGACACCCAGCATTTTGCTTCTTTTGGTAACAGTTACAAACGGCTGCTTTTTACTTTCCTTATATCTTAAAAAGAAGGAAGATTCTAAAAAAGATGAGGCATCTGAACAATGATCTGTCCTTATTGCGGTAAAGAAATGAAAAAAGGTGTTCTTGCAGGCAGCGTACACAGCCTTGCATGGAAAGAGGGAGACAAAGGTCCCGGGGCTATAGAAATGATTGCCGGCATTGGACGACTGTCTGCTGCAAAATTCAAACTGACACACCTGACTATGGATTCCTACTTCTGCAAAAGTTGTAAGAAGCTTATAATAGACACTGATATCCATTAAAAGGGAGGATTGATTGAAATGATAAAAGAACATATATCAAAAATCCAGCGCGGTGATTGCAGCAAAACAGAAGTGACACTTACGGGGGTATGTCTGGTCCTTGCAGGAATTGTTTTGGGCATGAAACTTGCACCATTCAGAGTTTCTACTTTTGGAAGCTTTAATGGTAACACCGGCTGCATTGATAAGCCTGAGAATCTTATGAAATTACTGAAGAAGGATAACTAACTGCAGAAAATGGGTATATTGAATGAGGTACAGGGCTTAATAAGCAGCTCGGAAAGAAAGATTACACAGTGCGAACCCGAAGGCATAATCGTTGATAACTGGATACGTCTGTTAAACGAACAGGGTGACTGCATAAATGGCGTTATTTATGAGGAACTGTCAGGATTATCCGTAATTGCAATCGATGGGAGAAGCAGTAGTTTGATGAGATAGTAGCTGTCGAGGGAATGAGAAAATGGACTATATAAGGAATAGAAAAAGCAATATCCCATTTAGTTTACATGATAGCAGGATAATACAGATTGAGACTGTCAAAGACACATTATCTTTTAGGGTAGATCGGGTATTTCAATATACAGACGACGAAGAAAAATGGTTTTCCGGAGTAATCGATTTTACTAAGACTGATATGGAAGAGTGTAGTATTCTTGTGTTTAACACTCCATATGGGTATGATGGCGAGAAGTCATTTTCAGGAAAAGCTATGTCGTTAGAGGAGTTTAAAAAGCTATATCCTGGTGCAGAGTTTGAGATTGTTACAGAGGGCTATTGTGGTTATGATACAACATACCAGGGCTGGATATGGCAAGGAGAAAATGATCCGGTTTTTGGGATTATGAGCATATGGAATAGAGGCGATATGATATATCGGATAGATGATACTTCAGTTGCTCCTTGACCATGAAAACTTAGGGCACTAAAGGGAGAAAACATTTTTGACAAAAAGACGGTAATAAGCGTAGAGCGAGACAGCTTCTGTATGAGTAACCGTAATTGCTTCGGGATTTTTATAAATTAAGGATAGAGGCGGAAGGAATGGTATGAGAATTTTTCTTTGTATTGATGCGATGATGGTTTTGCTATTTCTGTTCATGGGTTTCTATTTTTATAAATCGAATGGCAAAGCAGCGAACTATCTTTCAGGATATAACATGAAGTCCGATAAAGAACGTGAGAAATATGATGAAGCAGGTATGTGTAAAGATTATGGTAAAAGAATAATGTTTATGGCAGTTCCTTTTATTGTAGGAAGTGCTATTGATTATAAGTTTGCTGGAATCGGAACAGGAATTGCATGGGCAATCTGGTTAGTAATGTTTATTTTACTGCTATTTGAAAGACATAAACGCGAAGGTAAGAGGCATAGTTCATAAGGAAGGTTGGAATAATGGATATAAATTACGCTTTAGCACTATATAAAGAACTTGAGGCATATCTGAAAAAATATGGAGATCAATCCATCGTCTTTCATTACAGTAGTCTGGTGGATGGAATAGCTGTTCTTGAAGCTGATTATTCGGATGAGGATAAAGAGGACTGTATTCTGACTTTGTATGAAAGGCTATATCCTGGAAGGGGAGGACTTACTGATTTTTTCATAAATAGTGAGGATCCGGAACAAAGAAAAGCATTAAACGAACAATTATCCCACATCCAGCTAGAGTTGTGGAAAATAGTAAAAGACAAAATAGTCGAGCATAGTAGCCCGGGTAAATTTAGACATGAAGAAGCATAATAATATGGATTCAAACGAGGAAGAAGGCCATGTTCTACAATGCAAAGAATGAAAATATAAAATTTGATGGAACAGACTGTGATTATATAAGCTTTGGAACCGGTGATAAGAACCTTATCATGCTCCCAGGGGTAGGAGACGGATTCAAAACAGCAAGAGGAATCGCAGTGCCATTTGCTTTTGTGTATTCAGGATTTGCCAAGGAGTTTAAGGTCTATGTGTTTAGCAGAAGGAATAACCTTCCGGATGAATTTTCAACTGCTGATATGGCTGATGATATAGATAAGATCATGGACATGATTGGCATTAAAACTGCCAGTGTTTTCGGAGTGTCGCAGGGCGGTATGATATTCCAGCAGCTTGCTATAAGACATCCTGACAAGGTAAAAAAGCTTGTCCTTGCAGTTACTGCATCAAGGCCAAATGAACTGATGAAGGAGGCACTCGAATCCTGGATAAATATGGCAGATAATGATGATTATGCCGGAATAATGCTTGATACAGCAAAGCGTTCATATACCGGGAAGTATCTTGAACGTGGGATTAGAATGAATGCTCTTTTGGCAAGAATGAAGCCAAAGGACTATTCGAGGTTTAAGATTCTATGCAGATCGTGTATGGAACATGATGTTTATGACAGACTTTCAGAGATAAGCTGCCCAACTTTGATTATAGGGGCAGATAGTGATCTTGTTCTTGGAGGTGAAGCATCAGTTGAAATGTATGACAGGATAAATGACAGTACGCTGTATATGTATGAAGGTTACAGTCATGGAGTATATGAACAGGCCAAGGATTTTAATGGCAGGGTTATGGATTATTTAAAAAACTGAGACAGGAGTCCGTTTATGAAGATTATGGTCAGTGCCTGTTTGCTTGGACAGAACTGCAAGTATAATGGTGGCAACAATTATTGTGATAAAGTGGCTTCGTTTCTTGAGGGGCATGAAGTAATCCCTGTATGTCCTGAAGTGGAAGGTGGCCTTCCGGTACCAAGGATCCCTTGTGAAATAGTAGATGGTATAGTTACAAACAAGCAGGGTGAAAGCAAAGACAAAGAATTCAGATCAGGTGCCAAGAAGTGCCTTCAAAAAGCCATCGATGAAAAAGTTGATCTGGTAATACTTCAGTCAAGGAGTCCATCCTGCGGAGTTAAGCAGATATATGATGGCAGCTTTACAGGCAAACTCATTGAAGGAAAAGGAGTTTTTGCGGAACTACTGTCTGAGAATGGGATTAAGACTATGGATTTAAGTGACCTTTTGGAGGGATGATCTATATTAATAGGAGATTTTCACATGATCATTACATATAATGGTGAAAAATTAAGATATGTTGAAGATTATTATGGAGAGCCGGTACTCTGGATTACCAAACCTTCTCAAATTTCCATGGAACACATGAAATTTGTCGGTGGATATCCTGATGAATACTGCATTTATTTAAAAGATCTTTCTGAGACTGATGTTATAAAAATCAGAGAACAAGTAGTGAATGGAGCAGAATGAGCAAAAAGAAAACACCACCAAAAATGAAACACTTCGAAGATCTGAAGAAGAACTCCAAAGCAAGATGCACCAATCTGATGTATGTAATCTACAAGGAGCAGATGAAAGAAGGCTATTCTGATGAAGAGGCTCATGCACGGGTTTTTGAACTTTTAAAGAGCAGAGGAATTCTTCTTTTTCCGGAGAATGCTGCGCAGAGATATGATCACAAGAAAAATCATTTCTCAAAACGGCTTAAGAGAGATAACGTTCCTCCAACTCTGTATAAGATGGAAGATATCTTGCAGAAGGCCAATCATACTTTGAATACCCTTGAGGCTAGTATCTTTGATCTGCAGCATATGCAGGATGACATCCAAAAGCTATCGGACTACTATGGCAGCAAGCAGTGGAGAAAAGACCTTGAGTCTGATGAGCAGGGACTGTTCCCTGATGATCTTAAAAGAGGAGTGCTGTCAGAGGATGGCATTTACAACATGCTTGAACGGAACAAGGAAGTCATGGAAATGCTGAAAACGTTTTTTGAAGATTAGCCGTAAATGTCTGAAAGAATGAATATGAAAGAGTGTTGACAATGACCATAGAAAAATATAATGAAATTCCTGAAGGAGCAATGTTTAGATTTGAAAAGAAGATGAAGTAGTTTTATCTTTCAGCAGTGCGCCCAGCCAAGGGTGTTTAATCAAGCGGGTGAAAATCCTGCTTTGCGAAGGTCTAACCAACCAGCAAGTAGCGAGTCTTGCGTAGCAGTCGGTAACGACTGATGCGAAGCGTAGACAGCAAGTTAGCAGGGATGAAATGCTATTGAGCCTCGAAAAGATAAAGTATCCGTTCGGTCGACGGTTTTGCTGACCCGGAAGACAACATCGGATATCACGTTATTGGTGAGCGATATACGACACGGCGGGGTCATAGGGCCATTCATGTTAAACATTATGATTAAGCGTCAACTGGGGAGAGCCTGCAGTTTCTCGTATAAGAGTATGATATACCAACGTAACTAGAAGGATATCAAATGAATTGCAGGCAGTCGGATAGCTTCATAGTACTGATGAAATCGGGTAATTCCGATGGAGGGAAGGGAGCTACATAATAACGGTCTTTCTGAGGACACATCATCCGTACTCAGGGACGGAGGAAATGATGACAACGAAATTGGAAAGAATAGCAGAAATATCAGTGCAAACAACTAAGCCAGTCTTTACGAGTCTGTATCATATGATTGATGCTGACCTTTTGAAGCAATGCTTTAAAGAAATTGACGGAAAGAAGGCAGTGGGAATCGATGAAGTGACCAAGGAAGAGTATGGCGAGCAACTAGACAGCAACATCAAAGACCTAGTTAGAAGGCTGAAGAATAAGGCATACAAGCCCTTGCCCACCAAGAGGGTATATATCCCTAAGGGTAACGGCAAGATGAGACCGCTGGGCATTGCATCTTTTGAAGACAAGATGGTACAGCTTGCTCTTAAGAAAGTGTTGGAAGCCATTTATGAACCACGCTTTCTGAACTGTATGTATGGCTTCAGACCTAATAGATGGTGCCATGAAGCGCTAAGATATGTATATCAGCATCTCTCACGTGGCAAGATAAGTTATATAGTTGATGCAGATGTCAAAGGGTTCTTCGACCACATCGACCATGAGTGGATGATGAGATTTCTTGAATGGCACATCAAAGACCCAAATATACTGCGGTTGATACGAAAGTATCTTAAAGCCGGAGTTATGGTTGATGGTAGATTTGAGGACACGGAAGAGGGAACAATACAGGGAGGCAATATCAGTCCAACCCTGGCAAATGTATATATGCACAATGTTCTCACCCTATGGTTCAAGCTTGTTGTCAGAAAAGAGGTAAGGGGAGACTGCTTCCTTGTAAACTATGCCGACGATTTTGTGGCGGGTTTCCAATACAAATCAGATGCGGAAAAGTATTATTCTGCACTGAAAGAACGTATGGCAAAATTTAACCTCGAGTTGGAAGAGAGTAAAAGTAGACTTATTGAGTTTGGCAGGTATGCAGCACAGAACCGCAAAGAAAGAGGGATGGGTAAGCCAGAAACATTTGACTTCTTGGGCTTTACATTCTTTATGGGCAAATCCCGTAAAGGATATCCATGTCCTATGGTAAAGACTTCACGCAAGAAATTTGAGAAATCTTTAAAGAACTTCAAAACGTGGCTGTTTGACAACAAAGAACAGCCAGCGGGAAATCTTATTAAAGAGTTGAACGTAAAGCTTGTTGGTTACTATCAATACTATGGTGTTACCTTTAACAGCTATAAGCTTAGTGCGTTCCTGCATCGGGTTCAACAGTATCTACATAAGGTTTTAAACCGCAGAGGATGTGGCCGTACTTATTCATGGGATGGATTTGCAGATATGTTAAAGGTATATCCTCTTGCGAAACCTAAGATTTACTATGCGCTTTACTGATATATGTGAATGTTATTGTGGGGAGCCGTGTGCGGGAAAGCCGCACGCACGGATCTGAGAGGGGCTAGGGGTGCGAGTCCCTAGTCTACTTACCTAACATAGCAACGGAGATATTTTTGTGAAAACAATAATACTTACAGAGCCGAATTTATCATAATAAAGGGAAAAGTAGCATGTTAAAAAAAGCGACTAAAGTCATTGGTAAAATACTTCGAGGTATACTGATTGCTCTTGTGACAATAATTATTATATTGTTTGTAGTAAGGCTTATCGGCAGAGCGGTAAACGGCAGAACGCCTGACGGCGGTATCAACGAATCTATGCTTGTGGATATCAACGGAACGAAGCAGTGGATAAACATCTACGTACATGACAAGGACAACCCCGTTCTATTGTATCTGCACGGCGGACCGGGTTCCGCAACAAGTCATCTTGACTATGCGTTCACAAGAAAGTGGAGCGATGTTTATACGGTAGTCACATGGGATCAGCGTAACTGCGGAAAAAGCTATGACACTTCAAAGACGGATACCATAACCGCAGATATCATGATGCAGGACGGCAAGGAAATGACTGAATATCTGCTTGACTATATGAATAAGGATAAGATAACTCTTATGGGACATTCGTGGGGGTCACTGTTCGGCGCAAACTTAGCTCTTGAATATCCCGAATACTATGACGCATTTATCGGCACGGGACAGTTCATCGACTATACTGAGAATGAACAAAGACTGTATGAAGCTGCACAGAATTGGAGTGAAGGTGATGAAGAGGGAAAGGAACTGCTTGCAAAATGGTCTCCTAATGGTGCAGACACAGTAGATGCTCTTATGGCAAGAAACGAGATTATGGACAGGTACGGCTACGGCATGATGAAAGACGGCACAGATTATAACATCTACACTACGATACTTTTCAACCCGAACTATACGATTAAGGATTTTATCGGATATGTAAAAAACGGTGAAAAGTCATTCGAGCCGTATATGGTGTTTTTTACAGGTGATATGTCAAAGCTGTCGCTGCTTGGCAGATACGATTATCAAGTACCCTTCTACAATATAAACGGCGATATGGATTATCAGACAAACTATTGGCTTGCCTGCGAATATTTTGAGCAGGTGAGCGCTCCCCGAAAAGAAATGTTCGTGATGGAAGAAGCGACACACGGTCTGCTTGAATCACGTTCGGAAGAATTTTCTGAGATACTCCATAAAATTGCAGAAATCCAGAAGAATAGTTAAATCGGAAGATAGTATTGACGCCCCAGAGCAATTATCGTATCATCAATTCAATCAAATATAACAGACGCCCATTGCTACCGAGTAGTGGGATTTACGTCATTCCTTTACCGTTAGGTCTTAGCAGGTAAGGGAATGGCGTTTTTTAGTTTTGGAGGAGGATTTATATGAGATGGATTTATTTGTTGATTGCAGGTGCGCTTGAGATTACATGGGCAGTAGCAATGAAAATGTCGAATGGGTTTTCAGTGCTGATGCCTTCGATTATTGCAGGAGTAGGCTATATTGCCAGCGCAGTTTTTCTGGCTATTGCATTGAAACAGCTTCCGCTGGGAACTGCATATGCTATGTGGACCGGCATGGGAATTGTGGGAACGACCTTACTTGGAGTATTTCTTTTCCATGAGAAATTGTCTGTTCCGCAGGTTATCTGTGTTATCCTGATTGTAGTTGGAATAGCGGGACTTAAGATTTTGGCGAAAGATTGAGGTGTTTACAATGTTTAGAAAAATGAGAAGATTTAAGCAGCAGATCTCTGAGGCTGAATGCATAGAGATATTAAAGAGTACTAAGAGAGGGGTTCTTTCTCTGATAGGAGATGATGGATATCCATATGGAATCCCGATTGATCATTGGTATTGCGAAGAGGATGGAAAAATCTATTTCCACGGAGCAAAGGAAGGGCATAAGATAGATGCAATCAAGGCCTGCGATAAGGCAAGCTACTGTGTTTATAATGAAGGCTACCGCAAGGAAGGCGATTGGGCTCTGAACATTACAAGCGTGATCACATTTGGAAGAATTCATTTGGTAGAAGATGAGGAGGTCGCTCTTCGGATCTGCTCTGAACTTACCAGGAAGTTTACCGATGATCAGGCTTATCTGGAGCAGGAGATAAAGAATTCTTTCCGTAATGTTCAGTGTTTGGAGTTAATTCCTGAGCATATGACGGGTAAGCTGGTTAATGAATCATAGGAAGGAATATCGAAATATAAAAGTAGCAAATGATGAAAAAATCGGCAGGAAAACCCTGCCGATTTTTAAACGTTGAAATGGTTGATAAGTATGGCTATGATATGTATAATATATGTATGGAAACAATACGATTTGAGTGGGATGAAAACAAAAACATAATTAATCAGGATTATATCTTCACGTAAGGCTACACCAAACGAGAAGAAAGGCTATGAAAGGAGCAGAAGATCATGAAAAGACTTAACGATGATGAATTTTTGGAACAGGAATTTGACTTCAGTAAAGCTGTTAAGAATCCCTATGCTAAGAAGCTACACAAGAAGATAACAATGAATGTTGATGCTGATGCCCTTGAGTACTTTAAAAGTCAGTCAGCAGATTCCGGTATACCTTATCAGACGCTTATAAACCTTTATCTGGTCGATTGTGCAACCTCAAAAAAGAAGTTAAAAATGACTTGGAAATGATGATGCATAAGTTCGCATTATTCCCCATATTTTAGGTCTGTGTTTTCTCTTTCGGGAAATTTTCGGGAAAAACTGGTACGAAATCGGGAAAAAGTGGGAAGGTTTGTTTCTCTTGAAGCCAAGAGGCGTAAATGTTATTCTTTTCATGGCAGTAGTAGTGTTCAGTTGTTTTGGTGTGGTAACTTAAACAATACTCTTTTCAAGAGTCACTACAAGGAGTATTCGCCAATGATTTTCCAGTGCATGGACTATATTGAAAACCATTTGCATGACAGGATAACTGTACAGATGCTTGCTGATGAGCATGAGATGAATGCGTCCTGGTTGTCAACGGTTTTTGCAAAAGAGGTCGGGATGTCAGTATCGGATTATATCAGGCATAAGAAGCTTACAGCAGCAAAATATCTTCTTTCCTACAACGAGTACAGCTGCACAGATATAGCTGAATATCTGGGATTCGCTGGGGAGAGTCATTTTTCTACACTTTAAAAAAATATGAAGGCGTTACGCCTAAGGATTACAGAAGGAAAACCTATAACAAATCATTTACCAGCATGGGAAAACAGATTAATTAGAAAGTAGGTGGATAAGAATGGCAGAGAAAATAGTACAGACAGCAGGCAGAGATGTACTTGGAGATTTTGCACCGATACGGGGAGGATTAAAATGATAACTGTAAATCTCTATTATACAGGCGTAAATAGCAATGCCAGGAAGTTTGCAGAGGAAATGGAAAGCAGTGGAACTGCCGATAAGATCAGAGCAGAAAAAGGAAATGTTCGATATGAATATTTCTTTCCAATGAAAGATCCTGAAACTGTGCTTTTGATTGATGCATGGGAGAATCAGGAAGCAATTGATGCTCACCATGTTTCACCCATGATGCAGACTATAGCACAGCTGCGAGAGAAATATGATCTTCATATGAATGCAGAAAGATTTGTAAGTGCTGATACTCCAGAATCTGAGAACAAGTTTATAAGAAAGTAGACAGATTTTCCGGGGAAACATACAGCAAGGAGTTTGTTCCTGGAATTACTGAAGAAGAACAGTGGACAGATGAGTATTTCAATGTGAAAGACTATATTGCTTAACTGAAAAGAGATGTATAACGCAGAACGGGGAAGCTTTCTGCACTAATTAAGTAACCTTTGCAACATTTTCTCCTCCCTGACTGTATAAATAATAGATTGAGGATAAGCGCAGTCTACTATTTATACAGTTGGAGGAGAATTTTTTATGAGTAGTGAAATCTATGATCTTTTTTGGAAAACTGCATTAACGGTTTTTATAGTCAGGTATGTGTGGCGTCTGTTAAAAGAGTTTATCGGAATGATCAATTATTTTCGTGCAGAAAAATATGCGGGATGCGTAGTTAAAAGTCTGGGAACCGTAGAGCAGACAGCCCTTATCTCAGGACATTCTACAAATTATCACACGTTTGAAAGTTACTTGGTTGAGTATAATTACAATGGGCAGAAGCTACAGGATAATATCATTTCAGCCAGGAAAGGTCTTAAAAGCGGCGATTATCTTGCGGTACATGTAATTGAAAAAAATGGCGTACCTGAAATACAGACCGACACCTGTGGCGCTAAGATCAGGTTTTTAATATTGATTCTTCTGTTCAGTGTGGCTGCGACCATTGCGCTTGTTGCATTTGTTACATTGAGATATTCATAATTAGTAAGCTTATAAAAACTTTCCATTACGGAAAGTTTTTTATTGCCCAATTGTACAAACGGTATGTTACAATAAAACAGATGCAGTCGTACAATTTAGTCATCAACAAACATAATAAATGAATGCGAGGAACGGATAATGCCTGAGAAAATGACTAAAAGAAATAACTATAAGGAGCTGTTAAAGGAAAAGGAATACAGCAAGCTCCTGGTTGCAAACCTTGTGAACAGATTTGGAGACTCACTTGATGCAATCACATTTACATGGCTGATATACCATATCACCCAGAGCGCATCACTGGCAGTTCTGATCTACGGACTTAATGTTCTTCCTAACATTATCGTGCAGCCCTTTGTAGGACCGATAGTAGAGAAGATGAATAAAAAGAAGATTATCGTAGCTACACATCTTTTAAGAGGAATTATCATTTCCGCATTTGTGCTTATTTATATGTTCGGTAAGGTTAATCCCTTCATCATGGCTGGATTTACTTTAATCATAACAACTATTGAATCATTCAACCTTCCTGCATCCGGAGCATTCGTTCCGATGGTTGTGAAAAAAGAAAAACTTTCACATGCAATAAGCCTTAATGAGAGCTTATCAAGCGCTGTTTCCCTTATTGGAACAGGAGCAGCAGGCATCATAATTGCTAAGTTTGGTGTCCAGTTTACAATGATGATCGATGCAGCAACATTCTTCATTGCAATGTTTTTCATCCTTTTAATTAAGAACTATGAAGATAACCAGCCCGTTGTTAATAACGAGGCAAAAAGTGCTAAGAAAGCAAAGAACAATTTTTCATACCGTGCAATGCTTAAGGACGGATTTAAGTATGTCCTTGGAAATAAGATCCTTGTAAATTACGCTATCATGGCAGTTATGATGAATTTCCTTCTCGTTCCGCTTAACGCACTTGAGGCTCCCATTGCGGAGAACGTATTTGGACTTGGAAGTACACTTTTAAGCGTTATGGGAATGGCTTCTTCCCTTGGAGTTATTGTAGGTTCTGCGATCACTCCTGCTATAATCGATAAATTCAAAACAAAGAATACACTTTTCGTTTGCGGAGTTTTGCTGGGAAGCTTTATGACATGCATCGCCCTTGGAAGATTTGTATCCGAAATCGCTTTTGCAGGCTACCTTCTTGGAGGAATTTGCTACTTCATGATGTCCGGAGCAACCGCAGTTCTCTGCGGAGTTGTTAAAATCCAGTTCTTCAGTGTATGTGACAGAGCATATCTTGCAAGAGCAGGCGCGGTTATGGGAGCATCATCTGCAGCAGCTATGCCCCTTGCATCAATCCTTGTAAGCTGCGTACTTGTAAAAATCAGTTCTCTTCATCTTATTTTAGGATGCGGAGTAACAACCGTAGTACTTATGATAATTGTAATGTTTAGTTCAATGGAATTTGATTTAAAGGAAACTGAGGTGTCAAATGCAGCTTAAACTGGCTGAGCAGATCAAGAATTATAGAAAAGAAATGGGACTGACCCAGGAGGGACTGGCGGACGCGATCGGAGTAACTGTCGGTGCGGTTTCGAAGTGGGAAAATGGAAACAACGTACCTGACATATTGACGCTAATGCAGCTGGCAAATTTTTATAATATATCCATGGACGAGCTGGTGGGACTTGAGCTTACTTCAAAAAATCTTGAGGACATGTGCGACAAGGTTGAAGAGCTTGCGAGAAAGCACGAGTTTGAAGAGGCTGTCATAGAGGCCAATAATGCGCTTACGAGATTTCCGAACAATTTTAAGGTTATATATACATGTGGAAATTTGTACTATTACAAGTACATGGCACGCTTGGATAAAAAGGACTCGGAGAAGGCCATATCCTATTATGAAATGGCGCTTGAGAGGATTAAGCAAAACACGGACGAGGAAATATCCGAGTATTCAATAAAGGGTAAGATCGCCTTTTTATATAAAGATACTGACCCCGAAAAGGCAATCGAGCAGCTAAAGCAGATAAATTATGATGGCAGTAACAATGTTCCGATTGCCATAATTCTTATGAACCAGGGAAAAGTGGAAGAGGCGCTGGATTACTTTTCACACACGCTCATCAATTGTTTTTCAAATCAATTAAATACCATATTCAGTATTGGAAACGCGTTTTCAATAATGGGGAAAAAAGCGGATGTGCTAAAAGCCATCGATATGGTTGATGTTGAAATGCAGTTTATTGATGGCAGTGCAGTAGAGGGAAAAGTCAATTTTTGTTATAAGCCCAAGTCATTTCTTTATATTGAAAAGGCCTGCCTTTATTCAAGGCTCGGTGAGACTGAGGAGATGAAGGAATGCGTAAAAAAGGCATACGAGCTGGCGAAGGAATATGACACCTCCTGCGAAGTGGATGACATAAATTCCAGCATCAAATTCCTGTTTCTGAAGGATAAGGTCATATCCCATGGAACAAGCGGAAAAGGAGCTATTGATAGCATTGATAATATTCTTCAGTACAGACTTAAAGATAGGGACGGGAAAATTCCGAAGCAGATAAATGCTGTAATAAAGGCATGGAACGAGCAGAAGAAATTCATAATCGATGAATAATAATTCTCGCCGGGAATTGAATGCATATAAACATTTTGATGCGATTGACCGATATATAAAGATAAGGGTAATTACGGGACTACCGAATCTGCATTGAATATGTGATTGGAGCCATTTATGATGCATTCAATAATCGAAGTATTAACGGCTATATTACCTGTAATCGGGATGATAGCGGTTGGAGTATTCCTGAAAAAGACCCAGTGGATCTCGCGTAAAGGAATTGATGATATTAAGTTCCTTGTTTCCAGGATCATGCTGACGGTTGCCGTTTTTCATGCCCTGGCCACGGCAGAGTACAACAGTAAAATAGCTGTGCTGGTGTTCGTTCTTCTGATTGTGGAGCTGCTAACCTTTGGTTGCGGATTCCTGATAAGACCACTATTCCTTGAGGATCGTGCAAAATATGTACCCTTTCTCATGAGTCTCTATGAGGGAGGCATGGTAGCATATCCGCTCTTTTCAAATCTCTGCGGAGCAGATGCGCTCTCTAAAATAGCTTTATTGGATATATCCGGATTGCTTTTCGGCTTTTCCATCTGGATGGGTATGCTACAACAGCAGGAAAAGGGCGAAAGAATGTCACCCAAGGCATTGGTCCTTTCTGCGCTGCACACACCTACCTTCATCGGCGCGGTGTTAGGTGTTACCTTTGGTGTAAGTGGTATTATGAAATGGTTTCTTGCTCAGCCTGTGAGCTCCATTTATCTTGGATGTGAGCATCTGGTTGTTGCACCATTGAACGCAATGATTTTGCTGGCAGTTGGTTATGATATCGATCTGCATTTCGACAGGATCAGAGAGGTATTAAAACCGGTTATCTGCAGGCTCTTGATTCAGAGCTGTGCGATTGCTGTGTGTGTCTTTGTGATTTCCAGACTCTATAAAGGTGATCTCGAATTTATAATGGCTGAAGTCATTTACATGAGCGTACCGACAACCTTTTCCATGCAGACATATATCAAGAATCCGGAGGGGTGTTCGTATGTGTCGACCACGAATTCGGTGTATATGATAATCACGATAATCGTTTATGCGATTTGTGCGTTTTTTTATAAGAATGGGTTATAAGTTTATAAGAACAATTGTTGTAACGTATCGTTGGAACTTGGGGTCTATCAGAGGCGGATGGACAACCGGCGCTAACAAACGAGAAGATAAAAGATGACAAAAGATATTATTCTAAACAAAACCAAAGCACTTATGTGTTTTTACCAGGAAGGCTGCTCAATGTGTCTGGAAGTGGAACCGCTGACTGGTATTCTGGAGAAAAAGAATATTGAGATTATCAGATTTTCCTGCGATGAGTCCCACGATCTTCTTTATGAATTTGGCGGTGATGGAACTCCATACTGGGTCCTTATTCTTAATGGGGAGATTGCTAAGGGAATTTGTCCGACAGAAAACAGAGATGATTTGTTTTCTTTTCTCACAGATGATTGCGGAATCTGTCTCTCCGGCGATGAATTTAATAATGCGATGCTTGAGGGCAAGGAAAAAAGAGAGTATCAGGAGATGGTAGTAGCAGAAATCCTGTTTCGCTCAAAGGAATCTGATGAAGATAGTCTGACATATGCCGCCAAGCTTAAGATAGTCCGCCCCTGTATTGTGTCGGAGACTGATGAGGAGCTTAAAAAGTGCATCAGTGATAACACAGAGCATTTTACCAAAAGACTTAAGGCATCAATGGAAAAAGAGGGTGGAGACACTGAGGCCAGAAGGAGAATGCTTGAGAAACTTCCCGGAATGGAAAAAGAAATCTTCAACGAGATTAAAGAGATAAAGGAAATACCTTCTCATTGAAGATTTCTTAATGCATCAACGTATTCTTTTAACTTCTGAATGAAAATATCTATTTCTTCTTTTGTATTTTCATAGCTTAGTGTAACACGGATAGAAGAGCGGGCATCGGCTGCAGACATACCGATGGCCGTGAGAACATGACTTGGCCGTGAGTTGGATGAGGAGCAGGCTGAACCGGTGGAAATAAATATTTCATTACCGGATAATAGTTCCATGATTTCTGCGCCATTTACCTCCGGGATTGAAAAATGAGCATTGCCAGGGAGCCTGTTCACGATGCTTCCGTTCAATTTTGCTCCGGAAATCTCGGAAAGAACTCTTGAAATCAGATAGTCTCTTAAATCCGTTTCTTTTCTAAATCTCTCTGACATGTGAATCCTGCTAAGCCTTGCCGCTTCACCAAGACCAATAATCGAAGGAACATTTAGCGTACCGGATCTTAGCCCCTGTTCCTGTCCGCCTCCATAAAGGAAAGGCGATATACGAACGCCTTTCCGTACATAGAGGAGACCAACGCCTTTAGGGGCTCTAAGCTTGTGACCGCTGGCTGATAAAAGATCGATATTCATGTCATTTACATCTATAGGGATATGCCCAAAAGCCTGCACTGCATCAGTGTGAAAAAGAATTTTCCCAGACCTGCACAGCGAGCCAATGGCTTTAATGTCAGTTATGGTTCCTATCTCGTTATTTGCAGTCATGACAGAAACCAGAGCCGTTTCCTCTTCCAGAGCGCTTTCAATGGAAGAAGCAGATACATCGCCATTTTCACTGGGCGAAAGAAAAGTGACACGGCGTCCAAGTTCTTCTATTTTTTTACATGGATTTAAAACAGCATGATGCTCTGTCAAAGAAGTAATGATGTGCCGATTCTCAGGCACTGAAAAAATAGCGGTGTTGTCACTTTCTGTACCGCCGGATGTAAAAACTATCTCGGAAGGATCTGCTCCAATTAATTCAGCACAAAACTCCCTGGCTTTTTCAACAGCTTTTTTTGCCTCAAGACCGAAATGGTGTGCTGCAGATGGATTAGCAAACTGCTGACTAAAATAGGGAAGCATAGCCTCCAGAACTTCCGGATTAACTTTTGTTGTTGCTGCATTATCAAGATATATCATATGTCAAAGTTTATAAAAATATAATAAAGGTTTAATGGTTCCTTTTATCCTAATATTATACAATTAATATATTATATTTCTAAGCAACACTCAATGATTTATATGGAAAGGACAATTGTTACTTAAGTAAGGCTGAGATGAGGCTGTAGTAACAAGGGTAACTGATATGGCTGATAATAGAGAGAAAGATATAAATGAAGTTGTAAAAAAGGTTGAAAATCTGACAGATCAACAGTTGGATAAAGTTGCCGGGGGTAGAAAAAATTGTCCACCAGGTCAAGTATTGGTAGGAGAAAGATGCCAAAAAATATCTAAAAATCGATAACGGATAATGTATCAATGAGAAACCCCTTTCGTTGCAGATTCGGTGGGAGTTCCTTCCAAAAAAATCACTATATATAGAGCAGTGAGGTATTTTCAAAATATCACACTGCTCTTTTTCTGATATTTTTTCTAGGTCTGCTTTGCCTTATTTGCAAAGCCAACTATACTAAAATTGCAAAGCTAACTTGGCAATATCAAAGCACAAAAATAGCTATGGGGCAGATTGCCGTAATACATAGTAGAAATTGATAAACATATTAAAGGATGGTGCAAATGCAAGGAAAATACCCGGTTATTACATTATGTGGAAGCACACGTTTTAAAGAACAGTTCATGGAAATGCAGAAAAAGCTGACGTTAGATGGCAATATAGTTATCAGCGTCGGACTGTTTGGGCATTCAGGTGATTCCGAAGTCTGGGAAAACATGGATGAAGGGACACTGACTAAAACAAAAGAAATGCTTGATGATATGCATAAACGTAAGATTGACATGGCTGATGAGATTTTCGTAATTAACGTTGGTGGTTATATCGGAGATAGTACGAGGTCTGAGATAGACTATGCTATGTCACATGGAAAGAAAGTAAGGTATCTCGAGGAATCATAATACGGATGCGCTGAAAAGAGAAATTCATGGAAATGATGCCTGATGCAGATTTGGAGCTCCCGGCTCCAAAGAAAAAGAAATAGTGTGAAGGAACTTTATTTTACCACATATGAAGAATATGGTTATCAATATTGCAATCATGAATGTGTATTACGACATTAAAATGTCATATACTAAAACCATCACAGAAACAAAGAAATTGATTACATAATAACTATCAGAAAGCGTGGTATTGAAATAGCACAAAATAGTGCGAACAGTAAGATTGGAGGAAAACAAAATGTTTGGAATTATTGGTGGACTTATACTTGGTGCAATCGCAGGCTTTATCGGAAGTAAAATCATGAGTGAGAAATCCGGAACACTTAAAAACATCATACTTGGTGTTCTTGGAGGAGTTGTTGGTGGATTCGTATTTAAGCTCATCGGATTTACTGCAACCGGACTTATCGGAAGCCTGATAGTATCAACTGTAGGTGCTTGTATCTGCATCTGGCTTGGAAGAAAGTTGTTTTAAAGGAGGTGGCGAGTATGATGATGGTTACTACAGAAACAATTTCTGGAAAGAATCTGGAAATGATCGGACTTGTAAAGGGAAGTACAATTCAGACAGTCAACGCTTTTAAGGATATAGGCTCCGGACTCAAAACTCTGGTGGGAGGCGAGCTTGGAAGCTATACCGAGATGATGACCAAGGCAAGAGAACTTGCTACAGACAGGATGATCAAGGAAGCGGAAGCCCTTGGCGCTGATGCAATAGTCGGTGTAAGATATTCATCTTCTTCAGTAATGCAGAGCGCAGCTGAAATAATGGCTTATGGCACAGCAGTGAAGTTTGCCTGAGGAGCTATTTTGATAGATGATGAATCATTTGGGGATTGGCCCTTTGCTTCATGAAAATTGGAGTGGAGGGCTTTTTATGATATAGAAATTTCTCCGAAATTCCTATCATAAAAAGCGCTCCGCTATGGATGCGCACTCGCGCGATAGGAATATGTTGCCTTCAGCAACCGCGCTCGGCGCGAGAATGTCGCAAGCGACATTCTTGTATAAAAAAGAAGATCCCTCTCGGAATCTTCTGGTAGTGCCTGCTGATTATATTATGATTACCAAACGAAGGTAACTGCGTTAGCAATATCTTCGGAGATAGTATTATCTTTAACGAGTTTTCTGAGCCATTTTTCGAGATCGCCCACCTTGTGGTTTGTCTGGATAAAGTGAATGCTCTTGCCTTCTACGTCACTTGAAAGAAACAATTCGTACATATACATAAGAGAAACCTCCATTTAATCATCTTATTTTTGTTTCATTCATTTTGGCCATTTGAATGTTCTTTTTCGCTTACAGAAAATATATCGATGGGTGGTCCGGATTTCTTTAGGGCATTTTCAAATGTTTATTAATATCTTTTTTCAGGGGATATTATGAAAATTTGATTCATTTTTAGTGGTTTAGGAAATCGGTTATTATACTATGAATATAATGACAACTAATTATGTTGGTGTTATTATTCGATATATAAGAGAGATAAGCGGAGCGGAAAAAGAGCTCCCGGAAAGGAAAAGACATGACAACAATGAATCGCAATTATTGCCTCTATAGCGAAAGTTATGAATCATCACTCCAGTATAAATCAGAGTGGATGTTTAGTTTCATGTGCCCATTTAAGGATAGGCAAATGCGAGAAAATGTTGTTTTAGCAAAGGTTCGGATGGAGTAAAACGGATCAGGAGCTTATAGATAAACATGTTTGCGTACCGCTTACCTTAGATGACAAGGCAAGCGGTTTTATTTTGCTTGAAAATAGAAAGCAAGAAAGGAGTCAAAATTGACACAGAATATTCCAGCGATCGATATGGTCGCTACGGGACAGAGAATTACAGATTTAAGAGTGGCAGCCGGTATGTCTGTTAGGGATTTACAGGATGTGTTTGGATTTGCTACTCCGCAGGCGATTTACAAGTGGCAGCGCGGAACAGCGATGCCAACATTGGATAACTTAGTTGTATTAGCATCTGTTTTAGGAGTTGCTATGGACGATATTATTGTGATTGAAGGGGAATGCCTTTATAGACTAAGCGCATAAATTGAATATAGGGAGTGAAAGCTCCCACACGGTCTCCTGGTCTAAAGGTTAGGACACAGCCCTTTCAAGGCTGAAGTACTCGGTTCAAGTCCGTTGGGGATCACTATGGGTAGGTAGCCTAGCGGCGAAGGCAGGGGTCTGTAAAACCCTGACAACTGAAACAGCGTGAGTTCGAGTCTCACCCTGCCCACTAAGTTTGCGTGACCGAGATGGCTTATGGTGTCGCCCTGCTAAGGTGATGTGCGGCAACGTACCATTGGTTCGAATCCAACCGCAAACGCTCAGTGTCATCCGATGACACTATACAGATCAGGAATCCTGATCCATAATGCAATTACAGAAACACAATAGTTGCTGCGATACTGCAGCGGAAAGTAAGGAGAAAGATTTAAGATGTACTACGTAACTATCAACAAGCAGTTTAATAACAAACAGTTCATGCAGTTCTGCAAAAATCAGAAGTGCTTTGTTAGTTATGCAAATTGCAAGTTGGTGGTAAATAGCCCGGGATCCGGAGATTAAGGACAATCCTGAGCATTGAAAATAGAGGTTCATCTCGATATCCACTTAGCTTGCGTGTTAAGTGGATTTTTTAATGCAAAAAAGGAGATAAAGAAAATGGATTATCCGGTAATAGATATTGAAGGAACAGGAATAAGAATTAGAGAACTGATAAGAGAAAGCGGTCATACAGTCCCAGAGGTTTCAGAATACCTCGGAGCGAGCACATCGCTTGTGTATAGATACTTAAGGGGAGAAGTGCTCCCGAGCATAGACAGGATCGTGGCACTTTCGGTTTATCTTGAGGTCCCGATTGATGACATAATCGCAGTTTCATAAGACTGCACTTTGCGGTATAGCTCAATTGGCAGAGCATCTGGTTTTTAAGTGAGATAGCAAATCTATGATTTGCGTAATCGAACTTAGGCAGAGACGATCCAGGAGTATTGCAGGTTCGAGTCCTGCTACCGTAACCATGACGTAGTAGCCAAGCTGGAAAGGCAGCGGACTGCAACTCCGCGAGCGCGAGTTCGAATCTCGCCTACGTCTCTTAGGGCTTGTAGCTTAAATGGTAGAGCGGGAGACTGAAAATCTCCGAGAGGCGGTTCGATACCGTCCGAGCCCACTAACAGTATTTTGCTGTGAAAAATAGATTATTTGCGCTCTTGGCAGAACGGTTATGCAACGGACTTTTAATCCGTGCTTTGTTCAAAGCGAAGCGGGTTCGACTCCCGTGGGGCGCACTTGCCGTCTTAGCTCAGTTGGCAGAGCAGCGGTCCCTTAAACCGAAGGTCGTGAGTTCGAAGCTCACAGGCGGCACTGATGCGGTATAGCTCAATGGTAGAGCACCTGACTCTGACTCAGGGTGTTGCAGGTTCGAGTCCTGCTACCGTAGTTATGGACATATAGCTCAATTGGCAGAGCATTCGGCTGTTAACCGAAGGGCTGTGGGTTCGAGTCCCTCTATGTCCGCTAATCCAGGATAGCTCAATTGGTAGAGTGCCCGCTTCATACGCGGAAGGTTATGGGATCATGCCCCGTTCCTGGAATTAACTTTTTGCATATAAAGTGATTATGAACTACAAATCACCTAAAAATAGTAATTTGACAGAAAAATTACTGTTAAATGGCTATTTTTCTGATATATTAGAACTATGTTTTTGTTGGTGGAGCGAAAATATGAACCTAAGACAATACATCCCTTCAAAAGATTTTGATGAGATAAAAAACTGGATAGACGATGAAAGAACACACGCGATGTGGTGTGCAGGCCGCTTTGAGTATCCTCTTGAGCAGGAGAATTTTGAAGCTGTTATGAAGGATATGGCATCACAGTGGGGAGATACTCCGTTTGTGGTAAGCCAGGATGATGGAAGCACTGCGGGGTTCTTTTGCTATTCATTAAATGACGAGACAAAAGAAGGCATGCTGAAGTTCATCATAGTCAATCCGGAGCTTCGCGGAAAAGGAGTAGCTAGGGAAATGCTGGAACTGGCATCAAACTATGCCTTTGAGAAAACCGGAGCCGAAGCGGTTCATCTGAACGTTTTTACCACAAACATAAGGGCTAAGAAGTGCTATCAGAAAGCAGGCTTTACAGAACGGAACGTTACAGAAAATGCATTTTCATATAAAGATGAATCTTGGGGAAGATGCAACATGATAAAGCACAGAGAAGATAAAGGAGGAGCGGTATGATCACAAGAGATGAGGCTTTTGAACTTTTGAAGAAGTATAATAAGGACCCTTTTCACATCCAGCATGCACTGACAGTTGAGGCTGTCATGAAGTGGTACGCAAATGAGCTTGGGTATGCCGAGGATGCTGAGTACTGGGGAATTGTAGGCCTTTTGCATGATATAGACTTTGAGCTGTATCCGGAAGAACACTGTCTTAAAGCTCCTGAACTTTTAAAAGAAGCGGGAGTTAGTGATGACGTCATCCACTCTGTGTGCTCGCATGGCTATGGAATCACCGTTGGCTGTGGAACAACGATAGATGTGGAGCCGGTTCATGAGATGGAAAAAGTTCTTTTTGCGGCAGATGAGTTAACAGGTCTGATCTGGGCAGCAGCTCTTATGAGACCCTCCAAGAGCACGAAGGACATGGAGCTTAAGTCTCTTAAGAAAAAGTATAAGAGCAAGGGCTTTGCTGCAGGCTGTTCAAGAGAAGTGATTGAACGGGGAGCACAGCAGCTCGGATGGGATCTTGATAAGCTGCTCACCATGACACTTCAGGCAATGGCGGAAAAAGAAGACCTGATTCAAAAGGAGATTGCTTAACATGAAAGTACTTTTTATGACTTGTCCCTTAAACTAATGTTTAAGTAATTCTCGGTAAAAGTATAAAAATTACCTGGAATTACTTGAAAAAGTAATAGTAAAATGTAGTACATTCAAGTAAAAATAGGTACAAAACCAAGGAAAGGAATCTAATGGTAAAAAAGATAGTCAGAGACCAGTTCTTTTTACAACAAAAGTCAGAGCCGGCAACCGAGGCTGACAAGCAGGTTGTAGAGGACCTTCTGGATACATTAAGAGCAAATCAGGACAGGTGCGTGGGAATGGCTGCGAACATGATAGGCGTTAAGAAGCAGATCATCGTGGTGGCAGCAGGACCCTTTATTTTCCCTATGATAAATCCGGTTATAACCAGGAAAACCGGCGAGTATCAGACGGAGGAAAGCTGTCTTTCGCTGGATGGTGTAAGGCCATGCACGAGATATAAAGAGATTGAGGTTGATTATCTGGATCAGGACTTTAAGCCCAAGCATGGAAAATATACCGATTTTACAGCGCAGATAATACAGCATGAAATCGACCATTTTTCCGGTATTTTAATATGATTTGAATGGAAAAATAGAGAGAATTTTTTTGCAGAGATAGATATATATTCAAATGCGGGTTCATATTAAGATTATTTCATCAACAAATTATCTAAGTCACAGGGGACAGGAGGAGAATCTATATGACACCCAGCATTTTAATTCTTTTAACAACAATTACAAATGGTAGTTTTTTACTCTTTTTATATCTCAAAAAGAGGGAAGAGAAGAAGAAAAAAGAGACATCTGAAAACTGATTCCTACTTATGCAATAGTTGTAAAGAGTTTATAATAGAAAACAGTTGTATTGAAAAAAATTTTGAAAAGGGAACAGGAAATCATGGTATGAGTGGAGCAATGATGGGATTTATCATCTGGGCGGCAGTTGGAGCCATTATAATTTTGATGGGAATCAAAGATATATTTTCGAAAAAGGCCGCAGGCTTCTGGGCTAATGTCGAACAGTTTCCGGTAAATGACATAAAGGGGTATAACAGAGCGACAGGGATTTTGTTCATACTCTACGGCATTATTTTTATTGTGTTAGGACTTCCCTTATTATCTGGACAAAACTCACCGGTTATCCTACTCTCAGTATTGGGAGTGATGCTGGAAACTATAGTACTTATGGCAATATACATAATAGTGATTACTAAGAAATATAGAGGTTAAATGCCTCTATATTTTTGATGAGGAAAAAAGATGAATATACAGATTTTTGGCACTAAGAAGTGCAACGATACCAAAAAAGCAGAGCGTTTTTTCAAGGAGAGAGGCATAAAGTTTCAGTTCGTTGATCTGAAGGAAAAGAGCATGAGCAAGGGAGAGCTCACTTCTGTTGCAAGTGCTAACGGCGGAATCATGAACATGATAAATCCTGATGCGAAGGATAAAGATGCTATTGCGCTTATCCAGTACATTGCGGATGAGGATAAGCTTGAAAAGCTACTGGAAAATCAGCAGATACTTAAGACTCCGGTAGTGAGAAATGGTAAACAATCCACGCTGGGATATCAGCCAGATGTGTGGAAAAAGTGGGAATAAATATATTGGCAAGAAGATAATGTGGGAGACTTTTATGACAAAGGTTGGGGATTCAATAACGATAAATAAAACTGTGATAAGGAACAGGCTCACCATGGCACCGACAGTAAAATTTGATTATGCAGGTGCTGATGGAAAGGCTACTGAAAAACACATAGAGCATTACAAAAAGCGCGCGGAGCATGGCTGCGGCCTGATATGCGTTGAGGCAACAGCTGTAACACCCGGAGGAAGATTCGGGAAAATCCACATGGGATTGTGGGATGATGACCAGATCGACGGACACAGACAGATTGCGGAAGTTTGTCATAACGCCGGGGCAGCAGTCATCATACAGCTCAACCATGCAGGGCTTAATGCCAATCCTGAGCTTGGAGAAGTGATCGCTCCCTCAGCGGTGCCTACCCGCGATGAGAATGTTCTTGCTAAGGAGATGACTGTAGAAGAGATCCATAAGATGCAGGAAAGCTTTGCAAGTGCTGCAGTTCGCGCAAAGAAAGCCGGATATGATGGCGTGCAGCTGCACGGATGTCATGGCTATCTGATCAATCAGTTCATGTCAAAGAAGACCAATCTCAGAACAGATGAATACGGCGGAAGTGACGAGAACAGAGCTAGGTTTGGCGCCGAGATAATCCGCATGATCAGGGAGAGATGCGGCGATGACTTCCTTATATCAGTTAGAACTGCCGGAATTGAGCCGGACATAGCAACAGCAATAAAAATCGCAGAAGAGTATGTTAAGGCAGGCTGCCACTATCTTCAGGTTTCTACTGGAATCGAATGGGATGATCCGACTCTTAAGGACGAGGGAAAACCGTACAATCAGATATGTGAGCTTGGCGTGAGGTTCCATGACCACTTCAAGGGACGTGTTCCTGTTTCATGCGTCAACGGCATATATGAACCCGAGCTTGCAAAATATCTTATAGAAAATGACCTTGTGGACACAGTAGATCTGGGAAAAGCAGTCCTTGCAGATCCGGCTTTTTGCGAGGCGGTATTAAACGGAACACCTTTCGTAAAGTGTTTTTGCTGCCCGAATTGTCAGTATGGCCCCGGAATGCCGCATAAATGCCCGGCCAAAAGAAAGGTAAGTTAAATGTTTTTTATAATGGGAATTTCAAATGGCAGGAAGGACTTTGATTCCAATCAGCTGATCACCTGCGCCATTTGTGGAAAATATGGACGCTTTAACGTGTTCATGACATATACTGTGCTGTCGCTGTTTTTCATACCGACCTTAAAGTGGAACAGGCATTACTACGTGCAGACCAGCTGCTGCGGAACAGTTTACGAGCTTGATCCGGAGATAGGAAAAATGATAGCCAGAGGCGAAAGCGTGGAGATTCTGCCAGGTCATCTGACTCAGGTGAGCAGCGGAAGAGGTTACACAACTGGATACAAGCAGTGTAGACAGTGCGGCTACGAGACAACAGAGGATTTCGATTTTTGCCCGAAGTGTGGGACGAGGTTTTGAGAGGCATCGCCAGGTTTGCAACAATTTCCTCCGCCCAACTGTATTATAAGTAGATTGGGGATAAGAGGAGGATTGTTTCTTATGAAAAAAACAATTTTTGCAGCAGCTTTAGTGATGGCTTTTGCCTGTTTGTGTGGATGCGCATTGTTTAAGGGGCCTATGCCTGAGCTTTCAAGCGAATACTATGTTGGAACCTATTATGGGGGCTGTGGATATGGCTCCTACTATGACTGTTTTTCAGGAAAAGTGATTGTCTGCACAAACAAGGATCTGCTTGTATATATGCCCGATGACTTTTCCAGAGAATACGAGCTCGTGAAAACACTCAAGCTTACAGATGATCAATATGATAGAATTGTGAGCTCAGTCAATCGGAAGAAGCTATATTACCTCAATCCCAGGGAGCGGAACGATATCTGCGATGGCGACTCGACGTATATAATGCTCTATGATGAAAATAACGAGCTTTTAAAGAATTGTGGCGGATATATGCCGGCTAACCAGTCTTTCCTTTCGATGTATAAGAATCTGTTGAACTATCTACCTATGGACGAGCTTTACCAGATTCGCTCCGACTGGGCTGATCAGATGATGGCAGAAGACGGAATGTCCAATGAGGAAGAAGAGCTTACTGATGAAGATAAAGCGTACAATGAAGAACTTGCCATAGCAGCCCTTGGTGATAAGGCAGACACCTTCAATATGGACACTTTTCATGAGGTTTGCGAAGAATTAAAAACCGGCCAGCTCCAGTCTGTTGTAGCAGGCGAGGATGGTCCTGACCATTATCTTGATATCGTAGCTGGTGATGGCACAAACTATCGCTATTTTCATGATGGTTCCGGCGCACTAATGGGCGTTGAGAACATGGATACGGGGGAGTGGCCATATTATTCGTGTGAGTGATTGCTTATGAAAAAACGTGCGAAAACACTATATTTATAGGAAATATATTCGTGTTACTATTCACAGTTAAATAGATTTAGAAATGAAGCTCACTTTGTGGGCTTTTATTTTTGTATTAGGTATAATTAGAATGTCAAACAAAATCGGCAGTTTACGATCGGCGGTTTGCCAGGGAGTAATATAAGAGAAGAATCCTGTTGTATTTCCAATTATGGAATAAATCAACAGGCAAAAAT
>NZ_KE384115.1:193085-210715 GCF_000423945.1 Butyrivibrio sp. XPD2002 | reverse complement strand
GTATCTGGCGGTAGCATAAAAACTGCCACCAGATCAACAATCTGATGGCAGAAAATTTTGTTTTTTCTATTGTCTACTTGACGGGTAGCAGTTCAATTCTTAGTGCGACAGCCCCTTTGTTTTTTATACGTTTATTTCAGCTGTAAGACCAAGCTCGTCCTTGTTTGCTTCAAGGATAGGATTAACTACCTCAGCAAGGAATCTCTCAACCTGGTGTGCACTGCATCCGGTATACTTTTTAGGATCCATGCACTCCTTGATCTTATCCTCTGTCATGTGGAAAGCGGGATCTTTAACGATCATATCAAGAAGGTCATTGTCCTTACCATCCTTCTTAACGTGGTCGCCGGCGATCATTGAGAGCTCTCTGATCTTCTCGTGGAGCTCCTGTCTGTTACCGCCAAGCTTAACAGCATCCATCATGATGTTCTCTGTAGCCATGAAGGGAAGCTCAGACATAAGTCTCTTCTCGATAACCTTGGGATATACAACAAGGCCGTCTGTTACGTTCATGCAAAGATCAAGGATACCATCGATAGCAAGGAAGCCTTCTGGAATAGAAAGTCTCTTGTTAGCTGAATCATCGAGCGTTCTCTCAAACCACTGTGAGATCTCTGTGATTGCA
Organism: Butyrivibrio sp. XPD2002; assembly: GCF_000423945.1. Taxonomy (GTDB): domain Bacteria; phylum Bacillota; class Clostridia; order Lachnospirales; family Lachnospiraceae; genus Butyrivibrio. Next base: position 210,090 of record NZ_KE384115.1, on the reverse strand, counting down.
GGGTTAAGTGTATCCACGATCACATATCTTGAAAGTGAGCAGATTCTCTCACTTCTCATGGGATTTCTCTTATAAGCCATAGCTGAAGAACCGATCTGCTTAGCTTCATGGGGCTCCTCAACCTCTTTAAGGTGCTGAAGAAGTCTGATATCCTGAGCCATCTTGGTTGCTGAAGAAGCAATTCCTGCAAGAACGTTAACAACCTTCATATCGATCTTACGGCTGTAGGTCTGGCCTGAAACTGCCATGCAGCCCTTGAAGCCCATCTTCTCTGCGAGCATGGGATCAAGCTTATCAACCTTAGTGAGGTCTCCGTCAAAGAGCTCAAGGAAGGAAGCCTGTGTTCCTGTTGTTCCCTTTGAGCCAAGGAGCTTCATGTTATCGAGAACATAGTCAAGGTCCTCAAGGTCGATTGTGAAGTCCTGAAGCCACAGTGATGCTCTTTTACCTACTGTTGTGGGCTGTGCAGGCTGAAAATGTGTAAATCCAAGTGTAGGAAGATCCTTGTACTCATCAGCAAACTTTGCAAGGCTGCTGATAACGTTAAGAAGCTTTTTACGAACAAGCTTAAGAGCCTCTGTCATGATGATGATATCTGTGTTATCACCAACGTAGCAGCTTGTAGCTCCAAGGTGAATGATACCTGCTGCCTTAGGGCACTGCTGGCCGTAAGCATATACATGGCTCATTACGTCGTGACGAACCTCCTTCTCACGGGCAATAGCTACCTCGTAGTTGATGTCGTCCTGATGTGCCTTAAGCTCATCGATCTGCTCCTGTGTAATATTAAGTCCAAGCTCGTGCTCGATCTCAGCAAGTGCAATCCAAAGCTTTCTCCAGGTCTTAAACTTCATGTCCTGTGAAAAAATGTACTGCATCTCCCTGCTTGCATAACGCTCTGAAAGCGGGCTACTGTAACGATCTGTGCTCATAAAATCCTCCTAAAAATTTAAAATTTATTTCTCGAAGTCACCGCGAATATCTTCTTCCGGCGGTGCTACAGGATAATCTCCTGTAAAGCATCCCTTACAAATATCAAATTTATGTCCTACGAGCTCATCAAGACGCTCTTCTCTAAGATATCCCAGGGAATCAGCTCCGATGATCCTGCATATCTCATCAATACTTCTATTATATGCGATAAGCTGTTCTCTTGCAGGAACATCCGTGCCAAAATAGCAGGGCCATAAGAATGGCGGTGAGCTTACTCTCATGTGAACTTCAGTAGCTCCCGCATCCCTCAGCATCCTTACAATTCTGTCAGAGGTTGTTCCGCGGACAATCGAATCATCTATCATGATAACACGTTTTCCCTTAACTGCGTTACCAAGTGCATTAAGCTTAACCTGAACGCTGCTCTCACGGCTCTTCTGACCTGGCTTTATAAAGGTTCTTCCTATGTACTGATTTTTAACAAATGCCTGACCATAGGGTATTCCTGACTCCATGGAATAGCCAAGGGCTGCACAGTTACCTGATTCCGGAACACCGACTACAACGTCAGCCTCCACAGGTGAATCCATGGCAAGGAAGCGGCCTGCCTTTATTCTTGATTCATATACGCTGACACCGTCAAGAACGCTGTCAGGTCTTGCAAAGTAAATATACTCAAATATGCAGTGTCCGTGCTTAACACTGTTACACATCTGTCTGTTGGACTCGATGCCCTTTTCGGGAGAAATGGTGACGATCTCTCCGGGCTCAACATCTCTTATGTACTCAGCGCCAATGGTATCAAGGGCGCAGGTCTCAGATGCAAGGATGTAGCAGTTATCACGCTTACCGATTACAAGAGGTCTGAATCCGTTGGGATCCCTTGCTCCTATAAGCTTTCTGGGAGACATGATGACAAGGGAATAAGCTCCCTTTATCTTATGCATCGCATTGGCTACAGCCAGCTCAACATTTGGAGTATTAAGTCTCTCTCTGGCAATGTGATATGCAATAACCTCAGAATCGATGGTCGTCTGGAAAATAGCACCTGTATACGCAAGCTCCTCACGAAGCTCAGGTGCGTTCACCAGATTACCGTTGTGAGCCATTGCAAGAGTCCCCTTAACGTAATTAAGGACAAGGGGCTGAGCGTTTTCTCTGGTGCTGCTGCCGGCTGTGGAGTATCTCACATGCCCTACACCTATATCACCATGCATCCCTGAAAGGATCTCATGATTAAACGCTTCATTAACCAGTCCCATGTCCTTATGACTCGTTACTTTTCCTTTAGGTCCCATCGTCTCGCTGACGGCTATACCGCAGCTCTCCTGCCCTCTATGCTGCAGGGACAACAGTCCGTAGTAAATTGAAGGCGCGACATCCATGCCATCGAAATCGTACATTCCGAAGACGCCGCATTCCTCACCTATCTTATCGTTCTCATTGTGAAAAAATTTACTCATTAAATTCCCTACCTAAAAATAACTTCTTATTTTCAGAACCAACACTGAACATACTACATTATCTAACTTTTCTTGGCAATAAAAAAATGGGTGCTGCAGCAAAGAAAACTTAGCCCCTTTGCCACAGTTCCCATATAATTCATTACCTATTCACGCTCCGGGATATCTCTGCTCGAAGCGGTCTACCATATCCAGGATCTCCTGCCTGTAAACAGGATACTGTTTTACAAGCTCCTCAATCTCTGTCTTGGCATTACCTGCAACCACATCCCTCTTATAATCCATCTGCTTACGAAGAGCCTGACGCTGTCCCACCAGCTCGTGGCGGATCTCAACCTCCTCGTTGTGGTTAATAAGAGCAATCGCCTGATGAACCCAGATATCAGGATCCTTGATGCGATACTTTCTAAGTGTAAACACAAGTGCCTTCTGATTGGCATCAAGCTGCTTGGTAGCATTAGCATAGCGCTCACGCTCGGTTTTTTCAAGTAGATACTTATTATACAGACTTGAAAGCTCCCTGGAATTACTGATTCCATATTTCATGCACTCGTAATCAATAAGGTTCTTGTTGTTAACATATCTTATCTTAACAGTATTCTGAAGCTGAATAAGTCTCGCCATACTGTTGAGAACAACCTTCTTCTCTCTTCGCTGCTCGTGAATCTTCTGGTTTATTAATAAGAAGGATAACGCCGCAATGACAATGGCAACCATATATCCATAGATTACATTCAGCTTAAGCGCCAATGAGATTATTGTGAGCACCACAGTTATGAATCCAAGCGCAGCCGCGATCACAATCATCAGCTTCTGCATGTTATCGAGAGAAATCTCTATCTCAGCACGTCTAAGCTCGTAGGCCTTACGCTCCTCATCAAGCCTTCTAAGGTCATTCTTAACCTTTTTCTGATGCTCCTCGGCGTCAAGCAGAGTCTTCGCGCCCTTCTTAGCGTCATTGGCAAGACGCTCCATCTTCTCAAATTCCTGATCCGTCATTCTGCTCTTGCGCTTATTGAAGTTCTTCTGCTGTTCCTCACTGTCAATGATGCGCTTGGCACAGTCATTTACTTCCTCTCTGTTCTCCGGAGGGAGAGCATCTATCTCCTCCATATCACGGAGATGGGAGGTGACCACGCGGTACTCAAACTGTAGTGAGTCCATGTCACGACTGGCCTCAGCCATCTGCTGCAGACAATTCTCCACATACTCACGGCGCTGGGCCGGATCGTCTATATCTATATTTTTCCTGGTATAGACTATATCGTTCCAGTTCTCCAGCTCGTTCTGCTGATGGCGCTCCTGCCTATATGTATCCTTTTTCTTGAAAATATCAAAGAACCCCATTATTCAACCAATCCCCGGTACTCTTCCTTCATATCCTCTGTTATTCTGTCTATCTCTTCATAGTACTCGCTCATCTTAGCCCCTGTGCGGTACAGTTCAAGACTTCTTATCTTAAAGTTAGCGCTGCTGGCATCATAGAGATCACTTGCTTCATCCATTCTCTGCTCAAGCTTAAGAGAAAGATTGTGAGCCTCCTTGTGATTGCCGACAAATGCGATGTACTCCTTTTCATCCATGGTCATTCGCTTGGCTGCAAGGAATCCTAAATAGGACTCATCCTCTCCGCCATCCTCCCAGGCCTTGTAAAAATACTCAGCAGCACGGTCATACATAAAAAGATGCGCAAACATAACGCCCTGATTATGCTCTATTCTGGCACGGACATTTTTATCCATGTCGGTCTTATTCTTCGTAAGATAGCCAAGCTCTGCAAAGGCCTGTCTGAGATGTCCCTGCTTCATCAAAAAGTCTGCTCTCGCCATGCGCTTATCAAAGACATCCATATCAGCGTTGTTCTTAAGAATCTCCTCGGTGCCTGACACCTCTTCCTTGGAAGAATATCCGACATACTCAAGTAAAAGTCCTGCAAAGGAAGCCGCTGAGCAGTTGTGAACCAGCATCTTCCTCAGCTCATCGGATAACTTCTCAAGTCCAAGCTCATCGCCTATCCAGTCCACAAGCCCCATCTCAAAGGAGTCCGAATCCATAAGGAATGCATTCTGAGTTATACAGTAGCAAAGCTCCTCAATGGAATAGATTCGTCTTCCGATTTTCTCTAAATAATATGGTTTTAATGCGTACCTTCCGGTACAAAGAATCAGATCGCTCATACCGGAATCACCTCATCCCAAAACATGCCGGAGCTCTCATAAAGCTCGCCAAAGCCCATGTCCTCCACATGAACATTAACCTTGTTGGCAGCGCTCATGGCCACCTTCATGCGAAGTCTCGTGGTTCTCGGCGGGCGCTCAGGAAGCCCCTCCAGTTCTATTTTATGTACATGCTTCTCCCCTTCCGTAAGAGGAGTGATCATTATATCTATGCAATTCTCATCATCCAGAATAACATCAAGCCCTGTGCTGATGTCATACCAGTTTTCACCTGCATCAAGAAGGGCATGGTAAACCTGCTGTCCCTGCTTTCTGACCATCATTCCCACGTTGGACTTAAGCTTTCCACCGTCAAGAAGGACGTACTTATCCATTCTTCCACTGGGACCAACCTTCTCTCTGGCTGCTATGCTGGCGCCCTTACTGAAAAGATTGTTACCCTGGAAAACTCGCCTTGTTCTGCACAAAAACTCCAGAGATTTTTGCATCCACTGCTCCCTGAAGCCCTCTCCAAGAAGGAAAACGGAGCTGACAATTCTGCCCTCCATGGTTCTCTCCGAGAACTCGAGGAATTTTGTATCAAGTCTTGTAACCTGCTCAGCGCGGTCATTAGTATTATCGGAAAGCTTACCTTCGGAAAGTGCCATTCCGTCATAGGAATACTTATCTATAGTTACCACTATGGGCTTTGTTCTGTGATTGAGCTTCATGTCGTAGACCATCATCTCACCAAAGCTGTAATCACAGGCTATAACAGCGTGGGACAAAAGCTCATCCGGCTGATAGAGCATGTAGTGATAAAGGCTGTCCTCATAGCTCTGATAGAACACGTTCTTTACAGGAAGTGACAGCGCACCTGTAACCTCAGAGAGCACCTCTATCATTCTGGTATCCATATTCCTGGTGGTAAAGGCAATGGCATCCACCATATCCATAGACATCTCCATAGACAGAAGTGATAAGGTTCTTTTCACAAAAAGAGTGAGAAGCGAAACAGGGTCGTAGCCCGTACCATCAACATCGACACGCCTTCCCATGCGGGCATTCTCGATCAGGCGGTCAACCCTTACGGCCTCTCCTGCCTCAATCTTGGCAATGGCCTCCTTACCATAGAACCACTGGTTTACTTCCTTCCTCTTAGCAAGAACCGTAGGAATGTTGTAGGCCTCTGCCCCTGCGAGGACAGACAGAGTCTCCGGAAGGTCAGAATCAGACGCAAGAAAACTAATCTGCGAGACCTCTTCTCCCAGATCATAGCCAAGTACGTATCTTCTTGCAGTTTTTGATTCTCTGAAAAATGCCATTTTTACCCTCATCCGTCAGCTCCGCTGACACCTGTCTCCGCTCCGCTTCGGTCCGCGCAGAACCGACGTCCACTGGACGTCGTGCGCCCCAGAGGGAGAAGGCTTTATATTTTCTTATAACGTCCTGAACAATTTGTTTGTCAGGAATCTCTTCTTATAATATTCCGACAGCAGTCTGTCCACAGTGTCGTAGTCCTGAAGAGTCTTACCTATCATAATATCATTTATGATGGAATATCTTCCTGCCGTAGCCTCCTGAACAATGTCGTTCTTGGAGATGGTGCCGCTCTCAGTGAGCTTTTCTCCGCGGCCGTTGTAATTCTCCTCCGTGATGTAATACTGAATCTGCTCGCCGAAGAAAATTATGAAATCCGCATCGTAGATGCCGGGATACATCTCCTGCATCTGCTTGGTCTTGTATTCCTCGTTATCATCCTCGCTGCTGATGTAGTGAACGATACACTTGGTTCCGGGAGTCGTGCGGTATTCCACGATCGACTTGTCACAGAACTGATGCATCTCAGCAAACTCGCTCTGATAATGCATGAAAAACGAGAAATAAATATCCTTATCAAGAAGCTCTCTTAAGAACTCCTGAAGTATATCCTTGTAAGGCTTGAGTGTGTCGTGGCCTGTCTCCGTAAAGCTCTTAAGATAAGCCATTTTGCACACTAAAGGTAAATCCGCTCCGGACTTGGCAAGCTCACCAATTCTCTCAAATACGTAACTGTCAGTTACCATATTATCAACGAAGTAGTCATGGGAGCTCTTTGCAAGAAATGCCTTTTCCAGCAGGTCTCCTCCGCCGCTCTTCTTAACATAGTTTCTGAAAAGAGTGATCTTATCTCCGATGTGAGCTCCGGTGTAGAGTATCTGTGTAAGGATTCTCTTGGAAAGCTCAAACACATCGGCTCCCTGAGCCTCCGCTATTTTCCAAAGGTCTCTCATATCCTTAACAGTTCCGGTGTAGCTCTCGCACAGGAAGTTTATTAGCTGACCATCATATTTGGAATGTGAGAAGGCATACCATGCGATCTTGGCATTCTCCTCGGTATTCTCGAAGGATTCATTATCCATAAGTCTTCCGCATAGACGCATCACCACTCTGGGATCCAGCTTGTAGGTACCGAACCTGCTGACAAGCTTGTAAGCCATGGTGTAATTACCGGACATGACCATAAGCTCAAACATACTGGTTCTGTCGGGAGTGCTGAGCTTCTCGGTATCAACCTCATCCATGTACTCTGAGAGCTGTCTCTCGAAGTTATTATCATAGTAGAATCTGATAAGACTCTCTCTAATATGCTGTCTGCAGATGCTTCTGATCTGCGGATCACTGGCAAGAGCTCTGTATCTGCCTACGTTCTCCATGGTTATGGTGTAGGCACTTTTCTCTATCTCGCACAGGAAAAGCTCAATGCTCTCCTGCCCCTTCTGAATATAGGGAACCGCGTAGGATGCCAGCTGTCCCACAAGCATAAGCTTGGAATTTATATAGGGTATTCCCTCTGAAAATCTGTTGTCATCAGCATCCACCAGGAACACCGAATAGTCACTGCCGTAAAGCGGAACGTAAGCCACTCCGTTTGCAAGAGGATACTCCAGCTCCTGTTCAAGCTTGTCGTAAACCACAACAACCTTGACCATACGCTTATTATCTGTCTTGATCTCGTTTGAAAAGAGAATTCTCATGACCTTGTCACAGTTACCGGCATCAACCATCTGCCTTGTGAGAAGGTTCTTATATAAATAACCAAGATCCTTATTGATTCGGCCTCTGTCCACCTGCTCCAGAAGGTATTTTTCAATCTGAAGTCTGTAGGAATCGTAGAGATCAGGGTACTCACCCCTGTGCTCATGGAGATATCTGTAAAGGATCGCGTTTTTCTCATAGTCAAGATTACTCTGATAGGAAAAGAACATCAGAACCATCTTGGAAATATCACAAGGAAGCATTCCATCCTCATCGAGGTAGATGGAAGCCATATAATACTCATAAAGTCTTGTTATGTGAAGCTCATTATCAACGCCGAGAGCATACCAGTCGAAGGCCTCGGGATCTGTTCTGTTACCCTTTATCAAAAGTGAACAGATAGCTTCAAGACTCTCCCTGTCCTGTCTCTCTGCGTAGCAGGCCATGAGAATCTTCACAAGTCTCTCGTTATAATTCCTCTCCCTTGTTCCAAGATACACGATCTGGTCCATGAGATGAGCTTGGATTATGCCTTTTTTCACACCATACTTAAGAGTGTGCAGCTCAAAGTCCCCAGCCTTGGAAAGCATGGTGGGTGATTCAGTCATAAGGCTCAAAGCTTCAATATATATAATCGGACTTCTGCAGCCATCGTTGAACTGCTGCTCCAAAAGAAGCCATCTGCTGGTAGGACTTGTGGCATACTCCTCGGAAATATAAAGAAGGAGCCATGCAATACGCCAGTTATCGGAATTCCTGGAGAAAATACCCTCCATCATTCTCGACACTTCATTGGTCGCATACTCATCTCTCTCAACAAGAGTCGTCAGATAGAGGTAATAACAAAACAGCGTATCGTTATCAGGATATTCCTCTTCAAGCACTGTCTTCATCTGATCCAGAATCCACTTACCCTCGCTGACTCTGTTAGCAGTGATGAGGTACTGGGCTGTGTAAAGTCTGAAGACCGGATCCTTGGCATCCGTGGCATTCATCTTATTTACAAGTCTTCCTGTCTCAGCTATCCAGTCTCTGGAGCCTATCTTCTTGGCTCTGAAATCCTCGTAAAGTCGCACCAATTCAACTGTTAATTTTTTCTTTTCCATCTCAACAGAGCTAAGGTGCTCAACACCAAGATTCACCCTTACTGTTACAGGAATCTTCACCTCTCTGTAGGGAGTTCTGAAAATAACAGCTCCAAAGTTATTACCATCATGAAGGAGAGATGCGTCAACTCTGAACTTAAAGAAGCAGTTATTACCTATAAAATCGTTGTCGCTAAGCTCTCTGGAATCCGAAGACATAAACTCGCCGTCAAACTCCACTTCTAATTTGGTATATCCCCAGCCGTTACGAACCAGCATAACAGTGTGCTCTGACTCTGCAGCAGGATTATCTATTTCGATCTCTGCTCTGTCAGGAATATATTCTATGGGCTGTTTCTTCTTTATAGAGATAAGGAACTCCTCCATATTGGCTTCTGAGCCGGGAACAGCCGAAAGACCGCGATAAAGACTCTCAAAGCCCTGTTCATTCTCCTCAAAGACCTCTATAAAGTCATCAGAATAAAAAAGCTTTTTCGCTTCATCCCAGTCAGTTTTTGCTACATTAACAAAGTGGAACATGTTGCGGATAGGTCCCATGCTTGACATAACATGGCTAATCTCCACGTTCACAACAAAAGGAAGCTGATATTCTCCCTGATTGGAAATGACGTTAAACTCGCCCTTAATGGCATCTCCGGGGCTTAAGCCCGTGCCATCAAAGCGGTATCCAACCTCAAATTCGTAGCCGGAAAAATCAGCTGTGAGGACCTCCATACGAAGCTCAGAGGTCGCAATAAGCCCCTGCACTGCCTTGTCTTTTGGTCCATAGATAATAAAGCTTCCCTCAGAAATCTCGCCCGGCTTGATAGTCAGCTCCAGACGTGGAAGAGAGAAACTTAGTGATCTTTCTGTATTTTCAAATTGTCCGTTTAAAATGCGATCAATAACACTATTCACAAAAAAGATTCCCCGAAGAAAACATATTCTTGATTATTATAGCATATATAAATTATTGTGTGCATAAGGTCATAAACAAAATATGACAATTACTTTAAACAGGTACTCGTTTCCGGCAGCATTGATAAAAATCCCTTAAATGGATATAATATCAAAAAAACGTGTCATGTTTGTAATACTTTGGGGTGGACATGTTTTGTTACTGTTTTATGTTTTTTATGAGGATTGGGTAAATGAAAAAAGTTCTTCGGTTCAGGCTGATATTCTGCCTGATTGTCGTTGCTATTATTGCTTACAAGCAGGTATACCGGCTTATAAACATTCCTATTACCTGGGATGAAGGTATCACTTATGTTTTCTATGTAAACAGTTTTTTCCACAGCGGAGATTTCCTTGGCGGAATCAGAACCTGCCTTAACGGCGAGATCTACTGCGCTGCCAACAACCACCTGCTAAATACCTTCCTTATCGGTATCACTGAACTAATCACCAATACCAGATATAATATCGCTGTCATCAGATTCCCGATTTTTGTTTTCTGGGTTCTGTATACCTATGCCTGCTCCAGGCAGTTTCTTAAGAAAAACATCTCCTACGTTGCATTTGTAATGCTCCTGTGCTGTTCCTATATTAACGAATTCTTCGCTCTGGCAAGGGGCTACGGCTACGCTGTAGCACTTGTCTGCATATCGCTTTTTGCCTACAAGGAATGGCTAAATGACACCAAGGACAGGAACATTATCCTCTGCTTCTATGCTCTCCTTTTTGCAGAGCTTGCAAACACAGCTGCTCTCCTTATCACAGCAGCAGTTGCAATAGTTTTCCTTATTAAAATAGTATCCGAAAAGAAGTTCCTCATATACCTGAAAAGCCTCTGGCTTCCAGTATCAGTTTGGATAGCGCTGCAGCTCCTGGTTGTAAAGTATCACTTCCTTATTACAAAGTATGACCTTTCAATTGCAAACGACAGAGCAGGCGGAGTAAAAACACTGATAGTAAATCTCATCTCTCTTCCGCTTACGCAGAGAATGGTACCAAAGCCGCTTCAGCTGTTCTTAGTTACGCTTGTATTATTAAACGCCTACGTAATAATAAAGAAAATGAAGGTGATAAACGATTATCCCTTCACCATGATGATCTTCTCATATGTTTTCATCTGCTTTGCAATGGTGGAGATTCTAAAGCACTTCTCTGACCAGTCCGGCTACCCTGCAGGGAGAGTTCTCATATTGGTGTACCCACTCTGCATCATGGCACTGGATGAGCTTTTAAGGAATCCTCTGGTTCTGTTAAAAGAAAGCACATTTCCAAGAACCGTTCCCGCCACTTCAGTTGCAGTAGCCCTTATAGGCCTGGTCTTCTTCTCTGCAACCACAAACTATAAGCAGACCACCGATTGGCCTGAAGCAGCCACCTGTAAAAAAGCCGCTTACAAGGTTTACAAATCCCACGGCAAAAAAGGAATGGGATACCTTCAGGACATAAGCTACAACACGGATGCCTTTATCTATTGGCAACAAAAAATACTCTATGAAGACGGTTATGATATATTCAATACAGACGGGAAATAATAGCTAAATACGCATCCCCGCGGAGCGTTTCTATTTTTGAAAGAAATGAAACATAAAAACAGGAGCCACCCAGTAACGTAGTATAATGGGTGACTCCTGTAGTTTTATTTTACTTTAAATAGTTCGGTTAAATTATTTAACCTTTGCGATCTTCTTTGACTTTGACCAGTCTGAGTAGTACTTAACGCCATTCTCTTTAACGTATGTTCTTACCTGAACGTAGTACTTCTTGCCGCTCTTAAGGCCGCTCTTCTCGATTGTGCCCTTCTTATCCTTGAACTCAATCTTCTTAGCCTTTACGCTCTTTTTCTTAACGTTCTTGTCGAAGTCTTTGCTTGTTGAGAATCTTACTTCGTATCCGTCTACCTTCTTAGCCTTCTTAATTGTAACCTTTGCTGTCTTCTTTGCAGGTGACTCAGCGTTGCGGATCTTTGTTACCTTATCTGTGATGATGTCAGCCTTAACCTGAACTGTAATGTCCTTAGAATCATCATCATTAGATATAGAAATATAATACATGCCTGCCTTGATATCTTTGCTGGTATCATAAGTCTTTCCAGCTTCAATGTCCTTCTTTGTGTCTTCAATAATGTGATCTTTTTCATTCTCTTTCCAGGCAACAACATCTACCTTTGCAGCATCCTTAGCCTTTACGAAAACTCTGAGCTTTCCATCGATGTCAGACTTAATCTTATAAACTACATTCATTCCAGCTTCAATTTTAGTCTCTGCTGCGAAATCATCATCATTCTTAAGCTCTGCTTTAGCTGTTTCCTGTATTTCTTTAATTGTATTATCATCCTGAGTTGATGCATAAGCTGTAATTGCAGGTGCCATTGCGAAAGATGAGCAAGCCATAACACTTGCTAATGTGATTGCTAAACGTCTTGAAATCTTCTCAAAAATCCTCATAGAATAACCCTCCTTGACAAGGTTAGAAAACTTTTGGTAATCGCTGTGATTACCCCTGACATTTTTGAGTATAATCATATTTGTCTATCTTGTCAACAAAATGCGACCATTTTATGATTTTATTAGATTTTGACATTTTTATACATAATTTCACTATAAATATTTATGATTTAGTTCTTACCGGTCTATCCTCATGTACGTATTTCTTTATATTCTTATATGCATTGACATTCAGCACGCACATTATAATTACCAGTGCCAATACACTTGCCAAAACAAATAGTCCGTTGTCGCTTGCACTTGAAACAAGCGTCACTGAATCATAAATACCATGAATCAGCATTGCTATCAAAAGATTCTCAACCATTTCAAAGCCTATAGCCACTGTGGTGGAATAAACCACTCCGTCAAAACGAAAATTGAAAGCCGGGTGCTTCCAGGTCAATATTTTCAAAGCAAAACCTCTTTTCTTATTATTTCGTGAGGCTAATAAAATGAAAAAACATTGAGGTCAGCCCTTCTTGTATTTAAACTTACCGTTCTTTGCTCCCGCCTTTTTAAGCTTCTTCACAACTTTCTCGTAAAGCTTTTTATCCCTGCAAATGACTGTGAATTTGGCATCATCCTTGATGCCCTTAAAGCTTCCTTTTCCAACAGTCTTAAGGTTGTTGGCTCTGATTGTTATTTTTTTCAGGTTCTTGCATCCCCTGAAGGCGTTGGCACCTATCTTCTCGATGTTCGCTCCAAGCTTAACGCTCTTAAGCTTCTTGCAGTTCTTGTAAGCATTCTTCGAAATCTGTGTAACCTTATAGCTCTTTGTGCCATAGGATACTTCATTTCCGATACTTACAGATTTAACCTTCGTGTTATTGGTGCGAGCAACCGTGGCCTCTCCGGAAGCAGTAACCTCATATGTATCTCCGTCACTTTCAATCTTGCCATCTGGTGGAAGCTCATCCTTAGGCTGCTCAGGCTCCTGATTTACAGTTGCATTTCCGTTATTCTGCTGGTTATTATCAGGCTTTACACTTTCCTGAGGATTATCCTGAGCCGGTTGTTCTTCGCTCTGGACTTGCTCAGCAATCTTCTCCCACACAGCATATAAAGTATCACACTTTGTTACCTTATAGGTTGTACCAAGAATAGTGCCGTTTTTACTGTTACTCCAGCCCTTGAATGTATAGCCGTCACGCGTAGGAGCCTCGATATTTGCAAGATCTATTTCCGTGCCATACTCATATGAAGTCTCATATGACTGATTGTCCTTTGAAAACTTTCCGCCGTCTGCATCAAATGTGACTGTGTATTCATTTATCTTCCACTTTGCAAAAGCATAGTGATCCATAGTATTATATACGGACATGTCTGCTGTTACTTCTTCATCGTAAAACTCAGTAAACCATCCAAGGAATGTGTATCCTTCTCTTGAAGGAGTACCAGCAATCTTGAGTGCATCCTCATAGGTTCCTCCATAATAAACAGTAGCCTCTTTATCCCCTGTCCCCCCTTCATTATCACAAAAATGAATCGTGCTGCTGATAGGACTCCAATGTGCATACAAGGTTATATCTTCAGTAAATACAGTTTCTTCTGTTACCTTGTTTCCGCCTTCTTCGGCATCAAACCATCCGAGGAAATCATATCCATACAGCTCAGCATCCGGCAATTCATCTATACATTCACCACGATTTATCGTTGTGCCACCTATATAACATATTCCACCATTTTCTTCAAATGTTACTGTAATCAAATCCAACTTTATACAACGCGCATAGATTGTAGTTGGTCCGGTTATGATAGTATCCGGTGTAAATTGCTTTTCGCAGTCTTTTTCCGTATACCAGCCATCTAAAGAATATCCCTCAATATATGCATCTATAGGCCATTCTTTTATCTTGCCTTCATAAGTAGCTGCAATACCAATTTTCAGTTCCTCAGATACCCCTTCTTCTACTCCATTCAGAGTAATTAAATATACCTTTTTATAATTGCTATAAGAATTCTCTGTGCCATACGCTACAGCAGGCTTGGTATATCCAAGGTACTTTTCATTCCTAATATGTCTAGAAGTAGAATCAGCAAATCCGGGTATCTCTCTCTTATGACTTTCAAAATCTTCTGTGGTGCGATTAAAGTAATCATGCATAAGCATATAGCCATATGTATAGTCTTTGTATTCATCGCAATCATCCCATGTAACATCGACTTCATAATAGTCACTTCCAAGCTTTACAATGTTCCAGGCATGTCCTCCGCTGTTTCCAAGGCCTCCCACAACATGACATTCTATTCCGGCCTTATTCATTAGCATCTTAAAGGCCTTTGCATAGCCATCACAAACAGGCTCTTTTTCAACAAAGGCTCCATATGCTGTGTGTGCTACATGACTGCCATTGTTTAAAGCTTTATCATTATATTTGAACGCATAAATAAGAGCATCATGAATTGTAAGTTCCTTATCCACATCATTTCCGGTAAGGCTAAGTCCATTGTAAAAAGAGTCGCATGCTGTCTGCAAATCCTTTTCCATCTGAGCTATCTCTTTACCGGTATAATTTGAAGCAGTTTTATAATATGCATAGTAGGTATATACCCTTTTTTTATTCTTAAACGAATCAAAATGTACAATATCCGGTTCGTAAACAATACTCTCCAGCTCCTCAGGATGATCAAATTCCAGAGATGCATATAAAGTATACCAATCAGGCTCTTCAAGCGCAGTTGTCCCCTCATAAATCTTCACTCCGTATGTATTTGCATTGTCAAGAGTGAGTTCCTTTACAGATCCTCTATTTTCCTGTGCAACCTGAAGCAAGCCATTATAATATTGCTTATCAGCATCCGTTAACTGATTATAGTAATAATCATTCGTATTAAAAGCCGCATTTTTCAGTCTTCTTTTAGGTGAATTCCGAGATAGCTTTTGATACTCCTCCTCGGAAATCTCTATCCCATCCACTCTTTTTTCCGTTACATCCGGGATAAAAAGATCCCCTGTAGGGTAAGATATTTCTATTTCCTCATAATTTTCAAAGGCAATCTTATTCGTGCCTCCATCTGTTCCTTCCGCATAAACATGAGCTGAATTCGTAAGCAAAATCGCCGAAATCATAATAAAAAAAGCGCATACTGACGCTATACTGCCACCCTGCTTTTTCACCAAAGAAAATCTTCTCCTCATCTTTTCTTCCCCCTTTATAAAAATATAATATTTATTTCCCTTAATTATTTATTGTAGTATATTCACTTCTTATATATATCATGTTTTTTTATATAAATGAAATAATAAATCACAAACAAAATTGATGTCGCACACCAGGTCACCCGATAGCTCATCTCAATCATTTCGACAGTTCTGTGCATAGGAAAAACAAACAAAATCCAGATCACACGAAGCACGCATATTCCAACAAGCGTTATCATCATCGGAACGAATGCATCGCCCATTCCCCTCAAAACTCCCGCGAATATCTCAACACAAATATAAGTTATATAAAAAGGCGCCAGATAATATATCATCTGAACTCCTATATCTATTACCTTCTGATCCACCACGAAAATTCCAAGAAGGACATTTCCGTAAATGCAGAATAACAGGCTCATAGGAATGGTTATAATTGATGCGATTGCCAAAGCCTGTCTGGTGCTGTTCCTTACTCTGTCAAATTTACCGGCACCAAAATTCTGTCCTGCAAAGGTTGTAGCCACAGTTCCCAACGAGCCAATAGTCATCCAGAATATTACATCAACCTTGCCGTAGGCAGCCCATGCCGAAGCCACATCTTTTCCCAAGCTGTTGATAGATGCCTGGATCAGTGTGTTCGACAGCGTATAAGTCGTAGTCTGGAATCCCGCAGGAATGCCTATCTTTATAATTCTTGAGAGCATGTCCGTATCGAATCTGATCTTCCTGATATAAAGTCTGTAACTGTCAGTGCTCCTTGCAAGAACAAACATAATGATCAGTGCACTGATAAGCTGGCATAAAATGGTCGCCACCGCTACTCCGGCAACTCCGTAAACATCTCCTTTTTTTCCAAGGCCAAGTCCAATTACAAATGTAATGTCCAAAATTATATTCACAACGCAGCTGATGATAAGGACGATGAGCGGTCTTCTGGAATCCCCGACAGCTCTGAGTATCCCTGATCCCATGTTGTATATAAGGTTAGGAATCATTCCCAAAAAGAAAATCCTAAGATACATCGTTCCCGCTTCTGCCTGCTCTGCCGGAGTTTGCATTACGCTTATGAGCCATGGTGAAATTAGAACTCCTATTACAGAAATAATGGCACCGCCCGCTATAGATAGAGCTATCGCTGTATGAACCGCCTTTTCAATCTCTTCTCTCTTACCTGCTCCGTAAAACTGAGAGATGACAACCGTTGCTCCCGAGGACAGTCCCAAGAAAAATCCAAGGAACAGATTCACCACCATGGCAGCGGATCCGCCAACTGCTCCCAACGCATCACTACCTACAGCTCTGCCCACAATTATGGCGTCCACCGTATTATATAATTGTTGAAAAAAGGCTCCCAGGAGAAGTGCAAAGAAAAAAGCCAGCATGTTCTTCCATATGGAGCCTGATGTTATACTTTTGTTTCTCATAGCTATAGTATACTATCACTTTTCGATAGTTTCCGCATCATAAAAATCAGAGCCACCCACTGTTGCAGTGGATGGCTCCGTATATAACTTTTCAGTTTAATTCATATATGATGATGCGTTCAGTCTATTTGAATGAATTCTCTCTTTCAGGGCCACCTGCGGTAGTGTCCTTTAGGTCACCATTACGTCTATTCGCGAACATTTTTAATCATTGACTGAACGACAATAAAAACCTCCGCATATGTTTTACGTCTATCCGCGAACAATTCAAATAATTGACTGCACAGCACCGATAACCTCCGTATATACTATACACCTATCCGAGTACAATTCTTATTTCC
>NZ_KE384115.1:0-191580 GCF_000423945.1 Butyrivibrio sp. XPD2002 | reverse complement strand
TTGCTTGTTGAGAATCTTACTTCGTATCCATCAACCTTCTTTGCCTTCTTAATTGTAACCTTTGCTGTCTTCTTAGCAGGTGACTCAGCATTGCGGATCTTAGTTGTCTTGTCTGTAAGAACTTCTGCCTTGATCTGGAACTTAACTACGTTTTCACGGTTGTCGCCTATATAGATGTTGATCTTATAATCACCCTTCTTTACATCCAGTTCCTTTACGTAGGTCTTATCCTTATCAATATTTACTTCTTCAGTTGAAAGAAATTTAATTTCGCCGGATTTATAAATATCAGCAATGGCGCCTTTAATTGTATCTGTAGCTTTAACAGTTACTCTCAGCTTTCCGTCGATATCTGAGTGAATAATGTAAGTCTGTCTCTTGTTATCACCTTCAAGCTTAACCTCAGATGTATAATCAGCATCGTTTACCAGCTTGGTAGGTTCTGCTGTATCGATTTTCTTAATTATCTCTTCATCTGAAGGTCTATCAGCTGCGTAAGCTGTAAGTGCAGGTGCAATTGCAAATGATGAGCAAGCCATAACACCTGCTAATGTGATTGCTAAACGTCTTGAAATCTTCTCAAAAATCCTCATAGAATAACCCTCCTTGACAAGGTTAGAAAACTTTTGGTAATCGCAGTGATTACCTGTGATGATTTTGAGTATAATCATATTCGACTATACTGTCAACATTTTGTAGCTGTTTTATGATTTTATTAGATTTCGACATTTTTATACATTATTTTACTATAAATATTTTGGATTTAATTCATATATGATGATGCGTTCAGTCTATTTGAACAGATCCCCCTATTCCGATTCATCTGTGGAACCATGTTCAAAAATGGAGTTACGTCTATTTATATAAATATGGGCTGGTCGATCCACCTGCGGAAGTATCCTCCATGCAGCCGTTACGTCTATCCGCGAACAATTCAAATAATTGACTGCACAGCACCGATAACCTCCGTATATACTATACACCTATCCGAGTACAATTCTTATTTCCGATTGACCTGTCAATTTAATCGTCTATGTCTGTTCAGTCAACTGGTACAAATTCCCTTCCCCCGGTTCGACTTGAAATTTCCTCCATAACGCAACATACACCATTTAACTTATTTCTTCGCGGATAGACGTAACACCACTTATTCCCCCAAAAGGAAAACCAATAGAAAACCACGAAAAAGAGCCACCCACTGTTGCAGTGGATGGCTCCGTATATGGCATTTCAGGTTATATTATTTAACCTTAGCAATCTTCTTTGACTTTGACCAGTCTGAGTAGTACTTAACGCCATTCTCTTTAACGTATGTTCTTACCTGAACGTAGTACTTCTTGCCGCTCTTAAGGCCGCTCTTCTCGATTGTGCCCTTCTTATCCTTGAACTCAATCTTCTTAGCCTTTACGCTCTTTGTCTTAACGTTCTTGTCGAAGTCTTTGCTTGTTGAGAATCTTACTTCGTATCCATCAACCTTCTTTGCCTTCTTAATTGTAACCTTTGCTGTCTTCTTTGCAGGTGACTCAGCGTTGCGGATCTTTGTTGTCTTGTCTGTAAGAACTGCAGCCTTAATCTGGAATTTAGCTGTAGCTTCGCCACTATTATTGGCGATACAGATTCTGTAATCTCCGGCCTTTACGTTAAGTTCCTTCTCATATGTCTTATCCTTTGCAAGATCCTTTGTGTCTTCATCTGAAAGGAAATTCTTTTCACCCTTCTTCCAGATACCAACCTTGAAATCCTTAATTGTGTCAGTAGCCTTAACTGTTACTCTGAGCTTTCCATCGATATCTGAGTGAAACTCATAATATTTAGTATTCTCACCACCAAATTTAACCTCAGCTTCAGCGGTATAATCAGCATCATTCACAAGCTTGACAGCTGTTGCTTCTTCGTTAATATAAACATCTGCATCAGTTGCATCAGCTGCATAAGCTGTAATTGCAGGTGCTACTGCGAATGATGAGCAAGCCATAACACCTGCTAATGTAATTGCTAAACGTCTTGAAATCTTCTCAAAAATCCTCATAGAATTAACCCTCCTTTATGGGTGACATTTTTCGTAACCTTATGTTACGAGTTTTGTGTTTTGTTAACCTCCGTGACTGATGTTTTGTTTGTTGTCGTCGCGGTGATTACCTTTGATGTTTTTGAGTATAATCATATTTGTCCATTGTGTCAACAAAATTTGAACATTTTATGATTTTTTATTAATTCCCGGTTCTATTTTTCAGTCATCAAACACCCATAAATACTGGCCTTAAGCACATTTCAAAATCCAATCATAAAAGTCGTAAAATGCCCTTGTTTTTATTTTTTGTTTATAATTTACTCCTGTCTTAATGCATCAATCGGATCCATTTTTGCAGCCCTTCTGGCAGGATAAATGCCGAAAAACAGGCCATCTGCGATAGATATAGTCACAACCAGCGCTACGTTTGTGATGCTGATAAACGGAGGAAATGGCATGAAATTCTCAGCTATCTTTGTAAATAAATACCCCATAAGCATACCTATAATACCGCCGATCAGAGTAATAACTGCTGATTCAGTAAGGAACTGCAGCAGAATATAGGAAGTTCTTGCGCCAAGGGATTTCCTTATACCAATCTCTCTGGTTCTCTCAGCCACAGTAACCGTCATGATGTTCATAACACCGATTCCGCCAACAACCAGAGATATCGCCGCAATAAGGGCAACTACCAGAGTGACCACATTTAATATGCTGGTATATGTTCCTGCCATGCTGGCAAAGGACTGAATGCTTACAGCGCCTTCGCCTCTTAGCTCCAGCATATTTTCCGTAATACTCTTTACTTTAAGTGCTGTCTCATCTGCAGTTCCGGGGCTGGCATATGTCTTGAAACTTGTTATCTTATCTCCACTAAGCCCGAATTTACCTGTTAAAAGAGCGTAGGGAACATAGATTCCGCAGTAATAATACGCCTGCTCTTTTCGCCTTATTGCATCCCTGGCAGCAAGCATGTCATTTTCTTCACTCTTAAGTACGCCGATTATAGTGATGTCCGCGCTTTTTGATCCCATATTAAGAGTAAATGTTCTGTCAATGACATCATCCGTTCCAAATAAGAGGAGAGCATCCGCCTGTGTTAACACGCCTACCTGTGTGCCGGCCTCAGCCTCATCATCTCTGAAAAATCTGCCCATGTACATGCCATTTTTTTCATCACGGGATATGTCGGCTGTTCCGCCATATACACCCATGTTTCTGTCCTGCTGGCCATCATTGTAGGTTCCTGCTGAATCAATATACATGGTTATTCCAAGCACTTCCGGAATAGCTTCCTTTATCTTTTGAAGGTCCTCAGGATTTAAATATCTGTCTGTTTTCTTAGGATCAATATTTATTACTACCCCGCTCTGAGAAATCTCATCAAGGCTGCTGTTCACATAGTGTTTCATTCCATCGCCTATGGACAGGATTGTAATAACAGAGGAAATTCCAATTATTATGCCGAGCATTGTAAGCAGAGTTCTGCCTTTATTCTGTTTTATGCTGGAAAATGCGCTTTTTATGTATTCCATATTTTTACTTCCTTACAAGTGCGTCAATAGGCTTGAGTTTGGCCGCTTTTCTTGCCGGATATATTCCAAAGAAAATTCCGATCATCATTGAGAAAAGTGTTGCGCCAATAATAGTGCTGGGATCAAAAACCGGCTTTAAATCAAGCACAATGCAGCCCACGTATGCACCTGCTATTCCTACCAGGATTCCTACAATTCCTCCCATAAGAGAAATGATTGCAGACTCTGCAAGGAACTGAATCATTATCGCTCTGGTTCTAGCTCCGATAGACTTACGTATTCCTATCTCTCTGGTCCTCTCTGTAACCGTAACCAGCATGATATTCATAACACCTATACCGCCAACCAGAAGGGATATAGCTGCGACAAGTGAAATAAATGCGGTGATCGCTCCCATAATGGAATCAACCTCAGATGATACATCAGACATACTCATATAGTAGACAGCGTCTCTGCCTCTGAGATCCAGCTTGTTTTCCGTAAAACGCACAACGCTCTTTATTATGTCCTCGGACTGATCATTCCCCCAGTAGATTTCCATACTGTTTGATTCAGAGATGTCCTTATTAAAAGCCTTGCCATAAGTAGTTATCGGGATCTCTATCATCGCCGTATAACTTTCCATTTCCATCTCCATCATCTTTGTGATCATCTCACTCCAGTTTTCCCTGATTCCAATAACCTCAAGTTCAACTGAAGTACCTCCGATCGTTAACTCGAAGGTTCTACCGATGGCATCCGCTGTTCCAAAAAGATGAACGGCATCATTTTCCATCAATACGCAGACCTTAGCTCCCTGCTCCACCTGATCATCGGTAAAATACTGACCCTTTTCCAGCTTGGTCACAGTGGAATACTGGTAATCAGCACCTGCAGCAGTTAAAAGCACATCGACTGTTTCTCTGCTTCCTGCTGCTATTCCAAAATCCTGCTCATAATATGTAGCTCCTGTCAGGCCCGGAAAATTCTCCTTTATCTCCTTCAGGTCATCATCTGTGATTCCTCTTTCTGCAACTGAGCTGTCCAGATAAATCTCAGCGACATTACCTCCAATGGCGTTAACTTCATCCGACACATAGCTCGCCATTCCATTACCGATTGTAAGCGCAGCTATAACCGAAGCAATGCCTATTATGATTCCCAGCATTGTAAGAGCTGTACGCATCTTATTACTGAGGATATTTTTAATTGCACTCTCTAAGTATTCTAAAATTGTGTCCATAGACTATCACTCCAGACTAACACCGGTTACCTTGGTTCCCTCGATAAGAGTTGTTGGATCTGTTGTGACAATAGTATCGCCTTCACTTAAGCCTTCCTTGATCTCAGCATCAGTGCTTGTTGTAAGTCCGAGAGTTACAGGCTTTCTTGTGAGGATTCCATTTTCAATTACAAATACAAAATCGCCGTCTGCATCAGTTCCGATATACTCATAGGGAAGAACTACCACTCCCTCTGCCTTATCTGTGTGGATCTTGTTACCTGCTTCAACGCCAAGGATTATGCCATCATCAGGGTTCTTGATCTTGATCTTGCCATCTACAACAGGAACGCCACTTGCATTGTTCTTTGCAGTTCCTGCAATCTGAGTAACCTCACCCTCGTACTCTTTTCCGTTTACAGTGACATCTACCTTCTGTCCTACCTTGATCTTACTAAGGTCAGACTTTGAAATCTGAATATCAACTCTCACATCATCAGTGCTCTCGATTGTCATGATCTTGGTTCCGGGTGCAACAGTTGCTCCCTCTGACGCATCGAGCTCTGTGATAACACCTGAAAAATCAGCCTTTACGCCTTCCTCTGCTTCTTCGATATCTGCGATCGTATTATTGCTCTCAAGCTCTGTAAGCTCTCTTGCTGCTGCAAGGGAACTCTTCTCGCCTGCTGTAAGCGCTCCAAGCTCTGCAGATGACTGCTCTGCAAGATCCTGCTTCTCCTCATTAAGAGCGTTTATCTGTCTGTTCCACTCCTGAATCTCAGAATCGTTATTTATAGCATACTGAACATCAGCGATTGCATTCTGAATTTCGAGAGACATCTGTGTCTCACCATCCTCTGTCATTCTCTCATCAGGTGCGCCGTTCTTCTGCTGTGCATCATAGCTGTCTGCATATCCGTTCTGGTCAACATCCTGGCTTGTCTTCTGAAGATCAGTAAGTGTCTGATTCATTCTGTTGTTCTTCTCTGTGATCTTATCGTTAAGGGCATCGATCTCAGCAGTGATCTCATCAAGACGAGTGTTTATGTCGTGAATGCTTCTGCCTTCAAGTACATCCGTTGCCTTGTTGTTTTTCTCAATGCTTCCGTTGTAGTTACCGTTAGCCTGCTGAAGATTGAGCTCAGCCTCTTTCTTTGCTCTTTCAAGGTCAGCCTCATCATAGGTGTAGATCACATCACCCTTATTTACTCTGTCGCCCTCAGCAAGTGCCAGCGCTCCGATAGGTGCTGATACCTTTGCATAGTAGGTCTTTGTCTCATCTGAAGCCACATTACCACTTATTGACACTATAGCCTCGATATCACCCTTCGTAACCTGAGTTGTCGTCACAGGCATAGGTGCATTCTTTGCCTTCACATTATTGAAAACCGTAAAGCCAATAATAAAGACAACAAATCCAAGCACTATAAACTTTACATAGCCCTTTTTCTTCTTACCGGGTGTATAGCTTTCAGTTGTCTCTGTTGCTTCAATATTCTCCGCCTTTTTCTTACCAAATAATTTCATACTTCCTCCTGTTTATCCTCATCCGGTGATTCATGCCACCTTATCACTTAAAAAATTTATAGCTCTTTAAAATCCGGGTTAATCTCATCCTTGGCAATCTTGCCATCACTTATTGTTATGATGCGCTTTGCCTGCTTGGCTATTCCCGGATCATGAGTAATCAGTATTACTGTTCGTCCTTCAGCATAAAGCTTCTTGATCGTTTCAATGATCTCCCTGCTGGATCCGCTATCAAGGTTACCTGTGGGCTCGTCCGCGAGAAGTATCGGCGGTGCCTGAGCTATTGCTCTTGCAATCGCAACTCTCTGCTGCTGACCACCTGATAGCTCCGATGGCTTATGAGTCATTCTTTTCCCCAGCCCTACATGCTGCAGAGCTGCCTTGGACAGTTCTCTTCTTTTTTTCTTGGCAACTCCTCTGTACATGAGCGGTAGCTCAACATTCTCAAGAGCAGTAAGTGACTGTATCAGATTGAAGCCCTGGAAAATGAATCCTATTTCCCTGTTCCTGACATCAGACTGCTGATCATCAGTCATGTGGGACACATCCATTCCATGCAGCATATACTTGCCACTGGTGGGCGTATCAAGACACCCAAGCATATTCATAAGTGTGGATTTTCCTGAACCTGACTGACCGATTATGGCCACGAATTCCCCTTCATCAATTGTAAGGCTCACATGATCAAGAGCCCTGACCTCATTCTCCCCCGGGTTGTATATCTTACAGATGTCTTTAACTTCGACTAGTGCAGACATGATTTCCTCCTCTTTATATGCCAGTTTATATCTGACTAAGTCCGGTCGGATACGGGGTCCGTAACTCGCTGCTTCGCAACTTCGAACGGTCCCCAGCTCCCCTATTTCAATAATTTACGAATTTGCGTACATTTAGTACCATATTATATAACGATTAATAAAACAAGATGTCTTCATTAAATCTTAAGTTTTTTAATTTCCTCATTTGGCAAATTAAATTTATCATTGGCAAAAATAAAAGACCACTTTCACACGGAAAATGGTCTTTTTCACACTGCATTACATTATTTTTCTTATTTCGCAAGAAGCATCATGATGTCGTTGCTTCTCTGAACAAACTTTGTCATGGAAGCTGCATCAAGAGGTGCGTTCTGGATACGCGCAAGATCATAGAGCTGCTCGCAGATTGTGCTCACATTGTCACTGTCCTGATTATCCATAACGTACTTAACAAGAGGATGATTAGCATTGAGGATGAGAGTCTGTCCACCCATTCCAAGGTCGCCCATCATCATTCCGTTAGCAGCATACATCTTCATCATATCCTGCATACGGCGTGTATCCTCAGATACTGTAAGCATTGAAGAAATCTTCTTATCCTTGAGCTTCTCAACCTTAACAACAAGCTGCTCGTTCTTAAGAGCCTTCTTCATCTTCTCACCGATGTTCTTCTCAATCTCCTCGAATTCCTTCTCAGCCTTCTTGGAGGTCTTGCTCTTGAAGGTATCTGTAAGGTCCGCATCAATTCTCTGGAAGCGGATATCCTGATTCTTGGACTCAAGCTGCTGGATGAAGGGTACATCTATGTTGTGGTTCAAAATGAAAGCGTCCATCTTCTGAGCCTTGAACATGTTGATGTACTGGCTCTGCTGCTGCTCATCTGTTACATAGTAGATAGTGCGGGGCTCTTTCTCCTCTTTCTCCTCTTCCTTCTTATCAGCATCAGACTGGCCGTTCTCGTCAACAACCTCTGCCTCAACTGTGTTGCCGTTCTCATCCTTAGCTTCCTCAGCTGCAGCAGCTTCCTCTGCCTCCTTGTTGATCTGGAGTGCCTCGGGAAGTGTGAGGTATTTGCCATCAAGATTCTTAAAGAGGATGTAGTCGTTCATCTTCTCGCAGAACTTGTCGTCCTTGAGGCAACCATACTTGATGAAGGGAGAAATATCCTCCCAGTACTTATCGTAATTTTCCTTATCTGTCTTGCAGAGTCCGGCGAGCTTCTCAGCTACCTTCTTAGAGATGTAGTCTGAAATCTTCTTAACAAATCCGTCGTTCTGAAGAGCACTTCTTGATACGTTAAGAGGAAGATCAGGACAGTCTATAACGCCCTTAAGGAGCATGAGGTATTCAGGAATAACTTCCTTGATGTTGTCAGCGATGAATACCTGGTTGTTATAAAGCTTGATAACGCCCTCTGCTGACTCAAACTCCATGTTGATCTTAGGGAAGTAAAGGATACCCTTTAAGTTGAAGGGATAATCCATGTTAAGGTGAATCCAGAAAAGAGGCTCCTTGTAATCGCGGAATACCTTTCTGTAGAACTCCTTGTACTCATCATCTGTGCAGTCCTTGGGAGTCTTACCCCAGAGAGGATGTGTATCATTGAGAAGCTGAGGTCTTCTCTTGATCTTGAGCTTCTTCTCCTCTTCCTTCTTCTCCTCGGAATTCTCAGCGTTAGCATCGTCCTTCTTCTCAGGCTCGATCACTTCTATAACGATATCATCATCGCGCTTCTCAGATTCCTTTATGGTCTCTGTGCCTTCCTCATTCTCTCTTGAGAGATAGATCTCATAGGGCATGAATGAGCAGTACTTCTCGATTACTTCGCGAGCTTTGTACTCGTTGCAGAACTCAAGGCAGTCATCTGAAAGATGAAGTGTGATAGTTGTTCCAATTTCCTTCTTATCTCCGTCTGACATCTCAAAATCAGAGCCGCCATCACAGGTCCAGTGAACTGAAGCTGCATCGGATTTATATGAAAGTGTATCGATATCTACATAATCGGATACCATAAATGTTGAATAGAAACCAAGTCCGAAGTGTCCAATAATTTGGTCAGCATTTGCCTTATCCTTATACTTGTTAAGGAAGTCTGTAGCACCTGAAAAAGCTACCTGGTTGATGTACTCCTCAACCTCCTCGGCTGTCATACCGATACCGTTATCTATGATCTTGATAGTCTTATCCTTATCGTTGAGAACTACGTCCACACGGGGCTTGAAGCCATCGGGAAGTGTATACTCACCCATCATGTCCATCTTCTTGATCTTTGTGATGGCATCACAGGCATTGGAAATCACCTCACGATAGAATATGTCGTGATCTGAATACAGCCACTTCTTGATAATCGGGAACATATTCTCGCTGTTAATTGAAAGATTACCTTTTTTCTCCATTGTATTGCCTCCATTACTATCGCGGATTTACATAAAAATATCTCAACCGCGTAATTATTTAACCTGGTGGTTCTGTTCTACTAAACATAGAATACCCACAAATATGAGTTTAAAACTGCTGAAGGCAAAAGTCAACAAAAAATTAGCACTCATTATAAATGAGTGCTAACAATGATTATTTTCTTATTTCCATTTATTTCGCTTCATCTTGTACATCTCTTCATCAGCCAATGCAATGATCCTGTCGAGGTTGATGTCATCATCCATGACTGTTGTAGCTATACCCATACTTGCTGAAACCGTGTAGCCAAGCTTTTTCGTAGCCTCTTCCATCTTTCCAATCATAGCTGCCTCCATGGAATCCCAGTCACATTCTCCCAGAATAAGTGCAAGCATCTCATCTCCTCCAACTCTTACACAGAGAGCATCCTCCGGACATTCCTCTTTCAATATTCTTGCGATGGTTGCAATAGCATTGTCACCTGCAAGATGTCCAAAGCTGTCGTTAATCTGCTTAAGGCCATTTAAATCCAGCATAACAAGAGTGACCTTCTTACCGAGATTCTCAGGATTGCTGTGAACCTCCTCGAACTTTTCAAGGAAAGCCAGTCTGTTGTATAGTCCCGTCAGAGCATCATATTGATAGGTTCTCTGAAGCTTATCGCGAAGATACTTCTGGTACTTATTAATAACGTATCCGCCAAAGGCCATTCCCAAATAGTAGGTAAGGCTCGGCATCAGTGAGTAATCAACGAATTCAGCTCTCGGGTACGAATAGCATATAAATCCGGGAGCTTTACCCATATACTCAAGGCAATTGAAAATAAGAGGATAACCCTTATCCAATACATCATTTAAGTGTGGAATAATCTCATCAGTATTAAAATCAGTTACTGTGTCCTCTCCGGAATACCAGTCGTAAATGACTACCTTTTCACCCTTTTCGATATTCTCAAAAATGAAGTTATTTTCAAGGTCAAGACAGGACTTCTCAATCACAATGCACATATATGCAGTCAGAGGATTCCTGATATATTTAATGCTCTCCTCCGAGCTCTTACCTGTAAGTATCTTGGCAGTGATAGCCTGCATAACATGTATGTCATCCTGATGATGATAAAATCTGTTGTTAAGGCCGCTTACAGCCTCCAAAAGATCAAGCTCACTGTGATGGCATCCGCAGGAATCATTTTCTATAAAGCTGGGATCAATCCACTTATCAATGTTTCTCTGTCCCTTGAACACAGATAGAAGCACGTCCATTATGGTCACTGCAAGCTCAATGCTGTCACACTTAGCTGTCGTGATTCCGGGCTTTGACCAGAATGCTTCCTCAACTCCGTCAAAGCCGGTAACGATAACTTCATCCGGAACTCTGATTCCCTTTATCTGTAGAACATCGCAGACATTTATGGCCATAATGTCATTAGCGCATATGATCGCATCAGGAAGAAGCGGTCTTTGCAGAAGCTCAAGGGTTGCTTTTCTTGAGGGTGTTGCCCAGAAATCCCCATAGCTGACCATGCTGTCATCAAAGGTGAAGCCGTTTTCTTCTATGACCTTTTTAAATACCTCGATTCGCTCGTTTGAAAAAGGACTGTTCCTTTTTCCTGCCATAAAATGAGGTCTCTTAACCTTATGGAACTCTATTACATGACGAACCACAGCTTCAAATCCCTTGGCATAATTGAATCTGACAAGGGATGCATTCTCATATTCACCATCAATTACGATAGCCGGAACATCATGTGAAGCCGCCTTATCCAAAATTTTCT
This sequence comes from Butyrivibrio sp. XPD2002, assembly GCF_000423945.1. Lineage (GTDB taxonomy): Bacteria > Bacillota > Clostridia > Lachnospirales > Lachnospiraceae > Butyrivibrio. The sequence continues at coordinate 180,377 of NZ_KE384115.1, read as the reverse complement.
GAACAACCTCACGACTCTTGATTTTCTCGTCCATGATCACAACGGCATCAACCTTATCATAAGGAACAAGATCAAAAACTGCAGTCTCGTCGGATTCATCTCCGCTATTACCAATCTCGGAATTAAGGGTGTATATAAAAAGATAACAGTCATTGGCCTGAAGAAGCCTGTTAAGCTCAGTAACAAAGCCAAAAACCTGTGACTCGTAAATTCGGTATGTGCATAAAGCTACCAGTTTTTTGCCATTAATCATGTTTCACTCCAAAATTACGATCAGAATCTGTAATGGTTTTTAATAGTGCATTTCTTTACGTTAGTCTTTTTGTGGTCGTAAAATGTTCCTTTAATCTTAGTATTCTTAATTATAACCTTTTTTCCGGAATAATTACCACAATCCCCTGTAATTTTGCAGTTTGTTATCTTTACATTTTTCGCGGCCACCTTGTTGTTTTTCTGATAGTAGGGATTGAGTATGTTAAGTGCAAAATACTTTCCGTTTTTCTGATGCTTTTTCCTGGATTTAATGGTTGTGTTCTTTATCTGAATAGATGAGCAGACAGCCTTTTTCGGAATATTGCCCTCATCAGTATTAGGCTCGATAAGTATTCCACAGCAGGGTGAAGCACCGCTGGCACCACTTATCTTGCAGTCATCGATTACAACATGGTCAGCATCCACTATCGCAATGTTATTTCTTCTGTTGTTTTTCACATTACAGTTTGTAATGGTGACATGACTGCATCCGGGATTGGAGCCATCATCAGTAGCTGAGCCGAGATATATTCCATCGCCCCAGTTATTCTCAATTGTCATATCATGTATTTCTACATTGCTACAGTCAATGACACCTATTCCGTGCCCGTCTGCATCTGATGATCCCTTATGATCTGATTTGTCACCGACAATTTTGCCGCCGAATATCTTGAAATTATTCCCTTTAACATGAATGGCGCAGAACTCGCCGTGGGATGTCGGAAGGACATTCAAAACAGTCGATCCGGTGAGCTTAAAGGTAACATTTGGCTGATCTACATAAACACCAATACCTGTCCCACCAAAATCGAGAATATCTATATCATACTGACCGGAGCTAAACTCTACGGTTCCGCCACCGGCCTTACCTGCAGCATCAGCAGCGTCCTTGATAGCCTGTCTGTCGTCCTTTCCATCATTAACGACAGCCCCAAAGTCCTCAGGCTTATATACATTCTCAGCCTTAACAGCCATAGGTGCTGTTAAAGTTAAGGAAGGAACTGCTACTGCAGCAGCCATAAACAATGTAAGTGCTTTTCCCAAAATCCTCATAAAAAATCCCTCCATAAGTTACGCGTTTCTACATTGTATTGATTACTTTTCTTTATTTTATTTTTCACCGAAGTGGTTCCTGTAAACATCAAAAAAGTTCACTGATGTTCCATCTACTGTCTCTGAGATGTGGATCTTCTTATATAAATCCTCATTAAGAACCCTTGAAAGCTTTGCAGCGAACTCATCATACTGCTCGCCGAAAACTTCACGCTTTTTCTCTTCAACTATTCTGATCTTATTGGCTTCAGTCTCTTCTCTGTTGAAGGTACTTATACATTTAAGTATAACATAAGTGTCGCCTGTTTCAATTATACTGCTGACTTCACCGTTATCGAGGTTGAAGGCTGCAGTTTCTATCTCAGGTGCTACATCACCCTTACCTACGGAAACAGTTCCCTCTTCAGCTTCATTGTACTGCTCCATCAAAACGCTGAAATCCGTACCTTCATTAAGCTGATTCAGAATCTGCTGTGCCTTACTTCTTACAGCCTCTCTCTGGGCACCCTCAAGTGCAACTCTGTCGCCCTTGGAATCCAGCTCCCATGCGTTAAGAACTATCTGCTCAACGGTTATGGTTCTGGCTTCATCGTCGCTTATCTCAGGATTGATATCTCTAATAATGTAGTCATAGAGCTTATCAGCTGTTGCATACTCAACATACATCTCCTGGAGAGTCTCTTCATTTATGCCCTTCATAGCCTTCTTATCTTCATCCGTAAGTGATGAATAATAATCGGAGGCTGCAGCATGAGCGTTTGAAATCTCAGGCTCCGTAAGTTCTATTCCGGACTCGGCAGCCAGAAGATTCATAGCCTTGACCTGGGCTATCGTGGAGAGGCATTTATCCTTAACATAGCTCTCCATGTTCTCATCGCCGATGTTTACGTTCCAGATTCCGTCTCCAAAGCCTGCCTCATAGGAATTCTGAGTATTCACAAGGTATACCATAAACTCAGACTCAGAGCAGGACTTATCCTCTATTCTGAAAAGCTCGTTCTCAGTAAAGCCTGTAATAAGCACAATCTTGGTATTTTCAAGATTGGCACATCCGGTCAGTGAAAAAGCCATTGAAGCAGAAAGCATAAGTGCAGCTATGGTCTTAGCCATTTTCCGTATTCTTTTTTCAGTAAAAAAAACTGTCACCATTCTATTAGTCCACATTCTTTGTTTTATACACACAAGAAGTCAATCCTATAAGCATACGCCTATAGGATCGACTTTTTTGGGTTTTAATTATTTTATTATAAAGTAGCGAGAATACTTCTTGCAACTTTAAGACCGTTTGCGCTGGCCTGCTGAAGTCCTCTTGTGATACCTGCGCCGTCTCCGATAGCACGAAGATGCTTAACGCTGGTCTCGAAATCCTTATTAACGATTACCTTGTTGGAGTAGAACTTAACCTCAACACCGTAAAGGAGTGTCTCCTCAGAAGCGATACCGGGTGTAACCTTATCAAGAGCCTGTATCATCTCATCGAGATCCACCATTATTCTGTGAGGGAATACAAGGGAAAGATCTCCGGGAACCGCATCCTTAAGTGTAGGGATGAGGTTGTTTCTTGCAAGTCTCTCATCAGTTGTTCTGCGGCCTCTTCTAAAGTCACCGTAGGTCTGAACAAGGATTTTGCCGTCACAGAGCATGTTTGCAAGCTCTGCAATTTTCCTACCATATTCAATAGGTGTCTTGAAGGGCTTTGTAAAGTTCTTGGACACAAGAAGTGCAAAGTTAGTGTTATTGGTCTTGTACTCCTTACTCTTATAAGCGTGACCGTTAACTACTGCAAGTCCGCCCTCGTAATATTCTGTAGCGACCTCTCCTGAAGGATTGGTACAGAAGGTACGAACCTTATCATCGAAGGTAGGTGTATGGAAAATAAGCTTAGCCTCATACAGGTTCTCATTGAGGAACTGCATAACCTCATCTCTTACTTCCACACGAACACCGACGTCAACTGTGCCTGGCTTGGTCTCTATTCCGATCTTGTCACACTGTGAATGGAACCAGTCAGCTCCCTCACGTCCAACAGCAGATACGATCTCCTTCGCTGTTATCACGCTGCCGTCATGGATCTTAACGCCCTTGCAGACGCCATCCTCGACGATGACCTCTTCAACCATTGTATTGAACATAAGCTCAACGCCCTTGGATTCAAGGTGCTCCTGAAGCTTTTTATAAATCTTGTAGCCTTCCTCGGTACCAAGATGTCTGATGGGACACTCAACGAGCTTAAGGTTGGCATTGATAGCCTTCCTTCTGATCTCGCGGATCTCCTCAGCCTTGTCAACACCATATACACTGGTGTCCGCACCGAATTTCAGATATATGTCATCAGACTCCTTGATAAGTGCAGTTGCCTCATCATAGCCCAGGATATCAGGAAGTGTTCCTCCTACATCCGGTGAAAGAGAAAGCTTACCATCTGAAAATGCGCCTGCGCCTGCAAAGCCTGTTGTGATTGAACAGGGCTTGCAGCCCATGCATCTTCCGGTTGTTCTCTTGGGGCACTGTCTCTTTTCAATTGATCTGCCCTTTTCAATAATCATTACCTTCAGGTCAGGTCTCTTCTCTGCGAGTTCATAAGCGCAGAAAATACCACCAGGGCCTGCTCCGATTATCAGTACATCTACTTCTTTGTTTGTTGCCATTTGATTACCTCATTTTAAATTGTATAAATCGAACAGGATATCCTGCCCGGTGCGCTATGCGCATAAATGGCTGCTACAATCAGAAATTGCAGCAGCCATTAGTTCGTTTGATCATCTAGTTTTTTAACCAGCTATTATTTCTTAGAAGCTTTCTTAGCCGGAGCCTTCTTAGCAGCAGTCTTCTTTGCTGCAGGCTTTTTAGCTGCTGTCGCCTTCTTGGCAGGTGCCTTCTTAGCAGGAGCTTCCTTAGCTTCTGTCTTCTTGCCAACTCCCTTTAAGAGCTCGGCTTTTCTGAGGTCACCTTCTGCACTGATCTTGCCAGCGAGGTTAGCATTAACGAAATCGGTCTTGCCATCCAGAATGTCGAAAAGATCAGCTGCTGATGTGTAAACAAGAATGTCGCGGTCGAAGTACTCGTAAGGCTCTACGTTTAATTTGCCGTCTACGATTTCAACATAGAAAGCGCCTTCGCCCTCGCCGGTTATATTGAACTGGTAAGCTGCGTGCTCCTGAACGTTGCTGACGTCAGCATCCTTAAGTGATTCTTTTACCTTTGCTACTACTTCTTCGTAAGTCATTTTTTCCTCCACTTCATAAAAAATATTTAAAACCCAAAAAACCTTACTTATTATAACACTATTTCAAAGCGTTTTAAACACTTTAGCGCAATAAAATCTTTTATCTGCTGTTGCTTCTGTACTGAACAGGAGTCATACCATACTTCTTTTTGAAAAGTCTGTTGAAGTGTTCAACGTTCTGATAGCCCGCAGCTTCAGCAACTCTCTCAACCTTCATGTTACCGTTCTTTAACAGAATGCTTGCCTTTTTAAGGCGGATTTTCTTAACGTTCTCACCGAAGGTCATGCCGGATTTTTCCTTGATGTACTTGGAAAGATACGGCTTGGAAAGATAGAATTCCTTGGAGAGATCATCCAGAGTTACAGACAGGTAGTTCTCCTGAATATAATTGAGGATAGCACTGATTCTCTCGTCCTTGGCATCTGTGCTTGCCTTTACCTCGTCAAGCTGGTTAACTGCGATTGTAAGCGCATTGATTGAGGATCTGATGATATCCTCATCGATACCAACGCCCCAGAACTTCTTACCGCCACAGGTGATTCCTACATAGGTAACAGCCTTTGATGATGATCCGCGGCTAAGAGCGTGCTCCTCGTATACTGAGAGCTCGTAGCTTACGTTGAAGTACTGCTTGAAGGCGTTACTTACAGCATCAAGACGTCCGTTTCCGTTAGCCTCTACAATGTGCTCTTTTCCTGCGTGAGCAATAGTAACCTCTGCGAGGATTCCGTTCACCTGCTTGAAATGGCAATCCATGACTCGGAATACGGAATCGTTGTGTACATATTTATCCTCGAATATCTGGTAGATTCTTCCGGGTGCAAGCTCAGCATGTTCTCTATCTGATACGTCCTTGATAGTGTAGCTGATATCTGTCTGCATCTCTCTCGGAACCATCATGCCATAGTTTGTCTTCAAGATGTAGCTTACGCCACCCTTTCCGGACTGGGAATTGATTCTGATAACGTCGCCGTCGTACTCTCTTCCAAGATCCTTGGGATCAATGGGAAGATAGGGAACGGACCAGATGCCCTGATCTTTTCCTGCATCGTGCCATGAGAAGCCCTTGCTGATAGCATCCTGGTGTGAGCCTGAAAATGCAGTGAACACAAGCTGTCCTGCATAGGGCTGACGCTCGAAAATGCGCATTCTTGTAAGACGCTCGTAGGTCTCTCCGATCTCATTTATATTGGAGAAATCAAGCTCGGGATCAATACCGTGGGAATACATGTTAAGAGCCAGTGTCACGATGTCCACGTTACCTGTTCTCTCACCGTTTCCGAAAAGTGTACCCTCTATTCTGTCTGCACCTGCAAGGCAGCCAAGCTCTGCATCACTTATTCCTGAGCCTCTGTCATTGTGCGGATGAAGTGAAAGTGTAACTGCATCACGGTACTTAAGATTCTTGTGAATATATTCAACCTGAGTTGCAAATACGTGAGGCATTGCAATCTCTACAGTTGTAGGAATGTTGATGATAGCCTTATTTTCCTTCGTGGGCTTCCATACGTCAAGAACTGCATTGCAGACTTCTACAGCATAGTCCACCTCTGTTCCGGGGAAGCTCTCCGGTGAATACTCAAATGAGAAGTTGCCGCTTGTCTCCTTTGCGAGCTTATCAAGAAGCTTAGCGCCATCGATAGCGATCTGCTTAACATCCTCTTTGTTCTTTTTGAAAACCTGCTCACGCTGAGCAACTGATGTGGAATTGTAAAGGTGAATGATTGCTCTGGGCGCACCCTTTACAGCCTCGAAGGTTCTCTTTATGATATGCTCTCTCGCCTGTGTCAGAACCTGAACGGTAACGTCGTCAGGAATCATGTTTTTCTCGATAAGAGCTCTTGCGAATTCAAACTCTGTCTCAGATGCAGCAGGGAAACCAATCTCGATTTCCTTGAATCCCAGCTTTACAAGCATTGTGAAAAACTCGAGCTTTTCATCAAGGCTCATAGGCTCAATAAGCGCCTGGTTTCCGTCTCGAAGATCAACACTGCACCAGATCGGTGGCTTATCAAGGTAATCTTTTTTCACCCAATCGAAGGTTACCTGCGGTGGCATGAAATATTGTCTCTGATATTTCTCGTAGTTCTTCATAATACTCCTCCTAATCATGAATATTCAGTATTTTCAGTCGATTTATTATATTAGCCATATTGATTCGTAGCGGAATTAATCGTATTCCCTATTGATATCGGCATAAAAATAAATTTCATCAACGAATATTGATGATTTTTATATTAGCACTTCCAATATTTTTTTATAGTGACAGATTTAATCAGTTTTATTGATTTATTTTAATGCCGTATTATCTGACAGTCTTCAAAGATACGAAATTACGTGCGAAAATTTAATAAATATCTAATAACTTTTCCATACCGTTTGTGCTAGAATTATATGCAGATGACAATTGCATAAAATAATTGTACAAAACACAACGTGAGCTTATTTACAGGAAGGAGATGGGCATAATGGCAGAAAACAAATGGAGATGCAGAGCTGAAGATTTAAAGGGGACTCAGACCGAGAAGAACCTGCAGGAGGCATTCGCAGGAGAATCAATGGCGAGAAACAAATACACTTTCTTTGCATCCAAGGCTAAAAAGGACGGTTTTGTTCAGATATCCAATATCTTCGCAGAGACCGCTGCAAACGAGAAGGAACACGCCGAGATCTGGTATAAGATTCTCACAGGAATCGGCAGCACAATCGAGAATCTGAAGGAAGCTGCTGAAGGTGAAGAATACGAATGGAAAGAAATGTATCCTTCCTTTGCAAAGACAGCCCGCGAGGAGGGCTTTGATGAAATCGCCGAGCTCTTCGAAGGTGTTGCTGCAATAGAGAAAGAGCATGAGGAGCGCTACAGAAAGCTTCTTAAGAATATCGAGGATAAGATCGTTTTCTCAAGAGATGGCGATGCTATCTGGCAATGCGGAAACTGCGGTCACATCGTTATCGGTCCTTCCGCTCCGGAGGTTTGCCCTGTATGTAACCACCCTCAGGCATACTTCCAGTTAAAGGCTGAGAACTACTAATGTACCATTCCCCCATTTTCAGGGGCGAATATATATTATCAAGGAGGTTTTTTATGAATATTTTCAAGTGTGAAAAATGCGGTAGTATGGTAATAAAGATCAATGATGCAGCCTGCACACCGGTTTGCTGTGGCGATCCCATGACTTCTCTCGCACCCGGAACATCTGACGGCGCTCATGAAAAGCATGTTCCCGTTGTTGAAGTAAGTGGCAACAAGGTAACCGTAAAGGTTGGCGAAGTTGAGCATCCCATGATGGACAACCATTACATTCAGTACATCTGGCTTGTAACAGATAAGGGCTTCATGCAGAAGAACCTCACTCCTTCAGACAAGCCTGTAGCTGAGTTCGTTCTTGCTGATGGCGAGAAGGCTATTGCAGCTTATGAGTTCTGCAACCTTCATGGTCTCTGGAAGGCTGATATTTAAGATGGTTTTATGAGGCTGGGCAGAGCCTTGTAAAAATCTGATTAAAACTTCAACAAAATACGGATGGTACCCTGCTTTTCAGGATTCCATCCGTATTTTTATTAATGTTTTGTCCTGTTTTTCTAATAATAATTCTTAATAACCCTTAGCTGCTCTTACCAGCTTGCTTGCTCTGTTTCTTGAGAAATTAAACTTTCGTATCTCTTTGTACTCCTCGGAATACGGATCCATCTCATAGTGAGGATCATAGCCCATAAGAAGCTCTTCATGTCCCACATAGGCAGGAACTGCGTCCTCAGATATCTCATGTGTAAGATAATTTCTCATTGAGACTGTATATTCGTAGCGGTCTCCGATCTCGGTTTTCTCCATAACTCCTGCATGTGCAATATCATACTTTGCAATATGATAATCCGGATTAGCAAAAGCGAAAATCAGGTACATAACCGTAACTGTTGTCATGCAAAGATTAAATACCGGAGTCTTTTCATAAATAAGGCTCACAAGCAAATATGCCAGCCACAGTGAGATCACAACCAGGAACCAGAGCACGAATACTCTGAGGAATGTCAGGTGGTAAGCTCCGATGTACATGATCATTCTGAAGGCACTGGAGGCGATCATAATATAGGTGCACGCACCTACTACCATAAGCAGAACCTTAAGCACGATATTTTCCTTGAAAAGACGCTGACACAAGGTCACAAGCGCAAGGTTCATGATGCTGACTGCAAGGAGCTGATAGAAGCCCTCGTGAGCATACTCAGCATAGGTATAGTTTTCAGGCAGAGTCATCTTCCCCATGAAAAGTCCAAATATCTGGATCACACTAAAGAACAGATATACAATGCTAAGAAGACTTGTAAAGGTTATCGCGATGATGGGGTTAAGGCCAGCGTTTTTGCCGCTTCCGATTTCCACACCCTTGGTATAAAGGCCCTTAATTACTGTGTAGAAAAGCCATATTGACCAAACTATCATAAATGCGATGCAAATGAGATCCCAGATGTAATCAAATTCATAAATGAAATTGAAGGTATTCTCGATGGTCTTTGAGAAAACCGCATCTGCTGAAGCAAGAAGCACCATAACTACAAACAGCATCGGAAGGGCTATGCAAAGACCTGCGGCTACAGCAAAGAGATTGTTCTTTTTCTCGCTGCTCATATTTTTGCTGCGGCTCTTAAGCCAGCCTGCAAAATCATTAACAGGATCCGGAAGATGAATTATGGGCTTAAGTGCAGTCATCATTATTCCGATAAACCATCCTATTACATCCCACTCTCTTGTATCAACATACATATGCACCAGGAAGCTGATCATCAGAAGGCTTATTGCAAGTCCGTCAAGCCAAAGCAGGCTATCGTTTGCAGTCACGCACTTTGATACTGAAAGAAGCATTAACGAAATAATGTAAAAAATGTTCAAAGCGCTCTTCCCACTTCTGTCCTTTAAAATGGACAGTCCATCTTTTCTTCTTGCCCATGCAATCAGGAGAATCGTTCCGAGCATGTAGAAGGGATATGTTATTCCTGATGAATTCTTATATAGGCAAAATGTATGCCAAACTGCATAGATTACTGTTATAAGTCCGTATTTTCTAAAGGACTTTGCATCCGCTTTGGAAACCTTTTGTGCATCCTTATCCCCGGAAAAATATGTATTAACTCTGGCAGCCATCTCCTCATCTACAGCAAGATTGGAGCCATTGTACTGATTATTATTAAAAGTATTGTTATTGTTGTTTTCAGTTGTGTATTGGTTTTCCATACCATTCCCTCCTGTGTACTGGTTTTCCATACCGTTCCCTCATTAGATTTCTTCATCGGGTACATATTCGAGTATGTCTCCCGGCTGGCAGTCCAGCTCTCTGCATATCGCATCCAGCGTCTGAAGACGGACCGCCTTGGCTTTGTTGTTTTTCAATATAGATAAGTTGGCAAGCGTGATATCAACCTTCCCTGCAAGCTCGGTAAGACCAATCTTCCGCTTCGCCATCATTACATCCAGATTTACAATGATTGCCATCTTTTCCTCCGCTTACATCTTAGATCGTGAGATCGTTTTCTTCTTTATATCTGACTGCCTTGTCAAAAACCTTCGCAAGAACCTTACTCAAAACTCCCGCAAAGAGGAACACTCCCGCTGTGACAAGTGCTGCCGGCGTAAAGTAAACGAAGTTCCTGAGGATTTTCACAAGTGCAATGGCAAATGCATAATTCCCCATCCTGTAAAGACTGGTGACATTCTCCTGGATGAAGCAGTCATCATTGATCACTGTTATCATCATCTTGCGAAGCTCATACAGAATCAGAAGTGCAAATGCTCCTGCCAGCATGATGGACACCACTGCGAAAATGAAGTTCTCATGGATAGCTGCATACTCTGATGTCTCTCCCATAGTTGCTACGGTGATGTCTACTGCCTTCCTAAGTCCTATAGGAACCGTCACTTCCATCAGAATTCCTACTACCAGACTAAAGTCCAGGAATCTCTTAAACCATATGTTCAGCTTGTCGTTCATTGTCTGCTGTGTTCTCCTTTGCTTGGTTTGTGTTGTTTGTGCTTGCATACGTACGAGGTTGCATGCGTTGTTCGTATGTTAATTAGTTTATACCATGGTCATTTTCGTGTGTCAATAAGTTTTTATCGTTTTACGATAAATATTTTTCGTAGGTCGAGAAGGGTGTGGTGGTTTAAGTATACTGGTATGTCTAGGTGGAGGTGGTGGCGGCGGTGGCGGTTGTCCAGGGCGGTTGTTCAGAGGATGCTATCCAGCGCTCCGGTCAACCAGTCCTACTATTATGTGTTGTATAGACGTAACGCTTCACGGATAACAGACTACTTTTTTATCTTGCTTTACGCCGGCATGTTTTCTTTTCAGAAGACTGACTGAACTTTTCATATATGTCCCCTCGTAGGAATCTCTTTTTGCTTTTCTGCCTTCATGATTTTTCAGTCAAAAATCTTGTATAAAGGGTTATTGGTGTACCACAAACGTAATTGCGTCAACTTTTGCATCTCTACGCTACGTCTATTCTCTTAAAATCCACCCTACTGGTTGAATCCATACCTTATCCACAAACATTTTCTGTACACTAAAAAAATCCCATACCGTACTTATCGTCATAGGTATGGGATTTTCGAGCATTCTATTTTCTTACTGAACATGAAGGTGGTCTACGCAGACATGTTCGTTGTGATCTGCTTTGTAGATTTCTTCAGCTCTGTGATATCTATCAAGTGCCTCTTCATATCTGGCACTTGTCATTCTGTGATGATAGAGATGCGCTAAAAAGGTGTAGATTCTACCTGCGGATCTGTTTGGATGATTTTCATCGTATGTATCCTTTATTTCCATCAAAAACTCTTCAGTATTCCTGAACTGCTCATCGGTAAGCTCTTTTTCATAATCAAGCATGTTTTCAATGCGGTGGAGCTTCTGATCTATATTGAAGAAATGAAGCTTCATTTCGTTACTGACATGTATTATTCTAGAATATAGGCAAGCGCCTAGCAATGACGCAGTTTTAGAGAGTTTACAACCTGAGGTTGAGAAGGTTTTAATACATGATAAAAAAGCAACTGCTAAGGATGCTGAAATACTCGCCAATCGAATTATTTGCTTTAGAAAAGGGCTGAGCTAATTTGAAATGCCTACTAAACACTTGAAACTACTAAGGAGATTTTTATTTTGATATATATTGGTTGTCACTTATCAGTCACAAATGGATATGAAGCGATGGGCCGTCAGATGCTCTCCTTTGGAGGCAATACCTTTTCATGGTTTACAAGAAATCCACGAGGCGGTAAATCAAAGGATGTTATTCCGTCTGACGTGAAGGCCCTTGCTGATATTCTTGAAGAAAAGAAATTTGGAAAGCTTGTGGCGCATGCCAGCTACACCATGAATCTTTGCTCGGCGAATCCCGAGACCAGGGCAAATGGTCTTGATATGCTGAAAAAAGATCTTGAGAAAATGGAAGCACTTCCCGGACAGTACTACAATTTTCATCCGGGCTCTCACACAGGTCAGGGTGCTGATGTTGGCGTCGAACAGATTGCAGAAGGCTTAAATAAGGCACTTTTTCCTGAGATGAAGACTATTGTTCTGTTAGAAACTATGGCCGGAAAAGGATCGGAAGTCGGAAGAAGCTTCGAGGAGCTTAGGCAAATCATTGATCTTGTAGAATTAGATGATAAGCTTGGAGTGTGCTTCGACACTTGCCACACCTGGGATGCCGGCTACGATATTGTAAATGATCTTGAGGGTGTTTTGCATCATTTCGATAAAGTTATTGGTCTGGAGCGACTTAAGGCAGTTCATTTTAATGACAGCAAAAATGACTGCGGTTCCCATAAAGACCGCCACGAGAAGCTTGGTCAGGGAATGATAGGCATGGATGCCATGAAGAAAATTGCAACGCATCCTGTTTTCGAAGGTCTGCCATTTATCCTGGAGACGCCTAATGATGACGAGGGGTATATTCAGGAAATTGCCCTGGTGAAGGAATGGACCTAGGGGACGGGGTTAGTGGTCCATTTTGCATATCCTTTTTACCGTAGTTTCAGAAATATCCATTAGTCTCGCCACTTGTTTTACAGTCAAACCTTTCGCTCTTAGTCTACGCACATATTCATTTCTTTTAGTTTTCTCAATACTAATCACTTCTGAGGTGGATGATACCCCCGTTACCAATTTAAAAATTGATAACGCTTTTTCATCTGTATAAAAATGTAAAGCTTCACGATGATCGTCCATAAATAAATCATCCTCAGAAGAATCCTGTTCTCTGGAAAAATATCTGAGCAACGCCTCTTTTGATCCGCTGATGTTGTATGCAAATGAAACATTGACCAAAGGGTCTTTTGCACCATAATAAGCATTAAAACTGCTCCATCTATATTCTGAAGGGTAACGAATAATGTTTGCTTTAACAGGGTTATTATGAATGTAGACTAATACTGATAAGAAAGCGTTGTCATTTTCAATTACAACACTGTAGAAACGATCTTGAAAAAGATGTCCACTGCGGGAATATTTGCTGTTATACCACCTGACAAATCTGGATCCCAGACTCTGAAAAAAGCTTGGCAAATCATCAGACGAGGAATGAATCAAAAGGTGTATGTGGTTATCCATGAGACAATATGCATATATCTGAACATCATATTTCTTAACACAATCTGATAAAACAAAAAGGAATTTTCGATAATCGGAATCTTCTTCAAAGATGATATGCTGATTAACAGAACGAAGTATGATATGATATATGCCAGTCGAACTCACAGTTCTGGGTTTTCTTGGCATAATTACTCCTATAAATGAAATTTAGATTTTAAAATACTTGTTGGATTATATACGTTTTGAAAAGGAAATACAATATGAATTTTAAAAATGGACCACTACCCCCGTCCCCTAGGACCATTTACGGCTTAGATGAATATGAATTAAGCCAGATTCCCGGGCATGAAGGCGGACGTAATCTCATTTACATTTGCACCAAAGACAGTATTCCCAAATGTGTATTAAGACTTTCAATCCTTGGCGATAGAAAAAAGGAAGATTATCTTGCCGAGGCAGAATTCGTGCATTATCTTGCGAAATCCGGCGCTCCTGTGGCGGATGTTATACCCTCTTCTAACGGAAATCTAGTGGAATCTTTTTCTGAGAATGGAAAAGAGTATTTTGCAATACTTTTTTCTTATGCAAAAGGAATGCTGATCTCAGATAATGGCTACAGGTATAGAGAAGGGGCCCCGCTTGATGAATATTTATACAACACCGGTAAGGCGCTTGGTGCAATTCACAAGTTTTCCAAGACTTATAAGCCCGAGCATAAAAGACAAGAATTCTTCGATAAATACACCCCGGACTATCTTGATGAACTAATACCGGATTCCTATGACGAGCTAAAGAAAGCTATAAGAGAACGTCTGGAAAAATTCCGCTCTCTTCCTATGAACGAGAGCGTTTACGGCCTTGTCCATTTTGATTTCAGCGACGGTAATTATCATATTGATATGAAAACCGGCGACATCACGGTATTTGACTTTGATAACTGTATGTACTGCTGGTACATGTTCGACCTGGCCAATCTCTGGATCCACGGAACCGGATGGTTCCAGAATGAGCCTGATCATGAAAAACGCCTGGCGGGAATGAAAGGCTATTTTGATACGGTAGTGTCCGGCTACAGGAGTGAAACCGATGTCTCCGACGAGGAACTCTCTCATCTTCCACTTTTCATTGATATGGTACTGATTGAGAATATCGTTGACGAGTTTGAATGTTGTGCCCGTGAAGGCGAAGATCTGGATCCCGAAAATATTGAAGACGCCGCTGAATGTCTGATAAATCACACACCTTATTGTTAGATTGGAAAAGTATTAAAAATGATTAAATGAATTGAGCGGCTGAATGGACGTGCCGATGTAAGGAACATTGCTTCGAATAAGGTGCTGGAGCGGTGTGGCTTCATAAAAGAAGGGACAATCCGACAAGGCAAAATGGTTTCGGTCTATTGTGACTATAACATTTACGGTATGCTTAGAGAAGATTATGCAAAAGTTGTATCGAATATGCTTTAGGAAAGGTCTTTGAATGAATAAAGATTGGTCAGAAAAAAATAAACGTATGCAGTCGCTCATTGGCAGAGAAACTACCTTTGCCGAGGGGATAGATGTTCTTATTGACTTGAGAAATGAACTGCTCCGAAGCCTTACATATACTGATTTAAAGCGATGTTTTTCTGAAGACGATAAGGAAAGGGTGAAGGATAGTCATTGCGTAAGCACTGATGAAGACGCCATTTGGCTTGTCAATTACTGGTGCGATAAAGATATACGAGGGCTTTTTAAAATGCCTTTTTCAAGGCATTGGATAATGCATATTGAAGCGATGTGCCGGATTAAGGATAAATTGTGTCAGAAAGCCCGAAAAGGAGTCGATCCGATTGCGCGCTGCGGATTGTACTGCAATCACTGCTTTCTAAAGGATTGGTGCGGAGGATGCAGAACAGCCTATAAACTAAATAAAGTGTGTAAGTTAATGTTTTTTAACTTACACACTTTATTTTACATTGCCTTTGGAGAAAAAATGAACCACTAACCCCGTCCCCTACTTTCAATCGTATATTCCTTTACCCATGCAGCATTTCTTGAACTTTTTGCCGCTTCCACAAGGGCAGGGATCGTTGCGTCCAATCTTAGGGTGCTCACGGACTATCGGCTGAGGGATGCTGAAATCTTCATCACCAAAGAAATTGCCACCATCATAATCATCCACATCCGAGAACGGTCCACTCTGCTCAAAAAAGTCAGGTATGTTCCCTTTCTTAATCACATTGAGCATTCTATTCACCACCTTAACACTATCAGGATTAAGGCGTTTTATTCTTCTTAGCAGGAATTCAACCCTATCAACATATCTTATTGCAAGAAATAGATTGGACAAATCTGCCATCAACTCCAGATTGTCAGGGTATTGTTCCAGGAGCTTTTCAGCACGGTTGGCAATCTCTTCCTTATTTTCCAGCATTCTGTCAGCATTTCTTATCTCAAATAGTTCCCAATGAACATCTTCAGGAAAATACATAAGATGAGCTTTAGGTCCTTTGCTCTTTTTTCCTGTAGTTGCACGAGATGTTATAGGTAGTTCCTGAGGGCGCTGACCGGTATGTTCATAATACTCGTATCTGGAGTATCCCATAAGATGCGGGATTCCTGTATCCAGAACGCATTCTATACTAAAATTCCAGAATTCAGAGAGTAAGAACGGATCATTAGTGGGATATATATCACATAGAACATCAAAAAATTCTGCAGCATCACCACCATTAAGAACCAACATAAGCAAACGATCCAAGTGATCAGCCAGCTCATATTCATCAAATTCCATTTCTGCTATAAACAGCTGTGCCAGTTCCGACCAACAATGGTAGATGTCTGTCATGTCATAGTGGGTTATCTGGGCATCATTCTTGGAAAACTTCCTATAGTTAAAATCTGAGGCTAGTTTTCCATGCCTATATTTCATTATATCCTGCGCATCCAGGAAAGGCATTGCTACATAGGATACTCCTGCCAGATAATCTGTTGCTGTCCAAACTTTTGAAGGCATTGTGCAGTGAAGATATGTTTTCCTGATAACATCCTTGGAATTCTCTTCTGTTCCCCATATTGATTTCATAAGCGGAGCAATTTTATCAAGTTCAACAACACCATAAGTTCTTATGAGTCCGCCTAATTTTATATCAAAATCATCAAGCTCTTTATATAGCTTCTTAGCAGACTTCTTGAAAACAGCTCTTATTCCTTCAATTATTGCACCTGCATCCTGGGCAAATCTTATTTCAGCTTTGGAGCCCTTTTCCTTGATTTCTATAAGTCCCATCAAAATACTAATTGTAATAGTCTCAATAAGATCATCAGAAATATATATGTTAATGCCAAGTTCCTTAAGCTTGCCATCATAAAGATCAAAGAGCATCTCTGCTTCATCCTTTGTAAACATATACAAGTAATACTCAGGATGTTTTCCGAGTTCATCTAATAATTTCTTTATTCTGGCAAGCTTAGTTGTGCCGGCCTTGTCAGGAATCTGCAGATACTTAATATAATTCTTGATATCTATGTCTCTTAAATTCAGCATCAAATCCTGCATCTGGTGCTTGGAAATGGTTACGGACACATCTTTCCAGTTGTCATAATCAAAATCCGTTTTGATTTTCTTTTCACCATTGTTGTTCTGATCTATGAACTCGTAATATTCATCTACATTGGTATCACCGTAGGTATTCCTTAAATTCTTATCCGCTGTCCTCTGAAAATCGACAAGTTCCTCTATTCTTGTATTAATCTTCTTTATGGCTTTTGCATATTCTGCGATAGTCTCACGAGTCTTATCATGCTGACGATTCTTTGAAACCTTAACCTGGTTAAGAGTATAATCAGGCTTTGGAGCAAACTGCTTGCCTAATAGTTCTGCTTCTGTGATTGGCTTTATCTTCTTTTTGGTTTTCTTGAACTTAACAAGTTCTCTGTTCACCCACTCCATATCATAGGGTGATATTGTCTGATTCTCAAACCACTCAGCCAACTCTTCCCGCTCAGGATCATCCGGATTGTTTATCCTGTCAAGCAGTTCGTAATAACCCCATATTCCGCCACAATCTTCCGGCGGAGTATCCCCCTTGAACTTTATTACCATAGGATAATCAAATTCGTAATCATCAATTATTTTCTCAATTTGTACTGTATGATACCAGTCATCACCAAAATCATAGTGATAAGAAAATGATTTTGCATCATCAAAAAACTCATCAATCAAATACTCTGAAGAGTCCAGTTCTTCATACTCCCAGTACACTCCATCATATTCATCCGCATTCTCAAGAAGCTTCACCCCATGGTTTCTGAAGGTATATTCGCTTAGGTGTCCTTCCCACCAGCCCATTACCTTGTGCAGCACTACTGTGAGCTGAGAGAAGCTTAGCCCTGCAGGAACTATGCATCTTCTCCAGATCGGTGGTTTTGAATTTTTTATTGTGATTTTTAGCTGATATGCTTTCATGAGTTTTCCCTTGTCTATACTGATATTTGAGTAGCGAGAGCCACTTTTAAATTATAAAAAAGACTCCCTTACTATGCAAGCAATGTCATTAAGTTAATGACATTGCTAACCCCGTCCCCTGGGACCATTCGCATACTATTCGTCTGCCACGGCAATATATGTACCCGCTTCTAAAAGTGGCATAAATAAGCCATTTCCGGGTGGATGGATATCTGATTTTCACCTCGTTTACAACTTTTGATGGTGAACTCCCGACTGTTGTATAAAACGTAACTAAAAATTCAATTATTTTTGGATATATTACGCATTGATTTTATTGTTTATAAAAGGTAGATTTTATTTAAGAAAGCGTACTTTCTTAAGTGAGGCTAACACTATAATCTGAAACACTTGTCGATTGATGATGCAATCGATAGTTGGCAGGCAACACTAAAACCTGTACTTTGCTTTATAGCAGTTGGCAGACAACACTAAAATTAGCCATTAAAGAGAGCGAGTCACACAATGGTGTGACCACTCTCTTTTATAATGTAAAGATTTTTTAGGAGCTTATATGAGCGGATATACCATAGATGAAGCTAGAAAAATTGCAATATTTGAACGTGATTATGGAGATAATAAAGTATATTCCAAAATACGACATGTAGCTAAGGGGCTAAATTTAGGTACAATAAAATTCCCCACGGAAGTTTCTGATAAAATTTCACTAGAGAATTATATGCCAAAAAAGTGCTGAAACATGTGGGGTTATCTGCTATTATAATTATATGAATCGTAGTGGCTATCTTCGGATTACACTTGGAAGAACCTGATGCATCGGGTTCTTTTTTCATTTTGAAAGGAATAATTATGCGTCCGACAGAACATGACCTTAATTCTTTGAGAAATATAATAAGAAATCTTCAGGATGAAAATTCAAATCTCAAAAAGCTATTAGATGAAAATAACATTTCCTACAGTGCAGATAATGTAATCGATACTGTCGACATTTCCGATGAATACGATGATGATCAGGCAGGTAGAATTATTCATACCACACCTGATCTTGATATGGCCAAAGAATTCTATAGCTATTTCTGGGGACGTACGGATGTTTACGCAGTGCGTGGCAAAGTGGGCGGATATTTTCCTCGTTGCAAAGCATGGTGGAATAATCCCTCTTGCCCTAAAAAAGCCGACAAGAAAAAATTCTGTGATGAGGATTGTATATATAAGGAGTGGGATGAACTGGTTCCATGGAAGATTCTTAATCATCTAAAAGGTCAGAGAGATGATTGTACGGATGTTATAGGTGTATATCCTTTATTTCCCAATAACACATGCCGTTTTCTGGTCTTTGACTTCGATAATCATGAAAAGGACGCTTATAAAAACGACGATGCTAATACAGACGATTTATGGAAAAGCGAAGTCGATGCGCTTCGTCATATTTGCAAGCTTGCCAATATTGATGCACTAACTGAAAGATCACGCTCTGGAAAAGGTGCTCATATATGGATATTCTTTAAAACTGCAATTTCAGCAGCTTTAGCGCGTAGCTTTGGATTTGCCCTATTAGATAGAGGTGCTTCTTATATCAATCTCCCCTCTTTTAAGTACTATGACCGTATGTATCCTTCCCAGGATGTTTTGAGTAAACTAGGAAATCTTGTCGCACTACCTCTTCAGGGTCGTGCGTTACTCAGAGGTAATAGCGCATTTATTGATGAATCTTGGAATGCATATCCCGATCAGTGGGAAAAGTTAAGATCCATGAAGAAAATTTCATTAGAAGAAGTCTCTTCTTATTTACAAGAGTGGAACAAGGAGCAGATGTCCCTTATACCTGTAACTAAGTATGCTAAAGATAATGGGCAAATACGACCTTGGAAAAAGGATGAACGTTTCTTTGCCCAAAATGTTATAGGAGGTGAATTACACATAGTATTAGATGATGGTACTTATGTGGATGCACTTAATCTGTTGCCTCCCATCCAAAATCAGATTAAAGGTATGGCAACAATAGATAATCCTGAATTTGCCAAGAATAAGCGTATAGGGCATTCAAATTACTACAATTTAAGTACTATATCCATGTGGAAAGAAACTGAAGGATATATAAAAGTGCCCATTGGATTGTTAGAAAAAATCATATCAAAATGCAATGAAGCAAATATTTCAGTTGACATAAATGATAAGCGTTCCTACGGAAGACCCATCAGAGTAGATTTTAGAGGTGAACTTAGGGAGCAGCAACAGTTAGCATCAATGCAACTTGAGAAGTATGAGAATGGCATTTTGTGTGCTCCGCCAGCTTTTGGCAAAACGGTATTGGCTGCCTATCTCATAGCAAAGCGTAAGGTTAATACTCTCATATTGCTTGAAAACACAGAGCTTCTTCCGCAGTGGATGGATGAATTTAAGAGATTTTTAACTATAGATGAAATGCCTCCTGTATATAAAACTAAAAAGGGACGTGAAAAAATGCGTGACAGTGTGTTTGGAACGCTTATGTCAGGAGTTGATAAAACGACAGGAATAATTGATTTTGCAATGATTGGCTCAGCCTATCACAAAGGGCAATTCTTTGAAAATATAGATAACTATGGAATGGTTCTATGTGATGAATGCCATCATGTAGGTTCAAAACAAGGTCAAGCATTAATGAGCAGAATACGTGCTAAATATGTATATGGCCTTTCAGCTACACCTGAGAGGAGCGACCATCTGGATGATATTGTATATATGCTCTTAGGCCCCATAAGACATAGATATTCTGTAAAAGAACAAGCTGATGCATGGGGACTTGATAGATATGTTTATCCCAGATTTACTCGTGTCGTCAATATTTCCGGTGAAAAATTGGAGATATATAACGCCGATAGTCTTATTGCAGAAAGTAGTGTCAGGAATGAACAAATAATTTCTGATACAGAACAATGCATTCAAAATCAGCGCACACCAGTAATCTTAACCAAACTAAAAAAGCATGCCGAAACACTGTACTCCTTATTACAGGGTAAGGCAGATCATGTTTTCCTGATTTATGGAGGGCAAAGTGCTAAGCAGAATCAGGAAATAAAAGAAAAAATGATTTCCATTCCTAAAGATAAGTCTCTTATTCTTATAGCTACAGGCCAAAAGATAGGTGAAGGATTTAATTTCCCGAGATTGGACACTCTCCTGCTAGCTGCACCTATCAAATTTGAAGGCAGGCTGACACAATATGTCGGCAGACTAAACAGATCCTATGATGGCAAAAAGGATGTTATCGTTTATGACTATGTTGATACACATATAAGCTTTTTTGACAAGCAATACAAAAGCAGACTCAAATCTTATAAAAAGATGGGATATCAGATTATATCCGAGCCAATAGTAACCAAGCAAGTAGCCAATGCTATTTATGATAGCCGTGACTATATGGAAATATTTGAAAAGGATATGATTGAGGCAAATAAAGAAATCATTATTTCAAGTCCTAATATAAGCAGAATGAAAGTTGAAAGAATGATTTCTCTAATAAAACATCGTCAGGAATCAGGTGTTGCAGTTACGGTTATAACAAGTAGCCCTGATATGGTTGGGTATGGTGATGCAATTGACATACATATCCTTATAGATGAGATGAGGCGAAGTGGAATTATTGTCAGAACTACTGACAACGATTGTGAGCATTATGCTGTGATAGATAAAAAGCTTGTATGGCATGGCGGAATGAATTTATTAGGAAAAGCTGATTTTTACGACAATCTTATTCGTGTAGAAAATGAGCAGGCAGCTGCTGAATTGCTAGAAATTACCGAGCAAGTTCTCGATGGTAAAAAATAAGAAACCTCTTGTTATTAGCAATATGCAAATATAAGCAGGACCATCTAACTACTTTTCATCAGACTTTCCTTCAATGATGATATGCTGATTAACAAAACGAAGTATGATATGATATATGCCAGTTGAACTCACATTCCATGGTTTTTTCTGGCATTATTACTTCTATAAATAAAGACTGGATTCACAGAATAATTTTTTTGCATTTTATATTTTGAAAAGGAAATACAATATGAATTTTAAAAATGGACCACTAACCCCGTCCCCTAGGACCATTCGCATACTATTCGTCTGCCACGGCAATATTTGCCGCTCAACAATGGCAGAATTCATAATGAAAGATATCGTTAAAAAGCAGCACTTGGAGGATCAGTTCCACATCGAGTCCTCTGCTACTCACACAGATGAAATTTGGAATGGACAGGGAAGCCCTGTTTATCCCCCGGCGAGGGCGAAGCTTCGCGAGTATGGAATTGGAACACCTGATAATGAGCTTGGTGTTTCTGCAAAAAGAGCAAGACTTACATCCAGGGCTGACTACGACAAATTCGATTTTATTATCGGAATGGACAGTGCCAATATCAGGGATCTGAACAGGCTCTTTAGCGGTGATCCCGAGAATAAGGTATATAAGATGCTGGAATTTGCTGACAGAAGTGGCGACGTGGCTGATCCCTGGTACACCGGGAATTTTGATGATACCTGGAGGGACTGCTCTGACGGATGTCATGGTCTTTTCAGACAGATTCTGATGACGCCCGAATATGCTAAAATACTTAGCGATGGCATTGATGAAAATGCTAACGACTACTATGATGAAGCTGATCGGGATTCCGGTCTGATTCACGATGATTTTCCAAGGGGATGAAAATAAAATGAGCTACTTATACGAGACACATTTACATACGACAGAAGCAAGTGCATGCTCTCCTACTCCTGCCGCAGATTACATTGAATACATGATGGGACTTGGCTACAGCGGCATAATCGTGACTGACCATTTTTTCACAGGTAACAGCTGCGTGCCAAAGAACCTCCCCTGGAAGGACAGAGTTGAGATGTACTGCAGCGGCTACGAACACGCTCTCGATGAAGCCAAGGGCTATGATTTCACAGTCATGTTTGGTATCGAGTACAATTTTCAAGGCGATGAGTACCTGCTCTACGGCGTTGATAAGGACTGGCTTCTTGCCAATGAGGATATAGAGAAAAAATCCAGAAAGGAAGTCTATGACCTGGTGCATGCTGCATCCGGAATCATGGTTCAGGCGCATCCCTACCGTGAGCGTGGCTATTTGTCCGCGATCCATTTGATGCCCTCCGTGTGCGACGGCGCTGAAGTATACAATTCAGGAAATCCCGACTACCAGAACGCTCTCGGATATCAGTTTGCAAAGGAGCACGGATTCCTCATGTCTGCCGGCTCAGATATCCACGCATTTCCCATGCTTACAATGGGCGGCATGAGCTTTCCTTACAAGATAAATAACATTCAGGAATACGTGAAGGCTTTCCTTGCTGGCGACGGAACTCCTATGTTCAGGGTCAATCCCAAGGATGAAAACACCGTTTTCACAGAGGTTGCAAAATCCCCGTCCCTTACAGTGGTTTCACAGGGGCCTACATTACCCGTAATAGTTCACGAGGACTAAAACACCAATTTTTTAAATGAGAAAAATATATGCTTAGAGATATTGATATAAAAGAAATTTCAGACGGAAAACTATACGATATAAACGACATGGCAAAGCTTGGCGTCGATGATTGCAGTGGCTGCCACGCCTGCTGCTGTGGCATGGGTGATACCATCACCCTGGATCCATACGACGTTTACAGGCTCGAGAAGGGCCTTAATAAGAGCTTCGAGGAGTTACTGTCCGGTCACCTGGAACTCAGGGTTGCAGACGGCATTATACTCCCCTGCCTCAGTATGAAAACCGGTGCCGATTCCTGCACCTTCCTTAATGAAAATGGTCGCTGCAGTATTCACGCTTTCAGGCCCGGAATCTGCAGGCTCTTCCCTCTTGGAAGAATCTTTGATAACAATTCTCACAAGTATTTTCTTCAGGTCCACGAGTGCCACAAGGAGCGCCAGACCAAGATAAAATTAAAGAAATGGATTGATACTCCGGAGCTTGGAAAGTATGAGAACTATATTGATAAATGGCATTATTTCCTTAAGGGAGTAACTGACAAAGCTCCGCAGATGCCTGCTGAAGAACTTAAAGCCATAAACATGAAAATCCTGCAGGCGTTTTTCATGAAGGCATATGATACGGGCGAAGATTTTTATGAGCAATTTGAGGAAAGAATAGAGTCTTTGAAATCTTTGTAAATAAGGAAATCCTATAACAAGTTTTATTAAGGGTGTAGTCAGATTGGCTATATCCTTTTTTATATACAGTCTGACAGCATAGAAACCAATATTTTCTTATGTTGTTTTGTGGCTATACTTGGTATATAATTTAGTCACAAGGAGGTGTATGTTATGCAGATAGTTCCAATGAGAGATTTAAAAAACACTGTAGAAATAGAACGTAGATGTGCTGAATCCAATGAACCTGTCTTTGTTACCAAAAACGGTTATGGCAGGCTTGTAGTAATGGATATAGATTACTATGAACGTACCATGAGAAAAATAGATGAGGCCTCTCTTGTCAACAGAGGCATTTCAGACTACGAGAATGGTAGGACTGTCGATGGAAAAAAATCATTAAAAAATCTGAGGAAAAAACATGGTCTTTGAAGGCTACGATTATGACTTTACTGAAATAGCAGAAGCTGATATCGATGAAACTCTTTCATACATCGAAGATGATTTGGCTAATCCCGATGCTGCAGTTACATTTGCAGATGCTCTTGAAAATAAGCTTGAAGAAATATGCAAGAATCCCAAAACCGGACGACCAGTAGAAAATCCCTTCTTGAAGCGTGATGATGTCCGTAGATTCCTTGTTGATAACTACATTGCCTACTATATTATTGACGACAAAAATGCAAAAATTGTCGTACTAAGAGTTGTTTATGGCAAACGCGACCAAGACAAAATTTTGAGAGATTTTTAACCACAGAGTTTCAGAATAAACTGCTATATCGCATATAATTTTGAATTTCATTTAACCCCTATACTTTTTCTTGTTTTATATTTTTTCTGTTGACAGCATTCAAAAATGACTTTAACATAACAAATTTTGATTACCAATCATATTTTCAATAATTCACGGGAGGAGTTTGTATGAAAAAGTTTATAAAGGGAGCAAATCCGTACATGCCGCTTTGGGAGCATGTTCCGGATGGGGAGCCGAGAGTTTTCGAGCATGACAATGAAAAGCGAGTTTACGTATATGGATCTCACGACATTGAGAAAGATAAGTACTGTGGTCGCAACTACGTCGTATGGTCTGCGCCGGTGGATGATCTGACGGATTGGACTTGTCATGGCGTAGCCTATGAAACTCACTACGATTCCGTACTTTATGCGCCGGATGTTGTTAAACGAGGCGATACCTATTACATGTACGCTGCCGAACACTGCGGAAGTCTTGTAGTTGTTGCAAGTTCAAAAACTCCGTGGGGACCTTTCGAGAACCCGGTGGAAACAAAGCTGGGGTTTGATCCGGGAATCCTGGTGGATGATGACAACAGAGTGTACGCATATTGGGGAGGTTGCGCGGCACCCTGCTATATTGCTGAACTCGAGGACGATATGGCTACCATAAAAGAGGGAACACTTGTAGAGAATCCTCTGGGACATTCAACCTGTCCCTGGAATCCTGTTGATGACGGACACATCTCATTGATAGATGGATTCTTCGAAGCCTCCAGTCCACGCAAGGTCATGGGTAAATACGTCTACATATACTCCAAGCGCTACGAGAAGCCCGTTCCGGAGCTTGGTGTTTATACTGAAAATAACGGTTTTCTTTCCTATAGATTCAGCGACAGTCCCTTTGGACCTTTTCATGATGGTGGAGACATAAGCTTCAATGGTGGAGAGATACTTCATGATTCTGAAGGAAAAGGCACCATGACTTACCAGTGGGGAAATAACCACGGCTCTATCATGGAAGTAAATGGAAAATGGTATGTATTTTACCATCGCCAGACCGGCGTAAATGAGTTTTCCAGACAGGCAATGCTTGAGCCAATCGATGTCGCCATAGGCGCAGATGGGAATCTCTATATCGGTGATGTGAAGTTTATAGGCGGTGAGCCCGTATCATCCGGGCCTGTGGAGATGACTTCTCAGGGGCCACATATAAACGGATTGGATGCATATTCCTGGATTTCAGCTGGATATGCCTGCCATATTTTCGGAAGTAAAAAGCATGCCTATGTACGTCCTGACTATGAGCAAAAAGATGAATTGTCTACACCTGTCGTTGGAATTACAGGCGGAACAACAGTGGGCTTTAGATATCTTCAGTTTGGTGCAAATTCTCCTAAAACCGTCACTGCAATTCTTGAAGAAGCAAAGACATTAAAAATAAAGGTTCGTATAGATTCATATCAGGGCCGGGAAATTGCTGAACTTATATTTGATGGCAGCTCCACAGAAGCTACTGCTGAAATCAAAACTGGTGTCATCGGAAAACATGCTGTATATTTTGAATTTATTTCAGATGACGCTGAGGAAACCTTTATTTTTGACAGATTCACTTTTGATAGATAAAAGTGAATCTATTTGGGCACACTGGTCACCCATCCTTCTCCTTTCTGATTTTCTTAATGTGAAGGACAAGAACAAGATAAACAAGAGTTGCGAAAATACCGCCAGCGATAATGTACCCATATTGGTTCTCGAGGACTTTTTCTGCCCCATAGGTATATAGGAAAATCTGCGGAAATCTAGCAATAAAAGTTATGATCATCCAGGTCATAACTTTTTCTTTGGAATAAAAGCCAATCCATGAATAGGTATCTTTCGGGAGTGGTAGGATCATAAACATGGCATGCATAAGTATTGGATTCCTATCGAGGATCAATTCCTCAATCTGCACCAGTCTCTCTTCCGGGATTAGGAAGCAGAGAAAATTTCTTCCAAACTTCCTCCCCAGCAAAAATGCCACAGTATTGCCAAGGGTGGCGAAGGCGTCACAAATAAGAGCAGCCTCAAGGCCACCAAGAACCGCTCCGGAAGCAAGGTAAAAAGGAAGGCCGGGAATGCAACTTGAGAGCGTCTGGAAAAATATAAACATTCCAAAGACAATAATTCCCCGGGTACCCTGCGACTCAATATATGCCTGAAAGCCTTCTCTGTCGCCCACGAACTCAATCATGGGTCTGCCGATAAAGAAGTAGACAGCAAGCAAAAAGATCGTTATAAGTGAAATTGTGATGACTGTTCGAATTACATATTTCTCGTTTTCCAAAATGTATACCTATTCTCTTCTATCTGTATGCAACCATGTATCAAAATAGACTGCCTGATTTTTCTGTTCTTCAAATTGTAGCAGGCATAATGTTCAAAAATCGCATGCCTGAATTACCAGTTCCCCCGATCAAAGCAGGTGCAAGATTTCAGAATCATAGCAGGTGCCAGATTTCAGAAGCACTTGCCGGTCATGTACAGAAAATAGCTCTTACTGTGACAGCGAATAGAGCTTACTTTGCAGCAAATAGCTCCGAAGCGTTACTGCCCCGGAGCTACCCATTTTGTTTTTAAGTTTCAAAGAACTCAATCACCAAGCGAGTGTATGGTCATTATATGTTCTCTGTCGTGTAAGATAATTACTTGTTGATCTTCTGGATTGAATAAATTACTCTGCGTGTAACCTTAGCCTTTGTATCCTTATAAGTAATTCTTACGAATGTAGTTGTCTCAGTATTACCACTTGTCTTAACTTTTATGCCATCCTTATCAAAGCTATTCTTGTCGAAATCGACCTTGCTGAGCTTAATCTTCTTGCCATTCTTAACCTTCTTCCACTTAATCTTATAGGAAGGATCAAGAGATGAATCACGATTAACTCTTTCCTTCTGACCATTTACATCCTTAGTCTCATATACACCATACTCAATCTTCTTAAGCTTGAAGTTCTCGTTCATGGTAACACGGATTGTACCCTTCTTAGCAAGTGTTGTATTTGCTCCAAAGCCCTTCTCCCAAAGTCTATTATTCTTAAGAGCATAAGCCTCTGCGTCTTCATCAATAGCATTTGTCAGTGACTTTCCAGCAAAAGTAATATCCTTAATAGCTTCGCCATTATCCTTAGCTATAACCTTAAGGGAGAGCTTCTCTGTTCCACCATTCTTAAGCTCTGCTTCGAATTTAACCTTATATGTGCCGGGTTTCTTAGCATAAAGTCTTACGCCATAGTATCCACCACCTTTTCCATCAGGCAAATCGTTATAGTTAGCGGTCTCTACTAAATCGTTCTTTACATTTCTGTAATGGTATTTTTTATCTTTTGTCTGATAGTCAAAATCACGCTCTTTTCCCTTTGTTAAATTGTTATCTACCTCAATCTGGTCAATAACCTTTACCTTCATGGCACTCTTCTTACTTGACTTGAAGTTCTTATATTTTGCAACATCAGAAGTAGTTATAAAATAAACAACCTCATTGTAAGAATTGGTAGAGATAGTTACAGACTTAGCTCTGGATTTAATAGCAAATGCAACAGCATCCTTATCTCCATCTTCAACATCTTCCATCTTTACACTCTTATCAGTGTCTTCATTTTTTACGGTATAATTACCATTTGCATCCTTTTCCCAGTAAACCTGAGCGTTTGCACTAATGGGTGCAACCATTGTAATTGAGAGTGCCATTGCGAGCGCAGCAGCACATAACTTAGAGAATTTTCTCATATGAATACCTCCATCATAAGATAATAATCGTTAACGATATTACGTTAGTAATCGTCAACTTTGGTTCGTGACAATTACAATTCTAGCACCACAAAAAACAATGTCAAGCCGCTAAAATTGGCGCTTTCGCGGCATTTAATAAAATTTATAAAATGTTTATAATTACGTTCACGCCACAAACACAGTAAATACACAGTTTTTTCACATTTCAATCATAATCACAATCTGAATGCAAATTACAATATTTTATGATTATAATATTTTTCTGATGGATTTTTTATCCACTTTACACTAAAAAACTCTATTTATGTAACGTTTAAGTCACCATTGAAAACGGGCAGAACTTTTCAGTTCTGCCCGCACATATCATACTCTGATACAACTCACTATATTACTTATTCCAGTGAAGTCCCAACATCGTGATATCGTCAAACTGCGGAGCTTCGCCCACAAATTCATCAATATCGGCCCTGACATTCTTAAGGAATACAGTGGGATCATCACTCTTATCCCTATTTAATGCATGTAGGAGTCTATCATTTCCAAACAGCTCATCGTTAGCGTTTGTAGCCTCTGTAACACCATCAGTGTAAACAAAGAGACTATCACCCTTTTGCAACTGGAATTCGTGCTCTTTAAAACTCATTCCTTCCATGGTCGCAACTGCAGGTGAATGCTTGTAAACAGCAAGCTCCCAATCTCCGTCTGCGTGTCTGACGGCAGGATGCTCGTGACCGGCATTTGCTGCCACACCTTTTCCTGTTGATATCTCGATAATAGCGAACCATACGGTGACGAAGAGCTCTGCTTCATTACCTTCACACAGCTGCTCGTTGGCGTATGAAAGCACCTCTGATGGTGTACCTCCAAGCAATGCCCTGTTCTTGATAAGGGTCTTTGCAATAACCATAAATAGCGCCGCAGGAACTCCCTTACCTGACACATCAGCCATGACAAGGCCAAGATGATCATCATCAACCAGGAAGAAGTCGTAGAAGTCTCCACCCACTTCCTTGGCAGGTGTCATTGTTGCATACAGATCAAATTCCGTCCTGTCAGGGAACGGCGGGAATATACGAGGAAGCATGTCAGCCTGAATATGATTGGCGACACTTAGCTCTGCTCCTATCCTCTCCTTCTCCGTTGTGACACTTCGCAGATTCTCCATATAAGTCTTGACGCCGCTCGTCAGACTCTCTACGCCCTCAGTAAGTACCAGAATCTCATCCTGAACCCTGATCTTGGGCTTATTAAATATAAGCTCCTCGGGCTGGACATTTTCCTTCATCTGCTTTACAAAATCATCTGTACTACGTGCTATTTCATCTACAGGACCTGTGATGTATGAATCTATCCGATTTAAGAATATGCAAACGATTATAACAGTGATAACAATTGCTGTAATTACAACTATCCTCAGGTAAGTCATTATATCTGCTGTTATCTGGTTAGCATCAATATCAGCGGCAATAATTCCTACAGCTTCACCTTTACTATCCCTGATTACCTGATAACAGGTAACAAGTCTTCCATATTGTTTAGTATCACTTTCCTTATACCTGACTTCTTCATCGTTTAGGAGAATAGCTTCCCTGAACAGCATCAGCAGACTATCCTCATACCCCTCCTTTTCACAGGGATCATTCATGTAGCTATATGGAATACCGGCGTTTCGTTCCGCTGTGCTTTTACCATTTATGGCATATCTCAGACTATAAATATCATCGATATCATCAAAAAATACAGCATACAGATATTTGATATCAGAATCATCCTTCAGATCATTTAAGGCCTTTCTGACATCATCATATTTTTCACCCATTTCTCTGCGCACTATCATGTCGCCCATCTGATTATAGGCAAAATTGGTATTAGCACAGTTAACGACCATTTCCGCATACTTTATATAGCTATCAAGAACCTTACTGTCAAACATAAAGTATCCGATAGCACCAATTGTGGCTGTCAGAAGAAACATCGCCGCAGTTGTCATGAGCATTATTTTTGCTTTAATTCCGGTTTTTTTCATCACACGCCCTCATAAAAATAGTTATACAAAATAATTGTAACATGAAAAAAATAAATAATTTCCGAAATATCAATAAAAAAATTTATACTTTCGTAATAGCCCGTGACGTCTGATAAATTAAAAGAGCGCCCCTTTCGGAGCGCCCAAATTTAATTATCATTATTGTTTTCGTCAGCCTTTTTCCTGTTCTTTTCGCTGGTTTCTATCGTAAACTTCTCTTCATCGGCAGACAGAGATAGCTCTCCGCCGTCCTTAAGCTTACCAAACAGTATCTCATCAACGAAAAGAGGCTTAATATCATTTCTGATGACACGATCAACCTCTCTTGCACCGAATTCCTGGCTGATGCCGCGCTTTTTAAGAAGCTTTTTTGCGCTCTCATCTGCAGTGAATTCAATCTTCTTGGCAAGGAGCTGGTCCTTAAGCTCTGTGAGCTTCTTATCTACAACAAGGGTTGCCATCTCGGAATCCATGCTGTTAAATACCACAACCTTGCTAAGTCTGTTCCTAAACTCAGGCTGGAATACTCTCTTCACCTCTTCCATGAGGACGCTGTTGTCATGACCTTCACTTACAAAGCCTATGCCACTTTTTCCAAGCTTGTTGGCTCCTGCGTTGGAGGTCATTATAACAACCACGTTCCTGAAATCAGCTTTTCTTCCCTGGTTATCGGTAAGGGTTGCATAATCCATAACCTGAAGAAGAACGTTGAAGATATCGGGATGGGCTTTTTCTATCTCGTCAAGAAGGAGCACAGATGAAGGATTCTTCCTTATTTCCTCTGTGAGGATACCACCCTCCTCATAGCCAACATATCCCGCAGGTGAGCCGATGAGCTTGGCAACAGCGTGCTTTTCACCGTACTCACTCATATCAAATCGTATGAGCTTCACGCCAAGCTCTGCAGCAAGTCTCTTGGCGATCTCGGTTTTACCAACACCAGTAGGTCCCACAAACAGAAGGCTCGCCAGAGGTTTATTCTCCTCGGAAAGTCCTGCCTTGGAGAACTTAACCGCATTGACAACCTGGCCTATGGCATCGTCCTGTCCGAATATCTTGCCCTTAAGTCTGTCTTCAAGGGTTGCAAGACCTGTCATGTCGTCAGTCTCCACAGTCTCTATCGGCACTCTGCAGATCTTAGTCAAGATTTCATTTATTACATCCTTTCCAACCTTCTGCTTCTTATCCTCCACGGGATGGAGCTTTCTGTAAGAGCCTGCCTCGTCGATTATGTCTATTGCCTTATCCGGCAGGTATCTTTCATTTATGTACTTGGCGCTCATCTTAACAGCGTACTCAAGCACGTCCTTGCCATATTTTACGCCGTGGAATTCCTCGTACTTTTCACGGAGTCCCTCGAGGATTCTGATGCTCTCCTCCTCTGTTGGCTCCTTGACCTCCACATTCTGGAATCTTCTGACAAGGCTCTTATTTTTTTCGAAGTACTTCTTATACTCCTCAAAGGTGGTCGCACCAATGAACCTTATATGTCCGTCAGTAAGATATGGCTTAAGAAGATTCGATGCATCAAAAGAGCCCTCTCCAACAGCTCCAGCTCCTGAGAGATTGTGGATTTCATCTATATAAATAATAGGCTTACTCTCTTTTCCAATCTCCGTAAGAACACGCTTAAAGCGCTTCTCAAAGTCGCCTCGATACTGGGTTCCTGCAAGCATTCCGCCAAGATCAAGGGCGAATATCTTAGCACCCTTAATTGCATCCGGAACATCACCGCTCCTTAATCTCTCCACAAGACCGTAGGTTATCGCGGTCTTACCGACACCGGGCTCACCTATGTGAAGGGGATTGTTCTTATCCTTCCTGCACAGAATCTGAATGGTGCGCTCCAGCTCATTGGTCCTTCCTATAAGCGGATTCACATCCTCCAAGGTGTCATTTAGGCAGGGTGCA
Organism: Butyrivibrio sp. XPD2002; assembly: GCF_000423945.1. Taxonomy (GTDB): domain Bacteria; phylum Bacillota; class Clostridia; order Lachnospirales; family Lachnospiraceae; genus Butyrivibrio. Next base: position 148,251 of record NZ_KE384115.1, on the reverse strand, counting down.
AAAATCTTAAGATTACCTGCATCCTCTTTCTTTTCATGACCTACTGCCATTCCACCGGCTGTACCAGTGACCTCAACTTCATCCTCGATAAATGCCATCTCCTGCAGAAGGTCAGGCTCTGCGATGCCGTCCTGTTCCATGTAATAAACTGCATAGCTGTTATCCAGATTCCAGATGGCGTGTATGAAATGCCGTATGTAAATCTGGTCGCATCCGCTTCCAAAGGCACTCTGACCGGCAAAGTTGATCATGTGCTGAGTACCTGTTGAGAGTGTGGGCTCATTGCCGTTAGACTTCTCGACATATTTCTCTATATACTTTTTCAGGCGCTTTTTCAGTGCCTTCTTATCTCCGCCGCAATTTTCATAAGCGGCTACAAACTCCGGAATCTTCAATATCATCAGAAGAATCATCTCCGGTGTTACGTATTCATATCCTTTTTCAGCTGCAAACTCTATCGCCTTCTGCAGAACGAGCATTGCTTCTCCGGACAGATTCATATTATGCCTCCTCTACGCTCATTCTAAAGGGAAATCCCTCATTTCTTGCCCTTGCAAGGGCAGTGTCCACCTTGGTCCTGGCAATATCGTAGGGGTATTTTCCCACCACCGCCTGACCGTTTTTATGGACGTTCATCATTATGGACTGGGCAGTCACTTCGTCCTTATGAAAAATGTCCACAAGAACTTCAACCACAAACTCCATGGTGGTGAAGTCGTCGTTAAACATGAGAACATTAAACTGCCTGGGTTCCTTTATGAGATCCTTTGTTTTTTCCTTGGTTGCTCCCTGAGTTGCCATTCTAGCCTCCTCGTAGCATTTTTATAAAGCCATTTTATGGTTTTGACTTTGGCCTCTATTTAATAATGATAAAACGAGCCATGATGGATAGTCAAACAATACCTATTCTTACGTTTACATAATTTACGGTCTAATATGCACAAAATATGCTTAAATTAGTTCGTGACTTTTGCACTTTTATGCATTAAAATATAAAAGTTGCGCTTAAAAGCGAATCTATTTTTTTAATGAAGTTTTTATTATTAGGAGGTAACTAAGAAATGGATTCAAAACGTATGAAGTGGAGTACACTTGCGTTCATTGCGTTCTCCACAGTTTGGGGATTCGGAAACGTTCTTAACGGTTTCGTTTATTTCAATGGTATTCAGGTTATTTTCAGCTGGATACTCATGTTTGCACTTTATTTTATTCCCTACGCTCTTATGGTAGGTGAGCTCGGTTCTGCATTCAAGACATCAGGCGGCGGTGTAAGCTCATGGATTCTCAGTACTACTGGTCCCAAGCTTGCCTACTATGCAGGTTGGACTTACTGGGCATGCCACATCACTTACATTGCATCTAAGTCTTCAGGCGGTCTTAAGGCACTTAGCTGGGCTGTTTTCAGAAATGGTGAGACTTATGACACATTCCCTACTCTTGCTGTACAGCTTGCAACCTTTGCAATTCTTCTTATATTCTGCTGGGTTGCATCAAGAGGTCTTAACCCTCTTAAGAAGCTCGCTACTATCGCAGGAACAAGTATGTTCGTTATGTCAATCCTTTACATCCTTATGATGTTTGCAGCTCCTGCCATCAATCCCGGTGCAGGTTTTGTATCAATGGATTTCACTACAAAGAGCCTTATTCCTAACTTTGATGTTAAGTATTTCACATCACTTTCAATCCTCGTATTCGCAGTTGGCGGATGTGAGAAGATCTCTCCTTATGTTAATAAGGTAGAGAATCCCAGCAAGGGCTTCCCTAAGTCCATGATCACACTTGCTATCATGGTAGTTGTATGTGCTATCCTCGGAACAATCTCAATGGGTATGATGTTCGATCCCGCTGAGATCAATGCTTCCACAGAGAGCTTCAACGCTTACAACTCAAACGGAAGCTACTGGGCATTTCAGAAGCTCGGTAACTACTATCACGTAGGTGATTCACTTCTTATCATCTATGCTGTATGTAACATGATCGGTCAGCTTTCAACACTTGTACTTAGTATCGATGCTCCTCTTCGTATGCTTCTCGACAACGAGCACGCCAGAGAGTTCATCCCTACAGGTCTTCTTAAGAAAAACGATGCAGGTGCTTATGTAAACGGTATCAAGATGGTTGCAGTTCTTTCAGGTTCAATCATCCTTATCCAATCATTCGTACCCGGCGCTGCAGCAGTACTTAAGCAGCTCACAAAGCTTAACTCAGTATGCATGCCTCTTCGTTACCTCTGGGTATTCTTCGCTTACATGGCTCTTCGTAAGGCCGGCGACAAGTTCCCTGCAGAGTATCGTTTCGTTAAGAATCAGGGCGTTGCACTGTTCTTCGGTGGCTGGTGTTTCCTCGTAACAGCAGGAAGCTGTATCCTCGGTATGTACGATACTGATCCTTTCACCTTTGCACTTAACGTAATCACTCCTCTCGTACTTACAGCACTTGGAGTAATCCTTCCTATCATTGCCAAGAACGAAAAGAGCAAGAGCGTATCCAATAAAAAGGCTGCGTAAACATGACGGCCAGAATATAATAATCATCCATGCGGAAATGTTTGTTTACGGCTCCGCAGTGATTTTATAAAACTCAATAAGCTGCAAATGCCTCATTTCACGTTGTTTAAAACAATCGGCATTTGCAGCTTATTTCATTTTTAAAATCATCTATTTTTATCGGTTCATGGTACCGTCGTAGACAACGGAGTCGATGACTCTTCGGGTGTCGTTGCAATATATGACGATATTTATTCCCTCACCCTGCTTTGCATATTCGACGTCATCTATTTTGATTGAGCAGTCATTTCCGGCGTAATAGCCTTTGGAAGTGATTGAGTAGTCTACGAGGTTGTTTCTGGCACTGCCTACAAAATGAAGAATATCCTGGCCAACATCCTGGTTGATTTCCTCATCATTTTTTACAGCATAATAGCCGTCATATTCCTCTGAATCGAGGTCGAATCCCAGCTTATGGAAAGCTTTCTTGACCTCATCTGTCGCACAGAAGGTCATATCTGTTTTAGCCGCCACAAGTACTGTGTATCTCGGATGGTCTATCTCTTCCACATACTCATTTATATCCTTGATATTACTGATCTTACAGTCGGTGAGAACGTGCTGGTAATAATCCTCCGTACTTGCGTACTGAGCGTCGTAGTGCTCACCCTCCACTGCGTAATCCTCCTGCAAAAGCCCCGCAATATATTTGGATACTCTCTTGGCTCCCCAGATATTGGTGTGCCAGTTGTCGTTCATATCCTTGGCAAAATCGAATTCCGAGCCTTCATAGGCGATGTATTCGTTAAAGTCACAGAAATCAACGTTATGTGTATTGGCATATTCCTGAATGGTATTGTGTCTGTTTTCATCCCAGCTCTCAGAAGGTGTCTTAGTAAGGATAAGGTCTATGTCATTGTCCTCACACAGTATTACTATCTTATCAAGGTACTGCATCATCAGCTCCTCAGGTTCTGCGTAAGCTTCCAAGTTACTGACAAGAATGGGCTCAAACTCTGAATCCGAGGTTCCTCTCTGACTCAGTGCCGAGAATCCCTTCAGTTCGTAGTGGTTCTCATAGCTTATGAATTCAAAATCATTTTCATTAAGATCCATCCATCTGTTGTGGAATCTCACATTCTGGAAAATGAAGCTATTGACGGTCTGTGAGGTATCAAGTCTGCATATATCGTGAATCGCTTCCCACTTGACGCCTGACCACTTCATGGCATCCATGGCCATTCTGGTGAAGGCCTCGGATGTGTTCAAGGGCTCCGAGGGCTCAAAGGTGTAAAGCATATATGTATCAAGTACAACTGCCGTGGGCTTTTGATATCTGAGTGCCTCCTTGAGCCAGTAGTAGGATACCACCAGGTTCTGCTGCTCACTGGCGAGATTGTAGCTTGTGATTCCGTATTTATCATAGATTACCTGAGGATTAAAAGCTGCTGCCGCATGGGAACTTCCAAGGAAAAGGACGTCAATTGAATCCCTGTCCATCTTATAAAAGCCCTTAAATGTGGTGGTTGTGGGCCACAGATCCTCAATATATTTTTTCGGGGTTATAACATAATTAACTAAAGTGATGACCACGCATGATAGCAAAGCAAATATTACGACCCTGATTGCAAATGTGCAGTGCTTTTTCATTAAAATCCTCCGTAAATAAAATCCTGCGCATCAAAGCCAAAGCCATAGGTGCCAAACAGTATAATTCCAACAATGGCAGTAAGATAAACTCCCCATCTGATAAGAAGTGGCTGGTCAAAAATGCGGTCTCCCACTGACCTGCCCTCTTCCTGATATACGCCAACCTTGTGAAGGATGTAGATTCCGATTCCGAGGATCAGCATCTCCTTCCAGGCAAGACCAAGAGTGAAAAGTCTGTTGTTTAGAAGTACCCAGGGATTGAACTCAGTCACCATGTTATAGATGAGCTGTGTGCCCTTCCTCAGGGTACTTGCTCTGAAAATGATCCATGCAAAGTTAACGAGTAGGAAGTTTCCGGTTAGCTTTATCCACTTCTTCTTTTTGGAATCCGGACGAATTCCGCAGATATCATAAAGCTTCTCTCTAAGGTCATAGGTGAGCTCACCGATGATCTGATAAACCGCGTGAATAATTCCCCATACCAGAAACTTGAAGCCTGCTCCATGCCACATTCCACTGATAAAAAAGGTGATAAGAAGATTTATGTACTTCCTTGCTTTTCCCTTCCTGTTTCCTCCAAGGGGAATATAGATGTAGTCTCTAAGCCAGGTACTGAGGGATATGTGCCATCTTCTCCAGAAGTCCTTGATCGACAGTGCATAGTAAGGACGCTCGAAGTTCTGCATAAGCTCAATACCAAACAGCCCGCTTACCCCTCTCGCAAGTGTGGTACACGCAAGGAAGTCCGCGTAGAGCTGAATGCTGTATAAAAATGAAGCAAGCCATATATATGCTCCGGAATATGCGGGATAGTTGTCAAATACTGTATTTACGATTACCGCTGCCTTATCTGCGATAACAAGTTTAAGGAAAAAGCCCCAGACGATGCGCTGAAAGCCCTTTACTATCTTCTCCTCGTCGAATCTGTTCCCATCCACCAGCTGGTGCTGAAGCTGCCCATATCTGGGAATAGGTCCCTGGATCAGTTGTGGGAAGTAGCTTACAAAGAGAATATACTTTGCGATGTTTTTTTCAGGAGATATCCTTTTCATGTAAACATCAGCCATGTAACCGATAATCTGCAAGGTGTAAAAGGAAATTCCGAGGGGCACAATCCACTGGATGGGATCCGTGCCCAAAAGCTCATCTACTATGAAATTGCTGTTTTTCAAAACAAGCCATGGAAGTGTGACGCCAAGAATTCCTGCAATGAATACTGCTTTTCTCATCTTCGTAAAAAGCTTATCCATCAGGAGCGTGACTGCGTAGCTGAAAATTATCGTCCCAAGGAAAATCCACCAGCCTGTCTTGTAAAAGGCGACGTAAAATGCGATGTTCCCTGCAAGAAGAACGAGCCAGCGCTTCTTCACAGGAAAAATATAGTAGAGCAAAAGTGCGACCAGCACCAATGCATAGTATTTTAGCGAAATGTAGATCATAAACATTCCCTCAATGCATTAATTTTTCTTCAAATGCTTTCATTTAATGAAAAAGAAAACCATCTTTACAATAATATCATAAAGATGGTTTCCGTATTGTCTGACTTTAACTTAATTTTTAAGAGATTTTCTCGATGACTTCCTTCTCGTGAATCTCCTGGACCTCAGCGATTGCTGAAAGCATAGGCCTGACATCCTTACCAAGTATCTTCCTGTCTACATAGTTCTTTGTAATTTTCATAACTGTTCCGCTGAGAGCGATGACACCGATAAGGTTAGGTATAGCCATCATTCCGTTGAAGGTATCTGAGAGATCCCATGCAAGTGTAAGATCCATTGTAGCTCCGATGATTACGAAGAATACGAAAACAATCTTGTAGAACTTGCTGTTCTTTCTTCCGAAGAGATACTCAAATCCCTTGCTGCCATACTGGCTCCAGCCAAGTACTGTTGAAAATGCGAAGAACAGAATAGCTACTGCAATAAATGCAGAGCCGAATTTGCCGAATACTGTTGAGAAGGCTTCTGCAACAAGAGCTGTTGAAACCTGCTCGGATAAAACTTTTCCTGTATTAAGATCAACAAGTCCGCTTGATAAAATCGAGAAGGCTGTTATGGTGCAAACTACCATTGTGTCTGCGAAAACCTCGAAGATTCCCCACATACCCTGGATTACAGGCTCTCTAACGTTAGAGCTTGAGTGAACCATAACTGATGAACCAAGACCTGCTTCGTTGGAGAATACTCCTCTTTTCATACCCCACTGAACAGCCATTGCGATTCCGCTACCAACGATACCGCCTCCAACTGCTCTAAATCCGAAAGCACCTTTTATAATTGAAGCAAAAACATTGCCAAACTGTCCGATATTGACGATGCAGACGATAAGCGCACCAATCACGTAGATAACTGCCATGAAGGGAACCAGTCTCTCTGTTACTGCTGCAATTCTCTTAAGTCCGCCGACAATTACAAGTCCTGCGAGAACCATGAGGATAAAGCCGGTTACAAAATGAGGTACACCAAAGGCTGAATTCATGTTAACAGCTATGGAATTGATCTGACCCATGTTACCGATACCAAATGAAGCAAGTACGCAGAAGATACTGAAAAGAACAGCCAGAACGCTGCCAATCTGCTTGCAGCCCTTCTTTGCTCCAAGTCCGTCGCTAAGATAGTACATGGCACCACCGCACCACTCGTTTCTCTCATTTCTTCTTCTATAATAAATACCTAATACATTTTCAGAGAAGTTGGTCATCATTCCAAAGAAAGCAACCACCCACATCCAGAAAATAGCACCGGGGCCACCTGCTGCAATAGCTGCTGCAACACCTGCGATGTTACCTGTTCCGATTGTTGCTGCAAGAGCTGTACAAAGGCTCTGGAACTGAGAAATCTGTGTATCCTCTTTTCCTGTGTGAGCTGTGACATGATCATCCTTGAAAATGCCGCCAACAGTGTTCTTGATCCAATGCTTAAAATGTGACACCTGGAAAAACTTCGTAAGACATGTCATAAGAATTCCGCATCCAACCAACAGAATCAGCATGGGGAGTCCCCATACAAAACCATTTACAGCATTATTTACGTTTTCGACAACTGACAAAAAGTTACCCATATCTCCTCCTGATATATGATGTGTTTTATTTCAAAGGTATTCACCATGAAACAAAAAACGGGCGTTCCATGGAATTTTGTATGGAACACCCTTGTTCTTGTCAGTATAATATCAAACTTTGCACTTTAGCGCAATACATTTGTAAAGTTTTAATGCATTACATCAATCAAATCAGCTCGCAAGATCTCTTCTGTTGTAATTCCAGAAGCCGTAGGATACCCCCAAAACCAGCACCACTACTGCAAGAGCAATAGCTTTTACCGGAGTATCCTCTCCTATGAAAATCTCCGAAGCATTGGCAAAGGAATAGGGTCCTACAAATAAGTAGTCCTTCATGTCGGGAATAACTCTTCCCATCACATCATAGGCATAGAACATCAGCGCCATTCCAAGTCCCAGCCCGATTCTGTTCTTACCCGCAAGGGATGAGAGGCCAAAGCATATGCCCGCGATCTCAGCATTCATAAGAAGCTGCCTCATCATGAAGGTGTAGAACTCTTCAGGAATTGCCTCGTCAAGCATCATAAATCCAATGGCATAAAATGCAGTACATATCACTGTAAACGCCACCAGCATAATAGCGATGCAAAGTGCCTTGGCTGCAAGGATCTCGGTTCTTGATAAGGGAAGCGAAAACAGGAACTCTCCTGAATGTCCTTCCTCTTCCTTGGAAATAATGCTTATGGCCAGAATCGCTGCGAACATACCGCTTCCAAGTCCGTGTACAGCACCTATCTCCGTAGCGAAATAGCCTTTCAGGGTTGCTATGCTAAGGGTGCTCATTCCAAAGGCATCCGAAAATGCTCCCATGTTTGAAAATGCATCCGCCATCTCTTTCATGTCTCCCTCCATGCTCTGATACAGGAGTATGCAGGCAAGTCCCATGGCTCCAACGGATAAACTCCAAATCATAAGATTTTTAAAATTTATAATAAGTTCTCTTTTTAAAACTGATCTCATTTTATGCCTCCTTCAACAAACTATCCGTCGTGGCCTCATCCTCATAAAAGCTAAGGAAGGTCTCATCATCAATGTGAGGTGTATCCAGCATTGTAAGTCTTCCCTCACGCATTATCGCAGCAGTCCTGCAGTACTTATCAACCTCTGATAAAACATGGGTTGAAAGCAGGCAGGTCGCTCCCTCATCCACATATTCGTTTATAAGCTCGAAGAACTTTTTCTGAATAAGGGGATCCAAACCGCTGGTTGGCTCATCAAATATAAAGATCTTTGGCTTATGCTGCATTGCACATACGATGCTGACCTTTTTCCTGTTACCAAGTGAAAGCTGCTTTATTCTTTTGCCGGTATCAAGCTTTAGTCTCTCGCAGATTTTTTCAGCCTCCTTAGAATAATCTCCACCTCTCACATCAGCCGCATATTTTATTACGTCGCCTACCTTCATGGAATCATAGAACCAGGCTTCCGATGGCATGTAGCCAACCTCCTTTAGTATCCTTTCATGGTCTCTTACGCTGTCCATACCAAGGATTTTTATGTCTCCGGAATTTATCTTAAGGAATCCAAGCATGGAACGAATTGTTGTGGATTTACCTGCGCCGTTTGGTCCAAGGAATCCGAAAATATCTCCCGCCTTTACGCTCAGGGATACATCGATGACACCTCTGCTTTTCCCATAGCTCTTTGTAAGATTTCTGATCTCTATTACGTTTTCTTTCATAGTGCCTCCTCTTGTTATGTTATCTGGTCCTCACTTGGAGCAGTTTTTTGTTTTCTTGCTCTCTGTAATTTATTCATAACAAAAATAAAAAACGGGAACAATACATGTTCCCGTAAGATGCACTATTTCCCCTCTATCATTCACTTTTTTTGTGCTCAGTCTGGAAAAGTCTGAGGTCTTCGTTAAGTCTTTTATCATCTATTCTGCGCTTTGATTTATAGATAAAGAACACGCAGATATACACGATCAGAATATATACCGCAAATATCAAAAGCACTAAGAGATTTTTATCAAACCAGCTTCCAAAGTGGGCAACCGCACAGTACAATGCCGTACACAGAAGCATTCCGCAGATCTCTTTTACTCCCATCTGATCTGCCTCATCGAAATTCCATAGCAGGTACACCTGGATGTAGCCGATGAAGTAGCAGGTAAAGATCATCTCCGTCATGTGCAGAATACTAGCATCAAAGATACCGCCTATCATCCTGTATACACAGTAATAAAACAGAATGGAGAAGAAATACAGGCATGCCTTAAACTCAATTCCAATTTCCTTTGTGAGATACAGCTCCCACAGGGTAACCTTTTTGTTGTCCTTCATTTACCTATCCCCCCTTAGCATTCTTCTAAAATCCGAGGCATATCTTCTTGATATGATGATATGCTCTCCACCCTCAATTGTGGCATCAATCCTGTTTGAAGAAAGGCTCTTTAGGGCCTCCACTCTGTTGACATTTATAACCATTGCTTTGCTGCATCTGAAAAAGGTTCCATCATCAAAATCTGTCATGAAAGAATTAAGTGTTCCGTCAATCTTAAGAACCTTGTTCCCTGTATATGCAAAGAGCTTATCATCCACAGATTCGATATAAAGTATCTCTTCCAGTTTGATAAGTTCGCTTCCCGTGTCACTTTTGCCCCAGAGCTTATCGTCAGCTCCCTGAAGTATTCCGATTATTCTGTTAAGATCCCGGGTGAGTTCCTTGTAGCGGATGACTACACTGTCCTCTCCCGAGTCAATTTTCTGAATGTCAATTTTCATGGCAGGTAATATGTTTGATCCCCATCAATTTTCATACTTTATTTTCCATTATTTTTAGATCATGCTTTGTCCTTCAAAGTGGCATTCATACTTCCCATACGATATCCACCTATATCAAGTGTAACATATAGAAAGCCTATTTCCTTAAATTTTTCATAAACTGCTTCGCGCATTCCATTTTCAGCAAGACGAGGGATGTCCTTTGCAGGCACTTCTATTCTTGCAAGGTTCCCGTGCATTCTCACACGTTCTTCATAAAAACCGTTCTCTATAAGGAACTGCTCCGCCTTATCGATCATGTGAAGCTTTTCCTCGGTGATCTCTTCGCCATAGACAAAGCGGCTTGCAAGGCAGGCATAAGCTGGCTTACTCCAGGTCGGAAGGCCCATAGCCTTGGAAATCGTGCGAATATCAGCCTTATATAATCCGGCCTCCCTTAAGGGACTTTGAACCTTAAGCTCAGAAACGGCTTTAAGACCGGGGCGATAATCACCCAGGTCATCCATGTTTGAGCCCTCAGCCACATATTCTATTCCGTTTTCTTTAGCAACCTTTTGGATTTCTGTAAAAAAGCTGCGCTTACAAAAATAGCATCTGTCCGGTGAGTTTTTCCTGTATTCCTCTATTTTCAAAGGGTCAACAACACAGACTACATGCCTTATTCCGCGCTGCTCACAGAACTCCTTCGCTTCCTTAAGCTCACGCCCAGGTAGCGCTGCATCAACTGTAGTGACAGCCAGCGCACGGTCTCCCAGCACCTCATGGGCAACTGTAAGTAGAAAGGTCGAATCAACTCCTGCTGAAAAGCCAACTGCAAGGGAGCCGAGATTTTTAATGTAGTCCTTTAGCTTATCAAGCTTTTGCTGTAAATCTTCTGTCATCAATTCTTGATTCATGTCATTCCCTTCTGTGCTTGTATATCTTTCTATTATTATATGAAAACATGCACCCTGGAAAATTACAAGGAGCCTATAAATTTGAAGACCTTATCAAAGTACTGATCAGGATTAAGAGTGTAGTGCTCCTTATCTACTGCTGTATAGATGTCCATTCCCATCTTTTTTTCGAAGTAGTCCTTAAGATCAAGATTAGTCTGCCACTTATCAGGATCATATGCACCGTAGCGACTTTTCACATCATTCATCCTGTCTATGATGTCCATGATTCCTTCTGCCCCTGCGATCGCATCACAGAGCTGGATCAGCTTATCATAGTCATCCTGAGTGGTTTCCTTTAGCTTTTCGCGGATCATTTCCGTATCTTCTTCCGATGTGTCGAAGTTACCGACATACGCCTCAATCCTGTCCAGATTAAACGAATGTGTAAGGCATATTCTCGCTACATCATCATATCCAAGGGACAGCATATATTTATATCCCTCCGATACATGCTTTAAATGAAACACTCCAAACTTTCTTCCTATATCATGAAGCAGCCCCAGAACATAGGCTTTCTCAGTATCAAGTCCGCTATACTGTGCGATCTTTTCTGCGCAGTGTGCAGTGATTCTGCTGTGATCTACCCACATTCCGGGATTACTCTTTTCCGCATCTATAAGTAATTCTTCTGCCTTTTCTTTTGTCGGATACATTTTATTCCTCCGTTTTTATTTTTAATGTAATGTCTGCCCCAGGGGCATGGTCAAGGCCTTGTCAGAGCCTCTAAAGCCCTTTCTTTGCAATGAACCTTGTAGCAGTTAGCTGAACCTAACGCCAGATTTTTATTGTTAATAAGATGGAGCCCATATTCATCATGGAGAATTGTGCTCATCTTATCTATGTCCCGTACGCTTTTTTCAAGTGACATTTCTCATACTCTCCCATTTTTTCATACCTCTAATTTATATTTCTGATCCACTACTTTCAATATTTCATTATTATACCCATCAACTAAGCGACTTACAATCAAGCATTTCCGCATAATAAAAAGAGACACTCTATAAAGAATGCCTCTTTTAAATCCAGTTCAAACCTTATCCGGATATCGTGGGAACTGTCCCAAAAGCTGAGGGACATATCTTTCAATGACAGCGCATAACAGGAGCGCTCCCGGTTTAGTAGACATGCCAGACAGAAAAAAGAATAGCGGCATGTGAAAGGTATATAGCAAGCGCCTATACATGGGTGTATCCAGGTTACCGGTTGTATGCCCAAGTATCACGAGAATAATCGTTATCGCTTTCGTGATGTCGATCAGTTCGATCCTATACTTCTTTTTCGCTTCGCTCATAGTTGTTCACACCCTATTTGTCAACAGCTAATACTAATCAACAACAGTCTCCTGCGCTGAGCCCCATCATCCCTTCCAGAAGACTCCCATCATTGTAATATCATCAAACTGAGGTGCATCACCAACAAATGTATCTATATCTTCTCTGACATTTTTAAGAAGCTTTTCAGGTGTATCTACCTCTTCTCTATTAAGAGCATTTACAAGTCTTTCCTCACCAAACAACTCATTCTGGCTATTAGTTGCTTCTGTTACACCATCTGTGTAAACAAATAATCTGTCGCCGGGATAGAGTTCAAATTCATGCTCCTTAAACTTCATTCCTTCCATTGTTGCGACTGCAGGAGAATGCTTATATTCCACAAGCTCCCACTGTCCGTCTGCGCGCCTTAATGCAGGATGCTCATGTCCCGCATTGGCAGCAATTCCTTTTCCTGTGGTCAGGTTTATGATAGCAAACCATACGGTAACAAACAACTCAGTCTCATTGCTCTCACACAACTGCTCATTGGTATAAGACAATACCTCCGCAGGGGTCCCACCAAGCTGTGCCTTGTTCTTTATGAGCGTCTTAGCAATCACCATGAAAAGCGCTGCAGGAACACCTTTACCGGAAACATCAGCCATTACCAGACCAAGATGATTATCTCCAATAAGGAAGAAGTCGTAAAAGTCTCCTCCAACCTCCTTTGCAGGTGTCATTGTAGCGAACAGCTCAAACTCGTTTCGCTGAGGGAAGGCCGGAAAAATTCGCGGAAGCATATCCGCCTGAATCTGGGTAGCAACACTTAGTTCTGCTCCTATCCTCTCCTTTTCAGCGGTGATCTTTGTTATATTCTCGATATAGTCAAGAATTTTCACCTGCATGGTCTTGATATCAGTGTATAATTCTTCCAGCTCATCTCCACTCTTTATATCAAGATTGATTACACTTTCTCTTGAATAGCCGGTTTCCTCATGGGTAAATGCTTTCGTTCCACTGGAGAGTGCTTCCACCGGGTATACTGCAACTTTACGTATAGTTATGATACCCAGAATAACAAAGAGTAATGTGATAACAACACCGCAGGTCACCATACGGTACATAAAATGCATTCTGTCTCCAACGACCTTATTCATATCGATATCGACACCCACAGTACTTACAGCCTGGCCATTGGAATCGTATATCGGTTCATAAGCAGAGCATACCCAGTCGTTATCCATGTTTGATACGGCAGGATCGATGTGTACGTTTGTTGTATACATTGAAAATTCTTCCGCATTATCTCCAACAAGTCCAAGTGCTTTAATTCCCTCAGTTGCGGAAATAAGATACACACTTATTGGTCCCTCTATAGAATGAATGTACAGATATTTTACATTCATATCTTTGAGAAAACTCATATACGTGTCTGTAATCAGGTTATATTTTTCTTTTAGACCCTTCTTTTCAAGGTAGTCCTCTACCGGAGTCCAGTCGTCTGTTTCCAGCGCTTTTTCCCGCACTTGCTGAAACTCATCTTCATCAACCAGCGCCCTTAATTCCCTGATAAAGTCACCATCAGTCTGATTTGCCAAAGAAAGAGCCAGTCTGGATGCGTTTTCACCATAATAATCATCTACCTTCTGTCTGTGTACCATGTAACTATATGTACAAAGCACAACAAACAGAACAATCAAAGCAGCAGCAATAAGTGAGCAGATTTTCACTCCGATTCCTATTTTCTTCATATGGCTCTCCTTTTCTTATCAACTGTTTTTCCTATAATGATGAATACAAACGCAAGAATAGTAAGTGTAATCAGAACTATGGTAAGTCCCTTGCTCATTCCGGCAATCAAAACATAACTGAATACGAAAGGTCCTACTGACTGAGCTACATTTATAATCAGATTGTAAATACCAAGGGCCTTATCATATCCGTATTTCTCCACAGCCTCCAGTTCCGTGTAATAACCTGACTGCAGTGGTAATCCAAAGCTGTCTGAAATACCGAGAATTGCAAGAGCCGCAAACAGAGCCGGAATGTTCTCAAAACGAATTACAAGGAAAAACGCAAAGGCATATAATAGCGAAGCCATAAGAAGTCCTTCCTGTTTCTTCTTCACACGTGTAAAGAAAGATGTCAATAGTTCTCCAAAGAACATCACGCAAAGTCCGTTCAGCAGATATGAATAACCAATATATGTATCTGAGAGTCCAAAGCCGGAGCCAATGATAGGATACATATAATTCAGGAAATATGAACTCATAAGGATAGGTGCCACTATCATAAATAGCAGTGTGAACACCTTGGGATTCATAATAAATGACATTATCTTTATAGAGTCCACATTTTCAACAATTTCTTCTTCATCCTTTCTAGACTTTCCGGCATTGAAATATCTCGTACACAGGATCAGCATAGAAATACTAAGCACAGTCGAGACTATAAATACGCCCTGATAATTCATCCAGTTAACAAGAAATCCACCCATTACGACACCGCAGTTGACACCGTTTAGGGAAGCAACATTATATTGTGAAAATCCAATATCTCTCTTTTCCTCCGGTAAATCCGTTATCCTCATAGTGGCTGCGAGAAGTATCACTCCCCAACCCACACCAACAATAGCATTGCCTAGTATAAGCACCCAGATATTAGGAATAATGCGCAGACCAAAACCAGTCATAAATAGTACTGAGCTCAAGAAGATTGTCTGCCTTTCTCCTATCTTTTTAATGATACCTACACCTGCCACGGAAAAGATAGCACCGGTAATAACCTCTGCTGAAAGCGGGATAGCCGCCATAACCTCAGGGGCAATATTAGTCCCTGAAGTTCCAGCCAGGTCCATGGCGTACAGCGGAAGAAATGCTGTACTTAAATTAGTTAAGAAGAATACAAGAAATGAAACCATTCTCATGATTTCGCAAGGCAGTTCATGAACGGCTTTTCCTCCGTTGGCCACAAGAATTTCCTTATACTCATTTCTTCCTTTTACGAAATATATAAGTTCTATAATCAAAAGGATAAGGACTATAGTAACCGCAAAAGTATTGATGAAGGCATCCAGAACCATCTGATTAATCTCATTCCTGAATGTAGCCATGTCCTTACCTATTTCGATGATACCTACAGCATCACCTGCGGCATTTATTAACGGCTTATAGGAAAAGAGATACTCACCTTCACTGGTACTACTCATATATCTCTCACTGCTTTTAGTAGTCAGAACCTTTTCTTCTAGCGAACCCTCCAAATTCCAGTCATAAGGATAAACAGATCCTACACTATCCTTCAGACTGTAGCTCATAGAATACACACCATCTACAACATGATAAAGTACGCAGTACAGATCATTCATGTTGTCAGATTCATTAAAGAATATATTTCTTGCCACATTCCTGACTGCCTGATAATCCTCATTCATGAAATCATCCGCACTGTCAAGACGTACGAATGCATCCTTTGGAACCATGGAAGATGTCATGTCACTGACCAGACTGGCTTTCTCAAAAAATGCTTCCGTTAATTCTTCCTGAAATCTTGGTATAAGGACAGACACCAGAAGACCGGAAAGTATAACCGATCCAACCACTATACCAAGGATTATCTTTGCGTACAAAGATCCTTTCCTTAAAATGTATAGAACTACAGCTGTAACAACGGCAACAATAATCAGTATTAAGCCTGCGGCAGCAATTTTTGAGATAATGCTCTTTATTATGTTTATGTATGACAGTTTACAGAAAACAGAATAATCATATGAATTGTCTCCAAGGTATGTTTTTACCGAATAATCTGTTACACACTTTAATCCATTTCCTGCATTAAGACTGTAAGCTATCTCTCTTTCAAGCAGATTTACATCTTCTTCAATAAAAGATACCTCATCACTTTTAGTATCAAAAACGATTACTGATCTAAGCCCGATATCAGTAGCATACAGTTTCCCATCATGATAACTAAGCTCCGCCGGGATACTTAAATCCTCTGAATCAGCGCAGTCATAGATTACTTTATCACTGACACCATCTACATATTGCTTAATCTTTCCATCAAAAGTGCTGTAATAGATTGTTTCCGTTTCAGCATCATACGCGCTGCTCCTTAAGTACAGTCCGGCACCTTTGAGGGGATATGTTGTTTCACTATATCCGGGCTTTAAGAGACGTATGTTGTCATTTGTTTTATATAAATAGGCAATCTCCCGTTCGCCTACAGGAAAAACACCAACTATATGCTCTTGTAATGTCAGTTCTGAATAGAGAAATTTAGAGACAGTTTCAATTGGTTTGCCTCTTGAATTAAGCTCAATTATACTTTCACCCTTAAGGCGTATTCCTTCACCACTCTCAACATCCTGAAGGAATATGCGATCTCCGGATGGAATAACCCTGTTAATTTTATTGAACAGCCCAGAAGATGCTTCCTTTTTCCATATAAGCTTGTTTTTGGGAGAAACCTTTAAGAGCCTTTGTCCCGCCTTATCTACAACATAGGTATTACCATCTTTATCAAGAGCAGCATAAACTATGCCATCATATGACAGGTCAGAAAAAGGGTTCACTAAAAGATATTCATGACTATAAAATAATATGAGAAGGAGAAGCACCGCCACTATCCCGGCGATAATAACATTCTTTTTATTAATTATTTTTTCATTCATGGCCGTTCTCATTTCTAAAAGTAGTCTTTAGTTTTTAAGATCATATTCAAATCTCGGTATCCATTGATGGACAGCGAGTCTTTGCTTGAAGGTTCTGATTCCTGAAATACCCATATCCTCTCCCAGACTGATCTTATCAACTCCGGAAAGAAAGCGCTTCCTGCATTCTGAATACATAAACACCCCAAGCCCCTTATAGTTTCCGGTTGTTGTCTGGAAATGAATTATTGATTTATTCCCGTGTCTTGAGCCTATGCAAAAGCCTGCCATTTCCCCGTCTATCCTTACAATGATTCCATAGCCATTAAGCTCAGGAAGGAAGGGAACTATCTCTTCAAGGCAGTTTATCGAGCATCCGTAATTACAATAAGCGCAGTCCTTATGCGCGCACCAGTTAACCCTGACAAAGTCAGTGAGCGTGTTAAGATCCGCGGGAGTCACCTCATCCACACTGTAATCGTAATTCTTCAGAAAATATCTAAGATTCTGCCCAGATTTACCACTAAAAGCATCAAAGCTACTGCTATCATAAACATAGTCAAAAAAGGAATCATTTATTTTCTTTTCCCATTCTGTACCCGGAATATGTTCATAATAGGGCTGCATCCACTCGCGCATATCCGTGATATTAAGATTGTAGCCAAGCTTACCATGGTCTTCTCTTACTTCATTAAAGGCCTCTTTTAATGATTCTTCATCATAATGCCCAATAAGCGGTAGCATAGTCATTCTGCCGTCCGATGAATCCCAGCCCATCAGAGAAAGATAATCATCGATCTCTCTGTAATAAAAGGAAAGTACCTTTCCCCAGGCTATGAGTGCCATAAAACTCATAGGTGATGACCAGTCATCATTCATTTTGTCATAATAAGGATTAAGCTTCTGTTTATCATTTACAGTAACCGGTAAATAGCCAAGGGAAAGAAGTCTCTCCTCCTCTGCTTCCGGCAGGTGTTTCAACTTATCCAAATACATAAACCACTTATAACTCCATACCGCAAACTAACTTATTCAAGTTAATTCGTTAAAAATTATTAATCTTCATATTAACTGAAAGCTCCTCTTCTCCCACCATATCAACATATATCTTCCGATATTCACCCAATACATCCTCTGGATTTTTAAAGGTCCCCACAGGGGATCCTATAATGCGATAATCCACACCATACATAAATACAGAAAGACCTGTATCATGCCATCCGTTTGAAATATAAAAATTCATCCGTTTCTCTCTAAATTGCTTCGTCTCAGGGTCATCCGTAGCAAAAGGATCCTCCACCTCGCACATAAGATTAGTCTTGTCGGAAAAATGCGAAGTAATTAAAGAAAGGATTCTTGTTCCATACCCTTTTCCGCGAAGCTCTGGCATAACAGCAAAATAATCAAGGATACAAAGTCCTTTATTCGAAGAATCCGTGGAGAAAAACGCATAACCAACAAAGACTCCTCTGTCATAAACTGCAAGCGTAATATACGCTCCTTTATGCTTAAGCTTAATAATAATGTCGAGCTTTTTTAACTCATCCTCAGGAAAATCTTTTTTCAGCACATTTTCATGGAGATCCTGAACCTCCTCATCAGACAGCTCTCTGAAATGCAGATGGGGATCAAGCCCCTCCTCATCCGGAAGATAATGATAATTACCTTTTTCATCCGGAATCGCTATCATCCGGTATTCCGGAGACCAGTCTTCAATAAGAGTAGGGCAATCATGGCCTATTTTATTGATAAGCAAAAGCTTGCCACGAACAGATTCAAAAATCTCTTCACTTCCAAGCTTCCATACCTCAGGGCATACCGGAGATAGGGCAAACCCCAGACCATGTTCTGTGTTTATAAGGTACATAGGCCAAAGACCACATCGGAAAGGTCTGCTATTCCCCAGAATGCATCCGTTTTCACCCAGGCATGGGCAGGTATAAATACCCTCGCTGTCTTTTTCCATTTGCAGATAATAAAGCCCATCGTCTCTTTGAATAAATGCTGCTTCTGTCTTAACCTTGTTTTCTTTATATTCTTCTTCAGTAAATCCTGGAGCATCCCAGACATCATCGTCGTCATATTTACAGCAAATTCTGCACTTCGCACATGTTCCGCTTTTCAGTATCCTCTTAAGCACTCAAAATCCCTCCACACCATTTTCCTTGTAATACTTCTTTGCTCCTTTATGGAAGGGAATGCTAATTCCCTTAACAGCTTCATTTAATTCAAACGTTGAAAAGTTTCCTTCTCCGGCAGAAATACGTTCCTTTTCCTCAAAAAGAAGTTTTAAAAGTTCGTATACTCTTTCCTTTTCCAGATGGTTTGAAGCCACCAGCACCGCCCTTACAGAAACCGTGTCGGTACTTTCCTCCAGTCCCTGATAAGTTCCAGCCGGAATAACCGAACTGGTATAAAAGCTATAGTTTTCCTGGAGAATACTTACATGTTCAGCATCAATGCCAATCAGACGAATAGTCTTTTTTTCCGATAAATCCGTTACAGCTTTTGTGGGAGTTCCTGCCACGATAAAAGCTGCATCAATTGTTCCATCAACGAGTTTATCAACGCTGTCACCGAATGAAGAATTGACAACATGAATATCGTCAAAACTCATATCATATGCACTAAGGATCTGCCTTGCGTTAAACTCTACTCCGGATCCTGAATCTCCCACGGAAACCTTTTTACCTTTGAGATCCTCCACCGAAGAAATATCATCCTTGCAGGTAACTATCTGGACATTCTCATCATAAATCCCGGCAATAGCTGAAAAGCCGGTATACATCTCCGAATCAGAGTAAAGATCCGTTCCTGTGTAGGCATAATACATTACATCATTCTGAACTATTGCAAGATCAGTGCTTCTATTAGAAAGCATCTTAATATTCTCACCGGAGCCACCTGTTGAGTATATTGCAAGTGTGCTGTTGGAGAGCTTTGTATTCAGAATATTGGCCATGGCATCGCCAAGTGAAAAATAGGTTCCGGAGGTTCCTCCTGTGGTCAATACCATTTCCCTCTTTTTTCCGCTTATAATATTGTCGCATCCGGTCTGTGTGATTATCATTGCAAAAATAATAAACACAGCCGAAAGTCTCTTAATCACTTTATGTATTCTTGAAAAATCGAATAAAGTTATCATGTTCTTTCAAATAGCCTTTCCTGATGACTTTGGGACCTTCTAATAATAGACATAGCTACACATTATTAAGTTATCCCATACTCTATTTTCACATACACAAGTTATAGATTTATAAATTTGGGATTAAAAATAGATAATATTTTTTCCAGAACAGTTCCCCCACAACACCGAAAAAGACAACATAAAAGGACCTGACACTTTATGCTAAGATTTTCGTTAGCTTAAAGCCGGTCCTAATATATACAGTATTTTGGTTTGTTGATTTATATAAAGGGTTTCAAATCTCTGTGTGCTGCTGTTGAATCTGCCATTCTATCCATAATGTCGTTCAGATTATCTGCCTTAGTATTGAACTTCTCGAGGATTTCATCCATGAGAACAGCCGTATTCTCATGCCGGAAGGCTTTTTAATACCATACAAATATCATTTTCAATTGAAGCAAGGTATTTTATCCTGTTTATCGTATTCTCTGTTTCTGCTTCTCCAAGCCTTATCTCTTCAGCATCATTGCTCACTACTCCCAGTGCACGCCTGATATTGTATTCAAGCCACTCTATCCAGGTATATGCTATTCCAAATAATTTATCATACGATCTGAATCCATTGTCATAAGCATTAAGATACCCCTTGAAAAAAGCCTCCAGATTGTCTTTACTGAATTTGCCGTTTACAGTTCCTGCCCACTGGAGCGCAAGATCAAGACATGATGATATAGGATTGCTGTAACCAAGACACTCAAGATCAATCACATAGACATTTCCTTCATGCCACATAATATTCTTGGGATCCATATCATCATTACTTATTGCTCTCATTGCAGGAAGATTTTTCCGAGCTTCATTTAACTTGTTTTGCGCGTTTTCAAGAAGCTGCATATTTGCTTCAAGGAGAGGTGCAATTACGCTATCTTTTTCCTTAGCACTTTCAAGTAATGCTGCAAAATCAACCTCACTTAATGCAGGTTCTTCCTGAGAAATATTCTGCGCATCTATTGAGTGAATCTTTCCAAGTATCTCACCGGCTTTGTAGCTCTGTTCAGTTAAAATCTCATTAAAATCTGTGATTTTCCCTTCCTGCCATGGAAAGATATAATAATACCTTCCATCAACAGAAACCATCTTTTTTCCATCAAAAGATAATGCTGCTACAACAGGAATTCCATTATCCTCCAATATTTTCTCAAGCCTTTCTGCTTCAGCATAATTCTTCATCGCTTCAGGCCTACTCATTATTTCATGATTCAGGCTTTTCACTGCGTATGTTCCGGTTGTTGTCTGAACTTTATACATCTTATGCATAAGTCCTCCGGACACAGTGAGAATCTGTCCTTCAATTGTCCCCAAACCGCATTGTTCTATCAGTGCATTAATATTTTCCATACCCTGATCCTTTTTCATTTTTCTTCAGTATCCTAAAAGAAATTATCACCGTCACAGTTATCATGCATCCTTAAACTTCCATCTCATATAGCGCCATTGAATTCCCATTATCATAGTCGATAATATCAACTATTTTAAATCCTGCCTTCAGATAGATTTTCCGAACCACCTTTTCATTCAGACCTGTATCTAACCTGATATATTTGATACCATAAAATATCACTGATTTCGGCAGGTTCTGCACAGATTACTTCCTCAATCTATTTTCATTATCTTTTGCACAGCGAAGTAGCCCCTCTAGAACATCTGAAAACTCTAATCCGAATTTTTTTGCCTTACTGCAGTCCATCCAAAGATTATGCCTTACAGGTGCATCTTTAAGTCTTATGTTAAGTTTCATAGCGTCTAAAAACTCTCTGGTAATCTCGTACATTGACTTTGTGGTTTCACTTCCAAAATTATAAGCACCGCCGGGAAGTCCGATTACCTTTTCCATATTTTCAGCCACTTCTTTAACATAGGTTATGCCTCTGAACTGCTTTGAGCTAAACGAAACCGCCTCATTGGCCCTAATCAGATTCATGAAATAATTTGGCTTTTCCAGATAATAGTCGTACATCCACTCTGCGCGAAGCATAACTGAATCAGGACATATATCAAGAACTCTCTGCTCCATCTCCAATTTATGACGGGCATAAGTATTAGCGGGTTTTACATTTTCCTCAATATATGGTCCTTCATCCTCAAGTCCGTTATATACCTGATCAGAACTGAAACATATTAGCTTTTTGCCTCCAGATGCTTTAGCCAAATAAATAGGGATTTCTACATTTGCATGATAAGAAGCCTCTGGATCCTTCTCGCATACACCCATATCCGAAATTGCCGCAGTATGTATTATCGCATCAGCACCACTTTCACATACCAAATGCTTAATATCATCTTCGGACATTCCTCGCAGGGACGGTGCCGCAATAACATCGCTACACATTTCCATAATCTTATGGCCCACAAATCCCGATGCACCTGTTACAAGTATCATATTTATACTCCCTAAACAATTGATGTCACAAATAAACTGACAAGATATATATTATTCATCCTAGATTTTGATTAACATGTGATTATAGTATAACTCATACAAATAAAACTATAATCCATCACTAAGAATTATGTTATGTATTTTTTTATTAGCATTTTTATTACCCTATCGTTCAACACCACACCAGAAGTTTCATAAGAAATTATCAATTTATCTCCCGGAAATATACCGTTTGCAATATATGAATTAATCTTCCTGACAGCTTTCTCTGCATATTCCGGATCATCCATTCTTCCATCATGCTCCCAGTATATTTCTTTACAATCTCTTTTTCTAAGGAATGTGAAATCCGGATATACTACTCCAAAGTTCTTTAGTTTCAGAGGGCACTCGTACTTGTATTCAATTCCCATATCAAAGAAGGTATCAGCAAGGATTTTTTCTGATTTAGATCGAACTCTTTCACCTTTCTTTGTATATATTTCAGGAATACCTGGAGCAAATTCTTTTCCTGTATATGGTTTATTCTTCCAATCTGCAAGTTTTTGCTCCCATGGAATTTCTACTGGCTTTATAAGTGTTTTCCTGGCAGGATGAAGGTTGTTGTAAATCTCTTCAATCTCATTATCTTCGTATTCCCTTGAAATTTTCTCGATATGTTTAATGCGCCTGTCTACCAGTTTTTTGATTTTCTGATCATAAGACTTCTGTGCGAGAGCATAGACAAGTGCCATGTCTTCTTTCTTGATATAACTAAGTTTGTATCCAGCTTCATTTATATCTTCTACACACTGTATATATTGAACTTTTTTCTTGGATGATGTCACTCTAAGAGTACCATCCGGAACATCGATAAGCCTGCCATCTACAGTCTCTTTGATTTTCTTTAATCTCTGTTCTTCTAATGTTAGTAATTCTTTTAAACCTTGCATTTCTTTTATTTTCCTTTTTGTATCTCTTTATATTTACTGCTACCTGTTGTATATTTATTTTTCATGATTTCAACAGACTATTTTCCCCGCCTTGACCTGTTGTTATCTATAAATCCTAATATCCAACAGACTATTTTATTACTTTCTACCTGTTGTTATCCGTAACAATACTATTCTCAACAGGTAAATTGGATTATTCTCACCTGTTGGAATTCTCAAGTTCACAATTCCAGCAGGAAAAGACTGCATTTTATCACTGTTGAAATCAAGTATAATAGCAATTCCAACAGGTAACAGCTACGTTTTGTCACTGTTGAAATCCCAAAATCTACAATTCCAACAGGTAATACCAAAGATTTCAGCCTGCTGAAAAGCCTAAAACATCAAATTCCAACAGTCTCTAAACAAAATTTGTCTAAAAATCTTGGAAGTCATCCGATCATAATGGCATATATTGCAATTATGCGGAATATCCGACCACAACAGCCGCCAGCCATTGTGTGGAATAGATACGCGGCTGGATGTACCAGCCGCGATAACTAGAATAATCTCAGAAATGAATTATAATATACTCTCTAAAAAAGTCAACCAATCGTCACGACACTCAGGCTTACTTTTCAGTCGCCTTCGTCAAGAGAGCTACCGTCTCAACATGATTCGTCCAAGGGAACTGATCCACTGCGACAGCTCTCTGTACGTAATATCCGCCCTCGGCGAGAATCTCCAGATCTCTCGCAAGAGAGGTGGGTTTGCAGCTGACGTAGATCATGTGCTTAACACCGTAGTCGATGATTTTCTTAAGTGCCTTGGGGTTGATGCCTTCACGGGGAGGATCGAGGATGATGAGGTTAGGCTTATCCTCGATGTCGTCAAGGACCTTAAGTACGTCGCCGGCGATGAACTCGCAGTCAAGAAGATGATTGCGGGCGGCGTTTTCCTTAGCGGCAGCAACAGCTTCCTCGACGATCTCGACACCGATAACCTTGTTGGCGATGGGTGCGATTATCTGAGCGATGGTTCCTGTTCCGCAGTAGAGATCGTAGATAATCTTATCACCGGGATCCTCTGTGGTGTTGTCATAGAGTCCGTCGATGTACTCTCTTACTGTTCCGTAAAGCACCTCCGCACTAAGGGAGTTAGTCTGGAAGAATGAAAAAGGAGTAATCCTGAATTTCAGTCCCAGAAGCTCTTCGAAGAAATAGTCCTGTCCGTAAAGGATAGTTGTTCCTTCATCAATTACTGCGTCTGCCTTAGCATCATTAATAGTGTGGAGGATACCTACGATATGTCCTGAGAGTTCAAGTGTAAGAAGCATATCCTTGTACTCTGAAAGGTCGTGATCCTCCTGAGTTGTTGTTATCAGATCTATAAGGATATCGCCTGTCTTGACAGCCTTTCTCACGAGAAGGTGTCTAAGATATCCCTCCTGCTTCATTCTGTGATAGAAGCTGATTTTTCCTTCTTTATAAAGCTTTCCAAAATATGACGTTGTAGCACTAAGAATCTGGCTGTAGTCGTCATCAACAATTCTGCAGCCTGTAACGCTAACGATGTCATGCATGCTGTTTCTTTTGTGCATGCCAAGAGTGAGGGGACCACCGATCTCCTCATCTCCGAATGTAAATTCCATTTTATTTCTGTATGCAAACTTAACCGGGCTGGTCTTGATTCCTTCCCAGGTATAGCTCTGTGTCTGCTTTTCCAGAATAGGATTAAGAATTCTTCTTACCTGCTGCTCCTTAAGGCCAAGCTCCTTGACGTAAGGCATTGTAAGATAAGTACAGCCTCCGCATTTACCAAAGTGAATACAGGGGCTTTCTATAGCATCAATAGGCTCTTCGAGAACCTCGAGGAGCCTGCCTTCTGCTCTGCCATTTCTGTTTTTAATAATCACGCATGACACCTTCTGGCCGGGGAGGGTATTCTTGACGATTACCTTTCCCTCAGGTGTCTCCATTATGCCTTTGTTCGGAAATTCAACACGAACAATTCTTCCCGTTACGATATCTTTTTTCTTCATTTCTCCAAATCCAGGTCAACGAAATCGTCGTCATCAAAGTCGTCGAAATCGTCATCATCATAATCAAAATCATCCTCGTACTCGGGCATCATGTAATTGAAAACTAAAAAGGCGATAGTAGCAACCGCTGCGATTGCACCAAATACTGCAAGGCACCATAAGATAATGTTTGCAGGCTTCTTAGCATTAGCTGCTTCCTTTTTCTCCAGAAGTTCATTAATCCTTGTCATTTCAAGAAGATCTTCAATTCTGTTTTTTTCCATTTCATACCCCTTTCCAAGATGTTAATTGTCAAACAACTACTATAATTATATCCAATAAATCATATTCTTTCTATCGATTTAGCAGAGTTTATACTTTTTTAAGCTTCGCAAAAGCAGCGAACATTATCTTCTGTCCATACTCATCAAAGTTGATGGTAACCTTATAATCTCTTGGCTCTTTTACGATATCAAGAACTGTGCCCACACCGAATTTCACATGTGCTACTCTGTCGCCCACACCGTATTCAAGTGTTGCTGAAGCAGGTGCTCCCTTTGATAATCCCGCAAGTCCGGGCTTTCCAAGAGAAGCCTTGCTGTGAGCGCTTGCAGCGCCTGCAATAAAGGGCTTGTCCTTTGGAACCGCTCTTTTCTTAGGAGGTGCTGGCTTTGCAACAGGTCTTCCGTAAGAGGGCTGAACTGCTGCAGTTGTTCCGGCATAGGCACTTCTCTTAAGCGGTGAACTCTGAGAATTCATGCCATAGGCGGGCTTTGAGAAGTCCATCTTCTTTTTGAAAATTCGGCCGGTATCAAGATCGATGTCGTCATCATCATCGATGGATTCTCCTCCATCAAAGAGATATGTACTCTCCGCAAATCCGACCTTTTCAAGAAGGTTATCGGGAATCTCTGATACAAATCTGCTCATGCGATTGTACTCGATCTGACCGCGGTTCATTCTGCACTTTGCACAGGTCAGAGTGAGGTGCTTCTTTGCTCTTGTTATACCAACATAAGCAAGTCTGCGTTCCTCCTCAAGTCCCTCGGGATCGCTGTCCTCGTTCATGAGAGTCATGTAGCTGGGGAATACATTCTCCTCCATACCTGCAAGATATACATGATCAAACTCAAGTCCCTTGGCACTATGGAGTGTCATAAGAAGAACCTTGTCATCATCATCAGATACATTATCGATATCAGCCACGAGAGCAACCTCTTCAAGGAAGCCTGTAAGTGTAGGCTCATCCTCCTTCTCCTCATAGGCTGCCATCTTTGAAATAAGTTCGTCCACGTTCTGCTGACGCTCGTTATCCTCAGTGGTATCGCCCTCATCAAGGGTATAGAGATAATCTATAAATCCTATCTCCCTTATGATGTGCTGCAGGAGCTGATCAAGTCTGGACTCCTTTGAGAAGGCTCTGAAAACTCGTATCATCTCAGCAAAGGCCTTGATCTTAGACTGTGCCGGTTTATTAAGTCCGGGAATCAGATCAGCCTCTGCGCATGCCTTTAAGAAGCTTAAGTTATGGGTATCAGCATATTCCTGAACATGTGAAATGCTGGTAGCTCCGATGCCTCGCTTTGGAACATTTATTATTCGTCTTGCAGCAAGATCATCTGCCCCTGAATCAACTGTCTTAAGGTATGCAAGAAGTTCCTTTATCTCGCGTCTTCCATAGAAGTTAACGCCGCCCACAAGGTCATAGGGAATGCCCTCATAGACGAATCGCTCTTCTATAAGTCGTGACTGGGCATTGGTTCTGTAAAGAACAGCGATGTCCTTATAATCTGCCTTGCCGGTTTTCTTGAGCTTACAGATATCAGATGCGATATATTCAGCTTCCTCCGGTGCCTGGGTAACCTGCTTTAATTTTACAAGCTCGCCCTTGCCCTCATCGGTCCAGAGTGCCTTGTCTTTTCGTCCGTAATTGTTCTTGATTACTGCGTTTGCAGCATCAAGGATGCTCTGAGTTGATCTGTAGTTCTGCTCCAGCTTAATGACTGTAGCATCCGGGTACACCTTTTCAAAATCAAGAATATTTCTGATATTGGCACCTCGGAATCTGTAGATACTCTGGTCATCATCACCGACCACGCAGAGGTTCTTATATCTGTCAGCGAGAAGTCTTATGAATTCAAACTGTACATTGTTGGTATCCTGATACTCATCCACCATGATATAGCGGAATCTCTCCTGATATTGTTTTAATATCTCAGGTTCCTTCTGGAAAAGCTTCACCGTGTTTAAAAGCAGATCATCAAAGTCCATGGCGTTATTTTTCTTCAAAGTATTCTCATACTCGATGTAAGCCTTGGCTATCTTCTGCTTTCTGAAATCAGAGCCTGATGTGAGCGCGTACTCATTGGCATCCACGCAGTTGTCCTTTGCATGGGATATCGCGGTCTGGATTCCACGAAGCTTAAGCTGCATTGTCTCAAGCTGATATCTTTTACAGATGTCCTTTAAAACGGACTTTGAATCATCTGAATCATAGATGGTGAAGTTGTTGTCATATCCGAGCTTGTCCGCATAGCGTCTTAAAATTCTCACACAGGTTGAATGAAAAGTCGCAACCCATATACTCTCTGAGCCAAAGCCCACTATCTTATCGACACGCTCTCTCATCTCGCCTGCTGCCTTGTTAGTGAAGGTGATGGCGAGAATGTTCCAGGGATTAACTCCGCATTCGTCAATTAAATAAGCGATTCTGTGTGTCAGCACTCTGGTCTTTCCCGAACCTGCACCTGCAAGTATCAGCACCGGGCCATCTGTCTGCAGAACCGCTTTCTTCTGTTCACTATTCAGGGTATCGTATATACTCATTAAAAATCTGTTGCCTTTCTAATATTTCCCTCATCCGGCGCTTTGCGCCACCTTCTCCCATAGGGAGAAGGCTTCTATTTTCTCATTTTTTCTTCTTCTTTTTATTTGTATCTCCGCGCTCCTCCTGGATATGGTCTATAATATTTTCAATAAGAAGCATCTTAATGAAAACATCATAAGAAAGCATGGAGATAAAGGTTAACATCTGAAGCTCATCCTTGTCCTCACCCTTCGCTTCGGGGAATGACTCCTGAGCTCTTCCGTATTTTTCCTTAATATCCTCTTTAAGATGAGCTATTATCTCATCCTGTGCATCATAAATTGTAGTGTAGATGTCCTTTAAATTGATCTCAGCATCATCATTGCCAAAGCGCTTGTACAGTGGCTCAAAAAGAGTCTGAATATCGCTGAAGGACAGGATGTTTTTGTAATAATAAATATAAATCAAAAGGATTATGTGATCCTTCGAATACTTCTTCTTTATAGGCGGCGGCAGTAGATCATTCTTGGCATAATTGTTGATCATGGTCTTGGTAAGGATCTTATCAACGCCGGGATGTCTTGCTGACTTGCGAAGGTTCTCCTCCATGAAGGTCAGAAGCTGATCCATGTAAAGATCAATATTGGGTATATCATTGACCTCCACCTGCTTGGTCCTGTCAAGGCTCGCCATTATGCTATTTAAAAGATCATCATAATCCAGTGTCATTATATATCTCCAGTTAAAATCTTCTATACTTTATTTGCTGCGATCAGGCTATGCTCTTTTTAACCTCATCTGCCTGATGCATCATTTCTCTTGCATTCTCCAGCGTAGAATCTGTAATCTGGGCACCACCGAGCATTCTTGCAAGCTCAGATACTCTGTTGTCATCGCTGAGTCTGTGTATCTGAGTCACAGTTCTCTCATGACCGTCCTCGTCCTGAGTTCCCTTTGCGATCTCATAATGATTATCAGCCATAGCTGCAATCTGAGGAAGATGTGTGATACAGATTATCTGGTGTCCTCTTGCAAGGAGTCCTAACTTCTCTGAAACCTTCCATGCGGTCTGTCCGCTGATTCCCGCATCTATCTCATCAAAAATGAGTGTGTCGATGTCATCCTTTTCAGCAACAACTGTCTTGATTGCAAGCATTATTCTGGAAAGCTCACCACCGCTTGCCACCTGGTCGAGAGGTCTTATCTTCTCTCCGGGGTTTGTGGATATCATGAATTCCACATCATCAAAACCGCCTGCTGCCATCTTTTCCTCATCAGGTCTTACTTCTATCTCGAATCTCACATCGATGAAGTTCAGGTCCTCAAGAGCCTTCTTTAAAAGGCCTGATAACACGTCTGCATTCTTTTTTCTTAAATCAGAAATCTTTTTGCAGATTGCGAGAGTCTCCTCATGTAGTCTCTTTTCATCAGCAATGAGCTTTTCTCTATAGGCACCAAGGTCCTCTAACTTTTCAAGCTCTTTCTCCTTCTCGTCTCTGTATTCTAAGACTGCTTCGATGCTTCCGCCGTACTTATCCTTTAAGTGATTGATGACGTTAAGTCTGTCCTCTGTGATCTGATAATCTTCTGGATCAAATTCCAGCTCGTCGATATAGGATGAAATCGCATGTCTAAAATCCGATAATAAATTATCGATATCAGATAGCTGTTCCAACAGCTCCGCAGCCTTATCATCATAGCTGCTTACGGAAGAAAGCTCTCTCACTGCTCTGCCTATGGCATCAGCAGCACTGTCATTTGAATCTCCTGCTCCTGTAACCTCTGCAGCTATACCTGCTGCCTCGGCAATTTTCCGGGAGTTGACCATTCTCTTGTATTTTGTCTCGAGCTCATCATCCTCACCGGGTCTTGGATCCGCTTCGTTTATCTCATTAAATTCAAAGCTTGCAAGATCCTTTTGTCTCTCGCGCTCCCTCTCATCGAGGTTTGTCTCCTCAAGGCTGCCAAGGACTTCCCTCCAGCTCTTATATGAGACTGCGCATTTTTCCTTGAGCTTTGTAAGCTCCTCGCCTGCAAAATCATCAAGGATCTCCAGGTGCTTCTTTTTATGCAAAAGCTCCTGATGGTCGTTCTGACCATGGATGTTTATCAGAATATTGGAAAGATCTCGTAGCTGCCTTGCGCTTACATTTTCTCCATTGGCCTTGCAAACGCTTCTGCCCTCCATGATCTTTCTCTGGAGTATCAGGGTTCCATCCTCATCTACAGGGATGTCCAGTTCCTTTAAGCTCTTAAGCTGAGCTTCATTGGTAATTCCAAAGGTCAGCTCAATAAGCGCATATTCTGCGCCTGTTCGAATCATGGCACTGTTGGCCTTTTCACCCAGCGCCAGATTCACGCTTCCGATTATGACTGATTTACCTGCTCCAGTCTCACCACTCATGATGTTGAGACCATTTCTGAATTCAACCTCCTGCTCATTTATAAGAGCAAGATTCTTCACATGTAGACTATATAACATATTTACCTCTTTCCCTTCGTGCTTCTTCGGGCATACTTAGGGAGTGTAAATTCTTCAAAAGAAGAATGATTACCGATAATTATCCGATGATCTCATTCAGTTCATTCATAACCTTCTGTACATCGGCAGTTGTACGTATTGCTGCCATGATGGTGTCATCACCTGCAATACATCCAACTATACTTTCAAATTCAAGTGCATCCAGGGCTGCAGCTACAGCCATGGCCATTCCCGAAACCGTGCGGATAACAAGAATGTTCTGTGCACTGTCCATACTGATAAAGCCGGCTCTAAGAACATCGGCGTACTTATCATTCATTGAGGCGTTGTCCTGAAGATAGACATATTTATGCCTTCCGTCAGGCGTGGCTCTTTTAGTGAGGCGAAGCTCCCTGATATCTCTTGAAACAGTCGCCTGTGTCACCTTGAACCCTTCAGCATTGAGCATATCCGCTATCTGCTCCTGAGTTTCAATGACATTATTTTGGATAATCTCTATAAGCTTGCTCTGTCGTTTTTTCTTCATACAAGTTTTTTCCTCAAAATATTTAAAAAGCTCTCGCTACTTAGCTTCAGTATCCTGGTTACCTGTTCAGCGCGGGATATATCAATCCTGTCTCCGCTCTGCATAATAAAGCGCTTTCCGCCATCGAAGGAGGCTTCCAACCTCTGAACGCTGTCTGCTCTTCCGACTCCGATCTCGATCGTAACCTTATCATTTTCAGATAATACGATGGTCCTGGAATTAGCGGTGTGTGAACATATAGGTGTCAAAAGTAATATCTGTGCCTTGGGATCCACAATCGGTCCCCCGGCAGACATGTTGTAAGCCGTTGATCCTGTAGGCGAGGAAAGAATTACTCCGTCCGCCTTATAGGAAGTAAGCGGCTGGTCATTTACATATACATTAAAATTGTAGGCTTGCAGTGATGAGCATCTTGCAATAACGATGTCATTAAGTGCGAAGTTCTTCTTACCCTTTTCTTCGCCCTGACAAAGAATCCCCTGAAGCATCATGCGGTCTTCAATCTCATAATCATCGTTAAGGAGCTTGTCCATGGCACTCTCTGCTTCTGACAGCTCAACCTCGGTCATATAGCCCAGGGTTCCGAGGTTAACTCCGATGAGCGGAATATTCTGCTCAAGAACATTTCTCGCTGCCTGAAGCATCGTTCCGTCTCCGCCGAGAACTATGCAACACTCGGAGGAATCAGGTACTTCACATTTGTACTCAGGACCATTCCCGGCACAAACCCTCTCTATCTCTGCCACCTCACAGATGGCCCCGTGTGACTCAAGGTAGTTGCGGATCCTGTCAGTTTCCTTCATATCAGGATCCTTACTCTTATTCGTGATTATGAAAAACCGTTTCATAGTTTTTACAGCTCCCCGTGCGCTCTTTTTACCGTCTCCTCAATTAGCTTCTGCATATCCGGGTCAGAGGATTTTCCATTCCCTGCCTCCTTAACGTCTGCAAGCATGTGAAGACCTGTGCCTTCATTTATCTCACTGACCTCTGCATTCCTGCTCTCATCCTTATGGATATAGAGCAGATATTCAATATTTCCTTCCGGTCCCCTCACCGGTGAAAAATCAAGATTCAAAACATTAAAGCCGATTATGTCAGCAAAATCGATTACCTTGCGGATAACCTCTTCATGAGTTTCGGGCTCTCTTACCACACCCTTCTTTCCAACTTTTTCCCTTCCTGCTTCAAACTGGGGCTTTATGAGACATACCATCTCGCCGCCGTCCTTTAAGAGCTTTCTTGCGGGAATAAGAATTTTAGTGAGTGATATAAAGGACACATCCACAGATGCAAAATCAAGATCATCATCTATGTCGTCCCTTGTCAGATATCTGAAGTTTGTCTTTTCCATGCAGACAACCCTCTCATCTGACCTGAGCTTCCATGCAAGCTGTCCGTGACCTACATCAACGGAGTACACCTTGGAAGCACCGTTCTGGAGCATGCAGTCCGTAAAACCACCGGTGGATGCTCCTATATCCATACACACGAAGCCGTCCAGTGTCAGCTCAAAGCTCTTCATCGCCTTTTCAAGCTTAAGACCTCCTCTGCTGACATAGGGGAGCTGATCTCCCTTGACTTCAAGTGATGTAATTTTTGATTCATCGAAGGATGTTCCGGGCTTGTCCTCTCTCTGTCCGTTTACAAAAACATCGCCTGCCATAATGACAGCCTTTGCCTTTTCACGGGAGGTAGCAAGTCCTCTGGAAACAAGAATAACATCCAGTCTTTCCTTAGCCATTTGTAGTTATTTCCTCGTATTTTCTAATTACCTTTTTAGCAACAGACTCGGCGTCAACACCCAGTTCCTTGTAGAGCTGGTCGCAGGAGCCGTGGGTTACGAATTCATCTGGAAGAGCGATGCAAAGCTGCACGATATCAATCTCCTCATCACATATGAATCTTCTGACCTGATCTCCGAATCCGCCTGAAACCACATTCTCTTCCATGGTTACGATGAGCTTGTGCTTCTTAGCTGCCTCTCTGATGTAGTCACCATCGATAGGCTTAACAAATCTGGCATTTGTGAGTGAGCAGTTATAGCCCTTTTCAATGAGAATATCTCTTACCTTCTCCGCTGTCTTAACCATGCTGCCAACAGCGAAAAGAACGATATCTCTCTCCTTGTAAATAGGCTCTGCCTTGCCCATCTCTATGGGCGCTCTGAACTCCTGAAGTCCATCGTAAGCGTTTCCCCTTGGATAACGGATAGCCGTAGGTCCCTCGAACTGGATTGCAAACTTCATCATATCTGAAAGCTCCCACTTATTCTTGGGTGCCATGATGTGCATATTAGGCATGCTTGAAAGGTATGACAGATCGAATATTCCCTGGTGGGTCTCTCCGTCGCTTCCTACAAGTCCGGCTCTGTCAATTGCAAAGGTAACCGGCAGATTCTGAAGGCAGACATCCTCAAGTACCTGGTCATAGGCTCTCTGTAAAAATGAGCTGTAAACCGCAAATATCGGATGGAAGCCGCCAACAGCAAGTCCTGCCGCAAAGGTAACTGCGTGCTCCTCTGCTATACCTGCATCAAAGAATCTGTCAGGATACATATTCCTGAATCTCTTAAGACCGGTACCATCAGCCATAGCCGCTGTAATAGCAACCGCCTTGGGCTCTCTCTCACCGATCTTACACATAACTGTGCTGAAAATATCCTGATAATTAGCTGTGGTTCTGGGGTTCCTCGGGATTCCGTTTTCAATAAGGAACGGCTCTGTTCCGTGGAATCTGGCAGGGTGCCTCTCAGCAGGCTCAAAGCCCTTACCCTTTTTGGTAACCACATGTATCATAACGGCCTTACGAACCTTCTTGGCTTCGCGGATAGCCGCTCTTAAAGCTGAGATATTATGTCCGTCTATGGGACCAAGATATGTTATTCCAAGATTTTCAAAAACCATTCCGGGCACAAAGAGCTGCTTAAAGCTGTTCTTAGCTCGTCTGATTCCCTTTACCATCTTGGGACTTGAATTCTTAAGTGAATTGTAGATATCATCCCTTAAATTAAGGTATCCCTCATTTGTTCTAACCACGTTGAGGTACTTTGCCATTCCGCCTACGTTCTCAGAAATAGACATCTCATTGTCGTTAAGAACCATGATGAAATTCGTATCAAGCTTAGCCGCGTTATTGAGGGCTTCGTATGCAAGTCCGCCTGTAAGTGAGCCGTCACCGATTACGGATACGATGGTGTACTTTTCATCGGCAAGCTGTCTTGCTCTTACCATTCCAAGTCCTGCAGACAAACTGGTAGAGCTGTGTCCTGTATCAAAACAGTCACATGGAGACTCTGATCTCTTGGGGAATCCGCTCATTCCGCCAAATTTCCTAAGTGTATCAAAACCGGCCTTACGACCTGTAAGCACCTTGTGGGTATAGGACTGATGTCCAACGTCCCATATTATCTTGTCCTTAGGCAAATCAAGCTCAAGATGAAGCGCCATGGTCAGCTCAACTGCACCCAGATTTGATGCAAGATGTCCGCCTGAAACACTTATCTTTTCTATAAGAAAATTTCTTATCTCCTGAGCTAATTCCGGGAGCTTAGCATTCGGTATTTTCTTTATGTCATTTGGTTTATTTATGTTGTCCAGTAACATATTCACCCTCATCCGGCACAATGTGCCGTCTTCTTCAACAAGAAGACTTTATAGTATTTTTTAAGCTATCACTTGTTTCTGGAAATCATCCAGGTAACAAGCGGTACAATGAATTCCCCGCTGCCTTCATATTTTGACAGGATATCTACTGCCTCATTTGAAAGCTTCTCAACCTCTGCCTTCGATTCCTCAAGTCCGTGCAGTGTGACATAGGTCGTCTTCTCATTTTTCTCATCGGATCCGATGGGCTTTCCAAGCTCAGCCTCATCTCCTGTGATATCAAGGACGTCGTCCTGAATCTGGAATGCAACGCCTATCTTCCTCGCTGCCTGCTCTATATCATTAAGAGTCTTATTATCGGCTCCTGCAAGTATTGCGCCTATCATCATGCTGCTCTCAAGCATGGCAGCTGTCTTATTTTCATGGATAAAAATCAGTTCCTCAGAAGTAGCCTCTGCCTTGCCCTCTGCCTCTATGTCCGCGCACTGACCGCCAACCATGCCGTAGATTCCGGCCTTCCTTGTGAGTATCTCAAGGGCCTTGGCTCTTCTGTCGCTGATGTCTCCGTCGAAGGGTGTAAGATCAGCCTTACAGTAAAATACCTTGAGCGCTGTCTCGTATGCGTAATTCAGAAGTCCGTCGCCTGCAAGAGTAGCCATTCCTGCGCCGTAAACAACATGGGTTGTTTTCCTGCCTCTTCTGTACTCGTCATTATCCATGGCAGGCAGATCATCATGAACAAGAGAATAGGTATGTATCATCTCAATAGCTGCCATAAAGGGCTCAACAACCTGTAAATCCTTGCCACCAAGGAGTCTGTACATCTCCATCATAAGCACAGGTCTTATTCTCTTTCCGCCGGCCATAACGCTGTAATTCATGGCCTCGATAACCTTCTTCTGGTATCCTTCCTCAGCAGGAAGATATTTCCTAATGATCTCTTCTGCTTCTCCAGCCTTCTCGTCAAGTAATTTCACAAATTCCGACATCACTCAAAATCCTCCGTCTGTCCGTCAGCCATGACCTTCTGAACCTTTTTCTCTACCTTGTCAATCGAATCATTGCAATGCTTTAAAAGATCCATTCCTTCCTTGAAAAGCTTGAAGGAATCCTCAAGGGAAACATCGCTTTTTTCAAGTTCTTTTATTTTCTCATCAACGGCACTAAACGCCTCTTCTATCGTAAGTTCTTTTTCTTCGCTCTTTTTAGCCATATTGACCCTCATCCGGCACTTCGTGCCACCTTCTCCCAAAGGGAGAAAGCTTATTATTTATAACTTCGCTTTTTCACCTCTACAACTTCAGCACCGATAACACCGTCACTCACATTGATCTCAAGCTTATCGCCTGCGCTCACAGCCTTGATGCTCCTGATATTCTTTCCCTTTTCATCAGATACGTATGAAAATCCCGACTGGAGCTTATCAAGTGGACTTAAGGCTTTAAGTCTCTCAATGTCCACATCCAAAAGATGCCTCTTTTCTCTTATGATATCCGTGATCAGTCTCTCGAGTCTCTCTGCGCTCTGAGCCGCTCTCATTCTCTGATCTCTGATCTTAGCTGCAGGTGACAGGTGCTCTAAAAGTCTCTTATCACTTGCTGCCTTGTCGCGGAGTCTTTCGATTTTCTCATTCATGCGCCTGTAAAGGATATCAGCGTATGCGTCTATATCCTGGAGCAAAAGGCCTATCTCATAAACCGCAAGCTCTGCCGCCGCTGATGGTGTGGGCGCTCTAAGGTCTGCCACAAAATCCGCTATGGTCCAGTCCGTCTCATGACCCACCGCAGATATTATCGGGATGGGACAGTTAAAAATCGCCTCGGCAACCTCCTCTTCATTGAAGGCCCAGAGGTCCTCTATGGAACCACCGCCTCGTCCTACAATGATAACGTCCACATTCATATCCGTCAGAGTGGAAATTCCGCGAACTATGCTGTCCTTCGCCTGATCTCCCTGAACTATTGCAGGGTACAGATATATCTGCACATAGGGATTCCTTCTGGTGGAGATATTGATTATATCCCTTACAGCTGCTCCTGTAGGAGCAGTTACAACTCCCAGTGTCTTTATATGCTTGGGAATCTCCTGCTTGTATTCCTGTGCGAACATTCCACGTTCGGCCAGTTCTTTTTTAAGCTTTTCAAAACGCTCAAATAAAGCACCTGCTCCGTCTAACTCAATTTTTGTAGCATAAAGCTGGTACTTACCATCACGTTCATATATATCAACCGATCCTGTGACCTGAACCTGCTGTCCCTCCTGCATTTTGAACTTAAGTCCTGTTGCAGCGTGACCTCGGAACATCACACAAGAAATCGCTCCGGACGCATCCTTAAGCGTAAAGTAGATGTGACCGGAGGAATGATATTTGCAGTTACTGATTTCTCCCTTCACCGTAAGAGATGAAAGAAGAAAATCCTGCCTGAACATATTTTTTATATAAGAATTAATCTGCTCAACTGTATATACGTTACGCAAACTTAGCCAGCACTCCGTTTACAAAGGAGGATGCTCCGTCCTGACCAAATTTCTTAGACAGTTCAACCGCCTCGTTAATTGCCACTCCGGTAGGAATAGAATCATCAAATTTAATCTCATAGACAGCAAGTCTCAAAATAGCAAGCTCTACCTTGCCGATACGACCTGTATCCCAGCCGGTAGTAACCTCATTTATAAGCTTGTCTATCTCAGGGAGCTTATCTGCTATGCTCTCATAGCGAGTCTTAACGAAGTTAACGTCTGACTCGCTCATCTCTATATCATTTGTCTCTATGAACAGGTCCTCCTGCTCTCTCATCTCTTCCTTGGTATTGAACTCAACACGGAAAAGAAGCTGAAATACCTGTTCTCTTAATTCTGATCGTTTCATAATATCCTCTGTACTTTATTATTCTGGCATTGTGATTCCTGCAATACGAACATTGACATCTGTAACGTCAAGTCCTGTCATGCTCTCGATAGAGCTCTTTACTCTATCCTGTACGAGCTTACTTGTAGCAGGTATATTGTAGCTATAGTTCATAAGTATGGACATATCCACACGAACTCTGCCCTCATTTACGAAAATTCTTGAGCTCTTCTGAATGTTCTTAGGGCTTGCCTTCTCTATATTTTCGCTTGTATAATTACCAGCCATTGCACTTACGCCCTCAACCTCAAGTGCTGCAAGAGCTGCAATCTTGGAAACCACATCATCAGCAATCTTAACTGATGCGATTCCCTTAGACTTAATAAGTGTATTATTCTGTACTTCCTTTTCCATAATAATCACGTTCCTTTCATACTGAAATCCTTATAATTATACAAGAAACCACCACAATGGGCAACTTTTTTGAACCTTATTGACGTGGGGGGCTCCTTGAATCAAGCGTGGATGGGTGTGGCGGAGCAGCTGGGGAGGCGAGGCAAGTGCATCGGCGAGAGTAATAAGAAGGATGAGCAACGTAAGGCTGATTGATGGTCCATGATTAAATGCGCAGTTCTCGGACGAGCAAGATGATTTTTAAATTAAAAAAACCGGAAATGCTGACCGCTTTGAG
This sequence comes from Butyrivibrio sp. XPD2002, assembly GCF_000423945.1. Taxonomy (GTDB): domain Bacteria; phylum Bacillota; class Clostridia; order Lachnospirales; family Lachnospiraceae; genus Butyrivibrio. The sequence continues at coordinate 110,031 of NZ_KE384115.1, read as the reverse complement.
CAACGTCGAAGGGAAGCATTTCCGGTTTTTGAAATTTTAAAAATCACTGCGCAGACGTAAACGCGCATTTAAGTATGGACTAACAAGAAGCCGTATTATTACTTATTCTTCTTATTCTCGTCGATGTACTTGTCGAGCTTGTCGAGCTGCTTGGAAGCGAATGCTTTACCGCCGATACCGAAGGAGATCGCAAATGCTACAGCAAGACCTGCAATAATGATGATGAATGCAGAATTAACGATTGTTGTAGCGATACCAAGCTGATTAAGAACCATGATGATTCCGATTACGAATACAACTGTCTTAGAAACAAGTGCGTAACCATCCATACCGTTCTTCTTAAGTGCCTTCTCTGCAAGGATTGCAGCAAAGTATGTAAGTGTAAGAACGATAACAGCAGCAAGAACCTTAGGCATGTAGCCGATGATTGCAGCGCCGATGTCTGTAAGAACCTTAAGGTCTACTACAGCGAAGCCCTGTGCAATGAAGATGATGTTGATAACAACCTGTACTACTGTGCCTGTAACCTTTGAAAGAACGAACTTCTCTGTCTTACCCTCTGTAATATCTGTGAGCTTCTTATCAACGCCTGTTGAAGCAAGGAGCTGTGTTACGATCTGACCTGCGAATCTGCCGATAAGGTAACCAACAAATACTACAAGGCAGCCGATAACGATACGAGGAATGTACTCGATAACAACTGAAAGCATGTTTACAGCAGGAGCTGTGATTGCATCAATCTTAAGTACATTAAGTGCAACGATGAATACAGGGATCATGATAAGAACATACACGATGTAAGCAAGTGTGTATGAAAGCTTAGCATTGTCCTTAACTTCCATACCAGCCTTTGCCTGAAGCTCATCAAGTCTGAGTCTTGCAAAGAGAGGTGCAAGAAGTGCACGAACTGTTGTTGCGATGATGTTGCCGACAAAGATAACGATTACTGCGGCAATGATGCTGGGAACATATCCCCAAACTGTGTTTAAGAGTCCCATGATAGGACCAGAGATGCTGTCAATTCCCAGCGCCCCAAAAATAGCCGGGATGAAAAGCATAAATACCAGGAAGTAAACCAGCTTACTGATGTAAGTAATTGTTACTCCGGGTCTCGGACCGTCTGCTCTTGACACGATAAAGCCAAGCTTAGTGTGTGTAAGAAGCTTGATGATAAGTGATTTAGCGATAGAAGCAGCGATGTAAGCTACAAGTAAAATGAGCAGAGCTACTACCACCTTTCCAAATCCCCCCAATAATCCGGTCATGAAGTTTGTAAAATTTAACATACCATTTCCTCCTTGTTTTCACAAAACTAAATACATTCTATCACCGGAAACAGTTATGTTCAATCAATATTGTTAACATTTTGTCACTTTTTAATTCGCTTAATACAGCCAAATAATGAGGGTATATTGTTCATCAAAAGTGGTATAGGAAACTGTGTTATTCGAGCCTTCCATGTAACCAAAAACATTCTGCTCTGTTATGAGATTTTTAATAAATTCGTCGTAAACTGCGCGGGTACTGCACTTAATTGTTACATTATTGCTACCATCTGAGTATCTTCTCTTAAAAAGTTCTCCAAGGGCACCAAAATCGTTCTCCGTGAAGTACTCTCCCTCCCTCACATAGTAGTTATTCCTCATTGATGTACAGTCCGGAACAGGAAGTGTCTCGGAGATGGTGTGGGTCTTATTTATATCCTGAGTTGTACAGCAAAGATATGTATAGTTAATAAGCGGCAGCTTTTGTGAGCTGTCCCCACCTGCCTCGAAGCGCTGATAGGATGAGTCTCCCCAGGTGGTATCAACGTAGGTATACTCTCCGTCCACAAGAACAAGATTCCATGCGTGTCCCACTCCTGCCACCTTACCGGTCACGAGGGTCGTAGGAATTCCAAGCTTATTAAGAAGATACTGCGTAGCCTTGGCATAGCCCTGACATACTGATCTTCCATATAAAAATACCGAGCAGATATTCTGGTTATCCGGAGCATCTGCGTCATATTCAGTGTTGGTTATGAGATAGTCATAGATGTACTTGACCTTGGTGTAGCCATCGACATTTGAGGGTACGCCGGCGAGACAGGTCTGCACATACTCATCTATCTTCTCCTGTCTTGCAGCGATCTGCTCAGCACTATAGATATAATTTCCGGTAAAGGAGATTTTCTTCAAAACTCCTGCCACAGTGTATCTGGTGTAGGTATAGCCATCCATGTAAAAAAACTCGGGATGATCGGCTAAGACAAACTGGCACACCACATCAAGAGTTTCCTCATCAAGAGTGGAAACCACTATATCCTCAGCCCTGTTCTGAATGATCTTATAGAGCTCTACATAGAGAGTCTTACCGTCATTTGTAAGGTGCTCATAGGCATAGTTGCCCTCCTGTGACTTCTTTATCTCGTCTATATCCACAGGAGAAAGGCCTATTTCTGCGCGCTGGTTTTGCTGGTAGGAATCACTGAAATAGGTGGTTGAATCCTTGCCCTTTTCCTCCTCAGTCTCCTCAACCTCCTTGCGTCTTCCGGTGCGTCCGGTCTCAATCTCTATCTGAGTAATAAGGTCATCGATTGCCTTGTTGACCTTATCTGCATCAAAAGCTGAGTCATCTGTGTTTTCACTTTCAGCAGCAGCCTCAGAAGTATCAGCTTCTGCGCTGCTATCTGCAGTAGCTGCTGCATCCGAAGGAGTGCTTTCCGATACATCTCCTGCAGCAGAGCTATCGCTATTATCAGTACTTATTGCATCAGCACTGTCTGTATCATCAGTCTTAGCTTCGCCTGACTCCTCTGTAGATGCAGCCTCACCAGCTCCCGATTTATCCTTTTTTCCAAAGCCAATCTTATCCCCATCATTAAGGAGATTATTGTCCTGGAAAAAATCAGACACGGAATCGTTCACACCACTGCAGGCTGTGAGCATCGTGCACATGCATAAAAATGCAAAAAAGACAGATGCTTTCCCTATTAAGTTTTTAAAACATCTGTCTTTCTTCATAGTTTAGTTCTTTCTGAATTCGCTAAGTGAGAGTCCCTTGTTTCTGTCAAGAACCATCTGCGGACTCCACTCGTTAATAAAGATAAGAAGCGGTCTTCCGTTCATATCCTTGATCTTCTTCATATCTGAAGTTCCAACAAGTGAATTCATGTCTACATCTTCATTGTCTACCCAACGTATATACTCATATGGTAACATATCCAGAATAATTTCGACATTATATTCATTCTGAAGTCTGAATTTAAGAACGTCAAACTGGAGGACACCGACAACTCCGACGATAATCTCCTCCATACCCATATTAAATTCCTGGAAAATCTGAATGGCACCTTCCTGCGCTATCTGCTCGATACCCTTAACGAACTGCTTACGCTTCATGGTATCAACCTGGCGTACTCTCGCGAAATGCTCGGGAGCGAAGGTCGGAATTCCTTCATATTTAACTGTGTCCTTAGGCATGCAAACCGTATCACCTATTGAAAAGATGCCGGGATCAAACACACCCATTATATCACCTGCATAAGCCTCACTTAAAATCTTACGCTCATCAGCCATAAGCTGCTGAGGCTGTGAAAGTCTGAACACTTTTCCTGACTGAACATGTTTAACTTCCTTATCTGCATCATATCTGCCTGAACAGATTCTCATGAATGCCACACGGTCTCTGTGAGCCTTATTCATGTTAGCCTGAATCTTGAATACGAAGGCTGTAAACTCATGATCCTTAGGATCAATAACTTCACCCTCTGAATCTGCTCTTCCACTGGGCGGTGTAGCCATCTGAAGGAAGTTGTGAAGGAAAAGCTCAACACCGAAGTTCTGGAGAGCTGATCCGAAGAATACAGGTGTAAGCTTACCTGCTCTAACCTCATCGAGGTTGAACTCAGCACCTGCTCCGTCCATAAGCTCGATCTCGCCCTCGAGATTCTCAAGAGCCTCCTCGCCGATAGTGGAAATGAGCTGATCTCTGTCATCCATAGGAATGATAGTCTCAGTTCCTTCCTTTGTTCCCTTCATAGTATCCTGGAAGGTAACGACATGCTTCTCTCTTCTGTCATAGATTCCCTTGAAGTTCTTACCTGAACCGATAGGAAGATTCATGGGACATGTAGCTATTCCAAGGTGGTCCTCGATATCGTCGAGAAGCTCATAGGTATCCATGGCATCTCTGTCGAGCTTGTTTATAAATGTAAAGATCGGAATGTGTCTCATTGTGCAGACCTTGAAAAGCTTCTTAGTCTGAGGCTCAACACCCTTACTTGCATCTATTACCATGACCGCTGAATCCGCAGCCATAAGTGTTCTATATGTATCCTCTGAGAAATCCTGGTGTCCGGGTGTATCAAGAATATTGATACAGCAGTCTTCGAAGTTAAACTGAAGAACTGATGATGTAACTGAAATACCACGCTGTTTCTCAATCTCCATCCAGTCAGATACTGCATGTCTGGCTGTAGCCTTACCCTTAACTGAACCTGCAAGGTTGATGGCTCCACCGTAAAGAAGGAACTTCTCTGTAAGTGTAGTCTTACCTGCATCAGGGTGGGATATAATCGCAAAAGTACGTCTCTTATTTATCTCTTCTGTAATCTGGTTGTTACTCATTTTAGACCTTTCTGAAAAACTCTAATACATAACTCTGCGCAAAGTAATACGCATCTTACCTATTTTAAGGAAAGATGCGTATAAAGTCAAATAAATCTTGCCTTCTCCCCTGGAGAGAAGCAACGGATGAGGACCTGTTACAGCATTGAAGTTCCTTCAAACTCCGGCTTAATTCCAAAGTAATCAAGCACTGTAGCTCCTATATCCGCAAAGGTACTTCTTGTTCCGCGGTTTCCGGTCTTAACATTCTTACCATACATGATGAAAGGAATGTACTCTCTTGTATGGTCCGTGGTCTTCTGATAGCTGGGATCACAGCCGTGGTCAGCTGTCATCATGATGATGTCATCATCCTTAAGCTTGGCAACCATCTCAGGGAGCTTGGTATCGAAGTAGTTAAGAGCCTTAGCATAACCGTCGATGTCTCTTCTGTGTCCATAAAGCATATCGAAGTCAACAAGGTTTACGAAGCAAAGGCCATCGAAATCCCTATCCATGTAAGCCAGAGTCTTATCAATGCCGTCTGCATTTCCTTCTGTAAATACAAACTCTGTAAGTCCTTTTCCTTCAAAGATATCACGAATCTTACCTACACCGAGGACATCCTTGCCTGCTGCCTTAAGCTGATCAAGCATGGTTGTCTTCGGAGGCTCAAGTGAGTAATCATGTCTGTGAGGTGTTCTTGTGTAGTTGCCGTTTGAACCAACAAAAGGTCTTGCAATTACACGGCCAACTCCAAGATCACCCTGAAGCATCTCTCTCGCGATGTGGCAGTACTCGTAAAGAGTCTCAAGCGGAACTACCTCCTCATGCGCTGCAATCTGGAACACACTGTCCGCTGATGTATAAACGATAAGGTCTCCGGTTTTTACATGCTCATCGCCGTAGTCGTTAATAACCTGAGTTCCTGAATAAGGCTTGTTGCAGATAACGCCACGTCCAACTCTCTTAGAAAAAGCATCAAGAAACTCCTGCGGAAATCCGTCAGGGAACTTCGGCATGGGCTTAGGTGAAATCACACCTGCGATCTCCCAGTGTCCGATGGTTGTATCCTTATCCTTACTTGCCTCCTGGCATCTTGCGAATGCTGCTGTAGGAGCATCTACTGCAGGTCTGCAGTCAACACCATCAATATTGAAAAGGCCCATAGCGCCCATGTTGGGCATATCAAAGTACTTGCTTGTAGCACAGGCTCTGATTGTGTTCACGTCAAAATCGCCGTACTCAGCTGCATCGGGCTCTTCGCCAATTCCAAAGCTATCTAAAACTATCAAGAATATTCTTCCCATAAAAGTATCCTCCTCTATAAACGCTAGTTTATGTCTTACTAAATGTTGTTGGATGTCCGTTTTTGTGATGTCGTGCAAAATACGCACGACAACAAAAAAGGCTCCTCTATAAACGCTAGTTTATATCTTACTAAATGTTGTCGGATGTCCGTTTTTGTGATGTCGTGCAAAATACGCACGACAACAAAAAAGGCTCCTAGGAATTAATTTAGAAAAGGGGACGCGAAGTCTCGCATCCCCTTTATTTTACCATATTTCGCCCTCATCCGTCAGCATAGCTGCCACCTGTCTCCGCTCCGCTTCGGTCCGCGCAGAACCGACGTCCACTGGACGTCGTGCGCCCCAGAGGGAGAAGGCGAGCTAAATAATTACTTCTGAGCTACATCCTTCATTGAGAATGAGATACGTCCCATGCGATCCTTGCCAAGACATACAACCTTAACCTCATCGCCAAGAGTAAGAACATCCTCAACGTGGTCGATACGCTCGTTAGCGATCTTGCTGATGTGAACCATTCCCTCTTTACCGGGAGCGAACTCAACGAATGCACCGAACTCCTTGATGCTTACAACTGTACCTGTGAAGATCTGGCCCTTCTCGAAGTCTGTTGTAATGATGTTGATCATGTCGATAGCCTTCTGCATCATATCCTTATCTTCGCCGCAGATGCTTACCTTACCGTCATCTGTGATGTCGATCTTAACGCCTGTGCGGTCGATGATCTCGTTGATAGTCTTACCTCTCTGACCTACAACATCACCAATCTTATCAGGATCGATCTCGATAGAGATGATCTTAGGAGCGTACTGGCTAACTTCCTTACGAGGCTCAGCGATTGCCTTGCTCATGCACTCATCCATGATGAAGAGACGAGCCTGACGGCACTGAGAAATAGCCTGCTCAACGATTGCCTTTGTAAGACCGTGGATCTTGATATCCATCTGGATAGCTGTGATACCTTCCTTAGTACCTGTTACCTTGAAGTCCATGTCTCCGAAGAAGTCCTCAAGACCCTGGATATCTGTAAGTACTACGAAATCGTCATCTGTATCGCCTGTTACAAGACCGCAGCTGATACCTGCAACCATCTTCTTGATCGGAACACCTGCTGCCATAAGTGACATACATGATGCACATGTGGAAGCCATTGATGTTGAACCGTTACTCTCAAATGTCTCTGATACGCAGCGGATAGCGTAAGGGAACTCTTCCTCTGAAGGAAGTACAGGGAGAAGCGCTCTCTCTGCAAGAGCTCCGTGACCGATCTCACGACGTCCGGGGCCTCTTGAAACCTTAGTCTCACCTACTGAGTAAGCAGGGAAATTGTACTGGTGGATATATCTCTTACCTGATACGTAAGGATCAAGTCCTTCAACCTTCTGCATCTCTGAAAGAGGAGCAAGAGTTGTAACGTCGCAGATCTGAGTCTGTCCACGAGTGAACATTGCACTACCGTGAACACGAGGAATAAGATCGATCTCAGCTGAAAGAGGACGGATCTGATCAAGTGCTCTTCCGTCAGGACGCTTGTGATCCTTGAGGATCATCTTACGTACAGTCTTCTTCTCATACTGATAAATAGCTTCGCCAAGGATTGCAAGCCACTCTTCGTTGTCAGCGAACTTCTCTTCAAGACGAGCAGTGATGTCAGCAATGTTAGCCTCTCTCTTCTGCTTCTCATCTGTGAATACCGCGTTCTCCATCTCTTCCTGAGGAACAACTTCCTTGATTGCATCAAAGAGCTCCTGAGGAACTGCACAGCTTGCATACTCGTGCTTCGGCTTACCAACCTCAGCTACGATGCCCTTAATAAACTCAATGAGCTTAAGGTTAACGTCGTGTGCAAGGTAGATAGCTTCCTTCATCTTCTCTTCAGGAATCTCGTTACATCCTGCCTCGATCATGATAACCTTCTGACCTACTGAAGCAACAGTAAGTCTCATATCACCCTTATCCCACTGCTCCTGAGAGGGATTAACAACGAACTCGCCATCGATGATACCGATCTGAGTCATTGCACAAGGGCCGTCAAAAGGAATGTCTGAAATAGAAACTGCAACTGAAGCACCAATCATAGCTACAAGCTCAGGACGGCACTGTGTGTCTACTGACATTACCATTGTCTCGATTGTTACATCATTTCTGTAATCCTTAGGGAAAAGAGGACGCATAGGTCTGTCGATAACACGGCTTGTGAGAATTGCATTCTCAGAAGGCTTACCCTCGCGCTTGTTAAATCCTCCGGGGAATTTTCCTACAGAATAGAACTTCTCACCGTACTCTACACTAAGAGGAAAGAAGTCGATTCCGTCCCTGGGCTTATCGGAAGCTGTTGCTGTACAAAGTACTGTTGTGTCGCCGTACTTCATGAATGCGCATCCGTTAGCCTGCTTACCAACTTTGCCGATCTCAATTGTAAGAGTTCTTCCGGCAAGTTCTGTTGAAAATGTTTTCATATTGTTCTCCTTCTCGCGCCATCCTCGGGCGCATTGTTATGTAAACTTATTAGTTATTACCTTTGTAATTTAAAAAAGTGGCAAATAAAGAAACAAGGCGGAATAAGCCGACTATTTCTAATCGGCATCCCCGCCCTATTATCCCTTAGGAAATTATTTTCTGAGTCCAAGATCAGCAATAAGCTTACGATACTTCTCAAGGTCGTTCTTCTTGAGGTATGAAAGAAGAGCACGTCTTCTACCTACCATCTTAAGAAGACCTCTTCTTGAGTGGTGATCCTTCGGATGTGTATTAAGGTGCTCGTTGAGCTCCTTGATTCTGGTTGTAAGAATAGCAACCTGAACCTCCGGTGAACCTGTGTCGCCAGCTTTTCTAGCGTACTGATTGATAACTTCTGTCTTCTTTTCCTTTGAAATCATGTTTCGTCTCCTTTTTGATTACAATTTGCCGTATACCAGGAAGCGGCTGGAGTACCATCATCCGAGTATCGGTAATAACAACATCGTTCCTCACATGAGAAACCAATTGATTTTAACATAGACAACTATGCTTGTAAAGCCTTGTGAACAGTTTCTTCTATTTACAGTAGATTATTAAATGCAATTTTGCTACAATTAAATAGTACATACGCTTAATTTTTCAGCTATTCACTCTTGTTTCTATATGAGAGGAGTCGGCACTATGTTAAAAAAATCATCCGATAAAAAGGACAACACTCTGATCGACGATTTCGGCATAATTCAGACTGGTAGTAAAAAAAGAACCTTCATCTTTGTCGCGCTATGCCGTATTCTGTCCATTCTACTAATAATCCTGGGCATCGTAACCATTCTCAATCCATAAGAAGGTGAATTCCATGAGCGAAACAAAAAGAAGAATCCACGAAGTTCTTGAAGCTTCACAGACAGGAGATGTCTCCTCCCGCGCATACGATCTGCTTATGACCACTACAGTAATTGTGGGCATGATTCCTCTTGTCATGAAAACCGAGAGCATGTATCAGCGACAGATCGATATCGCTACCTTTGTAATTTTCCTCATTGATTACGTCGCCAGAGTATATACCGCCGATTACAAGATGGGCTATAAAAGCATCAAGGCTTACATAGCCTATGTTTTCACACCGCTTGCCATAATCGACTTCCTTGCAATGCTTCCGATTCTGTATGTTCTTTTCCCTGTAAGCAGCACTCTGCGTCTTTTCAGACTGTTCAGAGCCTTCAGGGTAATCAAGCTCGTTCGCTATTCCAAGACCATGGTAGTAATCGCCAATGTTCTTCGAAAGGTCAGAAAGCAATTGGGCGCGGTTCTCATACTGATCGCCATTTATATTTTCATATCTGCCATGCTGGTGTTCCAGCTTGAGCCTGATCTGTTCGACACCTTCCTTGATGCTCTGTATTGGGCAACAATCTCTATTACAACCATAGGCTACGGAGACATATCTCCCACTACGACGCTGGCCCGCATAATAACCATGTTCTCCGCCCTTGTAGGAATGGCAGTCATCGCTCTTCCCACTGGTATAATCACCGCCGCTTATATGGATGAAATCAGAAGGAAAAAGTCCAAGTACGAGTTATAACATATCAAAGAAGTTTCTTCCTGCCTCAAGGTCAAGCGAAAGCTGACTCTGGAGGGCATCAACTCCGGAGAATTTCTGCTCTTTTCTGTGGAAGGTCAAAAGAGCTATCTCCAGATATTTTCCATATATATCATCATCGAAGTCGTAAATATAGGTTTCAACACTTACCTGTCCGTTATTGGAAACAGTAGGTCTGCAGCCTATATTTGTCATGCCGTGGTGCTTCTCCCCGTCTATTCTTACCTCTGAAAAATAGACTCCGTAGGGCGGAAGGCATTTCTCGTCGGGCGGAAGAAGATTAACTGTAGGAAAACCTATAGTCCTGCCAAGCTTCTTACCATGCTCAACAAAGCCGCCTACATAATAGGTCTCACCGAGGAGCTCTGCTGCTCTCTCCATCTCGGCTGCAACGATTTCTTCCTTAATAAAGCTGGAGCTGATATTTCTTCCAAACATCTGAAGCTTCTTAATGGCGTGTGTTCTATAGCCAAGCTCCGGTGCCAGCTTATTAAGAAGAGCAAAATCTCCTCTTCCCTTATAGCCATAGGAAAGATCGTCTCCTGCTGCGATATATGCAGCATGCATCTGGTCATGCAGAATTTTTCTTACAAAATCCTCCGGCATGGTATGTGCCGTCTCCGCATTCATGGGGAATTCCACCATAATATCGATACCAAGCTTTTCAAACTTTCTGCGCTTCTCATCCCTTGTAAGAAGCTGCGGCTGTTTCTTTTTAGAGAAAAATACAGCCGGCGGTGGATCAAAGGTGAATATGGTCGCCTTCATTCCCTGATCCTTTTTATCAAGTATATGATTAAGGAGCTTCTGATGACCCAGGTGCACGCCGTCAAACTTACCAATGGCGACAGCAGTAGGACCTTCTATATGAAATTGTGCGTCGCCTGAAATTATCTGCATTAGTATTATTTACCCTCTCTTCTCCCTATTAGGGAGAAGGCTTTATTGTTGTGTATAAAAAAACTTCTCAACCCTGAACTGCCCGGTTCTCTCGTCGCATTTGTAGATTCCGAAGAACGTTCCATCCTGCGAATATACTCTTACTCTTGTGCCGTCGGCATAGAGCTCCTGGGGCGCTACGAAGTCCTGCTCATCCTCGGGAGCTTCACTTACAAGATTCTCCACCCTGAAGCTGTTTCCGTTTTCAAGCATTCTTCTGAAATCATCCTTAACTATGCAATAATCAAGGTCCCTGAAAAGGCTCTCTGTTGAAGCAACAATCTCCTCTACTCTGCCCTGATCTCTAAGCTCTTCTATCTGATCAAGAGTGCGGGCTGTTTCAAGGTGGAAGCTTCCCACAGCAGTTCTTGTGAGGTGCTCCATTGCAGCACCACAGCCAAGTGCCTCTCCTATGTCATTACATAAGGTTCTGATGTAGGTACCCTTTGAGCACTTTACTTCCATAGTGAAAATATGCTCATCCTGAAGATGGGATTCGTCCAGAATTGTTATCGCCTCGATATTTATTCTTCGGGGCTTTCTCTCAACCTCTTTACCCTGTCTTGCAAGCTCGTATAATTTCTTGCCGTTTATTTTTATAGCGGAATACATAGGCGGAATCTGATCATATTCGCCCACAAACCTTTTTACAGCCTCGTGAAGCTGCTCGCTTGTGACATTAACCTCTTTTTCAGAAAGAACGCGTCCTGACATATCCTGAGTATCAGTTGTCACACCAAGTCTGCACACCGCAATATATTCTTTATCATGATCGGTCAGCATATCGCAAAGCTTAGTGCCGTTTCCTACACAAATAACAAGGACTCCAACCGCATCCGGGTCCAGAGTCCCTGTGTGTCCGATCTTTTTCATCTTTAAAATGCCACGGAGGCGCGCTACAACATCACTTGATGTATAGCCTGCCTCCTTGTAAACATTAATAAGTCCGTTATACATATAACCTCATTTAGCACTAACGCCCTTTAAATCTCTCTCGATATACTCAGAGAGACTGTTAATTATATCGTGCTGAGTTCCGTTCATTGTACAGCCCGCAGCTCTTGCATGGCCGCCGCCTCCGAACAGCTCTGCTATCTTGGCAACATTTACCTTGCCCTTTGATCTGAGACTCACCTTGTACTCAAGGCTTCCGATCTCATACATGAAAATTGCACACTCAGTTCCCTTTGTCAAAAGAAGCTGGCTCACGATTCCATCAAGATCACTGGATGTAACCTGATAGAAATCCATGGTCTGTCTTGATACAACGCTGACGATGCAGTCACCGTGCATAATGCGCATGCTCTCAAGAAGTGCTCTTCCAAGAATCTGATTCTGCACATAGGTCTTTTCATAAAATACCTGATCAATGAGTTCGCCGAACTCAAAGCCATAACTGATAAGATCAGCTGCAACCTTCATGGTGTTGGGTGAAGTGTTTGAATACTTAAACACTCCGGTATCTGTAATGATACCCATGTAAATTGCCTTGGCAATATCTGCGTCAAGCTTTTCACTGTCCATGCAGTTGTACACAAGCTCTGATGCGGAGCTTGCGGTGGGAACGATATAGTTCTCATCACCTGTTCCCTGATTGCTTATGTGATGATCGATATTAACTGTTTTCTTAGCTGCATCAAAGAGCTTCTCAGCATTTCCAAGTCTCTCTTTTCCGCAATCAAGCGCAAAGAAAACATCATAGCTGTCTACATCTGTCGTATACTCAGTATTAACCTCATCTATAGCAGCTATAACTTTGTAGCTGTCGGGGATATTTTCAAGGAAAACATCCACCTTAAGCTCCGGGTAATTCTTTTTCAAATAGAGATATAATGCCATGTTGGAGCCTATACAGTCTCCATCTGGACGGATATGTCCGCTTATGGCTACAGTTTTTGCTCCTTTTACCAGTTCATCAATTCTCATTATAATTCCTCATCTGAATCGGAAATATCTTCGTCAGTTTCGCCTCTGGCTGCCTTTGCAGCTGCATCCTTGGCTGCGACCTCGTCGATTTTCTTGGACATATTGATCGCATACTCGATGGAATCGTCCATGATAAATCTGAGCTCAGGTGTGTTGCGCATGTTAAGTTCCTTGGCAACTGTGCTTCTGATATAGCCGGCAGCTGATTTTAAGCCCTCCTCCGTGCGGAGTCTGTCTTCATCGTTACCCATAACAGACACCCACACCTTGCAGGTCTTAAGATCCGGAGCAACCTCAACATCCATTACAGATGTCATGGGGCTGATCCTGGGATCCTTGCTGAATCTGATAGCCTCAGATATAACCTTCATAACTTCGCCGTTAATGCGAATATTCTTTATACTGTTTTTTCTCATATTGTGCTCCTTAGTACCGTTGAAAAAGTACCGGCTGCATTCTGTTTATTCTGATTAGTTCTTTTTGTCAAGCTTCTCACGGGGTATCTCAACCATGATATAAGCTTCAACTACGTCGCCTACATTGATTGAATCAAAGCCCTCGAATACAAGACCACACTCATATCCGTCCTTAACTTCCTTAACGTCATCCTTGAAGCGCTTAAGTGAAGCAAGGTCACCCTCGAAGATCTGCTCACCATCTCTGCTGATACGAACCTTACAATCCTTCTGGATCATACCGTCAGTTACGATTGCACCTGCGATGTTACCGAGCTTGGAAGCCTTGAACAGCTGACGAATCTCAGCATGTCCGATAACCTTCTCCTCGTAAACAGGAGCAAGCATACCCTTCATGGCATATTCAACATCCTCGATTGCCTGGTAGATAACCTTGTAAAGCTTGATCTCAACGCCTTCGTGCTCAGCAGTACTCTTAGCTACAGCATCGGGACGAACATCGAAACCGATGATGATAGCATTTGAAGCAGCAGCCAGTGATACGTCAGACTCTGTGATCGCACCAACACCGCCGTGAATAACCTTTACAACAACCTCATCGTTAGAGAGCTTAAGAAGACTTGCCTTAAGTGCTTCTACACTACCCTGAACGTCAGCCTTGATGATAAGGTCAAGCTCCTTGAGCTTACCTTCCTCAATCTTGGAGTAGAGCTCATCAAGAGACATCTTAGCCTTTGTCTCTTCGATAAGATCCTTCTTCTGCTGCTGGAGGTATGTATTAGCATACTGCTTAGCTTCCTTATCGCTCTGGTGTCCAAGGAATACCTCACCTGCTCCGGGTACATCTGAAAGACCAAGAATCTCAACGGGCTGTGAAGGACGAGCCTCTTTAAGTCTCTTACCCTTGTCATCTATCATTGCACGAACCTTACCTGAGCAAGCACCTGCAGAAATGAAATCACCAACATGAAGTGTTCCCTTCTGTACAAGTACGTTAGCAACAGGCCCACGGCCCTTATCAAGCTTAGCCTCGAGGACAAGACCTCTTGCCTCACGGTTCGCATTAGCCTTAAGCTCAAGAATATCTGCTGTAATAAGGATTGTATCAAGAAGTACATCCATGCCTTCGCCAGTCTTAGCTGAAACGGGAACAAACTCTGTTGATCCGCCCCAATCTGTAGCGATAAGGCCGTACTCTGTCATCTCCTGCTTAACTCTGTCAACGTTAGCGCTAGGCTTATCGATCTTGTTTACAGCAACGATAATTTCAACACCTGCAGCCTTAGCGTGGTTGATAGCTTCGATTGTCTGAGGCATTACACCGTCATCAGCTGCAACTACGAGAACTGCGATATCTGTAGAGTTAGCACCACGCATACGCATAGCGGTGAAAGCTTCGTGTCCGGGTGTATCAAGGAAGGTGATCTTTCTATCCTGAACCTTGATCTGGTAAGCACCGATACGCTGTGTAATACCGCCTGCTTCCTTGTCAGTTACGCTTGTGTCACGGATAGCATCAAGAAGTGATGTCTTACCATGGTCAACGTGACCCATTACGCAGACTACCGGAGGTCTGGGAGTAAGAAGGCTCTCATCCTCCTCTTCCTCCTTAAGAAGCTCTTCGATAACGTCTACCTGAACTTCCTTCTCACAGATGATATCGTAATCAATTGCAATGTTCTCAGCATCTTCGTATGAGAGCTCAGAATTAACTGTCACAATCTGTCCAGCCATGAAAAGCTTCTTAATGATAGCTGAAGGCTGAAGCTTCATCTTATCAGCAAGCTCTTTGATAGTAAGCTTCTCGGGGATTGTGATAACCTTGATCTGCTCCTCGGGCTCCTCTACCTTCTTAACCTCAGGCTTAATGAAACGACCAACCCTCTTACTTCTGGGCATCATCTCTTCATTCTCTTCATAGATATGATCCTTCTTGGATCTCTTATCCTTATCCTGAGTAGAGCGTCTCTTACCTTCGCCCTTACCGCCTTCATTTATAGGAGCTGCATCAAAGCCGCCTCTGTCCTTGCTCTTGGAGAAGTCCTTACCTTTTCCGCCCTGAGGACGATCATTGCCGGGTCTTCCCTGAGGTCCCTGTCCGGGTCTTGCTCCGCCAGCACCCTGACGAACGTTACCCTGACCTGCTCTGCCTCTGTCATTCTGAGAGCCTCTCTTGAGCTGTCCGCCCTGCTCTCTGTTATCTCTGTTGTCTCTGTTGTCCCTGTTGTCTCTGTTGTCTCTGTTGTCCCTGTTGTCTCTGTTGTCGTTCCTGCGGTTCTCTGTAGCACGGTTATCTCTCTGCTCTCTCTGAGGTGCAGCTGCAGCCTTAGGTGCTGCAGGTGCCTGAGCAGGAGCTGCAGGCTTCTTAGCGGGCTCAGTCTTGGGAGCTGTCTCTGCAGCCTTAACAGGCTTCTGAGGTGTCTCCTGATACTTCGGGATCTCTGTATTATATGACTCAAGCTGTGAAGGAGCTGTCAAAGGCTTGATAGGATGATACACATTCTGTGAACGGGCAAATGTTCCCTGCTTCTGTCCTCCACGGTTGTCGCGGTTCTGATTATGATTCTGGTTCTTGTTCTGTCCGCCACGATTTGCGTTATTCTGTCCATGGAAATTGCCGCTCTTGGAATTGTTAGGGTTTGTTACAAAGATGATATTCTTCTTCTTTTTAACAGCGCCATCTCCCTCGGGCTTTTTCTTCATGGGCTTCTTATCTCCCTTTTTATCATCGGACTCGGGAGCTGTCTTGGACTTTTCCTCCTTAGCAGGAGCATCTGACTTGCTCTCGGTTTTCGCATCGGCTTTGCCGCTTCCGAAGTGTTTTCTTACCTTCTCCGCATCCTCATCTTCAACGGAACTTGTTGATCTTTTTGCAGCTTCAACACCCTGATCATGCAGGTATGTTATAAGCTCCTTACTTTCAACACCAAGCTCCGAAGCGAGTTCGGATATTTTAATTTTCGACATTCGTATTTCCTCCGTACTATTCATCTACGCGTAAGTTCTTCTGAAAGCTTTTTGCAAATCCGTCGTCCGTGATCGCAATACTCGTTCGAACTTCCTTGCCGATCGCATGTCCCAGTTTTTCCTTATCCCCAAACATGTAAAACGGCACTTCATAATAATCACATTTATCCCGGAATTTTTTGCTTGTATTCTCTGAGGCATCATTACTTACGATAACCAGACAAGCCTTTCCGCCTTTTATGGCATTCTCAACTGAGAACTCACCGCTCACCAGTTTTCCTGCCTTTTGACATAAGCCGAGCAGAGAATAAATTCTATTTTCATCCATTTATCTCAAGCTCCTTCTTCAACTGTTCCAGAGTCTCCTCCGGAATTACAACCTTAAGTGATCTCTCAAGGCCTCTTTTCTTTATTGCCTTTTCCAGGCATTTGCTATCCTTGCATACATAAGCGCCTCTTCCGTTGGCACGTCCCGAAGGATCAAGATGAATCTCTCCCTCAGTATCCCGGATCACGCGGATAAGCATTGCTTTTTCCTTGCTCTCTCCGCAGCCGACGCATTTTCGCATAGGTTTCTTTTTTTCCATAGCCATCCTTTTAACTGACCTTCATTGCAGAATCTGGATTACTCTTCGTCCTCAGCAGCCTCAGCATCTTCCTCAGCCTCGTACTCCTCTTCAGTGTACTCTTCCTCGGAATACTCGCCCTCTTCGAACTCTTCACCCTCTTCGTACTCTTCGCCTTCGTAATCTTCCTCGTCATCCATGTAGTCCTCGATACGGAATCCGGGAGCATCCTTAGCCTGGGTCTCACTCTTAATGTCAATCTTGTAGCCTGTAAGACGAGCTGCAAGTCTTGCGTTCTGTCCTTCCTTACCGATAGCAAGTGAAAGCTGGTAATCAGGAACTACTACCTTTGCGCTCTTTTCATCAGGATCAGCGAAAACTGCAACGATCTTAGCAGGTGAAAGAGCATTCTGAATAAGGTTACCGGGGTTCTCATCCCAGTTAACGATATCAATCTTCTCGCCGTTAAGCTCATCAACGATAAGGTTAACTCTGCTTCCGTTGATACCTACACAAGCACCTACCGCATCAACGTTAGGATTGTTGGAGTAAACAGCAATCTTGGTACGGTTTCCTGCCTCACGGGCAATGCTCTTAATCTCAACTGTACCATCCTGGATCTCAGCAACCTCCTGCTCGAAAAGTCTCTTAACAAGATCAGGGTGTGTACGTGATACAAGGATTCTGGGTCCCTTGTTTCCGTTTCTAACCTCAAGGATATATACCTTAATACGCTCTGTGGGGCGATAGTGCTCAGTCTTAACCTGCTCGTTCTCATTGAGCATTGCATCTGCCTTACCAAGGTTGATGCTGATATTCTTACCAATGAATCTCTGAATCACACCTGTAACGATGTCGTGCTCGTGCTCATAATATTCGCTGTAGATAGCATCCTTCTCCTCCTCGCGGATCTTCTGAAGGATAACGTTCTTGGCATTCTGAGTTGCGATACGGCCGAACTCCTTGGAATTAAGTGAAACAGGCACGATATCACCGATCTGAGCCTTAGGATCGATCTTGTGTGCATCATCAAGACAGATCTCAAGAAGAGGATCCATTACATCGTCCTCAAACTCGACTACCTCTTTATCAGCAAAACATCTGAAATCGCAAGTATCACGATCAACTTCAACGCGGATGTTCTCTGCTCTGCCAAAGTTATTCTTGCAGGCAGTGATAAGGGAATTCTCGATTGCATCGAACAGTGAATCTCTGCTGATGTTCTTCTCCTTTTCAAGTAAATCGAGTGCGTCCATCAATTCTTTACTCATAGTATTTTTTCTCCTTGATCTATGAAAGTTTATCAATTAACCATTTTTATAAAAACATTGGATCCGTATTAGAAATCCAACGTAAGCTTAACGCTTGAAATTTCTTTTCTAATAAAAGTGATGTCGTTGCCGGCATTCTCTATGGTAATGCTGTCGGCATCGAAGCTCTTAAGCTTGCCGGTGAACTCCTTGGTTCCGTCCATAGCCTTGTAAAGCTTCACATCAACGTCCTGTCCAAGGCTGTTCTCAAAATGTCTGTCCTTTTTAAGCTGTCTGCCCAGTCCCGGGCTGCTGACCTCCAGGGTGTATGCTTCCTCGATGAAATCGTGCGCATCAAGTGCATCTGAAAGTGCATGGCTTACGTCGACACATTTGTTGATATCAACACCGCCGTCCCTGTCAATGTATGCCCTTAAATACCACTCGCCCGCTTCCTTGACGAATTCCACATCATAGATGCGAACCTCGTTCTGCTCCGCGATAGGCTTAAGAAGGGCTTCTGTCTTGTTTTCGATCTCTTCTCTTCTTGACATTGCAGTCCTCTCAATATAAAAACAATTACGAAATGTCATAGAAAAAGTGGGCTCTTGCAAGCCCACTTTCAGTCTGTTCTATTTTTAGTTACATCTGTAATATAGCACCACAGGTGCATTTCGTCAACCCCCCAGAGGGTTAAAACAGGCATCTCGCCTTAAACTGCCGGTTATCGGTCGCAAAAAAAGCCTTTATTTACAGTTTTTTTATAAATTCATCATAGGCTTAACGGTTCTCTCAACGGCTCTGAGCATCGCATAGGTAATGAATGTATCGATGGGAAGCATGATCGCGTTCTTTAAGATTCTTCCGGGAAGCATTACCATGATAGCCTGATCGTAAAGGATCTTGAGCCAGAGTGAATTAAGGCCCACATTTACAAAAACGCTTACGATAAGGTGAGCGATAAATACTCTTACCAGTGATATCTTCTTCTTATAAAAAGCGAAGCCGTAGATTATTCCGCCAAGGGCTGCACTTATTGTAAAGCCAGGGAAGAAATCTCCTGTAGGCTTGATGAACCACTTAATGATATCAAGTGCCGCACCGAAAATAGCTCCAACCGCAGGTCCAAAGAGACAATCCACTACCTGATTGGGAAGGCCTGAAAAGCCGATGCGGATGTACTGTCCGATATTGATGGTTGCCACATAGCCGAGAACTACTGCTATCGCTGCCATCATTCCACAGAACACCACGTTCCTGAGCTTCTTGAACTCAGCAAGAGAGCCCATCCATCTGTTTACATTGATACTGCCGTTTACTTCTGCTGTTACATTTTTCTGCATAAAAAACACCTCCTATGCATTCCACGGTATGCACAAGGAGGTGTATGAATTCATAACACGTTCAATATGCTACAGTGGGAACCGAATCCGACATCGCGGTTGCCCTTCGTCCGTCTGGCAGTCCCTGTCCAGATGGCACTTAAGAAATTGCAACGAATACTTCTGCAATTCCTAACGCATCGAATTCTACTCTGCTTTTTGTTAGTTACGAATTTTATTATAACGATACTTTTCTTATCGTCAATAACATTTTATAAAATTAAATTATTTTATCAAAAGTTTCAGCAAGTGCAGGATAGATTGTCTTGAACTGCTGATATCTTGCTTCATACTTAGCAACGAGCTCAGGATCGGGCTTCTCTGTCTTATCAACCTTAACGATTGCTGCAGCTGCTTCCTCTACACTCTTGTATGCGCCACATGCTACCATTGCGAGCATAGCGCCGCCCATTCCTGGGCCTTCCTCACATGCGGGAACATCTACTTCTATATTAAGAATGTTCGCGATCATCTTTCTCCAGAGAGGACTCTTGGCACCACCACCGCAGATCATTGTGCGCTCAGGCTTAACACCGATGCTCTTAGCAACTTCATACATATCTCTTGTAGCAAAAGCAACGCCCTCAAGAACTGCCTGGCTCATGTCATCTCTTGTGGTATCCATTGTGATACCTGTGAAGGTTGCGCGGGCATTCGGGTTGTTCCAGGGAGATCTCTCACCCATGAGGTACGGAAGGAAGAACACATGATTCTCACCAAGCTTCTGAATACGGCTCTGCTCTCCTGCGTAATCCTTGGTATTAAGGATGCCATCCATCCACCACTTGTTGCAGCTTGCAGCGCTGAGCATGCATCCCATAAGATGGAAGCTTCCATCTGCATGGTCAAATGAGTGAAGTGCATTATTACTGTCTACTGCGAAATTCTTGGAAGACATGAAAATAGTTCCGCTTGTTCCAAGTGAGATATTACATCTGTTGTCGCCTACAGTTCCTGTTCCAACTGCAGCTGCTGCGTTATCGCCAGCGCCTGCTGCTATAACTACACCGCTGTTAAGTCCAAGCTCTGCTGTAAGCTCAGGATTAAGCTCACCAACCTTCTCATAGCTCTCATAGAGCTTAGGAAGCATATCTGTTGTGATGTCGCAAAGCTTGCACATTTCCTCAGACCACTTGTGGTTCTTAACGTCAAGAAGGAGCATTCCTGATGCATCAGAATAGTCTGTGCAGAAGGTTCCTGAAAACTTATATGCAAGATAATCCTTGGGAAGCATTATCTTCTTGATCTTCTTGAAGTTCTCAGGCTCATTTTCCTTAACCCAAAGGATCTTGGGTGCTGTAAAGCCTGCGAATGCTATATTAGCAGTGTACTCAGAGAGCTTATCCTTACCGATCTCGTTATTGAGATAATCAACCTGCTTCTGAGTTCTTCCGTCGTTCCAAAGAATTGCAGGACGGATAACATTATCATTCTCATCGAGAATTACAAGTCCGTGCATCTGACCGCCAAAGCTGATACCTGCTACCTGAGACTTATCTACGTCCTTAAGAACTTCCTTAAGTCCCTCTACTGCCTGAGCATACCAGTCCTCGGGCTTCTGCTCTGACCAGCCGGGATGAGGGAAATATAAAGGATATTCCTTTGTAGCTGTGCCATGAATTTTGCCTGTCTCATCCATGAGAACAAGCTTTACTGATGATGTTCCTAAATCCACACCTATATAAAGCATATACAACCTCCCATTTACATTATTTGTTTTTGCTTTTTATTTTCTTTTATAGACCATAAAGTCACAATGATAATTATAAATGTTTTTTATAAGAGGTGCATCATACTTTTTGCTCTTTAATCACTAATTATTGCAGATTGGTTGGGCTTCTGTTAGGTTCTTTCAACAAATCAGCCTTATGCTACGTGTATACTAATTGTTTATATCTTTTTACGCGAAGGTTTATGCCATCGCGCGAGCACGGCTACGCGCATTACTTTGGATTTGTGTAGTTTAACGCGTAGCATTCCCCCTTGGATAGGGTCTAGGCTACGTGTATTACTTTGGTTTTAGGTAGCTAAACGCGTAGTGTTTCCCCTTAGATAGAATCCAATCTACGCGTATTGCTTGGATTTTGCGTAGTTTAACGCGTAGAACTTCCGCTTTTGAATGGATCAGGCTACGCGCATTACTCCGATTTTTGTGCTCTTTTCGCGTAATGACACCATATATGGTGCCCGTATGTTGGCATATATTCCCCTATATTATGGCATTTAACCTGGCATTTATTTAAGAAGTTAAATTTTTTTCAAAAAAGGCTTGCAATTATTCCGGAAATATAATAGTATAAACAAGCTGTCGCAAGACAAGCAGATAAATATGGCTCGTTGGTCAAGCGGCTAAGACGCTGCCCTCTCACGGCAGAATCAGCGGTTCGATTCCGCTACGAGCTACTGACTGTGTAAACAGCCCAACCCTATATCCCAAGTCACAATTGTGATTTGGGTTTTTTATTATAAAAAATCATTTAAAAAGAGAAGTCACGACTTCTCTTTTCAGACTGTAGACAAAGTCCACGGCACTTGCCGTGGATTTTTCTTTATAAAAGTGCCGTAACGCTAGTATTTATCTGGGTTTAAGGCACTTTTTCTGATATAATAGAAGTATCAAAGTTGGGGATGGGGATTACCTTTATGATGACTTCTAATACCGAAAGAAAACGTGAACAGATGCAGTTTGTAAGCATGGATGACTTGGTACCACAGGATCACATGCTCAGACTTATTGATAAAGCTATAGACTGGTCATTCATATATGATCTTGTTGAAGATAAGTATTCTCCTGATATGGGCAGACCAAGTATGGATCCTGTCACTCTCATAAAAATCCCACTCATTCAGTATCTGTACGGAATCAAAAGTATGCGACAGACAATTAAGGAAATCGAAGTAAATGTTGCATACAGATGGTTTCTTGGATTGGAACTTAACGAACCGGTTCCCCACTTCTCAACATTCGGAAAGAACTATACAAGACGTTTTAAAGGCACAGGACTTTTTGATCAGATATTTGAGCATATCCTTGAGGATTGTTACCGTTTTAAACTTGTTGATCCTACTGCTGTATTTGTAGATGCTACTCATGTTAAGGCACGAGCCAATAACAGAAAGATGTACCACAAGCTTGCCAAACAAGAAGCTCTGTTCTATGAAGAAATGCTTATGAAAGAGATAAATGAAGACAGAGCTGAGCACGGGAAAAAGCCTCTTAAAGATAAAGATGATGACAACGATAAAGGAGCTGGTGGGCACGATGATTTCAGAGATTTCACTGATGATGTTCCAAAAGACACAAAGAAAGTAAGGTGCAGCACTACCGATCCTGAGAGTGGATGGTTCCGCAAAGGTGAACATAAAAATGTCTTTGCATACGGAATAGAAACTGCATGCGATAAAAATGGATGGATCCTTGATTACACAGTTAATCCAGGCAACGAACACGACAGTCGCACATTCAAAGGACTCTACGATAAGATTAAGGATATAGGTATTGAGACCATCGTTGCAGATGCTGGATATAAAACGCCGGCCATAGCAAAGCTACTTATAGATGATGGAATCAAGCCGCTTCTTCCCTATAAAAGGCCAATGACAAAGAAGGGGTTTTTTAAGAAATCCGAGTTTGCATACGATGAGTACAATGATTGCTATATTTGCCCTAACGATCAAGTTCTTGAGTACTCAACAACAAACCGTGATGGATACAGGGAATACAAGAGCTGCGGAAAGGTTTGTGAAGGCTGTCCATACCTTGAGCAATGTACACTTAGCAAGAACCATGTAAAGATTGTTACCCGTCATATCTGGGAAGACTACATGGAAGAATGTGAGGATATCAGGTACACCGAAGGAATGAAGGATCTCTATTCTCACAGAAAAGAAACAATAGAGAGAATCTTTGGAACAGCCAAAGAAAACCATGGATTCAGATATACACAAATGTATGGCAAGGCGCGGATGGAAATGAAGGTCGCGCTTACCTTTGCGTG
Organism: Butyrivibrio sp. XPD2002; assembly: GCF_000423945.1. Taxonomy (GTDB): domain Bacteria; phylum Bacillota; class Clostridia; order Lachnospirales; family Lachnospiraceae; genus Butyrivibrio. Next base: position 86,631 of record NZ_KE384115.1, on the reverse strand, counting down.
TATGAATCTGAAAAAACTTGCAAGAATCAAACATGAATGGCGGATAGAAATGGCTTAATAGAGGCCATTTCTATCCCAATTTTCAGGATAATCCACATAAAAGAAAAGTGGTTTTGAGAGTACAGCTCTCAAAACCACTTTGTCTACAGTCTGAAAAGAGAAGTCACGACTTCTCTTTTTATGTTGAAGAGGTTATCCCCCATCTTTTCGTTATTCAATGGAAAATTCAAATTCTACATCCTTTGCTTTACTTGAAGAAATATAGAATTCTATGTACAAAACATTTCTTTTATGACAGGAAACAACTACATTTCATTTCTTATGAGCCAGCCCACTGTTCCTTGTGCCGAACATATTGCTGTTTGCTACTCGCTCTGAATACAAATGGCCATCAAGTTCCTGTCGTTTTTGCAAAACATTGAAGTATCCATTTGCATGGATTTTCTTTTTGCTTTTCTGATTTTTCTTTATTTCATACTAGGAGAGCTTAAGAGAAAAAACTATTAACTTTATATAAAAAATCATGGAAAAAATATAAGAAATAAAGATATATAATTTTTTAAAAATAAAGATAATCCCAAACCACAATTGTGATTTGGGATTCAGTAGCTCGTAGCGGAATCGAACCGCTGATTCTGCCGTGAGAGGGCAGCGTCTTAGCCGCTTGACCAACGAGCCATATAGTGTTTTGTTTCGCCTTTCGTTTGGCGACTTGATTATATTATTACAAGTCGAGAATAAATGCAAGTACTTTTTGAAAAAAATTTATGATATAATATCTATGCAGCTTAAAACCCGTGTTTTTTACGCAGAAATAGCGCTTTTTTAGACATAAGGAGCTTGTAAAAATGCTTAAGAAACGGGAAAAAGTTCTACTCTACTTAATAGCATTTTCATTCGCAGTGTACTTTATCAGTACTCTTCTTAAGAACGCATTTTTAATAGATCTGTTCTCTCCCATTACTGTAGGCTTAGTACTCATATTACTGATATCCGAGTTAAAAAGACTCGGGCAATTCATGTGGTCCTCTGTTGCTATGGCCCTTGGAATATTCCTATGGTTTGTCGGAGATATTCTATTTCTTTTAAATGATTTCGTTTTTCCGGATTCTGAATTACTATCAGCTACCACAGAATTCATCTACATGCTGCCTAACGGATGCCTTGCTGCATGTATTACCATATATATGCTGTATAAGCTCTCTAATTCCAGGATAGAGATGGCATTTCTTCTTGCTAACTCCCTCTGCTTTGCTATTTCTTTTTTTGTTCTCATTTTAAGGCTCCACCTCTATGCTTCGGATGACACCCATGATCACATTCACTGGACTCAGCTCATTTTCTTTTTCGTGAGCTTTTACGTTATGATGATGTGCTTTGAACTCGCCATCCATATCGGTATAAAAAACATCTTCAAAGGTCCATTCATTACAAATATTGGCGTTTTCTGCTACTCTGCCCTGGATATAAGATATAACTTCCTTCTGGCGCAGGGCATTGATGCAGAAAGTGATTTCACAAATCTTCTCTATATTGTTTTCATAATTTTCATGGGAGTAGGTACTACCTTCCAGATCATCAAGAACTACGATTTTGAATTCAGGAAAAGAGACTTCTCAAAAAAGGCCACAAGGAGCAGGTTTGTATTTATCCTGTGCATGATACTTGTAGATATTATCATGATCTCAACAAGCTTTTTGCCCCAGTCCTTGGGAATGTATATCCTGATCACGCTGCTCTCATATCTCATAACCAATTACGCCCTTCATTCCCAGTACCTGAACGAAGAGCTTATAAACAGCCAAAAGGAGCAGAATGCCAAGCTTGAGGAGCGTATAAAGGAAAAGACTCAGGACCTTAAGTCAGCAAATGATCAGCTTCATGTTCTATCCTCCACAGATGCGCTCACAGGACTTCTAAACAGACGCTCTGCCACTGAATATATAGAAAAAATGATTGGCGAAAATGCTTCTTCCAATGAGAAATTTGCTGTTTTTTGCACGGATCTTAATCACTTTAAGCCTGTTAACGACACCTATGGTCATGAGATGGGTGATGAAGTGTTAAAGGAAATAGGAAAAAGGCTTGGCCGACTTCCTTCTGATTACAGAGCATTCCGAATGGGCGGCGATGAATTCCTGATTATTTTAAATGGAATCAGTGATATTTCAGAAGCAGAGAATGCTGCCGATTCTATAAGAAAACTGTTTAATACACCTATCATTTTTGATAATTATATCTTCAATCTCTCAGCCAGCATTGGTGTTGCCATTTATCCGGACGATGCTACAACCTTAGGACTCCTTCTTAATTACGCCGATAATGCCATGTATATGGTAAAAAAGAGCGGAAATAAAGATGGCTGCAAATTCTTTGATGTAAAAATGAGTGAGCAGATATCCAGAAAGCAGCTCATAAGAAAAACTGTGGAGAATGCAGCTCCCGATAAGGACTATGTGCTTCATTATCAGCCTCAGGTGGACGCAGACTCCGGAGAAATATTAGGAGTTGAGGTTTTCCCGCACCTTAAGGGTGATATGGAAAACGTATCTCCTGCCGACCTCATTCCTGTGGCAGAGGAATGCGGTGTTTTATCAGCCCTTGGAATATGGATTGTACGGGATTCCTTTGAAACCGTATCAAAATGGAATAAAAAATACGGCACCAACATCGCTCTTACAATAAATCTAGCGCCGCAGCAAATGATCGACGCAGAATTTATTGAGGCCTTAGAGCGCCTTAGTGCCGAATTCGAACTTAATGTAAAAAAGATTATCCTGGATATTTCCACGGATATCATGATGGAATCCTCCAGCTCTTCAAGAGATACGCTCGAAGCCTTCCATCACTATGGATTTAAACTGAGCCTCAACGATTTTGGAGGCAGCAGTATCAATCTGGCCTATGTCATGACCTGTGGTGTCAACTACATAAAGCTGTCCAGAAATCTCATATCCTCCGCCGAAACGGATGAGACCATGAGAATCCTTATAGAGTCCATAACAGGTCTCGCATCTGCCATGGGCATAACCATCGCCGCAGTAGGTGTAGAGAACGAGGCCCAGTACCAGCTGCTTAGGCAGATGGGAATAAAGAAGATGCAGGGATATCTCTTCAGCAGACCAGTGCGTGCAGAAGAGCTTGATCCCATTCTTCAAAAGGGCATAATCCAATTTATCCCTTCATAAAATCAAATATACTGATCTGGTTGGATTCCGGAATATCTCCAAGAAGTCCCATATCAGCCATTTTATCAACAACAGCCTGAGGGCATTTTGTCCTCTGTTTAAAGTCGTCCTTTGAAATAAAGGCGCCATCCTTACATGCTTCAACTATCTGGTCGGCAGCTTTTTCACCAAGGCCATCTATGCTAAGAAGGCTGGGCATTATCTTATCTCCAAATACCTGGAAGGATCTGGATGCAGCCTTGAAGATATCAATAGGCATAACATCTATGCCACGCTCATACATCTCCTCAGCAAGTCTCATTGCGGCAAGCTCGTTTTGCTCCGCGTTGGTCATCTCATCTCCCTTGGCGCGGTATGTGTTCATCCACATCTTAAGGGTGCCCTCTCCCTGGAACATGTGCTCATAGTTAAGAGCCTTAGCTCTAATTGAGAACCATGCAGCGTAAAACGCCTGAGGCACATAAACCTTGAAATATGCTATACGCCACGCCATCATAACATAAGCGGCAGCATGGGCCTTAGGGAACATGTACTTGATCTTCTTGCAGGACCAGATGTACCAGTCGGGAACTCCAACCTCTATCATGGCTGATTCCATCTCGGGCTTTAAGCCCTTACCCTTACGAACTGACTCCATGGTCTTGAAGGAAAGTGATTTATCCATTCCCTTCTGAATAAGATATATCATGATGTCATCTCGACAACAGATACAGGTATCGATCGTAGCCTTGCCCTCCTGGATGAGCGTCTGGGCATTACCCAGCCACACGTCGGTTCCGTGGGACAGACCTGAAATTCTGATAAGATGCGACAGCGATGTGGGCTGCGCATCGATAACCATCTGCATAGCGAAATCAGTACCAAACTCAGGAAGTCCAAGACAGCCAAGCTTCGTACCACCAATCTGGTCAGGACTGATATTAAGAGACTTGGTACTCATGAAAAGCTCCATAACATTATGGTCATCAAGAGGCACCGTCTTGGGATCAAGTCCGGTACAATCCTGAAGGAATCTGATCATGGTAGGATCATCATGTCCCAGAATATCAAGCTTTAGCAGGTTATGATCGATTGAGTGATAATCGTAGTGTGTTGTTATGGTTGCGGTAGTCATATCGTTTGCAGGATGCTGAACCGGAGTAAAGGAGTTAATATCCTCACCCATAGGAAGAACTATGATACCACCGGGGTGCTGACCTGTACCTCTTCTGATACCGATGCAGCCCTGCGTAATTCTATCGATCTCGCATCTTCTTTTTCCAACGCCGAGACCGTCATAGTATTTCTTAACAAAGCCGTAGGCAGTCTTATCCGCAAGACCCGCTATGGTTCCCGCACGGAAGGTCTGACCGTAACCGAAAATAACCTCCGTATACTTATGAGCCTTTGACTGGTACTCACCGGAGAAGTTAAGGTCGATATCAGGCTCCTTATCACCCTTAAATCCAAGGAAGGTCTCGAAAGGAATGTCGAAGCCATCCTTATTCATCATATGTCCGCATTTGGGGCATCTCTTATCAGGCATGTCGCAGCCTGAATTACCGCCATATGCCAGAACCTCCTCGGAATCAAAATCGCTGTATTTACACTTCGGGCATACATAGTGAGGTGAAAGTGAATTAACCTCGGTAATACCTGAAGCGAAGGCAACGAAGGAAGATCCTACGGAACCACGGGATCCAACCAGGTACCCGTCCTCCACGGACTTCCAAACCAGCTTCTGGGCAATGATATACATAACGGCGAAACCATTTTTAATAATTGAGTTAAGCTCTCTCTCAAGTCTCTCCTCAACTATCGCAGGAAGGTTCTCACCGTAGATTTCATGAGCCTTGTCGTAACAGATTCTTGTGAGAATTCCGTCACTGTCCTCGATGACAGGAGGACATTTATCAGGGCGCACAGGAGAAATACTGTCGCACCTTCTGAGGATATCTCTGGTGTTCTCTATTACAACCTCGTTGGCCTTGGCAGCGCCAAGGTAATCAAACTCAGCAAGCATTTCCGCAGTAGTACGCACAAAAAGCGGCGCTGGCTCTTCCTCGTTCATACCCTTACCTGCCATGATAACGGTTCTGTATATCTCATCATCAGGATTTAAGAAGTGAGCGTCGCAGGTAGCAACAACAGGCTTGCCATACTGCTCTCCCAGCTTGACGATCCTCTTATTGATCTCCCTGATATCATCATCGGAATTGATATCCTCATAGCGCTCTGAGTCCACCATGAAGTGATTGTTTGCAACAGGCTGAATCTCAAGATAGTCGTAGAAATCAACAATTTTTGCTATCTCGTCTTCTGCTCTTCCCTCAACCACAGCGCCGTATAGCTCACCTGCACAGCAAGCAGAGCCTATGATAAGGCCCTCTCTGTATTTTATAAGCTCACTCTTAGGTATTCTCGGGAATCTGCTGAAGTAATCCACATGGGATTTACTTACAAGAGTGTACAGATTCACTCGGCCAACGGTATTCTTCGCAAGAAGAATGATATGGTGAGTCCTTAAGTGCTTAACAATCTCAGGATTGGAGGCACCAAGAGCATTCACCTTGTTGAGGTCATCTGCGCCTTCCTCCTCCAGCATAGGCATGAATTTCTGGAAAATCTTGGCAGTACACTCAGCATCATCAACCGCACGGTGATGGTGCTCATTTACGACGCCCAGAGTCTTACACAGTGCATCCAGATTGTGCTTAGCCTGTCTCGGGAAAAATGCACGGGAAAGTCCCATGGTATCGACCGTAGTGTAGTCCACGTCTATACCGAGCTGCTTACAGTTTTCATTTATAAAGCTGATATCGAAGCCTACGTTATGACCTACTAAAATAGCATTGCCGCAGAACTCTACGAACCTCGGGATTATCTCATCCCTTGTGGGACATCCCATTACCATGTCATCAGTGATGCTTGTAAGTCTTGTGATTCTGAAGGGAATAGGCTCCTTGGGATCGATGAACTCTGAAAAACGGTCAGTGATAACACCGTCCGTCATCTTAACGGCACCGATCTCTATGATCTTATTATTAACTGGAGAAAAGCCAGTGGTCTCTATATCGAATACTACAAAGGTAGAGCCTGCGACCTTCTGCCCCTTGTTATTTATTACTATCTCCTTAAGGTCATCGACAAGATAACCCTCGACGCCCTGAATAACCTTGAAAAAGTCCTGCCTGTCAGGATTCTTATCACCGGCCTCCTTGCGTCTTGATTTTTCCTCCTTCCAGAGATCCTCCCAGGCGTGGTTGGCATCAGTAAGGGCCTGAACTACGCCGTGGTCTGTAATGGCAACACCGGGCATTCCCCATTTGTATGCCTGCTTAACAATGTCCTTAACCTCAGATACACCGTCCATATCGGACATCTTGGTGTGGCAGTGGAGCTCGACTCTCTTGAACTCTGCCTCGTCCACACGCTTGGTGGTAAAGTCAGGTATCTTGCGGATTCCCGCAACACTCTGGATTGTGACCTCATGGTCAAACTTATCGACCATGGCAATTCCGCGCACCTTAAGAAATGCCCCCTTCTTGATGTCCTGTTCAAGCTCGGGAACATTTTCCTGCTTGGCAAATACCTTACAGGTTATGGTATCGGTAAAGTCAGTCATTGAGAAGATAAGGATTGCCTTCTCATTTCTGATGTCTCGTCGTTCGTAGCTTATTACCTGACCTCTGACAGTAACTTCACCCATCTCACCAATAATTTCTTCGATGTTGATGGTATCATCCTCGAAATCTCTTCCGTAGATGATATTGGGATCGTCTGAGCGCTTAAAGCTGCTTGCGGAGCCCTTCTTAAAGAATTTGCTTCCGCCACCGGCACCGGCTTTACCTCTGTTTCCAAACTTACTCTCTGAGCCTGCGGGCTTTGCAGCAGCCTTCTCTGCGGGCTTACTCTCTGTCTTGGCTGCACCTGCTTCAGCTGCCTTGGCAGCATCCTTCTCTCTGTGCTTCTGCTCTGACTGTTCCTCCGCAGCTTCGAGCTTTCTTGCAAGCTTGGTTGTTTCCTTGGAATAGTCAACTTCCTTCTTCTTTGTCATTGCCTTTTTATAGGAGACATCCATTTTTACAGCAAAACCGCAGCGGTCATTTAGAATCTTCTCTAAAATGCGCTGGATGTCGCTGCTTTTTTTCTCAGCAATAACAGACTCCTCAAGAACCAGTTCAACTCTGTCTGATTCCGGAAATGAGAAGTCTGCGGATTTTAAAATCGTATATTCTATTGGATCGTAGTTTTTGAATTCAAGAAGAATACTGTCCTTGTACATATCCAACAGGTTCTGTGGAGTGTACTGGGCAGAAAGGTAAAATCGCTCGTAAATCTTAACCGTAAGGTTGGTCTCCTTAAAGAGCTGGTTTTTGATTTCCTTCTCTGCCTTTACAACATCTGCCTTATCGATAAGGCGGTTACTGGATAGATATATGCGTACGAGATCCTTTTTCTCCGTTGTGGATATCTTCTCGACCTGCACATCTGACAGTTCTTCTTTTGTGTGTGGGTCCAGTTTTAATGTCTGAAACACCTCAAGAAATGGTTTTCTCATACCGTTTTAACCCTCATCCGTCGGCTACGCCGACACCTGTCTCCGCTCCGCTTCGGTCCGCGCAGAACCGATGTCCCCCGGACATCGTGCGCCCCAGAGGGAGGAGGCTATTTTACTTCCAATTTACTAATTCTTCCCTGAGGGCATTGATAAGCTCTGCCTCGGGAACCTTTTTTATAACTTCGCCGTGCTTAATAAGGAGTCCTTCTCCGATTCCGCCTGCGACGCCTATATCTGCTTCTCTTGCTTCACCGGGTCCGTTTACAGCGCAGCCCATAACTGCAACCTTGATATCAAGCGGGAATTCCTGAACCATCTTCTCAACATCATTGGCAAGGCCGATGAGATTGATCTTGGTTCTTCCGCAGGTAGGACAGGAAACAACTTCGATTCCGCCCTTTCTAAGACCAAGGGTCTTAAGTATCATCTTGGCTGTTCTGATCTCCTCTGTAGGATCGCCTGACAGAGATACACGAATGGTATCACCTATACCTTCATTTAAGATAATTCCAAGTCCGATTGAGGATTTGATATTACCACCATAAAGAGTTCCTGCCTCTGTAATACCTACATGAAGCGGATAGTTGGTCTTCTCTGCAAGCTTTTTATGTGCATCAACGCACAGCATAACGTTGGAGGATTTGATACTGATAACAAGATTGTCATAGCCAAAATCCTCGATGATATGCACCTTATCAAGAGCGCTCTCAACAAGACCCTCGGCTGTAACTCCGCCGTACTTTTCAAGAAGGTCCTTCTCAAGAGATCCGCTGTTAACGCCTACTCTGATAGGAATATTTCTCTCCTTGGCAGTCTTAACAACTGCCTCGATTCTATCCTTTGATCCGATATTGCCGGGATTGATTCTGATCTTGTCAGCACCGTTCTCCATTGCAGCAATAGCCATCTTGTAGTCAAAATGAATGTCCGCAACAAGCGGAATATGGATTCTGCTCTTTATACTCTTGATAGCATCAGCAGCTTCCTGGTTAGGAACAGTGCATCTGACGATGTCACAGCCTGCTGCCTCAAGTGCAAGAATCTGGGATACGGTTTTCTCCACATCCTCAGTAGGTGTGTTAGTCATTGACTGAATCATGATAGGATTGCCGCCACCGATGACCTTATCCCCAATATGAACAACCTTAGTATTATCCCTATATGCCATAATACGCTCCTTAATTCATAAACTTAGAAATATCACTTATAACAACTACAAGCATAAATGCCATTAGTACTACCATTCCAACAAGGTGAACCATTCCTTCCTTTTCTCTGGGAACCGGTTTACCTCTTACTACCTCAATAAACTGGAATACCAGTCTTCCGCCGTCAAGTGCCGGGAAGGGAAGAAGGTTCATAACTCCCAGGTTCACAGACAGAAGGATCATAAGCTCCAGCATGGTGAGAACCACTGATGAGATACCATAAGGACTGACTGCCTCGTAGGTATCATCAACTATTTTCACCATTCCAACAGGGCCTGAAACATCTCTCATTGAGAGTCTTCCCTGAATAAGAAGTGCAAGGCTTCTGTAGGTGCTCTTAAAGTAGAAAAGTACGTCATGGAAAGCATAAGGAATTATCTTAAGTCCTGTAATTCTCTCGTATTTTCCTATGTACACTCCCATGAAATAGCGGCCCTGCTCCTCATCATAATGAGGTGTAAGCTCTGTGTGCATAAGCTCGCCATCACGCTCAAAGTCGATCTTCATGACTCCGCCCTGGCTGAACTGTGATATCACAGAAACCTCGGAAGCAAGATAAATCTTCTCGCCATCCACAGAGACGATGAGGTCTCCCTCCTGAAGTCCTGCCTCAGCTGCAGCGGAATTCTCTTCAGTAAGTCCAGAAACCACCGGGAAATCCCAGGGTGCATTGGCAACTACGATTATCGCAAGAATCATCGCAGTAATGAAATTAAAGAAGGGGCCTCCGAAAAGGACTGCTATTCTGGCCCAGACATTGGCATTGGGGAAGGATCTCTCGTCATAGCCGTGATCCTCTCCGTCGATATCATCCTCGCCTTCAAATCTGCAGGCTCCGCCGATGGGCAGGAGTCTTATGCTGTAAAGAGTTTCCCCCTTTTGCTTTTTAAAAAGTATGGGTCCCATTCCTATAAAGAACTCAAGGACTCTTATGCCGTTTGCCTTGGCTATAAGGAAGTGTCCCAGCTCATGGGTCGTAACAAGTACCCCGAAAATTATAAAAAACAAAATAACGCTTACTAACATTTACGTTCCTCACATTTGTGATTTATCATTTATTTCCGAGATACTCATAGGTCTCAGCTTCTGCTCTGAGTATCTCTTCAAGATTAGGATTATCAATCCTTGTGTGATGAGCCATAGCTCCAGAGATCATATCGTATATCTCAAGGAACTTGATCTCTCTGTTGATGAATTTCTTAACTGCCATCTCATTAGCCGCATTGAAAACTGTAGGCATACTTCCTCCTGCTCTTGCAGCGTCATAAGCAAGCTTAAGTCCCATAAATGTATCTGTGTCGGGCTTTTCAAAGGTGATCTGTGAAAGCTCAAAGAAATCAAGTCTCTCCTCGCTCATAGGCATTCTGTCAGGATAGAAAAGCGCATACTGAATAGGCAGCTTCATATCCGGCACGCCAAGCTGAGCCATCACAGCGCCGTCCACAAACTGAACCATTGAATGGATTATACTCTGGGGCTGTATTACAACCTGGATCTGATCAAGTGAAACGTCAAAGAGCCATCTTGCCTCCATGACCTCAAGTCCCTTATTTACTAAAGATGCGGAATCTATTGTCACCTTAGGTCCCATATCCCAGTTGGGGTGCTTAAGTGCATCATCAACTGTCATATTAGCGAGCTCATCGCGTTTTTTACCTCTGAAAGGGCCACCTGATGCTGTAAGAAGGATCTTCTCAAGCTTGTTCCTGGGCTCACCGTTAAGTGACTGGAAAATAGCACTGTGCTCACTGTCTACAGGAAGAATGCTTACGTTCATCTTAGCAGCAAGGGGCATGATGATATGACCTGCAGTAACAAGGGTCTCCTTGTTTGCAAGCGCAATGTCCTTACCGCTCTCAATTGCAGCCATGGTAGGTCTGATACCGATCATACCTACAACTGCTGTAAGAACTGTATCTGCATCGGGAACCTGTGTAATCTCTACAAGTCCCTCCATTCCTGAAAAGATCTTAACCGGAAGGTCTGCAAGCTTTACCTTAAGCTCCTTTGCTGCCTCCTCGTCGTACATGGCAACATATTTGGGCTTGAATTCCCTTACCTGCTGCTCCACCTTATCGACGCTCTTATTGGCAGCGATACCAACAATCTTAAGATCGTCAGGGTTAGCCCTTGCAACGTCAAGGGTCTGAGTACCTATTGAACCGGTTGATCCAAGAAGAATTATTTTTCTTTTCATAAATAAAACCTCACATATTTACTGTAAGAACAGTAGTGATAAAAAATATATAGCCGGTGTAATGAAGATTACACTGTCAAATCTATCCATTATTCCGCCGTGTCCGGGGATAAGATTACCATAATCCTTAATGCCATGTTCTCTCTTGATACCGGAAGCGATAAGATCTCCAATCTGGGATATAATGCCAGCCACAAGAGTTATAACCGCAAAGCTGATAATAGCCTTCTTAACATCCATTCCCGGATCAGCATAGGTTGCATATACATATCCGAAAAGAACACCTGCAAGAACGCTTCCTACAACTCCTCCGACTGCTCCCTCAATGGTCTTCTTGGGAGAAAGTATAGGGCAAAGCTTGTGCTTTCCGAATGCAACGCCTGTGAAGTATGCAAATGTGTCACAAATCCATGCTATGAACGGAAGCCATGCAAGATACTTTCCTGTCGGGAACATCCTAAGAAGATAGATAAAGGAAAGCATCATGGGTGCATAAATAAATGAAAATACAGAGCCTATCAGCTGATGGGATTTGTATTCAGGATACTTAAAAACAAAGGCTGCCGCCTCAGCTACAAATAATCCCATTATCACAGCTACAAAAAAGGTCATGTTAGAGCCGATGGTCATCATTACAAGATAATGAGCACAGACTGCCACGAGCCCCAGCAGCTCAGGAAGATTTGTCTTTTTATCCTCGCCGCAGACCCCCAGGGCAAATGAGAGCTCTCTATATCCTATAATCGATACTAAAAAGAGTACTCCTCCCGTTATCAGACCGCCGGTTACAAGTGTCAATACAAGCAAAACTACAAGGACGGCACCACTCATTACTCTAGTCTTCATATTTTATCCTCTCATATAAGGAATTAGTTTTTATTCAGCGTCATTAAGACCGCCATATTTACGGTTACGATTGCCATAAGCATCAACCGCCATCTGAAGCTGCGCCTCATCAAAATCAGGCCATGCAACATCTGTATAGTAAAACTCAGTATAAGCACACTGCCACAGAAGGAAATTACTGAGGCGCTGCTCACCACAGGTGCGAATAAGAAGATCAGGATCAGGAAGATTAGCTGTATCAAGATTCTGATTGATCAGATCCTCAGTTATCTCTTCAGCGCTTATCTCGCCTGCTTTACATTTATCTGCAACCTTTCTTACGGCGCGAACTATCTCATCACGGCTTCCGTAATTGATCGCAATTGTAAAGGTAAGTCCTGTATTACCTGCTGTAGCTGTCTCAAGCTCATCAATTGCCGCATTGATATCATCGGAAAGTCTGCTTCTCTCTCCGATAACCTGGCAGCGCACATTGTTCTTCATGGACTTCTTGATACTGCTCTTAAGATATGTTCGAAGGATCATCATAAGAGCTGAAACTTCAGTCTCGGGTCTGTTCCAGTTCTCTGTGGAGAACGCGTAAACAGTAAGGTACTTTATTCCCATGTCTCTTGCTACTACAAGGATGTCCTCTACAGCCTTAGCGCCCTGCTTGTGGCCGTAGTTTCTGGGAAGTCCCTTGGCTTTTGCCCATCTTCCGTTACCGTCAAGAATAATAGCTACATGCTGTGGTATTTTTTTATTCTCTTCCAAATTGCACCTCCTAAGTGCTTTTCTCTAATGCATACTTGTTAATAATTTCAGGTGTCAATACACCCGACTAGCGAACGAAATTCCAGTACACTATTGGGAATAATTCAGTAAATCAATTTCGTTCGGTAGTATAATTAGAGCCTGTGCTATGACCCACAGGCTCTTAATTTTTGACATTTTCACAAGGTAGTTCTGCTCTCGGGCTATGCCCTCGCCAGGTGATTACTTTATACAGTCATGATCTCTTTGCTCTTTTCTTCTACTGCTTCGTCAATCTTCTTAACGAACTTATCTGTCATCTTCTGAAGATCTTCCTCAAGCTCAGCAATCTCATCCTCTGACACGTCAGTTCCCTTAAGCTTCTTAAAGGAATCATTACCGTCTCTGCGGATATTTCTTACAGCAACCTTAGCGTCCTCGCCCTTTTTCTTGATATCCTTAGCGAGCTGCTTTCTGCGCTCCTCAGTAAGCTCAGGGAAAATAAGTCTGATAACACTACCGTCGTTGCTGGGTGTGATACCGATGTCTGAAGCAAGGATAGCTTTCTCGATGTCCTTTATAAGGCTCTTATCCCAAGGTGCTATCTGGATCATACGAGCTTCAGGTATTGAAACATTACCAACCTGCTGAAGAGGTGTGGGTGTTCCGTAATAATCAACCTTGAGCTTATCAAGAACATGCGGATTAGCACGTCCTGCACGTATTGATGCAAGCTCGCTGGCAAGAAAGTCAAAAGCTTTGGTCATTTTTTCTTCATAAGGCTTTACTTTTTCATTCATACACTCATCCTCCGGATTATAGTTTAAGCTGTAACAGTGGTTCCGTTGAAGTCACCACTCGCTGCCTTTATTATACTATTTTCTTCCTGAAGTGCGAATACCCTCATCGGAATATGGTTCTCTTTTACCATTATTGAAGCTGTCATGTCGACAACCTGAAGGTTCTGAGCTACAACCTCATCAATGCTGATGGTGTCATATCTCTTTGCATTAGGATTGGTAGCAGGATCGCTGTCGTATACTCCGTCTACTGCCTTAGCAAGAAGGATTGTATCTGCCTCGATCTCAATAGCACGAAGTGTAGCACCTGTATCTGTTGAGAAATAAGGATGTCCTGTACCACCTGCAAAGAACACTACCATGCCCTTTTCAAAATACTTGTTGGCTCTGTCCTTGGAAAACAGCTTGGTGAAAGAGCCACACTCAAAGGGTGTAAGTATGTTGGTCATCATTCCTACGCTTCTGAAAATCTCTGAAACGTAGATGCAGTTCATAATAGTTGCAAGCATACCGATCTGGTCTGCCTTAACTCTGTCGATATTCTCGCTTGTACGTCCTCTCCAGAAGTTACCGCCACCAATAACGATACCCACCTGTGTTCCGTCGTCAACAAGCTTCTTTACCTGCAAAGCCACGCCTCGAACTGTATCCTCGTGAAAACCGGTTTTGTTCGGGCCTGCAAGTGCTTCGCCACTTAATTTTAAAAGTATTCTCATTATCTCTGTCCTTTAAGTCCGTCAAAGAATGCAGAAGGATTAACCTCAGCGTAAGACTGTGAGCAATTACCTTCGATAACGGCACCATTGTTAATCTGTACTGACTGTGATTTGATGTTACCCATAACGATAGCAGTTGTATCAAGAACTACAGGGCCGGGAACATCGATGTCACCCTTTACAGCGCCTGCGATAACAGCGCTTGTAGCAAAGATGTTACCGATAACTACTGTACTCTGACCAATCTTAACACTTCCGTTACTTCTGACTTCACCTGTGATTCTTGCTGCCTCAGCGTAAATCTCTGCTGCCTTTGAATCACCCTCGATCTCGCCTGTTACATTGAGCTTACCGAGGCATGTAACGTTACCTGTAATCTTACCAATAAGATCAAGTGATCCTGTTGTCTCAAGATTACCAACAATCCTCATACCCTCTGTTATGCTGGCTGTCTCATCTGTAGGTGTCTGCTGCTGAATATCCATTGTATCAAATCCCCCATTGTTATTATAATTTGTAGTATGTCTTTCTTCATACACAGGAGCCTCCTCAGCCTTTACCTTAGCGATTGACTCAATTGCGCTAAGAGAAGCTGCAAGGTCAGCTACTGTATCCTCTGTATCTTCCTCCTCGAAGCTGGCTTCCTCTTCCACATCCTCTTCAGGTTCAGGAATTACTACAGGAGCCTCCTCCTTAACTACGGGAGTCTCAGGAATTACAGGCTTAGCAGGCTGTTCAACTGCCACTTCCTCAACCTTCTCTTCCTTAACTTCCTCTTCAACTACTTCCGGCTCCTTAGCCGCTTCTTCTGCCCCACCTTCGTCGAGCTTGATTTCATCAAGGTGATCAAGCATCTCATTAAGGTCCTTCTTTACCTCAGCCTCTGTCTTCGGCTTAACAACTGCTTCTTTTACGGCAGCTTCCCCAAGGATCTTAGCATCATCACCTTCCTCAGGCAAAATTGTCTTTGCAGCCTGAGAGAGATCACTTTTCAGCTCTGAAAAAAATCCCATTTTCTCTTCCTCCCGTTTATATATTTACTGAGAATTGCTGATATGTTGAACCGGTAACGTATCCTCCGTTATCGGAACTATCACTGTGTTATCCATCGCCTGTATCTGTTCGATAATCTCAGGCAAGGCTTCTACCGTGGCCTGTTTATCCTGCGCATCATGCAGAAGTATTATCGCCTCATGGAACTTGGGCACTCCCGTCATGACATTGGCCACTATTATGTCCTTATTGATTCCGGCTCTGTCATCACTGCTGGCTACATTCCAGTCAAAGTACGAAATATTCTCAAGCTCCAGATATTTTATCAGCTCATCCATCGGAACATTGCTGACTGTGTTGGAGCTTCCGCCCGGAAATCTGTAATACTTCGACCAGACTCCTGTCGTCTCATACAAAAATGTCTGTAATTTATGAAGATCAGCAGAAAAACTTTCCAGCGATTCATAAAGCTCGCTGTACTTGTGACTGTAGGAGTGCATTCCTATCGTATGTCCGCTGTTGGCAATACGCTTGTACACCTCAGCGTATTCGCTGCCTTCCTTACCTGTCACAAAGAATGTTGCCTTCACACCGTACTGGTCGAGTATATCTAGTATTGTATTTGTTGATGTGCTGGGCCCGTCATCAAAGGTTATGTATACTCTTCTTGTTCCGTCCCATTCATCCGGTCCTTCTGCGATGGCTGTATCTCCGGCCGTAACCTGCCCCGCGCCACCTGTGACCTCTGCTTCTGCCATTGGCTCTCCGTCTTCTGTATCCGGAGCCTCCACCTGGTCATTTCCTTTTGTAGCTTCAGAGCCGTTCTCTTTGGGCTTTATCGGATCATCGATCTCACCGCCTGCTAAAAGCTCCTCCCCATAATGATCTTCGTACCAGGACAACTCCTCCTTTGCTTTATTAAGCATTCTACTGGTATGTCCGTTTCGAATGACAAGGAAAATACAGATGCACGTAGGAATAAGGCACGAAACTGCAATAGATACGAGGATCAACCTCCTCAAAAAGCGGATTCGCCTGGAACGATCCACGCCTGATCCCTGACCCTCCGTGTTCGTTGCCATATAAATTACCACATTTCCAACTTGCTGTTATGTCTAAAAAGACACCTGGCTATCCACATAGCCAAACTAGATTATAGCATATATTAAGAACTACAAAAAGCAAAAAAATAGTTTCGTACTGTCAATACTTAAAATGTACCAAAATATTCCAAAAAATTTTGGAGGCCAAAAACCCTCCAGTATATAGATTTTTTAGATTTGCTTTACGATATATTTATTGTCGTCTGATATTCTAAATACACCAAAGCAACAGGAGGTGTCCGGTATGAGGAGAATCTACAGTCTAATCATTGCAATCGCTGTTATTATCAGCATGTTCACAAGTTCAGCAATAATTTCATACGCCGCAAATCAAACTGCAGATGGTATTAAGATCGAGGGTGAATACCTCATTTCCGATATCGACGGGATTCATACCAGATATGTAGTTGTAGCTAAGAACGTTTCAGGCAAGGATCTGTCTGTAATTGCGAAGTTTTACGCCCTTAAGGCAAACGGTAATCCCGTAAAATCCGTAACTGACGGTGCTTCTGCCGTTAAAAAGGGTCAGTCCTTCATGCTTTACGGCCAGTTTAAAAACAGTGATATCGAAGAAGCAACAAAATTCTCCTACGAGATAACCGTGGAAGAAACAGATAACTGCAGATATGATGCAGTAGGCTTTGATGTTGAAGCAGGCATAGACAGCGCCCTCGCAGTAACAGGAACGAACTATTCCTCTGAGGATGTTGGCTGCATCAACGTAAGAAGCATCTTCTTTAAGAACGGCGAAGCAGTTGCTTTTGATACAGTAAATATCGGAGATTATGGCTACTCCTTAAGAAGCGGCAGCTCAAACACTCAGGAAATCGGTATGCTCCTTCCTGAATATGATGACTACCTCGTTACTTACTCAGTAGCAGATGATTTATAATAACCGACATAGAAAAACAGAGCAGCGACGAGCTGCTCTGTTCAGACTGTATTTTAGTAATCAACCTTCATGAGACAAAGGCCTTGCGGCGGTGCCGTGGGGCCTGCTTTTTGTCTGTCACAGGCTTCTATTATGGTTCCGATCTCCTCCGGTTTTATGTTGCCATAGCCAACCTCAAGAAGAGTTCCGGTCATTATCCTTACCATGTTCTGCAAAAAGCCGTTTCCGTGGAAATACAGCCTAATCTGGGGGCCGCTCTCCTCTATTTTGATGTTGTCCACACAGCGAACGGTGGACTTTTTCATCCTGGTATTTCCGCAAAAGCTCTTAAAATCGTGGGTTCCGATTATATACTCGGCACCCTTTCTCATAAGCTCCGCATCAGGCTTCTGATCCAGAACCGTAACATATTTCCTGTCGAAAACAGGCTTTGTATTGCCATAATAGCAGGTATATCTGTAGGTCTTGCCAAGGGCGTTGTATCTGCTGTGGAATCTGTCTGAGCAGGCTCTCACATCATTTATACTTATGTCCTCGGGAAGATAGGTGTTCATGTAGGTCTGAATCTCCTCCTCAGTCATGTCTGTATTCAGCATGGCGTTGGCAGTCATTGCTCTTGCATGAACTCCGGCATCAGTTCTGCCGGCACCTATGACCTGTACGGATTCGCCCTCAGGGAGTCCCACCATTCTTGTGAGAACCGACTCCAGCTTACCCTGAATGGTCATATCCTTATTTGGCTGTCTCTCCCATCCATAGAATCTGGTTCCGTCATAACTGAGAGTAAATTTGTAATTCCGTTTCATCAATAATCTCCTGAAAGATTTTTATTACTTTTTAAGCTGCTCCTTAATAGCACCAAGAAGCTCATCATAGCTCTCAAATGCAGGGAACTGAGGATAATCCTTCTTTATCTGATCAGTTGTTCTGAACAGGAAGCCTGCCTTACTTGCCTCGATCATACCAAGGTCGTTAAAGCTGTCGCCGCTGGCGATGGTATCAAAGCCAATGCTCTGAAGAGCCTTTACTGTTGTGAGCTTACCCTTGTCACAGCGCATCTTAAAGCCTGTGATCTCGCCATTATCTGCAACCTCAAGGCTGTTACAGAAAATTGTAGGCCAGCCAAGCTTCTTCATAAGAGGTGTAGCAAACTGGGTAAATGTATCACTCAGAATGAGAACCTGTGTGATAGAACGAAGCTCATCAAGGAACTCCTTAGCGCCCGGCAGGGGATCGATAGTAGCAATAGTGTCCTGAATCTCCTTAAGACCAAGGCCGTGCTCCTTAAGGATATCAATTCTGAACCTCATGAGCTTGTCATAATCAGGCTCATCTCTTGTTGTTCTCTTAAGCTCCGGGATTCCTGTTGCCTCAGCAAAAGCGATCCAGATCTCGGGAACAAGCACACCTTCCAGGTCCAAACATGTAACGTACATTTTTTCATCCTCCTCTTACAGCAATATTCCGTTTAACACAATTGTTAGTAGTTTACCATATTTTGAATAAAAATAAAGTAATTATTCAGGCTGATATTTTTCCCAGGTCATTCCGCTAAAGGACGTAAACTTTCGGCTCTCCTCCATGGGCTGCGGTTTTCCGAAGTGATATCCCTGTGCCTTATCACAGCCGATGGTCTTTAAAAATTCGAAGTGCTCCTCGGTCTCAACGCCCTCTGTCAGCGTCACATGGCCCATAGTATGGGCAGCCTGAACGATAAATCCAAGCACAGCTCCTGATCTGGGATTCTTGTCGTACTGACGAAGGAAGGCCAGATCGATCTTTAATGTATCGAATTTATAATTAAGTATATTTGTAAGAGAAGAATATCCTGTTCCGAAATCATCGATCCATACCTGATAGCCAAGCTCTCTGAACTGATCTATCTCCCTTTTTATAAGGGCATCATCATCTGTCAGCGCACTCTCTGTAATCTCGATGTCTATCATGTTTACAGGCATGTCGACGGCTTTCCTGCATTTTTCAACCTCATCAATTACATTGCACAGGTTAAAATCAAGTCTGGAAAGGTTGATTGAAACGGGAACCAGCATCTCTCCCCTGTCACGGAGCATTGCATAGTCCTCGCACACCTTCTTCAGCACAAAAAGATCAAGCTTGTGAATCTGTCTGTGCTCCTCCAGGATATCAATAAAGCTTGCAGGAGAAATAAGCCCCTTTTCAGGGTCCTTCCATCTTGCAAGGGCCTCATAGCCGCATATTTCACCGGTTCTTGTGCGAACTACCGGCTGGTAGAAAACCTTGATATTTTCATGCTCGACCGCGTCATCTATATTATCAAGAACGAACTGCTGCATCTGGAGCTTTGAATGAATGGCCTCATTATAGAAAATGTAAGGCGTATCATATCTGGTCTTAATGCTCTTGCAGGCAAGTCTTGCGTGGTCGCAGGCAAGCCCTATATCGTTGCAGTCCTCTTCCACTCTGTAGATTCCGGCCTTTATCTCAAGCTTTGCACCGGGTACAAGCTTTGCGATGTCCTCGTGGATCTTAAGGACTATCGGCTCCACATCCCTAGTGAGAGTGCATACTACAAAATGATCCTCTGAAAATCTTGCAACCATGCGCTCTAAGAAGGAATGCCAGAGCCTCCTTGCAATTTCATACAAAAGCTCGTCACCCTTCTGGAAACCATATTTTTCATTAAAAAGCTTGAAATGATTAAGATCAAAATAAATGACAGTTATTCCCTGGGCTCTTATGTCAGGATCCGCCATTTTTTCCTGAACAACCCTGTAAAAATGCGCCTGATTCCACATCCCCGTAAGAGTATCGGTCTCCTGGTTCATCTCAAGGATCTGAGACTCGGCATAGCTGTTCTTATTCTGATTGTAGAATTCATTCTGATCTATATCCACTATATAGACATAGTAATAGCTGACCCCGTTCTCACCGTGAACAAGGTGTCCGAAGTCCTCCACATATCTGATATTATCCTTCTTTGTTTTTATACGATAGCGCACATAATCGTGGCGCATGGCACCAAATACTGTCTGTTTGCTGATCTCGCCATCTATTGCACTGTAGTCCTCAGGATAGACCATTCCCTTAAAGGAATTGCCTGTAAACTTTCTGAAGTCCTCAAAGGAGTCACATTCGTACAATTTAACAATGTTTTCATCAGCAAAAACTATCTCACCATCGCCGTCTGCACAATATATAAAAAATCCACCGGGAATACCCTTTGGAATACTTCCAATTTCATACTTTGCTTTTTTGGGGCCAGTTTTCTTCACTTGGTTTGGCATAGGTTCCCCTCGCGCATTCTCTGAATTTTTGCATAAAAATAAGGCATAGTATACTTTTCCACTATGCCTTAATTCTATCCCATGTCGTTATATAAAAATATTAACTTGTAATAAAAAATCAATAATCATTTTCTGTAGAGAAATTTTCTGGCAAATGCAATAATTATCTTAAATGGAAGAGGTCGCAGTTCCCTGTCAGCCTTTTTCAGCTCCTCTATGATATGAATGTGCTGAGGGCAATGGCTCTCGCATTTTCCGCAGGCTACGCACTGGGATGGAAGTCCTGTGTCCTTCCTCAGGCCAACAACTCTAAGGTACTCTTCTCTACCTGATTTCTTATCATCCATGTACATTGCATTGTAGCACCTGAAGATACTTGGAATATCAACACCTCTCGGGCAGGGCATGCAGTATCCACAGCCGGTGCAGCCCACCTTCAAATACTCATTTATGCTGTTTTTTATGCCTTCTATAAGCTGAAAGTCCTTTTCTGTGAACTCTCCTACCTCTGCCTCTGATGCAACTCGGCAGTTTTCCTCCACCATCTCTACTGAATTCATTCCGGAAAGGACGCAGGTTACCTGGGGCTGATCCCACAGCCACCTGAAAGCAAGTTCAGGAGCTGTTCTTTTCTTTTCATCCTCTGCGATAAGCTTCTTTGCTTTTTCAGGGAGCTGATCCACCAGCTTTCCACCTCTAAGAGGCTCCATGATGATTACGGGAATACCCTTTTCTCCTGCTGCCTCAAGGCCTTTCCTTCCAGCCTGTGACACCTCGTCGAGATAGTTGTACTGTATCTGACAGAAATCCCAGTCGTAGGCATTTAGTATCTCAATGAAAATCTCGGTATTTCCATGAAAAGAGAAACCGATATGCTTTATCTCACCGGATGCCTTCTTTTCCTTTATCCATTCCTCGATTCCCAGCTTCTTAAGCTTGTTCCAGGCCTCTATATCTGTAAGCATGTGCATCAGATAATAGTCGATATAATTGGTGCGGAGCCTTGATAGCTGCTCAGCAAAATATTTATCTATGGCAGCTCTGCTTGCAATGAGATATTGGGGAAGCTTTGTGGCAATCTGGATTTTGTCACGGATATTATTTTTCTCAAGGATTTCTCCGACTGCTGCTTCACTTCCGGGATAGATGTAGGCCGTATCGTAGTAATTTACTCCCAGCTCATAAGCCTTCATCATTTCCTTCTCGGCTTTGGCAATATCTACTGCGCCGGTAGCTGTCTTTGTAAAGCGCATACATCCGTAGCCCAGAATTGATATGTCACCGCCCTGCCTGTTTTTCCTGTACTTCATAAGATATCTCCCTAAAACTTTTCATCTTCCATAAACCACTAAAGAGAAACAGCGGCATAATGCTACTGTTTCTCTAAAAAGAGGGAATATGAAACTAAAAAATTTACATAAGCTTTTCAACACACGCAGCAACATTCTCCATCTTCTCGGTGGGCTCGAATCTTGCTACTACTTCACCGTTTCTGTCTACGACAAACTTGGTGAAATTCCACTTGATATCAGGATTGTTCTTGTAATCCTTGTCAATTTTCTTAAGCATAACTCCCATTGCAAGGGCTGAAGGTCCTTTACCAAAGCCCTCGAAGCCTTTCTGCTCCTTTAAATATTTAAAGAGCGGAAGCTGATCTTCGCCGTTGACATCAGACTTCTTCATCTGGGGAAACTTTGTATTGTAATGAAGCTGGCAAAACTCGTGGATCTCATCGTCAGTTCCGGGTGTCTGGCCTGCGAACTGGTTGCAAGGAATATCAAGAACCTCAAAGCCCTGATCGTGGAACTTCTCATACATAGCCTCGATATCCTTGTAGTGAGGTGTAAAACCGCAGCCTGTTGCTGTGTTGACCACGAGTACAACCTTGCCCTTGTAATTCTCCATTGAGAACTCTTCGCCATTGGCAGTAGTTACAGAATAATCATAAAATCCCATTGTAGACCTCCAAATATATTTTATAAAAATGATTTTGTTTACGTGTCATAGGCAATTGATTTATCTTGATTATATTGCGTACAATGCAATATGTCAAGATATTATTTTAAAAATATATCTGAAACTGCTTTTTACCTGATTTTAAGGCTTCTAAGATAGTCCTTCTGCTCCGGAGTAATCCTGTAGCTTTCAACAGATTTCTGGATCGCCTTATTGTGAGTCCAGGTATCAAGCTTCTTTCCCTCAATAAACGGAAGTATGGTCTCGTACTGCTTAGCAAGAGCCGTCGCAAAATACCATGCGATCATCATGTTCACATAGTATTCCTCGCTCCTTACACTAGCTACCATCTCGGGATAGGCTACGTCAAAGTCCTCATCCATAAAATGCTGCATGAGCATTCCGATTGAGAACCTTATTGTATAGGTCTTATCCGACTTTATCCATTCCGTTATTGCTTCAAGTAATTCTGTTTTATGTTTTTTGAAAATTTTGGGCGACATCTGATCGCAGGTTGCCCAGTTATCTACGTAAGGAAGGAACTTCTCTGTTTCCTCCATGCATTTTCCGTAGTCCTTCATTTCAGAAATTATGAAGGCATGAAGCTGATCCTCATCAAAATATTTATGAGGAAGGTTATTTAAAAAATCTTCAATTTTGTCGTTCTTTCCAAGAGTCTTTGCGTATTTTCTTAAATCCGGAGTCCGGACACCGATCATTGTATCGGTGTCCTTCCCGGGAATCAGCTTTACCTGAAAATCGCGATATTTTTCATCCTGAAGCTTAAAAAGCTCCTCCCTTATCTCTTCTACGATATCAGCCATAATCCTAATCCTCCCCCGTGGATCAAAGCTTTATAAGCTCATACTCCCTTGTTCCAAGTCCGATCTTCTCGCCATGCTCAAGAGTTTCCTTCCACTTGATGTTGGGGTTGGAATCAAGGAAATGATCGTGGTGATGATGCCAGCCCTCCTTAGCAAGGTTATCTCCCAGCTGGCTATTACGAATAGGCTCAGCCTTCTGGCAAAGATCAGCGCATGCCTGGTCGAGAGCAACCGGATCGAAGGAAGCGAGCATTCCTATATTAGGAAGAATAGGTGCATCATTCTCTCCGTGGCAGTCACAGTTAGGTGACACATCCATGATAAGTGTTATATGGAAGCAGGGCTTTCCATTGCAGATAGCTGCTGTGTATTCAGCCATCTTGCAGCAAAGTGACTCAAGAGCAGTTCCGCTCTGATTGCTGATAGCATCAAAAGCGCAGGCGCCGATACAACGGCCACAGCCCTTACAAAGATCCTGATTTATCACTGCCTTACCTGTCTCGTAAGAAATGGCATCAGAGCCGCATTCTCTTGCGCACAGCTTACAGCTTCTGCAAAGGTCGGGATTAACTATAGGCTTGCCATCATTGTGCTGGATCATTTTTCCTGCACGGCTTCCGCCGCCCATTCCGATGTTCTTGATAGCACCGCCAAAGCCTGTCATCTCATGTCCCTTAAAGTGCGAAAGGGAAATGATTACATCAGCATCATACAGAGCTCTTCCGATGTAAGCCTCCTTGCAGTACTCGCCGTTTGGTACCTCTACCGTTGCTTCATCCGTGCCCTTAAGTCCGTCTGCTATGATTACGTAGCAGCCTGTTGTCACACTGTTAAAGCCATTTACCTCTGCGTTGTAGAGGTGATCAACAGCGTTCTTGCGGCTTCCGGGATATAAGGTGTTGCAGTCTGTAAGGAACGGTTTGCCGCCCAGCTCCTTAATAAGGTCTGCCACTGCCTTTACATAGTTTGGTCTTATGTATGAAAAGTTTCCAAGCTCACCAAAGTGCATCTTGATGGCTACAAACTTTCCTTCAAAATCAATATCTCCTATTCCAGCTTTTCTGCATAACTTCTGCAGCTTGACTCCCTGACTCTGCTCCAGAACCGTTCTGAAATCAGTAAAATAAACCTTAGAATTCTCCATTTGTAACCTCCTACCTTAGTTAAAATATCATGTTTATGCTTTCTCCCATTTGTCTACAATTTATGTGCAAACAGCAGTGCTCGTTCTTCTCTAAACTCGAAATTTCCTACCGGTCGTTCTCGTTAAAAGAACGACTGTTTCACATGACCTTGTAAAAGGAAACATATCAACAGGAATAATTCTGTCTGCCTTATATCCGTTCTTTGTTAAGTACTCGAGATCTCTTGCAAGCGAGTCGGGACTGCAGGAAATATATACCACGCGGTCAGGATTCAGCTTGAACATTGAGTCCATGAAAATCTCAGTAGAGCCTGCACGAGGCGGGTCCATGAAGACAACATCGGCGTGGTCTCCGGCTTCTGCCATCTGGACCATAAAGCGGCTGGCGTCATTTTCATAGATGGTTATATTCTTAATTTCGTTCATTTTTGCATTGATTCTCGCATCACGAACGGCATCCTTATTAAGCTCAACTCCGATAACTTCGCCTGCGTGAGGACTTGCGATGATACCGATTGTTCCAACACCACAGTAGCAGTCGAGGACTGTCTCTTTTCCTGTAAGTCCTGCCAGCTCAACAGCCTTGGAATAAAGCTTCTCGGTCTGAACAGGGTTTACCTGATAGAAGGACTTGGGAGATATCTTAAACTTCATTCCGCAGACAGTATCATATATAAATCCGGGACCGTAGATAGCCTTCTCCTTGTCGCCAAGGATCATACTGGTGCGCTTATCATTGACGTTTATAACGATTGTTGTTATCTCAGGGTGCTCCCCTAGAAGCGCCTTAACAAAGTTATTCTTGGAAGGAAGAATCGGTGAAGTAAGGACAAGCACAACCATGATCTCACCTGTGTTGTGTCCAACTCTTATGAGGACATGACGGAAAAGACCATAGCCATTGTCCTCATCAAAGGTCTTTATCTTAAAGGACTTAAGCATTCCACGGATAGTTGCGATGATCGCATCTGCCTTTTCATTCTCAAGATAACATTCATTAACCGGAACAACGTCATGGGTTCCTTCTTTATATATGCCTGATATGGGGTTGCCCTTTCTGTCATGGGTAAACACCGCATGCACCTTGCATCTGTAGTGCTCAGGCTTATCCATCTCAATGAAGGGCTCGACCTTGCCAAATTTGCCCACAAGCTCCTCCACTCTCTTGTGCTTGCGCTTTATCTGCTCCTTGTAGGGAACGTCGATCATCTGGCAGCCGCCGCACTTCTTGGATACAGGACAGATTCCGGCCTTCTTATCATCAGCCTTCTTCACATTTTTTCTGGCTCCGACACCTCTGGCATTAGGTACCTTTTTAGCATCAGCAGTTTTCTTAGCTCCTGCTTTTCCTGTCATTCCAGACTTCTTAGCTCCTGTAGCTCTGGGTGCTCTTGTTGTTTCTTTCTTTGGTGATGAACCTTCTTTTCTCATATATCACATTTCCTTTAGTCTCAAAAACCTCCGGTCAAAGCCGGAGGTCATTATTATTTCTTGGGTTTATTCTTGCCGTTCTTACTGTTCTTACTGTTTTTGCTGCTTTTAGCCTTCCCGCTAAAATCTCTTATTTTCACATCCTCAAGACCCTGAACAAGATCTCTCGCACGATCAACATCAGCTCTGTTTATGCGGACAGTACATAAGATTTTATCCTTGTCGCCGCCGAAAATACGCTGAAAAAAGCTCTTATCATGCCAGTCAATATAATAAGAGATACGATTCGCCAGGAAACGCTCTTCTAATATTTTCTTACTTTCCTTGCTATAAACCTTGCAAAAGGAAACTTCGTTATTAAAAACCTGATCACTTTGAATTATTGATGACATAAAACCTTCATAGCCTCTTTCTATATTAGATATTCACTTCATTTTACACTAGCAAGATGATATTTGTAAACTGTTTATATAGACTACGAAAGTCGCAAAAGCGCACATTTTTACACATTCTTAATACTGTTAATGGTCTTTTCATTTGAACATTTGCACTTTTAGAGGTAATAATTAATTAGAGATATTATACATACAGCACGGATGCTGTTTTCCAGGGAATACATTCCCGAAGATCAAAGGAGTGATTTGTATGGGAATAAATGTAAATATGGACTATTCCAGCTTGTTCAGCAGTCTGCCGGGAGCAAGCTCTTCAAACAACATCATGTCAGGCTTATCCAGTATGCTATCCGATTATTCTTCCATTAGAAACGGAAGCTATGGCAAGCTTGTATCAGCATATTATAAAAAAATAGGAAATGAAAACTCTGATTCCTCCGAAAAGACGGATAAGAGTTCAAGAACAAATACAGAGACCACAACAGAGAAGTCAAAAGCAGCTGAGAAAAAGCAGTACTCCGCTATTTCTTCAGGTGCCAAGACAGTTACCTCTGACATAGACAAGCTGACCAAGACCGGTGATGATTCCGTTTATTCCAAATCCTGGCAGACAGTTAAGGACGAGGGCGGAAATGAATCAAAGGTTTACGATTACAATACTTCCAAGATTGCCAGTGCTGTTTCCAGTTTTATAAAGGACTACAACAGTCTTCTGGATTCATCCTCAGGTGTATCGGATGTGACTACCAGTACAAGAGCCGACTATCTTGGCAAGGTAACAAGCTCCTATAAGAGCGAGCTTTCATCCATTGGAATTACTGTAAAGGACAACGGCAAGCTTTCCCTTGATAAGGACAAGCTCCAGGCAGCAGGTGCGGAAGCAATACAGAATGTATTTACTCAGAAAGCAGGCTTTGGCTACAAGGTATCTCAGGCAGCAACCAGCCTTGAAACCTCTGCTTCAAGAGCAGCTTCCTCCTCATCCACCTACTCTAAGACAGGATTTACAAACACAGACTTTTCATCAATAATGGATTCCTTTATTTGATGAAGAGTGAACGTCCGCCGAAAGGCGTACTTAAGAATAGCCGCCGCAATCAGTACTTTACTGATGCGGCGGCACTTTTATGTATAGGAAGGAGCTTTCCTATATTTATTCATTTGTTATCTCATCAACTCTTCCGGCATATTTTACTCTATAAATACGCTTTAAAGATTCGTTAATTCTGTCCTCTGAAATGGTTCCGTTCTGTACTGCTGCAAGAACACCCTGATAGCTCTCTACGAAGTCGGAAGGAATGAAGATCATGTCTGCACCTGCCTGGATTGCTGCTACTGCTGCGTCAGCGGATGAATATCTGTCAGCCAGATCTGAAAGAGAATCGGTGATAATGATTCCGTCGTATCCGAGCTGTCCACGAAGTACATCCTGAATAACTGTAGGACTGAGGCATGAAGGTGTATCATCTCCTGTAAGTCCCATAGAAGGTGCTGTACATACCATTATCATGCTTGCTCCTGCATCGATACCTGCCTTAAAGGGTGCAAGTACATCAGCAAGGCCTTCTGCATCATTACCACTGTTAATGGTCTCCGGGAAATACTGAAGGCAAGCGGAAACTCCGAATGTCTGTAAGCCCTCAACGGTCTTGGCAACCATTGATGAAACCACCTGAGAATCTGTTCCGAAGGAGTTGCCCCCATCTGCAAGATTCGCATTAACACCGAGGTTCATATTGAAGCCGTAGCCCTCAAGATAATCAGCCACCTTAGAAGCTGTATTGTATGCTTCATCGGGATTACCTGATGCGCCAAGCTCTGAAGGTGATGCTACTGCACCAAGTGAAAGAGCATTAGCTACGATACTCTTCTCTCCTCCAACCTCTACTGTTGAAATAAATAACGGATACTTACTCATAGATGCTGTAGAACTGAGCATATCCTTGATCTGAGCTTCATCCTTGATGTTCTTGGATACATAGAACAGACCGCCTACAGCGTATGTGGAAAGTGCGTCCTGAGTAGTATTACCCGCCTTAATAACAGCATCAGAGCCGGTAAGCTGTTCCGGAGTGATCATGAAAAGTCCGGCAACCTTATCCTCCAAAGGCATCTCTGATATGCAGGTATCAACGATGTGATCCAGCATGCTGTCATTACTCATAACCTCAGAATCAGTTATATTCTCATCAGGAGAAGCCACTGCTGCGGGCTCGACATCCACCTCTCTGGCTTCAGCCACTGTCTCCTCTACCTGCGCATTATATGCTTTTACGGCATGAACGATCTTAGAAACCGTAAAAAATGCGCCGGATACAACTGATATTCCTAAAACACCTGTTATGGCATAAGCGGTAATCTGTGCCTTAATCCTGCGCTGTCTTCTAAGTTCTCTGCGAGTATTTCTCTCAGAGCCAACACTATTATTCATTTTATCTTCCATACATCCTCCCCATGGAAAATCCCCTTAAAACTTGTATTTATTATAACATACAAATCACACAAGTTCTACCAAAAAGAGAGAATGAAACCACAATATTTTGTGTTTTTCAAGAAGTGCGTCATAGAGCCAAAAAACAATATTTTGATTATAAAATTCCAGATATTAAGCCTCTTTTGACATACAAATTAATGAATAACCGCAATATGTCTACACAAAGTATAAGGGCGAATGCATCTCATCTATACATTCGCCCTTACACATGTTCAAATTGTGATTCGTTGTCCAATGGACTTACCTCCAATTTCTCAACTCTGCCCTTTCCATTAACCTTTGCACTCGTATGCTGTGACGGCTAGTTCGACGGCTAGTTCTTCGCCACTATGTCATGTACTTAAGCTCGTTGTGTTGGAAATTCACTATTGTTTGTGGTGTTAACTAAATAGTTCGGCGGACTATACCTTCCTTTCCGAAAAATTTTGTAAAACTAAGATTTAGAGTAAAAACTTAAGTTCCCTTTGGACCATACCTCCATTTCTTTCAGCCTCGATGCTGAAGTCTTTGAAAGAAGTTCTCTCTTTCTCTTATCTTTAATCGCATTATACACATGTATTTTTTAATTGTCAATACATTTTTTAAATTTTATTTTTGTAATTAGATTATTCCGAAGATTAATTTCGGTTTTCTGATAAATTGTTTGCAAAAGTCATAATATTCACACAATTCAAAATACCGTTTTTTCTTCTCGAAATAAAGTATAAAAAGTATAAAAAGTATAAAAAAAGCTGGCCTAAATTATAAACAATTTAAGGCCAGCTCTTCCATTTTATAAATTTTTTAAATTAAAGGATATTTTGCAGTTAATTCCTTGATTATTGCTCTTGCCTCATCGTTCTTTTCACCCTTACCCTTGATAACAATGGAAATTGCCTCTGCAATTTTATCCATATCATCTTCGTTCATTCCGCGGGTTGTAACAGCAGGTGTACCAAGTCTGATTCCGCTTGTAACGAAGGGTGACTGCTTCTCGTTAGGAATTGTGTTCTTGTTAGCTGTGATGTGTGCATCATCAAGCCATGCCTCAACATCCTTTCCAGTGAGATCGAAGTTAGTCAGGTCGATGAGCATAAGGTGATTATCTGTTCCGCCTGAAACGATCTGAACTCCTCTCTTCATAAGGCCTTCGCTGAGTGCCTTTGCGTTCTTGACAATCTGCTTCTGATATTCAACGAATGAAGGATCAAGTGCTTCCTTGAAGCATACAGCCTTAGCTGCAACCACGTGCTCAAGAGGACCGCCCTGGATTCCGGGGAATACAGCCTTGTTGAACTTGTACTTATCCTGTGCAGCCTGGTTCCAGAGAATAAGTCCTCCTCTGGGTCCTCTGAGAGTCTTGTGAGTTGTTGTTGTAACAACATCTGCATAAGGGAACGGGCTGGGATGAACACCTGCAGCAACAAGTCCTGCAATGTGAGCGATATCAGCCATAAGTACAGCGCCACAGGCATCTGCTGCCTCTCTGAACTTGGCAAAATCAATTGTTCTGCAGTAAGCTGAAGCACCTGCAATGATAAGCTTGGGCTGGTGCTCCTTAGCAAGTCTGATAACCTCGTCGTAGTCGATGAAACCATTTTCATCAACACCATATGCTACTACATTATAATAAGTACCGGAAATATTAGCCGGGCTTCCGTGTGAAAGGTGTCCGCCCTGACTGAGGTTCATGCCGAGAATAGTGTCGCCGGGCTTAAGGAGTGCGAACTGAACCGCAAGGTTAGCCTGCGCACCTGAATGAGGCTGAACATTTGCATAATCACAATGGAAAAGCTCCTTAGCTCTGTCTCTAGCAATGTTCTCAACCTTATCAACTACCTGACATCCACCATAATAACGCTTTCCGGGAAGTCCCTCTGCGTACTTGTTTGTAAGGGGGCTACCCATAGCTGCCATAACAGCCTTACTAACCCAGTTCTCTGATGCGATCAGCTCAATATGATCGTTCTGACGCTGCATCTCTTCTACTATAAGGTCAGCGATATCAGGATCAACATTTTTTACTTCATCTAATGAATACATACCGGCATTTTCCTCCACTTCGATAATTTGACGTTTTAATGTGCTAAAGCAATTGTGATGTATCATAGCATATAATAATATAGGTGTCAAAGCTTATGCTATAATATAAAAAAAGTTTTTTTTGGGAGTCTGAAATCCATGTTTTATTGCATAGTAAATCCCTCTGCAAGATCAGGTCACGGGAAGAATATTTACAATATGTTTGAGGAAAAATGCCGCCTTTCTGGTATTCCCTATAAGGTAGTTTTCACCAAGGGACCGGGCCATGCCATGAGCGTTGTAAAGCGCCTCACCCAAAAGTCTGCCTCCGAAGGGGATAAACCTTCAGAGCCTGTAAGCCTTGTTGTTATGGGCGGCGATGGAACCTTAAATGAGGTAGTATCGGGAATCCAGGATTTTGACAATGTCCGCCTGGGTGTTGTTCCCCTTGGTTCCGGCAATGATTTCGTAAGGGATCTGGGATTCCCCAGGAAAACCGAGGAGCTTATCGATCAGATTCTAAAGGGTGAGATTGTAAGAAAGCTGGACATAGGTAATGTTCACTACGACCATATGACCAAAACTTTGTCGAGACTCCACGATGAGCGTATAGAATCAGACAGACGCTTTGACGTAAGTGCAGGTATCGGCTTCGATGCTGCCGTGTGTGAGGAGGCCCTGTCCTCAAAGACAAAAAACACTCTTAATAAAATAGGTCTTGGGAAAGCAACCTACGGCATTGTCGCAGTAAGACAGATACTTCACGCTGATCAGCCCGCATGTGACATTGAGACAGATGACGGCCAGAAGCATCACTTTGATCACCTGATATTTGCAGCAGCCATGATCCATCACTACGAGGGTGGCGGATTTAACTTTGCTCCCGATGCGGATCTTCAGGATGGGTATTTCGACCTTATAGCAG
This sequence comes from Butyrivibrio sp. XPD2002, assembly GCF_000423945.1. Taxonomy (GTDB): domain Bacteria; phylum Bacillota; class Clostridia; order Lachnospirales; family Lachnospiraceae; genus Butyrivibrio. The sequence continues at coordinate 54,980 of NZ_KE384115.1, read as the reverse complement.
GTGGTGATATGTCTACAGGACAAATCTTCAAAGCTCTTCCCATGGCTTATTTTGGTAAGCACTACGGACAGCCCGGCATATATCACATAAGGGCTAAAGAGATAAAGATAACCACTTCTCTTCCGCTCTGGGTACACACCGATGGAGAAGTGCTTCTTAAGTCCGACTCCATTACCCTTAGCTGTTATAAACAAAAACTAAACCTCTTATCGTGAAAAACGCACAGAAATTTATACTTTTTTTATGATTTTTGTACAGTTTTTAATTTGAAAAATGTCACTCCTTGCGATATATTAGAAGTCGATAGTACAAACACTGCTTAGCGTAATAAGGTGAAAAGTTATATGAAAAAAAGAACATCAAAATGGTTTGACAAGCCTTGGACCAAAGAACGACTTGAAGATACCATCAGATGCCTTATCCCGGTAATCATTTATGGTTTTGTTTATCTAACATGGTTTTTCCACTTGGAAGGTACTAAGGAGTTGCATTACACAGTTATTCATTCCACCTTGGATGATAAGATTCCCTTCCTTGAGATATTTATCATTCCTTATTTAGGGTGGTTTGCATATTGTGCATTCTTCTTTTTCCTGTTCCTTCTCATGTACGACATGGAGGACTTCTTTAAGAATGCAGCATTCTTCTTTACGGGAATGACACTGTTTTTGATAATATCGTCCATTTGGCCTAACATACAGTACTTAAGGCCCACGGTTATGCCCAGAGACAATATCTTTACTCATCTGGTTGCTAACCTGTATAAGACCGATACACCCACTAATCTATGGCCCAGTATCCACGTGTATAACGCGATCGGAACACACCTGGCAGTTGCCAATTCCAAGCGTTTTAGCAAGTGGCTCAAGGGCGGATCACTTATCTTCTGCATATCGGTCATCCTTTCAACTATGTTTTTGAAGCAGCACTCAGTAATCGATGTGCTGGGCGGAATTATCTTTGCAGTAGCAACTAACCTTGTGGTTTACAAGAGTGAGCTTGTTGTAAATGCTTATCACCGTCATAATGAAAGAATTAAAACCGGAAAGGTATTACTATAAAAAAGTGCTTTTTAGCACTTTTTTTATTTTTATTTTTTTATTAAAAAAGGCTAAACTCCGCCATTCCACCTTTCATATACACTATAATCATTGTATGTAGGCATTAACGAAATAACGAAAGGTGGTAATCAATGAAATTCAAACGCGTTATAAGTTGTATCTTATCTATTGCTATGATATCATCTGCCATTGCCTGCAGCAGTCCAGCTGCAAACAGTGAGTCCACTACTTATTCCGGTGCTGACACCAAGTCTGTTTCTGCTTCAGCAGAATCCTCCTCAGAGGAAACTGTTGCCGAAGAGCCCTCCACTAAAAAGGATGCTCCGGAAGAGACCAATTCTGAGGCCGATACAAAGGAAGAAGCAAAGGAAGAAACAGCCAAATCCGAAGCAGCTCCTGAAGAAAAAGGAGGTACAGAGGAAGATGTGCCCTCCGGAGATATTTCTCTGCTTTGGGAAGACAGCAGAGTTTACACAGGCACCAGTCTTGGTCAGTATTACATAATGCCGACCTATTCTGTCAAAGGCTTTGAGGATGTGCCCTTTGTTAAAGCATCCGATTATGTAAATATCGCATTCGAAAAAAAGGCTTATTTATCTTTTGAAGACGGAGTTCTTTATATTACACGTAATGACACAAAGGCTTCCATAGATCCTACTTCAGATACTGTTTATATTGAAAACCCTTCCAGATTCCGATCTGACAGTCTGGTTGATGGTGCTATCTTAGAGGTTGAAGAGATGAATGTGGTTACCACATCTCTTAAAAACAAATCTACACAAACAGCCCCTGAGCCAATCACCATTTCACTGGATGATTATAATATGCCCGTAATACCATTTGAGGATGACGTTCTTATGCCGTTTTTGGCACTTCAGAATACCTTAGGAGCCATCTGCTGGAGCAATGTTCTTGTTTACAATGGTAAGGACTATTACAACGTCTCTGCCATTTCCTCATATACTATGACACATGAGAATGTGGATCTGGAAACCCTGCCCTACGCAAACGCACTATATACCGGACCTTTTAGCGAAAAAGGTACTCCTACGCAGGATTATGCAAACTATAACTATTATTCCATCTGTCTTTTACTGGATTTATATTTTGGTCACAAGGAAGAGAGAAACATCACCACTTTTGATGAGTACTTTACCAGAATCAATGCGAAAGAATCCCTATGCTCTACAGATTTTTCCTCAGTAGCAGTAGCTGAAACTCTTGTATTCTTCTACCTTTTCGATTCAGGTCATGATGCATTTTTAGGAATCAAAAACGTTTTTGGCGATGTAGCAGAAGCAGACAGTTCACAGGCTGAAGAAATAATAAACAATGTGAAGGATTCAGAAGAAGGAAATAAGTTATTCGATGATGACGAGGATAGTGGGAACGAAGAACCGGATGCTCTTGGCAATGCTCTCATGGGAGCTCTTATCGAAAAAGGCTTCAAAATCCCGGAAATCGCTCCTACAATGGCATGGTCAACGTATTTCAGTAAGACGCTTCCTGAAAATTATGGTCATGAACGACTGGATTATGTTGATGATACTGCAGTTATCTACTTTGACGTCTTCAAAGATAATCCTAAAAGAGATCCATCCTTCTATCTTGATCCCATGACAGAGGATGATATAGCCGAAAACAATTTTGTATTTTTCTATAACTGCTTTGAGGATATCAAAACTCATAAGGACGTTAAAAATGTAGTCATCAATCTATCAAACAATGGCGGCGGAGCAGCCTCTGCACTGATTACTATCCTTGGCTTCCTCTCTAAGGATGGCGAGGTAAAGATCACTAACCTTGATCTTGTATCAAAATCCTACCGTGAGGAATGTTACCACGTTGATACCAATCTTGATGGTATCGCAGATGATAATGATGGATATGGCGGTCAATATGACTTCTTTATTATGACAAGTCCTTCCTCCTATTCCTGCGGAAATGCCCTTCCATATTTTGCACAGCAATACGATCTTGCAAAAATTATCGGAACAAGACCCGGCGGAGGCGACTGTGTTGTAGGTAACTACGTCGATGCCTATGGATATAATGGCTCATTTTCAGGAATGCTCAAGCTCGGTAAAATGGAGAATGGTCAGTTCATCTCCAATGAAACAGCAACAGTACCTGATCTTAATATGATGACGTCACTTCTGGATTTTAACAGCGTTCCCTGGTTTGATCCCGAAGGTATTACTGATGCTGTTCACCAGTACAAGGATGGCAAAACAGAAATTGATTATGAGGACAATAAGTTAGATTCATTGGCGAATGCACTTATATCCATTTTGACTTCTGATGAGGAAGAGGAGTAACCTGTTGCAGACTCGGAATCAAAGATTCCTCGTTTTGGGGCTACCGCCCCATAAGAAAGAATTTCGCTTGCGAAATTCTCGCGCCGAGCGCGGTTGCAGAATGCAACATATTCCATTCGCGCGAGTGCGCATCCACGCGGAGCGTTTTAATATCATAGGAAAGCAATTTCCTATGATATTAAAAAAAACCTCATGGCTTTGTGCAAGCACAGCCATGAGGTTTTTTGATGTTTTTGCCCTGCAATAGGTTAATTAAAGTTGTAAAGCTTCTGTGCAATCTTATATCCGGTAAGTGTGATCTTTCTTCCGCCCTTTCCGGGAAGGTATACGAATACCCCCTCGATTCTGTAGCGAAGCTTAGCGTACAACAAAAAGCTTCTGTTCTTAATATATTTCATAAGTTCCTTACGCTTCTCAAGATTTTCCTTGGTTCCTGATGCGAGCATAAGGATTGTTGAAATCGCTGTAATGATTTCCAGGTAATTGAACATGTAGCGGTAACGCTTTTTATTGGATCTGATCATTCCGATGTTCTCAACGTAATAATCAACCATAAGCTTATTCACACGTACCTGCTGATCAAGTCTTGAGATCATGATCTCCTGGTTTACAGACTGATCTGCTCTTCCGATGTAGTAGTAATAGAAGTTTACATCCAGGTAGTACATGGTCTTAACGAAGGGCAGCGGATTAAATACGTAAATATTGTCCACATAGAAGGTGTGCTCCGGAAGCTTAAGACCGCAGTCACGAAGGAGCTTGGTTCTGAAAATTACTGAGTGCATAAGAAGATAATGACCAATGGTGATCTTCTTTACATCATTCCAGGTGAAGAGCTCCTCGATGGGGAACATTCTGTTGTAGCGCATTACCTTATGACGCTGCTCACCTTCCTTGTTATATACAAAGTTGCTGATAAGAAGGTCAAGTCTCTCACTTCCTGCAACAAAGTCCTCAAGAGTTGTAAGTATTTTTCTGTAAGCGATCTCCTTTACCCAGTCGTCACTGTCGACAACCTTGAAGTACAGACCTGTAGCGTTCTCAAGACCTGTATTAACCGCTGAACCGTGTCCACCGTTCTTTTTATGAATAGCTTTGCAGATGGTGGGATATTTCTCGGCATACTCATCAGCGATTGCTGCTGTGTTGTCCTTTGAACCATCATCAACTATAAGGATCTCAACGTCCTCTCCACCAACAAGAAGTGAATCTATACATTTTCTCATATAATCCTGCGAATTATAACAGGGTACTGTTATGCTAAGTAACTTCATCTTTTTCCATTTCTCCTTAAAAATTCATATTACAGTCCACGAAGTCTGGTAACTTCAAACTTCTGCTTTGTCAGCAGGAATTCCTTTAATTCACTGCATCTTAAATCCGGGTCATCTCCGGGAATCTCTGTATCCATGGCCATTGCCATAATGTCGATCATGTCATTTGTAACAACAGGTCTGATCTGACTGAGGACTTCAATTCTCTCTCCTGAATTGCTGGCGTCAAGGAACTTTACAACAAGAGGATTCATGCCAAAGCTCTCTGCCTCTTCCTCAATGGTACGATTCATGTAATTCTCGTTAATCTCAGCCTTTTCCTCATCCTCAGAGGTCTCAGGCTTTTTATCTGTCTCCGGTGTAACCTTCTTTTCTGTTTCGAACAGTGGAGACTTCTTGAAGGTCTCAGAAAGAGAAGACTTTCTCTCTGTCTCGGAAGGTGCCGGCTTTTTCTCTGCATCTGTAAATGCAGGCTTTTTATCAGCCTCGGAGTGTACCTTGGCTTCCCCTGCTGCCTCAGTCTCATCGGGAGTAAACAGCTCAAATCTCATTCTCTGATCAGGGCCCGGATATCTCTCCCTGTCAACCTCAGATGTGAATTCCTTAAGAGATCTGCAATATATAGTATAGTCGCCGTAAAGAGCCTGATATACCACCTGCTCTTCACCTGTATCAGCATCCCTTGCGATAGTGATGATCTGATACTTTCCGCCTTTAAAATGTCTGTATAATTCCTGCGGTTTTGGTCTGTTCAAAACAAAATCCTCCTAAATACAAGATAGAATGTCGCTTCTCGATTATACCATAAAAAGCCCTGCTTGGCGCATGGTATTACTATCTTGACGAGGCTTTTACTATAATCATCTCGACACTTATGATCCTGTCGAGGCGTCCTGTCTTAACCGCCTCATCACTTTCAAGACACATGTTAAGCGAGTCCTTTAAATCCTTCATGGAATAGCTCCTGGTCCATCCCATAATCTTATCCGCAACAAAAGGCGGAACACCGAGCTTCGATGCTGCTACACCTTTACCAACGCCAAGATCAGTCATCTCCTTGGCTGACAAAAGCTGATTAAACTGTCTCATGATAAGAGCGAGAATCTGCTCAGGCGCAGTCTTTAAAGCAAGAAGCTCATAATATATATTCATGGCCTTTGCCTGATTTTTCATTACGATGGCATCCGTCATCTCGAAGATCCTGCTGGTAAGCCAGTTAGCGCAGACAGCATCCACGTCCTTCTCAGTGATCTCTGTCCTTCCAAGACAGTAGCTCACGAGCTTCTCCATCTCATGGACCATGTTGGACATGTCGGTTCCGACACGGCTTATGAAGTAGGAAATTGTTCTTGCGGATATTGCAAAGCCTTCGCTTTTCATTTTCATGGCAACCCACTTGTAGAGCTGCTGCTCATCAGGGGTCTCGCAGTTTATATCAAGTCCTGTCTTCGTAACAGCCTTGTACATATCCTTGCGCTTATCAACAGCGGATTCCACAAACAGGAAAACCGTGGTCTCTGACTGATGCTTAAGATAGTCAGCAAGTTCAGGGCATCCGTTTTTAAAAAAGCCGCTGTCCTCAATAACTATCACTCGGCGCTCGGCAAAGAACGGCAAGGTCTCTGCCATATCGATAACCTCTAATGGATTGATGCCCGCACCTTCATAATGCTGCATATTCATGGCATCTCCGCTTCCAAGAAGGGCGACCTTAAGCTTATCCCTGTTCTGTTTTCTCAGATACGCCTCGTCCCCATATACAAGATATGCCGGTCTAAAGGTCCCTGTCTGGATATCCTGTTTTATCTTTTCAGCCTTTACTTTGTAGTCTGATGTTTTACTAGCTGCCATATTCTTCCCTTGCCCCGTTATTACAATATGTTGTATATTATAACATGATATAGACGTTAAAAGTCATAAATGTGTGCATGCTCGCATGCTAATCGTTTTATACAAAGTTTTGTGGGAGGATAAATTATGTTAAAACAGGTTTCTATCTACGCTGAAAACAAAAAAGGATGTTTTCAGAATATCACCGGCATTCTTAGAAAAAATGATATCAACATTCTCGGATCAGTAACTAATGATTCTGCAGAATACGGAATAATCAGAATGGTTGTTTCAGATCCTGAAAAATGTATAGCTGTACTTGGTGCAGAGGGTTATATCTGCAAGACCACTCATGTTCTTGGTATTGAGTGTCCCGATGCAGTTGGTGCTCTTGATAATATCCTTAAGTCATTATATGAGAGCAACATAAACGTCAATTATATTTATCTGTCCTTCAACCGTGAATCCGGACTTCCCATTATGGTAATGCACACTGACGATATTTACGCAGTTGAGAACATTCTTGTTAACAAAGGTTATAAATCAATAGAGATCATATAAAAAGCAAAGACGCGGACTCCCCTGTCCGCGTCTTTTAATATATATAGATTTTCATACCTAGCTCATTTAACTTCAGCCCCATGACTAGCAGCTATAAGGCCTACTAAAAATGTTAGTGAGATAGCTATCTCTATACCGATGATGAATCGATCAGTCTGGTCTCTCTTCGCTCCGAGAACCTCAGCATCCTCTTCAACCTCTGTCTCATTTTCAGTTGTCGTTTCCGATTCCCCTGCCAACTCATAAGAAGCTGATTGATTTTCAGCCGTTGAAGCATATACCGTTTCGGTAGAACAAAATGCTTCTAGCAGAATCACGAATACAAGAATCGCGCCTGCAAAAATTTTTTTCATCCCTCACCTCTGTCTTTCCATCACATGTCTCATTATATAGTACGTCTGAAACCCTGTGTTTACGGGATATGCACGGTTCTGTTCAAAACTCGTACTTGACAAAGCCTCATTTCCTCAAACACTCCCCAAACCATTATGCATATCTCACTAATCTAGGCATGTTTTTACTTTTACTTTTTCCTGTTCAAAAAATGACATAATAGCGCCTTTTTCAGCGGTTACATATACCAAAGAGCCAGTATTTTCAAGCCTTTCCAGCAATTCCTTGTGTGGATGATTGTATTTATTATTGATTCCACAGCTTATTATCGAAATCCTTGGATTTATGATATTTAAAAATTCTTCGTCGGTTGTGTACCTGCTCCCATGGTGGGCAACCTTCAAAAGCGTTATGTCCTTGAATTCTTCTCTGTTTTCCTTCACATAGTCTCTTAGAAGCTCCTGTCCTTTACCATCCACATCCCCGGTAAAAAGCCCCTTAAAGCTGCCCTTTTTTATATAAAGTACTGTGGAATAGGCATTGGGTTCATCGGTGTACATATTCTTAACAGGCCCAATGCATGTGATATCTATGGCATCATTCCTAATCCTGTCTCCCCTGCTTATGTGCGAAACCGGTATTCCCTGCTCAGCGGCTTTTCTTTCCAGAATTCTGTAATTGTCCCCTTTGGAATCTGCGCTTACCGCAGGAAGAATCAGATTCCTTATCCTTATACTGCCTGCACTTTCCATCTCATCCATAAGCTCTATTATTCCGCTTATATGGTCCTCATCCTCGTGAGTTACAATCACCGCATCCAGTTTTCCTATACCTCTGTAGGATAAAAATGGTATGAGCTGATATTTGGCGATGTTCTTTTTAGAGGTGCTTCCGCCATCTATAAGGTAGTTAGCGGATCTGGTCTCAATGACTATTCCATCCCCCTGCCCTACATCAAGGGCGGTTATCCTAAGCTCCGGTCTTATTCTTATGCAGAGTACGATAAGCCCAGTCAAAAGCAGAAAGTATCTGATATAATCAAGAACTCTTTTCCTGTGCTCTTTATCCTTCCCTGTGCAAAGCCTGATTCTTACTGTTCTTCCTCCGAGAAATACAAAAAGGCCAAGAAGCATCAGGTATATAACAACCTGCCATACGTCAGCATGGCCTGCATACCAGGTATTTGACGGAAGCGCTTTTCCCACATTACAGCAGATAAGAAACCACCTGATAATAAAATGGCATCCCAGGCCTGTAACTGCGCCCGCAGATAAAAACAGCGATCCCAGCGCTATGCTCATAATTCCAAGGAGCATAAGCACGGACATCAGCGGCAAAATAAAGATATTAAGCACTATGGAATATACAGGATATGTGTAGTAAAAGCTCATGCTCACAGGTAATGTAACAAGCATTATGGACAGGCTTACCGAGATAAGCTTAAGCCTTCCTTCTCTTACTACCACAGGCATAACAGGGAGAACGTAGCCAATTGCAAGGACTGCCCCAAAGGACATCAGAAAACCGCTATGTTTAATATAAAGCGGCTCAGAAACAAGGATCAGCACTCCCGATAATGAAAGTGCAGATAGCATATCATAGCTCCGGCCAATAATATCTGCGCCGAGGTTTACAGCAAACATGACAATTGCTCTAAATGCCGATGTGCTCATCCCGCACATCACACCATAGGAATACATGATAGCAGTTGAAACAGCAGCTGCTACTATGATTCGCGTGCCAAGCTTCCTCATGAGCTTATACAAGGTCATTCCGATGATCGAAATGTGCAGGCCGGAAACAGCCATTATATGTATAATCCCATTCCTCTTGAAATCTTCCTTTATATCATCTGAAAGTCCCGACTTATCACCAAGGAGGATAGCCTTCATAACTCCTGCATCCTCATCTGACAGTATCCCGTCAAGGACATGCTCAAAATATATCTTTGCCTGATACAGGCCTTCGGAAAAATAATCCTCACGGCCTCCGATTCCCAGTATTTCCACATCTGTAAGACTATATTCAGTTTTCAAAATTCGGTAGTAATTCCGGCTGTCAAACTCGCCGGGATTGCGGCTCTCCGGGAAATTCCGTACCTTTCCCCTGACCTTAAGGTAACAGCCCATAGGCAGCCTGTACCGCATGTCATCCAGGTATAAAAGGATTTTCCTGTCATTTGCCGTTTTGAGATAAAGAATAAGCTGCTTATCTCCCGATAGAGGGCTTATCCTCTCCTCTTTACCACTAATAATTCCATTTACTGTAATGCTTTCCCGATCCGTGGGAGTAGAAAACTCTTCTGCTGGTAGAAATTGCAGAAGAAAGAAGACAGCTGCTGCGAAAAGTCCAGAAGCTACACATAACGGTCTTTTCATTATTATTTCCCAGTCGTTATAACTGTGAAAATACTTACTGTCTAACTACATCAAGGTTCCTCTCAAAAACTGTACTGAGAGCTATTTTCTCCATAAAATATCCCTCTGAAGAACCGTTGACTGATATTTGTACCTTGTTAACATCAGCAGTTTCACAGATAGTGTTAACAAGAGAATACAGCGCTATTTTAGGATCTATGTCACCCATTCTGGTAAGAATCCCACCATCAAAATCGACGTAGCAAACACCGTCTCTTACTGATACGGAATTGATCTTAGCCTGAGGGTTCAATGATGCACATGCAAGATCTGTGTTAGGACCTGCAAGAAGCTGCTCAACTACCAGTCTCTGCATGAGAATATTACTGTTGTAGACAACGCTTCTGTACACAGGAATGAGCTCCTGGCCGTCCTCTGAAGCAAAATAGAGGATAAGCTCTGCCTTTTCATAAGCATTGATCTCGTTACCTGCGTTATATACAAAATCATCGGCCGACATATTACCGATAATATTCCCATCATCATCAAGAAGTGGCGCTTTATCCACTGTAAAGGTCACGTACTCGACCTCAGGTATCTGGGTAAGTGTTCTTACCATAGCAGCTCTGTCGAGAATCTCCGTGGTCTTCTCTGTACCAAGATAAGTGCTGGCAAAATCAAGGGTGAGCACACCACCATTAAGTGAATAAGAAAGAAGATTAACCGGTCCGTAAATAGGAGCTTCATACTCAAGCTTGGGCGGCTGTGTCTTCATCTGTTCAAGAAGCTCGGATATAACCGAATCTGTCTCGCTCATATCTGCCTTGATCTCATAATCCTGGAAGATCAGGCCTGTCTCTGCGGAGTTCAGATAATAAACCTTAACAAGCTTCTCGTTGTCGGCACTTTTATCACCTGAGCAGCCCACCATACAGCAGGGAATAAGCATCAGACACAATATTAAGTTGATCAGTTTTTTCAAAGTATTGTTCATATCCTGTGTTATTCCTGAAACTGTTAATAAGTTATTCCAGAGACTGCATGTAAATAAGAGGTATGCGAACCGTAAAGGTGGTTCCAACATTCTCTTCACTCTTAACTTCTATAGTTCCTCTGTGCATAAGTATTGCATTGTGTGTTATCGCAAGTCCAAGGCCTGTTCCGCCAATCTCTCTGGACCTGGATTTATCAACTCTATAGAACCTCTCATAGATTCTGTCTATGCTCTCTTCAGGAATACCGATTCCTGAGTCACTTACTTCACAGGTGAAATACTGATGATCCGCATCAAGCTTAACCTTTACGAATCCATCGTCCTTATTGTATTTCACAGCGTTTTCAACAAGATTCATAAGTGCAAGTGAAAGCTTGACTTCATCTATCTCAGCTGTAATTTCTCTTGTGGTTTCCAGTGTCAGTTCTATGTTACGCTTGTCCGCGATGGGTTTCATTCTCTTCATGATGACTTCCATCATCTGAACCACATCAACAGAAGTGATATTTAAAGGTGTTGCCTTTTTATCCATTCTGACGAGCTCTAAGAGGTCATTGATTATCTTGTTCTCTCTGTCAACCTCAGCAGCGATATCCTCCATAAAGTCTCTGTACACCTCATTGGGAACATCCTCCTGCATGATAAGTGAATCAGCAAGAACCTTCATGGATGTAATAGGTGTCTTAAGCTCATGGGACACGTTGGATACGAATTCCTGTCTTGAGGCATCAAGTGCATTCATTCGGCCAAGAAGCTGGTTAAATGCATTGATGATATGCTCTGTCTCGTAATAATCAGATCCTGCGATTGGCTCGTTTGTAAAGCCCAGCTTAACATCATTGATGGCTGTTGTAATCCTGTCGAAGGGCTTAAGGAGTCTTCCTGACATAAAGACAGCAAGAACAAGAATAAGAATTACAGCGATAACCTCAATGGTAACAGCTCTTCTTGTGAGGATGTCCATGGTCGTAGTTATATAATCCGTGGAAACACTGATAAGAAGAACTCCGGTAACAACATCCTCCTGCTTGGTCTCAGCTGCCACGTCGCCGCTCTCATAGGTCTTTGTCTCTATGATGGGCGCTGTCATCTCGATATATCTGTTGTTCCTGTCATATACAGCTGTAGAACCGGTGGCACCATTTTTAAGACAGCCCACAACTTCCTCTGAAATAATGGTCTTGCCCTCACTAATGCCATAGGTATCCTTACGAATAGTCAGGTTATCATCGATAACCATAACTCGTCCGTCGTAAAGATTGGCCAAAAGATCCAGCTCGGCGTTAATAACCTCCGAGGTGGTATCTGAAAAATAGCTGTAATTTATCAGGTGATTTGCGAGAATCTTCAGCTGTGTCGAGACCTCGGACTCTCTCACGTTGACAGCACGGTCTTCGTAGCTTTCAAGAATCGCAGAATGAATCACGAGGCATGAAATAAGCCCCGTGAAAAATACGATTGAAAATATTCTGAATCTAAGACTTTTAAATGGGTTGTAAATCATCTCAGCTCCGTTTAATTATGCCTGGAAGTAATAACCTGAACCCCACTTTGTTCTAACATACCTAGGCTCGCTAGGGTTAACCTCGAGCTTCTCTCTGAGTCTCCTCACATGAACATCAACTGTTCTCTCATCTCCCGGGAAGTCCTCTCCCCAAATAGCATGAAGAAGCTCACTTCTGCTGTAAATCTTACCGGGTGCAGCCACAAGGAACTCAAGAACGTCGAATTCCCTGCTGGTGATGTTGATCTCTTTGTCACCAACATACACTCTTCTGTACTCCTCATTAACTGTAAGATCTCCGAAGGTAAGAACTCTTGCAGGCTCCTCAGGCTTGCTGGTTCTTCTGATGATGGCCTTGATTCTGGCCTTAACCTCAAGAATATTAAACGGCTTTGTAATATAATCGTCAGCACCGTACTCAAGTCCAAGAATCTTGTCCATGTCATCGCCCTTAGCTGTAAGCATTACAACGGGGACATTTGAGAACTCTCTGATCTGCTGACAAACCTCAAATCCATCCATCTTAGGAAGCATAACATCGAGTAGTATGATGTCATAATTATAGGTACGAGCCATCTCAAGTGCCTGCTCACCGTCGTATGCGGTATCAACATGCATTCCATCCTGTTCGAGGCTGTAACGAATACCTTTTACAATTGTCTTTTCATCATCAACGACTAATACCTTTTTTGCCATCTTTCCTACTCCATTAAAAATTTAAACTTTTATATGATCCTTTATTTTTGAAAAGAACTTATCCTTGATACCAGTTACCTTCATGATATCTTCGATAGTTCCGAATTTCCCATTCTCTTCTCTGTAAGCAATAATGTTCTTTGCTCTGCTGGGTCCAATCCCGGGTATATCGCAAAGCTCTGACTCCGAAGCAGTATTGATATTGACCTTACCGCTCTCTGAAGAACTCTCTGCCTCTGCTGTAACAGCTCCGGTAATACCTGCATCATCACTTCCTGCTGAAGCTGTGTCATCTGCGCCATCTCCTGCTGCCATACTCTCCTCTACAGTCGGAATCTTGATCTTAACTCCATCCTCAAGGATAGTCGCCTGGTTCACAAAGTCGCTGTCGGCATCCTGTAAAAATCCGCCTGCTGCCTTGATGGCATCCACAACTCTGCTGCCTGTGGGAAGCTCATACACTCCCTCACAGAGCACTGCTCCGCAAACATGAACCATAATGGTCTCGGGAGCCTTGGAAGCTTCTTCTGACTTGTTATCAGATTTTTCATCTGATTTATCCGCTTCCAGAGAACCTGTATCTGAGCTGTTCTTCATCTCCTCGGTATTATCCTCAAGAGCCGGAGCACCTGAATCTGCAACCGCCGTTTCAGGCTCAGTCAGCACAATATCGGCGTCCTTCCTGTCACATCCAGTCAGTAATACGCCTACAAGTAATAACGTTATAAAATTTTTCGTAATATGTTTATGCATGTATCCTCCAAAAAAATCAGGAGGCCCCACCACGCATCGACTTAAGATAGTCCAACAATCATAATATCGGAAATATAATACAAACACAAGATGCCTGTAACATTTTCGTAACAATTACAAAAAAATGGCGCTTTAGGACTATTCTTTTGTATATTTTTTATTCTTCCTGTCCTTCGGTAATAACAACCGTTGCATCGGGAAGTCGCTCTTCCTCTACTGCTGTGCCGTTTATCTGCAGCTTTACATTTTCAGACAGAGTCTTTAACGTATCATTAACATCTGCCCCATCCCAGATATCAGCGAAAGCAATCTCAAGCTGAACCCAGAAATTGCTTGTAGCCATGAGCTTCGGCATAGGAACAGAGTTGCCGTAAACACTTACAAATGACACAAGAGATGCGTTGCTGTAAGGAATTCCCTCATGGGCGATAAGCTTACCGCTCATTGTATAGCAGGCATCAGTATTCTCACTGCACAAAAACTCTGCGAATTCATTAGCCATGTCCTGATGCTCGGAATATCCGTTGATCGCAAGACAATTTGTTACAGACATTGTTCTTGTCTTGTAATTCTCGTTAAGGGCAGGCATTGTAGCAACGCCGTATTCAAAGCTGCAGTTACCCTCAGCCTTTGCTGCCTCTATCTTAGCCACAGCATCAGATGTAGCCACTGTGAAAACAGTTTTTCCATCTATGAAATCCTGAAGCACCTTGTCATAATTAACAGCGCTCTCATCAATAGCGAAGAACTGGTTCAGCTGCTGATAAAAGCTCATGCAGTTGATGGTGTCTTCGTTATAAACATTTATTGCACTTATATCATCTCCTGACTCACCGCCAAGATTCATATAATTACCAACAAAGAAATAATTGTAAAAAATATCCGTAACATCCCACTGGAATACAGATTCTACCGACTCCGGAGCGTTATAGTTATCAGCAAAAAGAAGGATATCCTCGATAGTTGAAGGAAGCATCTCCTGCACTCCCTGCTGAACCTCCTCAGGACTGACAGTAACCTCTTCCACTGCTTCACCCTCAACATCTCCCTCTGCGGGAACCTGCTCAGTGCCATCGCTCTGGGTAATATCCTCACCCTCGATCTCGCCTGCATCCGCAGCCGCCTGGGCAGCCTCGCCCTCAGCGGCATCAATCTCAGCCTGCTTGCGGGCTCTCACCTCATCCTCAAGATATGTTCTGTTATATAAAAGTGAGCTTGTCTCGAAATAGTAGGGATATGCAATTATCTTGCCGTTATAGGTTACAGCATTTTTTGCAGAGTCACTAAATCCAAGAGCTTCATCGTCAAGAAACTCCGGATTCTTAATTTCCCTTGCAAGCCCTGCAAGATAAGCCTTTTCAAGTCCGTCATGAGTCATTATGAAAACATCGGGATAGTTGTCTCCGGCAACGGAAGCCTTGCTGATCTCCTCAAGATATTCAAGACCTGACACGCACTCTATCTCCACTCTGGCCTTCTTACTCTTTTTGTTGTACTCAACAACCTTGGCAGTAAGATAATCCGTCAGAGCATCATCCGTGTACCATAATCTGATAGTGGTCTTGTCATTAGATCCGAAAATCGTGCGCTCCTCGTGAAGCCCCATACCTGATTTTGAATAATAGAAAGCTGCTGAAAGCAGCGCTATAATAAGAACTGCTCCCAGCAGCCTGAATCTTATCTTCATAATAACCTCGCTAATAATTAGTTCGGAAGATGAGGCTCCAAAATGCTGATCATGTCATCAACATCCTTCCTGGTGATGACAAGCGGAGGTATAAAACGAATTACATTTGCTCCTGCATTTATCAGGATAAGTCCGTTTTCAAGAGCTTTATTTATAATATCACCGACAGGGCGGTCAAACTCCAGTCCCTGAAGCAGTCCACTACCTCTGCGGTCTACAATGCAGTCATAACGGGATTTCAATCCTTCGAGCTTCTCCTCCAGATAAGCCGAAACCTCTCTCACGTTATCTATTATATGTTGAGTCTCGAATAAATCAAGGACTTTGTTAATGGCTGCGCCTGCAAGAGGGTTGCCTCCGTAGGTTGTTCCGTGGTCACCTGCAACGAGTGAATTCTGGCCTACTTTTTCAGTCATAAGGAATGCTCCAACCGGCACTCCGCAGCCAAGAGCCTTGGCCGTTGTCATGATGTCAGGCTTAACACTGTATTTCTGCCATGCATACATGTAGCCGGTTCTTCCCATGCCACACTGAATTTCATCAAGAATAAGAAGGATGTCCTTTTCATCGCAAAGTGCTCTCACACTCTTAAGGAATTCCTCAGAAGCAGGGTAAATTCCGCCCTCTCCCTGAACTGTCTCCATGATGATCGCAACAGTCTTGTCAGTAACCTGCTTCTTAACACTTTCAAAATCATTAAAGGTTGCAAAGCGGATATTACCGATCATAGGCTGGAAAGCGTCTCTGTAGTGGGCATTGCCGGTAACAGAAAGGGCTCCGAAGGTTCTTCCGTGGAAGGAGTGATTCATGGCGATAATCTCATGATCTGTTCTTCCATCCTTCAAAAATCCATATTTTCTTGCAGCCTTAAGGGCTCCCTCAACAGCCTCAGCTCCGCTGTTTGTGAAAAATACCCTGTCCATTCCGGATACTTCCTTGAGCTTACGGGCTGCTTCGATAGCCGGTACATTGTAGTAATAATTGGAGGTATGGATTACCTTATCGATCTGATTTTTCAGAGCATCGTTGTACTCCTTATTGCCGTAGCCAAGCGCAAACACGCCTATTCCGGAGACAAAATCGAGATAGCTTTTGCCGTCCAAATCATAGAGGTGCACACCCTCGCCCTTATCGAGAACTACCTGATATCTGTTATAGGTATGTAAAAGGTCGCGCTCCGCCTCATCTATATATTCTTTCATTGTGCTCATGGTTTTACCCTCCCGAGTATGCATAGTCTTTAAGTCTTTTTATGAAAAATCACTCCTGATTCTCGTCAGCGTCCGGAGTAAACATGGTTCCGACACCCTTGTTGGTGAAGAACTCAAGCAGCAGGCAGTGAGGAATTCTTCCGTCAAGGATATGGACTCTCTTAACACCCTCTTTTACTGCGCTTGTGCAGTTTTCAAGCTTGGGAAGCATTCCGCCTCCGATGTTACCGCTAGCGATGAGCTCGTCTGCCTGAGATACTGTAAGTCTTGAGATAAAGGTGGAAGGATCGTTGATATCCTTATAAACACCTTCGATATCTGTAAGGAAAGCGAGTTTTTCAGCGCCAACCGCCTTTGCAATTGCGCATGCAGCATCATCAGCATTTATATTGAAGGTTTCGAAATTCTCATTCATTCCGACAGGTGCAACGATAGGCAGGTAGTCGTTATCCATAAGGTCATAGAGGATCTTGGGATCAACCACATCAACGTCGCCAACATAGCCGATATCCTGGCCGCCGGAGAGCTTCTTCTTTGCTCTTAAAAGACCTGAATCCTTGCCGCTGATACCGATTGCCTTAACGCCCAGCTCCTGAACCATTCTTACAAGACACTTATTCACCTTGTTTAGAACCATCTCAGCGATCTCCATGGTCTCAGCATCAGTAACACGAAGACCGTTTACAAATTCGGCTTCTTTTCCGACCTTGCCGACCCATTTGCTGATAGCCTTTCCGCCGCCATGAACTATGATAGGCTTAAAGCCGACAAGCTTAAGAAGTGTAACGTCCTTGATGACGTTTTTCTGGAACTCTTCACTTTCCATAGCACTTCCGCCGTACTTAACAACGATGATCTTGCGATTGTATTTCTGAATGTAAGGAAGTGCCTCGATGAGCACTTCAGCCTTCTTTAAAACTTCCTGCATATCCTTGTCCATTTTTCCTCTCCTTCCAAATTCACAATGAAGTTCTGCTCTCGCCTACGCTCGTCAGAACACGTTCGGACCAGGTTCGCCAAAACCTCGCCAAGTCCTCTCAGCTTAGCTACGATAGTCTGCATTAATCTTAACGTAATCATAGGTGAGGTCACATCCCCACGCAGTAGCCTCTTCAGTTCCGATGTGCATATCTATAACAGCGATGACCTCCTCAGCAGAGAGAACCTTGGTTGCGTATTCTTCATCAAAGCTCTGAGGCTCACCCTCTTTAAACATGAGAACACTTCCTGCTTCACTTTCTATTGAAAGTGTCACCTTTTCAGGATCAAAGAGAACTCCCGAATATCCAAGTGCACAGAGCACACGGCCAAAGTTGGCATCATGACCGTAGATCATTGCCTTTGTAAGTGATGAGCAGATTACTGATTTTGCAAGAGTCCTTGCATTCTCCTTGGTGTCTGCATTTATTACGTGTGCTGTGAAAAGTGCGGTTGCACCCTCGCCGTCACCGGCCAGCATCCTTGCCATCTCTTTACATATAGAATTCAGGGCCTCAACGAAGGTGTTGTAGTCCTCGCCCTCCTCTGTGATCTCCTTGTTTCCGGCTTCGCCGTTTGCAAGAACCATAAGAGAGTCGTTGGTGGACATGTCTCCGTCTACAGAGATCATGTTAAAGGTGTCCACAACAACGGTCTTAAGCGCCTTCTGGAGAAGGTCGTGAGATATTGAAACGTCTGTTGTAACAAAGGAAAGCATTGTGCACATGTTGGGGTGGATCATTCCTGAGCCCTTGGCAAGTGCTCCCATCTTACAGGTGGTTCCGCTGATCTCGAACTCCATAGCCATCTGCTTGGAATGTGTATCAGTTGTCATGATGGCTTCAGCTGCGCCTGTAGCGGCCTCCTCAGAATCTGAAAGCTCAGGTACCATCTGGGCTATTCCCCTTTTTACAGCCTCCATGTTCATTTGCATTCCGATAACACCGGTGGAAGCTACGAGAACTGAGTTCTTGGGAAGTGAAAGAAGTGATTCAACCTCGCCGGCAGTCTCTGCACAAAGTCGCTTTCCTTCCTCGCCTGTGCATGCATTTGCGATTCCGGAATTAGCAACGATCGCGTGAACCGGATGAATGCTGCTGCATATCTCCTTGTCCCACATAACAGGTGCTGCCTTTACCACATTGCTTGTGAAAACACCTGCTGCCGTACATGCTGATTCACTGTAGATAAGCATCATGTCCTTGCGGTTTTTATATTTTATATTTGCTTCTGTACTTGCAGCCTTAAAGCCCTTAGCTGCTGTAACGCCACCTGATATTTTTTTCATAGTCTTTCTCCTTTTAAGATAGATAAAAATTCCAAGTCTTAATCGAACTTTACAAACTCTGTCAGATTGTTTTCATTTAATGTGTAATCGTAATAATTCATATCCGAACGAAGTGTCCAGTTCATTCTCTGCCAGAATGCGTTTCCGATTTTATTAGTAACAAATGCGTTAAGCGAAACCTTGTTTATCTTCTCTTCCTTAAGACGCTCTAAGCAAAACTCAACCATCTTTTTTCCTATTCCATGTCGTCTGTAGTTCTTGTTAACACAAACATGGTAAAGGCATCCGCGTCTTCCGTCGTGTCCACAAAGAATAGCTCCAACTATTTTTCCATCCTCCACATCCACTGCGCTGGTAGTGGGATTACGTTTTAAAAACATCTCGATCCCTTCAAAGGAATCATCCATTGTTCTTATGCCAAAGCCCTCGATTGAGTTCCAAAGTGCATAAACCTCTTCATAATCGTCAATAGTCATCGCACGTACCATGACTCATTCCTCCTCGTATCACGACATCACGGGAATGCAGGAACAAAATCAAGTCCCATATCCTCATCAAGTCCAAATAAAATATTCATATTCTGTACAGCCTGCCCTGCTGCGCCTTTCACAAGATTATCGATGGCGCCCATCATGATTATGCGGCCTGTTCTCTCGTCAATCTTAAATCCGATATCCACATAATTGCTGGTCTCAACCCATCTCGTCTCGGGATAAGCTCCGTCAGGAAGAAGTCTTATGAACTTCTCATCCTTATAATATTTCTCGTAGGCTGCTCTAATGTCTGCCGCTGTAGGAAGCGTTCCGTCTGCTTTTTTCACAAGAGATGCATACTCTGTAGCAAGAATGCCTCTGTTCATCGGAATGAGGTGAGGTGTGAAGTTGATGGTGATATCCTCACCGGCTGCGTATCCAAGCTGCTCCTCGATCTCCGGTGTGTGTCTGTGATTTGTAACGCCGTAGGGCTTAACACTCTCATTAACCTCGCAGAAAAGATTGGCTGTTTTAGCACCTCTTCCTGCACCTGATGTTCCGCTAAGAGCATCTACAATAAGTGTGTTTGGATCTATCAGCTTATCCTTAACAAGAGGATATGCTGTAAGGATCGAGCAGGTTGTATAGCATCCGGGATTGGCAATAATTCTCGCACCCTTTATCTTATCCCTGTTGATCTCGCAAAGTCCGTACACCGCTTCATCAATGTACTGGGGAGCTTTATGCTCAATGCCGTACCATTTCTCGTAAATTCCAACATCCTTTAATCTGAAATCTGCGGAAAGATCAATTATCTTTACCTTATTAAGAACTTCATCATTAACAAGTCCTGCACAAAGGCCCTGAGGTGTAGCAGTAAAAATAACGTCAACCTCCTTAGCCAGCTCATCCATGTTATCGTCCATGCATTTCGCATCTACTATATTAAAGAAGTTTCCATACACAGAACTAAATCTCTCATCTATATAACTTCTGGAGCCATACCACACAATCTCCGCCTGGGGATGACTATATATCAATCTCGCAATCTCTGCTCCCGCATAACCAGTAGCACCAATAATTCCTACCTTAACCATATCCACGCCTTTCTATTAAATACGGGTCAAAAATCCCGCTCCGGGTTATCAAGACAATATACACAATATTTGCTCCTGTTGAACCAAACGCTCCGCTGAGCCCAGAGCAAAGGTTACTGCGTGCAATGGCACTTGTAACCTTTTGGTCTCATCTCCGCGGTTCAAATCTCGCAAAGTATTGTGTATATCACCTTATCAACCTCGGATCAGGACCTTTGACCCTTTATTCACATAATTCGAATAGTTTCTGCATATTATTATGAATAGAACGAATACATTCGAGGTACCTTGTAACCGTTTCCCCATGCAACATCTATTATATGCTTTGCAATTGAGTATAATCAATATCAGTAATTTATGCAAGCATTATTTATATTTATGCACTAAAACGATATTTTTATAAATTTTTATGCATAAAGTACTTGCATTTTATTCAACATGGTTGTATATTCACCTTGTAAATGATTCAGCTTTGTTTTTTCACAAATGAATTATTTAGAAAGAGAAAAAAGTTAGCAAGGTCAAAGGGTCTTCTTCGAGGGCTGTAAGGTGCATGGTTCGATACTTTGCGAGATTTGAACCACGGAGATAAGACCAATCCATATCGAGTGCCCTTGCACGATGATATGGATGCTTTGGGCTTATCGCAGTTCTTGGTTCAACACGAGCAAATATTGAACCATGTACCGGGAGCCTGATGAAGAAGATTCTTTGACCATCACGTTATTTTAAGGAGGAAAACATGGCTAAGGATAAGGTTATACTTGCGTACTCGGGTGGTTTGGATACAACGGCGATCATTCCGTGGTTGAAGGAGAATTTTGATTATGAAGTAGTTTGTGTATGCATAGACTGCGGACAGGAAGAAGAACTTGATGGACTTGAAGAGAGAGCTACAAGCTGCGGTGCATCCAAGCTTTACATATTAGATGTAATTGACGAGTTCTGTGATGAATATGTAGTTCCCTGCGTACAGGCACACGCTGTATATGAGAACAAGTATCTCCTTGGAACTTCCATGGCTCGTCCTCTTATTGCTAAGAAGCTCGTTGAGATCGCTAGAAAAGAAGGTGCTGTTGCTATCTGCCACGGCGCTACAGGAAAGGGTAACGACCAGATCCGTTTCGAGCTCGGAATCAAGGCACTTGCTCCCGACATCAAGATCATAGCTGCATGGAGAAATGACAAGTGGACAATGGATTCCCGTGAGTCTGAGATTGAGTACTGCAAGCAGCACGGAATCAACCTTCCCTTCTCTGCTGACAGCAGCTACAGCCGTGATCGTAACCTCTGGCATATCTCCCACGAGGGACTTGAGCTCGAGGATCCCGGACAGGCTCCCAATTACAAGCATCTCCTTGTTCTTGGCTGCACTCCTGAGGATGCTCCCGACAAGCCGACCACAGTTACAATGACCTTTGAGGGCGGCGTACCTAAGTCAGTTAACGGAAAAGAGATGAAGGTTTCAGACATCATCCGCACACTTAACAAGCTCGGCGGTGAGAACGGAATCGGTATCGTTGATATCGTAGAGAACCGTGTTGTAGGCATGAAGTCCCGTGGCGTTTATGAGACCCCCGGCGGAACAATCCTTTACGAAGCACACCAGCAGCTCGAGGAACTCATCCTTGACCGCGACACCTACACAATGAAGAAGGATATGGGCAACAAGTTTGCTGATCTTGTATATGAAGGAAAATGGTTCACACCTCTTCGTGAAGCTGAGCAGGCATTCATCGAGTCAACTCAGAAGTATGTAACAGGTGAAGTTACATTCCAGCTTTACAAGGGTAACATCATCAAGGCAGGCACAACATCACCCTACTCTCTCTACAACGAGTCAATCGCTTCCTTCAAGACAGGTGATCTTTACGACCACCACGACGCAGAGGGCTTCATTAACCTCTTCGGTCTTGCTTCAAAGGTACGCGCTATGAAGATGCAGGAAGTTGAAAAGAACAACAAGTAAAAACATAGAAAATCCCCAGTGTTCAATCGAACACCGGGGATATATTTTTGTGTAGAGACTAGGTCAACCACACTTTTTATCCTACGAAAAACATGTCATCAAACACTTCCAATACACTCACATTTTCGCCATTTACTTTTGTACATTTGCCTAGATCATCATCCATGTAAACACGTATTCTAACAAGCTTATTATCCTTGGTGAGGCAGTCCACATAATTATCTACATCAGTAAACATCAGCTTTAAGGTGTCACCGGCCTTAAGACTCACGGTCTCCTTTGTCACTTCTCCCGTTGCAGCATTCACAACTTCAATATCATCCAAAGGCATCTTCAGTGATATCTCATACCTGGAGCCCTCCATGATTTCACTCCGCCCCGACAGACACTCGAATTTTCCATCCTCTGTAATCCTATATTCAGTAACTACATCAGTAGTGGACAACAACCATGATGTAATCGCAATATGGAAATATGCAGGATCAGTCATAATATGTGTAACATACGAGTAGTTATCAAAGTCAGTAAAGCTTTCGTCAGGATTTCCGCAAACCCAGCCACACAAAAGATCTGTCTCTTTGACACCCGAATCATCAATTGTATATAACTGCTGAATATCAGCTTCGTATTCCTTGTACTGCGAAAGAAGTACGCTTTTCCCCTTCTGGTGTACTAACGAAAATTCAAAGTCATAATCATCGTCCTCACTAGGAAATTCGTAATCTGTTTCGTTATAGTTCACAAGCATTCCTGTCGTTATTTCATAGTTAGACTCGGGTACATATTCCTTCGTTTCCATCGCGTAAATGGTATCCGGTTTTCCATCATCATCGGCGTCTATAAGTTCATTAGAACTAGGATGAAGCTGAGTCACCCATGTGTCAGGAATATTATCTCTGACATCACTTGTGAAAATACTGCCCTTCTCGTCCTCGCAAAACAAGAGCTTCGAATTCATGCTAAGCGGGGACAGGTTCATTGAGTTTAGCCAAAACGAAACACCCTGCGGTTCCAGTGTCCATACCAGTTGCTCATCATGAGCACTCTGCTGCAGTTTTTCTTTCATCTCTGCTTCGCTCATCTCGGATGAACCTACAGAAAGCGCTTCGTAGTCTTTCTTCATCTCTTCAAGGAATTTCCGGGCGAGCTTTTCATACAAAGCATCCTCATCCTCGATGATATCTGAAAGCTTAAGCACCTCTCCTGTGTCCGGTTTGATATTGTAAGCCATGTATCTCACATGATTGTAGTCTTCATAGGATGCCGTCGTTATCTCGACCAGGACACTTAGCACATCACTGTCAGCCCTGCGTACAAAGATATTCCAGTCCCTGTCTTCAACCGGATAGTCATCGTTATTATTTTCTCCGTTCTTCATCACCTGTCTGTACGCTGCGTAATAACTGTTTGCTTCATCCGTAGCTATGAGGTCGTTTACCATCAGGATGGCTTTTTCAAGCTCGGGGTATGCTTTTTTCGTATCATCTGAAAGAGCAAGGTGCTCATAGTTATGGCCGATGAAAAGCCTCGAATAGTTTTCACCATAGTAGTTGTTGTCTTTGTGAAAGATTCGAAGACCTGAGATAAGGCTGCTATGATTTTTGCTTGATGCATTCTCTGAGGATAGTTCCAGACTTTCAGTTTCATCAGTAACTGCTTCATCCTGGTTTTCTTCTTCAGGTGCTTCTACTTCATTATCAGCGGTAGCTTCTTCAGAACTTTCCTCGGTTGAAGAATCATCATTTTCCGATGTAGTCTCTGCCTTTGTAGACTCATCATTTTCACCAGTTTTATCCGTAGTAACAGAGTGGGCAGCATTACTTTCTACAGCCTGCTCACTGGCTTTCTGGCATCCCGCAAGAAGTGCGCTACACATAAGACCAACTAACATAAAAACCCGAATTCTTTTCATGGCTTTCCCCCTCTTTTTTAGTTATCAATCTACTTGTGGAACTGCAAATCTAAAGCAATTTTCCTTATCATACATAATTCTTCTGACATAGCGTTCATTCGAGTACTCATCGGGATCCGTAACAAAGAAGCCATCCTCGGTGATGCGGGAAACAGACGGATAAAACGTCAAGTAAACATATATGTCACCATCCTGCACTGTCATGATTCCGCCGTATTCACTCTGGTTTCTCTGAACGCTATCGTCATCCGGATCGATATAAAAAATACACTCATAGATACCGTCATCATTAAGATCTGCGTAGCTAAAGTCGTGTACTTTTAACGGAGCTTTTGCATACTCATATATGACTTTATCCTTTAAAAGATCGCTAAATGGCGCTTCCCCGGGACTTTTCATAAACTTATCAAGAGCAAATGCATTGACAACGGTATCGCTGTCCGCTATCTTCGTATAATATTCAGGATCATCCTCCGGGAATTTATATTCTCCGGCAGAAGAGCCTTCCTTGTATGAAAACTCCAAGGTCTTCTCGTATTCCTCGATCGGATACAGATTGTTATAATCGTAAGAATCCAGGAGGTAAGCACCCGGCACTATCTCATCAGCAGCCTTGTACCATACATCCTCTCCGTTGTCCAGTTTCTCGTTTATATCTTCTGCATACAGGGTTTCGCCGCTGAGCTCACCGTTATTTAACGTGACCTTCATGCACTCGCCATATCCCATGTGTCCCCAATAGCTTAAGATTCCATTCTCATTAGGAACTCCATAGTATGCAGAATGTCCCATGTTAAGGCCATCTAAGCTTTTAATTTCGCCGTCAACGCATGTAAACACCATCCCATGAAAAGAGGCTTCATCGTGGCCGTATTTAATAAATAGCTCAGGAGTTCCGTCCTTATCGATGTCGTACAGCCAGTAAGAGTCTATGGTCTCCTCATAGTTCTCATTATCAAAATCACCTTCAAGTTCAGCGGCAATTTTTTGCTCCTCTTTGATTTTGGCAATGTATGCTTCTTTGTAGGTGCCTGCAGAAGATGCTTCCGTACCGCTCTCGGGCATGTCCAAAGAGTCTGCAATATCCGAAGAAGATGCATTATCAGAACTATCATCCGGAATATCTTCAGAAGTAGTATTAGTCACTTCTTCGCTGCCTGCGGCAGACGCGTCTGCTTCTTCCTTAGACTCTGAAGAATTATCCTTACCTGTATCAGAAATGAGTTCTGCAAAGTCAGCCTTTCCATTCTCATTGGAATTGGTTTCTGTATTCTTTTTTTCCGCACATCCGCATAAAGCTATTGCTATGGCAAATGTGATGAATAATGCTTTTCTTTTCATAAATGTATCCTATGTTAGTTTTTCGTTGTCACTAACTACAATAGCATTTGTGGGTATTGCAGACAATAATCTCCATATAAAAAAACTCTATTGCATACTTACCGGCACAAATATAGAATATATGCTTAGCTATAAAAACTAAATTGTGACAAATTGGTAGGGATAAAAATTTGAAGACTAATAACATGACATCAGGAAACAGCATGAAGCAGATAGTGTTGTTTTTCCTGCCACTACTTTTCGGTAATCTTTTTCAGCAGGTATACAGCCTTGTTGACAGCATAATCGTAGGAAAAGGAATCGGTGATAAGGCACTGGCAGCCGTCGGCGCTTCTGGGACACTTAATTTTCTCATATTGGGATTCGTAGTAGGACTCACAAGAGGATTCGGAATAAGCTTTTCCCAGTCCTTTGGAAAGGGTGACTCAAAGCTTCTTCGCGGATATGTCCTGGCAGCACAGTATATAAGCACGGCTATGAGTATTCTGTTCACTGTCCTTTGTCTTCTGTCATTAAAGGGTATGCTGACATTTCTTGAAACACCGTCAGATATTTTCAAGGATGCCTATGACTATTTTGCAATAATACTCGCCGGAATAATCATTACTGTACTCAACAACCTTGCGATCACCATACTTCAGTCTCTTGGCGACAGCAAGACACCACTGACTGCGATGATAATCTCATCAATAACGAATATCATTCTGGATGTTTTACTTGTAATGGGGATGCATTTCGGAGTCAGAGGAGCAGCCATTGCCACAGTCATAGCACAGGCTGTTTCCTACATCTACTGCCGCATGGGACTTCGTAAGATTCCGATCCTATGTGATGAAACTGATGAAAACAGAAGGCTCTTAGTAATGCCTCAGCCTTCATTATGCCTTGACCTTCTTAAGATCGGTCTTCCTGTTGCTTTTATGAATTCAGTCACCGCTACCGGTGGAATGATATTGCAGTATTTTGTAAACCTTATGGGAAGCGCTTACGTTGCAGCCTATTCTGTCTGCATGAAATTCGCAGGACTTTTCGAACAGTTCGGAATCTCTGTGGGCCTCGCTATCCTCACCTTTGTTGGGCAGAATAAGGGTGCAGGAAATTACAACAGAATCCGCAAAGGCGTAAGACAGGGACTTGCTCTGTCTGTCCTTGTAAATATTCCTTTGGTACTAATACAGGTTGTCATTCCGGGAACAATTTCAAGACTGATGCTAAGCGATCCTGTCACCATAGGGTATTGTGCAGAATTTATGCCCATCCTTGGAATAAGTCTTTTCGCACTTGGATGGCTATTTGTATTCCGTTATTCAGTTCAGGGTCTTGGAAACACCATGATTCCCATGTTTTCAGGATTTCTGGAGGTTGCTATGAGACTGGGATTTGGATTTACAATTGGAAGAATGTCCTTTAGAGGAATCGCCATCTCCGAGGTCTCTGCCTGGATTGGCGCATTTATAATGCTGGCCATGACCTATTTTATCTTAATAGGTAAAGAGTCATGACCATTCTGACTACGCCCTTGATCAGGCGATCTTTTTCTTCATAAAAACTCTGAAGGATGTCGCAAGGTGCTGATGATGTACACTTGTGGCATTAAATCTCACGGTGGCGAATGCAAGCTGCATAATAGGGCCTGTTGCAAATGCACAGATGAGCGTTCCGATACCGACAGGGCCGCCCAGAAGCCATCCTATAAAGGTGGCAAGACTAAGAAGCGTAATACTTACAATTCCGATAGGAATCTTTTTCGCACGCTTTGCAAGCGCAACAAGCAGAGTATCTCTGGGTCCGCAGCCAAGTGAAGCACTCATATATGTATACTGAGTGTATGCCATTATCACCAGACCAAGGAACATCACAGGAATTCCCGTCTTTAATGAATCACATTTGTGAACTACATCAAGCTTGTTAAAAAGGTCAACCGCTTTTCCTACAACAAAAGCGTCGATAAACATGGCAATTCCAATAGGTTCCTTAAATGCGATATCTATACCCAAAATCGCATAAGAAATCGCAACTGATGCGGTGCCGTACAGTATTCCGAAAGTATGTGATACTCCAAGATTCAGGACATCCCACGGACCGGCGCCAATATTGGCCTGGATGGTGAGGTACACACCAAAACCGTTTGCAAATAAACTAATCGCTGCAAGAAGCATGTTTACAAGGATTGCTCCTGCTGTTCTATTTTCTTTTAAAGCATATTTCTTAATCATTTATCACCAAAAACCTTCTGATAATTGTATTTGCATCCATTTTTCCGGTTTCTCCTATGATGGATTATCCCATCTTTCATGATTCTCATTATTATGAACAATCCAGAATATACTCTATATTATCGAAGTTCAGAGCCTGGAGGTCCTCTCGTTTGATGTAGAAATGAATTGTTCCATCCACAGCTACACCATCATTATTTTCCTTAATATCCAGCTCAATCTGATTTCTGATATTGTCCTGAATAATTTTACGTACTTCTTCTTTTTCCATACTCTTTCCCTCTCGTATACGTATATAACGTGGCGCTACAATCATTCGCGCTTCTTTATCCCCCAAATGATTCATTTAGTATCGGTGTCTATTATAAGCTTCTTGTAGCTTTTGCAAAAGTAGAAATGCATAAAAATTGACAATCATTGTACTTTCGGTGTATTATGATGGTATCAATTGATACCTTTTAGGAGTAACTTATGTCATTAGATTCAGTCTCATATATAGAAAGCGAACTCGAAGTAACCTCTTATATTCAAAACCTTAAGTACGCATTAGACAATGGGGCAAAAATAGAGTTTCAGATACAACGCCGGGTTGATGATATGCGCGACGAAAAATACACAAACAAGTATACCGTCAGCACCCTTTTTCCCGATGAAAATCCTTCTGAAGCATTAAAAAGAGAACTGCTTACTCTTACCACAGAAGATTATATCCAAACAGTGAAAGATATACGATATCCCAAGCGTAGTGATATGCGAGAGTTTGGAAAAGCTTATAATGATGAAGATGTCTATATAAAAATACGTGTAGAAATCCTTGGCATCTATGGTCATCCGACTACATTTGTAATGTCATTCCATTTCGCCGAAAAGGCTTTTAGTCCAGAAATGTTTCCCTATAGGAAAGAGAGGCACAATCATGAAAATAAAAACTCTAAAAACTGAGCACCGTCTATGTACCTGTTGCATGGAAGAACACATAGTCAAATATGTTTTAATCGATGAAACGCAGACTTTCAAAGGTCAAAAGGTTAATTATCAAGCCCAGTACACTTATTGCGACAAAGCTGATGAATTCTATGCAGATGAAACACAGATGCAGGATAATGATATATCCCTTAAAGACGCCTATAGAAAAGCTTTAGGTTTATTGACTTCCAAAGAGATTATTGCTATCCGCACAAAATATGCAATTTCTCAAAGTGATCTATGCATGCTTCTTGGCTGGGGTGGAAAAACCATTACGAGATACGAGACTCATCAAGTGCAGGACAGAGCTCATGACACCATACTAAGAAAAATCGACTCTGATCCTGAGTGGTTCATATCATTACTGACAGATTCAAAAAGTAGCTTTTCAGAAGCAGCTTATAAAAAATATCTCAGTACAGCCATCGAACTATATGAAACAGAGCGAGATATTTATTTAAGACGTGCGATCAAAGCGGATTATGCAAGATTCGAAGAAAATAAGATCGCCCAGGGTAATGCATCTCTATCCCTGGATAAAGTTGTTGATGTTATCCGATATTTCGCAGCTTCGCAAAAAGTTACGGACTTATATAAAGTCAAGCTCATGAAGCTGATGTGGTATGCCGATGCCCTATCCTATAAAGAAAGAGGATATGCAATAACCGGTTTGGCTTATCAATCTCTACCAATGGGTGCCGTACCAATCGGTCATAATTCCATTATAGATTTAAAAGGAATCCCCTGCGAAGAAATTGATATGGGCGAAACCACAGCATATCATTTTTCACTAAATGGCAAAAATACATTTCCTTCTCTTTCTTATGATGAAAAGAAAATTCTCGATATAGTCATCAAAAAGTTAGGGAAACTCACTAAGAACGATATTATTGAATTCATGCATTCCGAAGCTGCTTATAAGAATACAGCTTCAAAAGAAATAATATCATTTGAATATGCTAACCAACTGCAAATATAGCACAAAAAGGCTGTGAAATATGACAAACATCACTCGTGTTTCTCTCATATCCACAGCCTTTATATTTATTTCCGTTCCTCTGCCTTTGCCTTCGCAGCCAGGCGTCTTCTGATTTCCTTGATATTACCTCTGTATGCAAAGGCAACCTTGACCTTCCTGTCATTGTCCATAAGAACCCAGCCGAAGCCCTCGTCCTTGATGTGATGAACGTTTATCAAAGCGTTCTGGGAAATGGGGCATATTGAATCGAATATCTCGCACTGCTCGTACAAATTATAGATATCGGTGATTACGTCGAGCTGTCTGCCCTCCGTGAAGTAAACAGTGAGCTGGTGCTCTCCTATCATCTCAGCACAGACGATGTCATCCTGAGTAGCGTAGAAGGTTTCCTTTTCACCACGAAGCTCAAGAGTTGGTACAGGATCTCCTAAGCGGGTCTCGCACTCTGTCAGCATAGCCTCAAGGTCCTTCACCTTAATCGCTTTTTCCAAAAACAGCAACTTATCGTAGAGCCCCTCTTCCTTAGCAAGCACCTTGTAATCATGCTTACCCGAACACATAACCACATTCTTGATGCCGCCTGCTTCGAATAGGATTCTGGCAACATCGATTCCGTTCCTGTAGCGGCTGTCCTCCGACTCAGGCTCAGCCATATCAATAAAAATAATGTCATAAAGCTGAGGGAAGCGCATCAGAGCCTGAATATTTCCATAAAGATCAATATAAAAATGCTCCTTACCTTCCTTCTGATATCTGTCGGACTGGCGTCTTAACAGGCGCTCCATCTGCTTTCTGTCTGCTATATTGTCATCAAAAACTGCTATATGCATCTTCTTTTACAACCCCAATTTTTATACTTCAAAAGCACCCTCATAAGCTGATGGCACTCCATTTTTCACACAAAGACGCCCTTATCTAAAGAGCACCTCCACCGGTGACATCTTGATAGCCACCACGATTCCTATCTGAATCAGGAGTATAAGCGGCATTCCAACCACGAAATACCAGTGCTTGGTCTTATGCCTGAAAATATACATCCCAAGAATACTTCCGATACTTCCACCCATTAACGCAAAAATAAAAAGGATAGATTCCGGTGTTCTGAAAGCATTCCTTTTGGCCTTTCTCTTGTCACTTCCCATGGCAAGAAAGCTTATGACATTTATAATTCCCAGATAACATAAAATAAATTCTAATGAGTTCATGCAAAATATTCTAACTTATAAAAACCTGCTGCGCAACAAAGCATAGCAGGTTTTTAATAATATGTATGACTTTTCACGCAAAATGAGCCAGCACATCACTTGTAGCTTATCTTAAGGTCGTTACCCTTTGCAGTAACTTTAGCCTCTGCGCCCATCACAACAGGAATCATAGGATCGATATGTCCGATGTCCGCGTCCATTATGATAGGAAGTCCGAGCTCTTCCACCACCGCTGTCACGGCGTTGTAGTGGTCTGCACCCATCATCTCTTTTCCAAAGGCAGTGTAAGGTCTGCCAATGACGAAGCCCTTCGCACTGTCGAACCATCCAGTCTCTCTTAAATTCCACAGAGCTCTTCTGTAGCTCATGGGTGTGAGGTCGCAGGCTTCAAGAACCCAGATAACATCCTTATGGTTTTTGTTAAATTCCTTCATATTGTCAAAGCGAGTTCCAACAAGATTGGCAAGTACGTCAACGCAGCCTCCAAGAAGGATTCCCTCCATGGAAATCTCTTTGCCGGGATCTGCCTTTACAGCTTTTCCGCCCTCGCATACATAGCTTGTGAGCACCTTATCAGAATTATATTCATAGGGAATATCGAAGTTAAAAGTGGTGTAATCTACAGGCTCCTCTGATTTTTCAGCCTCCGGTTTTTCCAGGAAGGGATTGACATACTTCTCATAACCGGAAAACTCTGTCTTTGTTCCCTCTAAAAGTGCCACCGCATCAAACTCAGGTTCCTCCCACTTCTTCGAAAAGCCTGAAATGCACGGACCGTATATTCCCTGTACTCCGGCTATTGTCACCAGCGGAAAAATGAAATTAGTATTGTCGGAATATCCAATATACCACTTTGGTTTTACGTCCTTTAAACTCTCAAAATCAACATGTGTTATAGTCTCATTCATGAGCTCCCCGCCACCTGCAGAGATAATTGCATCAATATCGCTTCTCTTGTAAAACTCTACAAGCTCAGCTGCTGCCACCTTGGGATCGGTGTTGATACCGACGCCATCTGTTTTAAAAAGTGTATCCCCTTCAACAATCTTATACCCTCTGTTCTCAAGGTTCTTCTTTGCAAAGAAATACATGGAACGATAGGGCTCTGTTGACGGGCCAAAGGAAGGTGCTGTAATTCCAATGCTGCATCCGGGCTTAATGTATTCAGGTCTTTTTATCATACTTTCCTCCTTTTTCTTTACATCTATCAGTTGGCAATCAGGATTATGTTCTTAGGTTCCTGATTGTAATTTACTCACAGTTCCTCATACTCCAAATTTGCGCTGTCTAAAAAACGCTTCATATACTCATCCCAGATCTTCTCGTAGGATTTATCAAGGACAAATCCGGCCAGCGCAGCTCCGGTTGTTATAGTAATGTGCCCCTCTGCAAATTTTATTATGAAAACAAGGGACGACACCACGGCTGACAGCGATGCTTCCAGAAGCTCTTCCTTTTTATCAGGAGTAAGACAAAGAATAAATTTGAAGGACACAGGCGTGTGCTTACCCTTTATGAGCTCGTAGCACACAGGTCTCATGCTTTTCCAGGAAGAAAGGTCATATTCCGGCTTATCGTCCTCGCCGAAGAAATCCTTGTTTACATGTCCATCTATGGTGTAGGTATTGGCAGTTTTAAGCTCAGCACTATCAAGCAAAAATCCGTCAAAAGCCTCCGACGCCAGCAGCGTCGACATGAACTGCTTTGTGTTTTTTATCTGTAAAGCTATCATTCTTTTTTCCTTAACTAATTCGTATTCATAAAACAAACTAAATTATAGCATGTTTTACACATATTATTATAAAAGATACTTTTCAATCATCATCTTTATTGTTCCGGAACCTAATGGATTCTGAGAGGTTTCAAATGTCGTTATCATGTTTTCTCCCGGAAAGTACCCGCTCTGCTCATAAGAATTGAGCTTAGGAATATTCCTGTTTACATATCCCATATCATCCATCATTCCAAAATGTTCCCAGATGAACTCTTTTCTTGTTCTACAATTAAGACATGTAAAGTCCGGCCTCACGTTTCCTATTCCTTTTATCTTAATCGGATACTCATATCTATAGGGTATTCCTCTTTTCTCTAAGGCATTCGCTATCAGCAATTCAGATTTCGACCTTACCTTCACCCCTTTCTCCGTATAGAATATTGATGCTTCATCCCTAAATTCCATTGGTTCATATTCCACTTCCTTCCAATGCTGAATAAACAGCTCGTCAGGCTCAATTATCGGAACAATAAGCTTCTTTCTGGCTTCCGACATATTTTCAAAAGCTCTTTCTATCTCAAAAATATCATACTGTTCTATAAAGTCAGCAAGCTTTTTCTTGATTCGCTTCAGCTTTCTATTTACTTTTACTTCATAGTCTCTCTGAGCAATTTTTCTTAGCATAGGAATTTCACTTGTCTTTGCGTACTTGCGCTTTTTAGAATTTCTATCAATCCAAAAGTACTGATCACATCCATTGCTCTTACTTGTCCCTATCCTTTTATCAGGTAGATTCTTCAGCTTTTCCAAATGCTTTTCGGTTTTTGCAATCAACAAGTCTATTTCCTTTAATTGTGCTTCAAGACTTTCTTTGTAATTCTCCATTTATAATTCTTCCTTTCTATATTAAACGCTTTTTACTTGACCTTTTTTCCCACTCTTATGCATATCGCGTAGACAAAATTGGCCTTCATCGCTATCCTACTTGACCTTTTCTTTGCTCAGCGCTTGTTCACGTAGTTTTCGTTCTTAATAATCCCCTTCCTACTAGACATTGTTCCGTTTCCACAAATTCTCAAGTACGATGTTCAAAATA
This sequence comes from Butyrivibrio sp. XPD2002, assembly GCF_000423945.1. Classification (GTDB taxonomy): domain Bacteria; phylum Bacillota; class Clostridia; order Lachnospirales; family Lachnospiraceae; genus Butyrivibrio. Next base: position 21,167 of record NZ_KE384115.1, on the reverse strand, counting down.
ATCCCAGAATCCTACGTGACTTTTCCATTTTCAGCAGTAACACACTTAAGCCTGCAATTTTCAAATCACCTTCCTACGGGACTATCGCTCTAAAACATAAAAGTCGCGTAAAAACAGAATATAGCGCCATAGTCAGGGCTCTTAATACCACTACACAACTGCTACGCCACAAAAAGGGTGTGCACCTGCGGTGAAAACTAATTCAGACTATGCAATAAACATTGGAAAATCGCGACGAAATCACAATTATTAAGTCGCATGGATTAAATAAGATTGCCATTCAAGGCTTAACCATAATATTATCAAATAATATATTTGTCAACATATAACATTATTTGCCAATAATATTATTGGCTTATAGCCAAACAAAAATAATTCCGAAAATATCCTCAAAAAGAATTCCAAAAAGAATTCCGAAAGAATCCCCAAAAATATTCCCCAATAATAATTTCTCCCCCTCACTTTATTTACCCACATTGCTTTTCATGCTAGAATATGTCGTATAAAAAACTACATGTTTCCGCGGCTTTCTATACACAAAGCAAATGCGGTCAAACAGGAGGAACATTTTAAATATGAGTTATAAAATAGTTGTTGACAGTTGTACTGATTTGCCGGCTGAGTACCACACCGACAAACGTTTTGAGATCATCCCGCTTATTCTTTCAGTTGGGGATTATACAGTTCTTGATGATGAAAGTTTTGATCAGCTCGACTATATAAAGAGAGTTGCTGAATGCGAGACCTGTGCTAAATCCGCGTGCCCCTCTCCCGACAGATACAAGAAGGCTTACGAATGTGACGCTGATGATATTTATGTTGTAACACTTTCATCAAAGCTTAGCGGAAGCTACAACAGTGCTATCCTCGCCAGAGATATCTATCACGAGGACATTGGAGAAAAGAACATCCACGTATTTGATTCATTATCCGCTTGCTGCGGTCAGACAAATGTAGCATTTAAGATCATGGAATATGCAGAAGCAGGCCTTCCCTTCGAGGAGGTTGTGCAGAAGGTTGAGGAATACCGCGATGGTATGGATACCTACTTCGTTCTTGATTCACTTGATACACTTAGGAAAAACGGCAGACTTACAGGTATGAAGGCTATCGTTGCTACTACCCTTAACATCAAGCCCGTGTGCTACGCTATCGAAGGCGAGATCGCACAGTGGGGACAGGGTGTAGGCATGAGAAAAGCCCTGATCAAGATGACTGAGCTTGTTGCAAAGCGCACCAAGAATTCAGAAGAAAAGACTCTTATGATCACACATATTAACTGCTACGAGAGAGCTGAGGTTGTTAAGAACCTCATCCTTTCAAAGCTTACCTTCAAGAATGTTTTGATCGTTGATGGAGCAGGTGTTGCAACCACCTACGCCGGCGATGGCGGAATCGTGGTAACCTGCTAACGTCCCCTTCACTTGGCGAATATTGGTGAGTTGCTCTGACGAGCAAAGCAAGCGCAGAGCTTTCTTTTTGCAATACACTAATGACTATTGCAAAACCCGGCACACTGTGCCGGGCTTTTTCTGTTATACTTTGTATTTTTTCAAAATTTCAATGAGGTCATCGTAGGATTTCCTGATCCTCTGATACCTCTCCTCTGCCCCTTCCAGAGATCCCTTCCTCAGAATCTCCGTCAGTTCCAGAACATCCTCCTTCATGGCATCAAGTGCAAGATTACCGGTGACTCCCTTTAAGGAGTGGCATCCCGCGAAGGCTTCCTTCGCATCCTTCTTCTCCATACCATAAGTCAGATCTGAAAAGCTCTTGTCCTTCAGAAATTTGATCATAAACCGCTCGACAAGATCCTCATTTCCCATGAACCTGTCCTTGACATCGTCCCAGTTAACTCCCCAGGCTATCAGTTCCTTCTTCATATCTTCATTCATGGCGGCCTCCTGCCCTATGGGCAATCCGTTTCCATAGCTACAATCATTGTAGCAACAACGCCACCACTATAAAATAATAATTTAATTAAAATATTCTAAAATCACTGAATAATTAATTCACGAAAAAACCTCCGGCACCCGTACTAAAAGTACACGCACCGAAGGCTTTATTAGTCATTATTATTCGCTCATTCCGGCAAGCTTCTCAGCCTGACTTGCGGTTGTAAGAGCATCGATCAGCTCCTCAAGATCGCCATCCATAATGGAATCAATCTTGTAAAGAGTGAGGTTGATGCGGTGATCTGTCACTCTTCCCTGATGGAAATTGTAGGTTCTGATCTTCTCGGATCTGTCACCAGTTCCTACCTGACTCTTTCTAAGAGCTGCTTCGGAATCATGAGCCTTCTGCATCTCAAGATCAAACAGCTTTGCACGAAGTACCTTGAGAGCCTTAGCCTTGTTCTTAATCTGGCTCTTTTCATCCTGACAGGAGATTACGATTCCTGTGGGAATATGTGTCAGTCTTACAGCAGAGTCGGTGGTATTTACGCACTGTCCACCGTTACCGGAAGCTCTGAAAACATCGAATTTACAGTCGTTCATATCGATATTAACTTCAACATCCTCTACTTCGGGCATGATAGCCACTGTGATGGTTGAGGTATGAATTCTTCCTCCGGACTCAGTCACCGGAATTCTCTGAACGCGGTGAACGCCACTCTCGAACTTAAGTCTTGAATAAGCCCCGGTTCCTGAAAGCATAAAGCTAACGGACTTCATTCCGCCAATTCCTGTATCCTCCACAGACATAGTCTCTATCTTCCAGCCGTGTCTGTCAGCATATCTGGTGTAGACACGGTACATATCTGATGCAAAAAGTGCAGCCTCGTCTCCGCCTGCACCTGCGCGGATCTCCACGATAACATTCTTATCATCGTTAGGGTCCTTGGGAATCATGAGAACCTTAAGGCGCTGCTCAATCTCAGGAAGCTCATTCTTTGCTTCTGAGAGCTCCTCGCGAAGCATCTCCTTCATATCCTCATCAGATTCTGCTGACAAAAGCTCCTCGCTGTCAGCAATTGTTTCCTTACACTTTTTATATTTATTGTATTCCTCAAGTATGGGCAGAAGGTCGCTCTGCTCCTTCATGAGAGCTCTGAAACGATTCTGGTCGGAAGCCACACCGGGCTCGCCGAGTTCCATGGTTATATCCTCATACCTGCGAACTATATCTTCTAACTTATTGAACATATTTTATTCTCCTTAGCTTGCTAGTATTCCCCTCATCCGGCGCTTCGCGCCACCTTCTCCCAGGGAGAAGGCTTTAATAGGTGTGTTCTTCTCATCCCCGTCCTAAAGGACGAAAACACTAATACTTGCGCAGCTAATAGAAGCATCCGCTGACCACGCGGTCGTTTCCGCCAAGATCCTTGATAACCTGAACATCCTTATATCCGTTCTGTTCCATAAGCTCCTTAACGGAAGGTCCCTGATCGTAGCCTATCTCCAGAAGAAGATAGCCACTCTTGTATAAAAAGTCCTTAGCCCCGGGAACGATCCTTCTGTAAAAAACAAGGCCATCCTCGCTTCCATCAAGGGCCATATAGGGCTCGTAGGTCTTAACCTCGGGCTCCAAGGTCTCGATAACCTTAGTCGGTATATAGGGAGGGTTTGAAACTATAAGATCAAACTTCTCCTCTGTCTCCGGGAAAAGATCGGTATTAACAGTCTTAAATCTGTCGGTCATACCGAGCTTCTCTGCATTTTTCTCAGCTATTGAAAGCGCTGCCTCTGAAAGGTCAGTTCCAACAGCCTTGGTATCATTGGTGTATTTAAGAATGCTAAGAGCAATGCAACCGGAGCCTGTGCAAAGGTCCATCACGCTCATGCCGTCATGAATATAACGAAGCGCCTCCTCAGCAAGAGTCTCTGTATCCTGATTGGGAATAAGGACATCGCCTGTAACATCAAACCCAATGCCCATGAATTCGCAGCTGCCTGTGATATAGGCCACCGGAACTCTCTCCATCCTCTTAGCTATCATCTCTCTGTACGCAAAAACCTTCTCATCCTCAACCACCATATCTCCATGGGATAAAAGTGTGTTGTGGCTTGTTCCGCACACATGCTCAAGAAGAAGCCTCGCATCCAGGGAAGCTTCTGAAATGCCGACACTATTAAGTTTTTCCTCTCCCTCTTTAAAAAGTGATGCGTACTCCATCCTGAATAAATCCTCTACAAAATTTCAAAAATTATCTCTTCACTGAGCAATATCTTCCTCATCCTCAAACTTATATCCAAAGGAATCGGATAAAAACTCTTTCCAGTCAAAAACAGCCTCAACTGACTTCATTCCGACCTCGATCATATCATCATCAGGCTCTCTTGTAGTCAGCATCTGCAGAAGCATACCGGGCGCTGAAATAATTCTCATGATAATATTATTGCTTCTTCCGGCAAGTCTTATGATCTCATAGGAAATACCTGCAATAACAGGAATAAGCGCTATTCTTACAAGTATTCTGAGCGGAATAGACTCAACTCTTATAAAGAAGAACAAAATGATGCTCACAAGCATTACGAACAAAAGGAAGCTGCTTCCGCATCGCTTATGAAGTCTGGTACTTGCCTTAACATTTTCAAGTGTAAGAGGCTTACCTCTCTCAAGGCAGTTGATGCACTTATGCTCTGCGCCGTGATATCTGAAAAGTCTCCTGATATCCTTCATGCATGAGATAAGAAGCACATAAATCACAAAGATCAGAATTCTCAAAAGTCCCTCAAGAAGCACCATAAGTGAGTTGTTTCTGATGTGACTTGAAAACAGAGAACTCAGATAATAAGGAAGCACCATGAAAATTCCGATTGCCATTACGAAGGCTATTACAGATGTAATGCTCATGGCGAGCTTCTCTTTACTCTCAGCAGCTATGGGATCCTTAGATGAAGCGATCTCTTCCTCTCCGAAAAGTGAAGCTGAGTAGTTAAGAGACTTCATACCAAGAACAAGTGAATCCCAGAAAACAAATACTCCTCTTATAAAGGGAATATGTGATACTCCAAGACTCTCAGCCTTACCGAGGTAGTGATCAACCTCCACTGCGATATCGCCGTCTTCCTTCCTTACAGCAACAGCGTACATATCCTTATTGCGCATCATTACGCCCTCAAGAACAGCCTGTCCGCCAATTCCGGAGTAATGATTTATCTTTTTCTTTGCCATAGTAGCCTCCCATAAAAGAGTTTAATTTTTCTTCGTAAGAAGAAAAAAAAGAGGCCGAGGCGTCTGCCTCAACCTCTTTGCATTTCCAGTAATTAGTTGTTAGAAGTCATGCCATACTTACGGTTGAACTTATCAATACGTCCGCGAGCAGCAGTAGCCTTCTGTGTTCCTGTATAGAAAGGATGACACTTAGCACAGATTTCTACGTGGATCTCCTTCTTTGTTGAACCTACTGTAAATGTGTTACCGCAGTTGCAGGTAACTGTTGCCTGATAGTACTCGGGCTGAATATCCTGTCTCATCTTCTCACCTCTTTTATATCAATGATTCTTAATATTTTTCAATATTATACTTTAGTTACTTTTACTGTTTTATCACAACAGCTTGTTTATTGTAGCATAATGTGATTATAATCGCAAGAACATTTTTCAATTTTCATCCCCCAAAGCGTTCAAAATGCCTTCACTGCTCTTTTGTGCTCTGGTTCAGATATTTGCGAATTTTGTTCTTTAATCTCTGCAGTGCATTGTCCGTGGACTTCTCATCACGGCCGAGGACCTTGGCTATTTCAACATAGCTCATTCCTGTCATGTGGAGCTCCAAAACGGATTTTTCAAAATCACTAAGACCGTTCTCTATGAACTCCTCGATATCCCTGGTGTTCTCCTTATCGATCATCATGGCCTCAGGGTTTCTGTCATTCATGTCCTCGAGAACCTGATCCAGGGAAAAATCCTTATCCTCATCATGGCCGTCCATTTTGGCATAGAGAGAAATATAACTATTTAAGGGCGCATGCTTTTTCCTGTTGGATGCCTGAATTGCAGTATAAATCTGCCTCGACACACACAGGTCAGCGAAGGTCTTAAAGCTGGCATCTCTTCCGGGATCATAGTCCCTTATTGCCTTGAAAAGCCCTATCATGCCCTCCTGAATAAGGTCATCCTTGTCCGCTCCCAGAATATACATGGACGCAGCCTTGTTTTTAACCATATCCTTATATTTATTCATTATATAATCGGTTACGTCGGACTCACCCTCGCGAAGCCTTGTTATAAGCTCCTCATCGGATTCATCCATGGATATTTTTGCCATAGGTATATCCTTTATTATTTGCTAAAGCCACGCTGTCTTACAATTTCAAAACCGAGAACGCCTGCTGCCACTGAAGCATTAAGAGAATTGATCTCACCCTTCATGGGAATAGCAGCAATCATGTCACACTTTTCACGGACGAGCTTGCTGACACCTGAGCCCTCGTTTCCTATTACAAGGCCGATTGAGCCCTTGAGATCAAGGTCATACATTGTTGTGCCGTCCATATCGGCGCATACAAACCACATGCCGCGGTTCTTGAGCTCCTCGATGGTTCTGGCCATGTTTGTTACCTTTACAACAGGTGTGTAGTTAAGCGCACCTGCACTGGTCTTGGCAACTGTCGCAGTAAGACCAACCGCGCGGTTCTTGGGAATGATCACGCCATGAGCACCGGCGATATTGGCGGTTCTTATGATCGCACCTAAATTGTGAGGATCCTCGATATTATCAAGCAGGAAAACAAAGGGCGCTTCACCCTTTTCCTCAGCAAGATTAAAGATGTCATCCATTTCAGAGTAATCGTAAGCCGCAGCATAAGCGATAACACCCTGGTGCGCACCGGTCTCGGATATCTGGTCAAGTCTGTCTCTGCTGACAAACTTCATCATGATTCCGGCCTTCTTGGCCTCTTTTCTGATAGTAGCGATAGGGCCGTCCTGACAACCATCAAGTATGAAAATCTTATCGATTGTCCTTCCGCTTCTAAGAGCCTCGATTACCGCATTTCTACCCTCAATTGTAAGTGAGGAGCTTTCATTAAAATTATCTCTCATTCTATTACACTCACACCGTCCTTCAAAAGCTCAAGGAGCCTCGCCATATCTCCCTTAAGATAGAGATAACCGCAGAGGGCCTCAAGTCCGGTGGCCTTTCTATAATCAGTGACGCTCTGGTTCTTGGCGCTGGTATATGACTTCGCATTTCTTCCGCGCTTGTACACTTCGCTCTCTTCTTCCGTGAGCCTGGGCTCGAGATACTCTATTATCTTAGCCTGTGCAGCAGCGTTTACATATTTGATCTTCATCTTGTTAAGCTGTCCCGCAGGTCTGTTGGCCTCCTGAACAACCATGCTTCTGATGACGATTTCATACACACTGTCACCCATAAACGCCAGCGCAAGCGGGCTGTATCTGTTCATGGGTTCGCCCGGAACTCCGAAATTATCTCTGATAATCGCTGCCAGGTCAAGCCGTGTATCGCCACTCCCCGCTAAAGCGCTGTTATCGCTCTGTAATGCAGCTTCGCCCTGCTCCGGAATATTCATTTCATTTTCTTCCATATCTTATCTCCGATGGACTTTATTCGTCGCGCTTAAGCTTAGAGCATCCGGGACATTCCTCACAGCTACCCTGCGGTGCCTCGCCTGTCTGATAGGTCACATTTTTTGTGTAATAGGCGATGGGGCTCTCAATAAGGCAGACTGCCTGAGCTGCGATACCCTCGCCGGCGCCTGTGAAGCCAAGGCCTTCCTCGGTTGTAGCCTTAACGCTCACCTGCTCCACATTTATGCCAAGTGCATCCGCGATGTTCTGGCGCATGGTATCTATGTGAGGTCTGAGCTTGGGCGCCTGACACAAAATAGTTGAATCAATGTTTTCTATTAAATATCTGTTCTCCTCAAGAAGCTTTCCAACCTCTGAAAGAAGCTTCAAGGAATCAGCTCCCTTGTACTTGGGATCTGAATCCGGGAAGTGCTTACCGATATCACCAAGAGCTGCTGCCCCAAGGAGCGCATCGCTTATGGCATGAAGAAGCACGTCCGCATCAGAGTGACCAAGAAGGCCCTTTTCATATGGGATTTCCACCCCTCCGAGAATGAGCTTTCTGCCCTCTACTAATCTGTGAACGTCATAACCTGTTCCAATATGCATATTTACCTCCAAATCAGGGAATCAAGAAAAGTTCTGCAACAAATACTACCGCACAGGCGCAGACAGCAACCGTGAGGAGGCTCTTTTTTCTAAAAGAAAGAATAAGAGCCACCGCAAAGCCCGCAATTGACGCTCTCATGTCATCCGATGCGTGGAGTATTGCAGGAAAAGTCATAGCTGCCAGTGTTGCGTAGGGCACGTAGTACAAGAAGGACTTCACGAAGCGTGAGTTTATGTCCTTCCTAATCAGTGTGAGCGGAAGCATCCTTATAAGATAGGTCACAACCGCCATTACAAGTATATATCCGTAAACGTTATGCATCTGCTGTCTCCTCCTCTTCCTTAGGGGCAAGAGCAGCGGCTGCACCTGCGATCACGACTGTTACTATAATTATTCTAAAGCCTGATGATATATTTTTCAAAACAGGAGCATAAGTAAATACAGTGCTCATAGCCATGGCTCCTGCAACCACCAGAAATACTGACATTTTTTCTCTTGCCTCTGGAATTATGATGGCAAGGAACATTCCGTATATGGCAAGTCCCAGGGCGCTTATAAGTCTCTGGGGCATTATCTGTCCGGCGAAGGCGCCAAGGAAGGTTCCCATAACCCAGCCAAAAACAGAAACCACAATAAGTCCGTAGGAATATGCGGGATTAAGTCTTCCCTTTCTCACTACGCTAAGGGCGAATATCTCATCTGTAACACCGTAGGCGACCATGCACCTCTTAAGGGTGTCCACCTTGGATGAGAGCTTCTGTGAAAGCGCTGTACTCATGAGCATATATCTAAGGTTAACAACCAGCTGCAACAGCGCCATCTCAGCGAAGGCAGCATTTGAGCGAATAAGATCAAGTGATGAAAACTGGCCCGCGCTGGTTACATTAGTAAGTGACATTAGCGATGCCTGAAAAACGGACAGTCCCGCTTCCGAAGCCTGAATTCCGAAAGCAAAGGACACCGCCAGGTATCCAAGACAGATTGGGATTCCGTCTATAAGTCCCAACCCGAACTCCCCTTTATTTTTCATAATTACTCCTCAAAACACAGGGCTGATCAGCCCCTATAAAAACCACATCAGGATAAGCTGTCAAAAACGGCCCTTATATCCTTTTCACCTGCTCCTTCAATACTTCCCTGCACCATTACAGGCTTTCCGCCGCCGCGAACCTCATGGTTCTTACGAAGCTCAGCAAGCACGTCGTTACTGTTTAAGCCTTCTCCGCAGCCGATGATAAATCTGTAGCCCTCATCATCACTCCCAAAGAATATGCCGCAGTAGCCGCCCTTATCAGCAACAAGGGTATTAACGACTCTTCTTATTACATTGGCATCTGTTCCGCCATCTGTAAACAGGCAGGCGTTCTTAGCATCCGCAGGAAGTGCGTCCGCTTCCTTAAGTAAAAGCTTCTCGCAGGCTTCGGAGAGCTTCCTCTTAAGTTCACCCATCTCCTCCTGCTGCTTCTTAAACTGGGCAGGGACATTCTCTATTCCCGTGGACATCTCGCCGGCAAGCTTCTGTATCATAGAGTGCTCATTATAAAAATACTCAAGGGCTCTGAAGCCGCACAGAATGCTGACTCTTGTTCCGCCCTTATAATTTTGTGATGTTATAAGCTTCAGGATTCCGATTTCGCCTGTTCTTTTCACATGGGGTGCGCAGCAGGCACAGATGTCGTAGCCGTCAACCTCAACTATTCTGACAGCTCCTGTAAGCTCCTTCTTACTGCGGTAATTGATGTCAGAGAGCTCATCGGAGCTGGGATACCAGGTCCTTATCTCGCGGTTTTCATAGATTGCGCGGTTTACGCTCTTCTCAATATCCTTAAGCTCCTCCTCCGAGAGCTGTCCGCTGTAGTCCATGGTCACGATGGAATCACTGAGATGGAATCCCACGTTGTCATATCCGAATCTTGAATTAACTATTCCGGAGAAAATGTGCTCTGCGGAGTGCTGCTGCATATTGGAGAAGCGGTGCTCCCAGTCGATTTTCCCGTAAATTGAAGTTCCTTCAGGAATCTCCTTATCAAGATAATGATAGATAACCTCGTCCTTAATCTGAACGTCCAGAACCCTGATCACCCTGTCGTCCTTAAGGAAGGAGTCGTCTTCCGCCTTCAGCTTTTGCAGATCCTCATCCGTTAGCGCAAAAATCACACCCTTATCCGGTGTCTGTCCGCCCTCCTCAGGGAAAAACAACGTCTTGTCAAGTACGACAGTAAAGGTGTTTTCTCGTTTTTCATCAGGTGCACAGCTGCAAACCTTCGCAGTAAAGGCTGTGCTGTATGCATTTTCATCATAAAGTTTTATTGTCTTTGAATTCATAATGCCAATTGTATCACAAATCCTTTTAAGCAGATACATTATCTCTATTTATTAAAGAAATATATATTTATTAAAAATTGATAACTTTTGCTCGTATTACAAACAAATATAATCGGCTGGGTGTAAAATAAAATAGCAAATATATAACTTTGTTTTCAAAAATGGAGGCATATATGGAGGCGAAGGTAAGGAAGGGTAAGCTTATACAAAATCTCATTCTTGTGGCAATAGGTGCAATAATTGGAATTTCCGCACTTCTCACAATTATCAGCTCTATTGAGATCACCAACACCTACAACGATATGATCGAAGAGGAATTGAAGATCGGTGCTGAGCATCTCCAGAGCGAGATGAATTCTGTATGGGATGGTGACTGGTCCTATGTAAATGGTGATGTTTACAAGGGCGAAGAAAACATCATGGGGGAATATCAGGATCTTATGGATGAGCTCCATGAAAAAACAGGAATCGAGTATTCCCTTTTCTATGGGGATACCCAGGTCCTTACAACCGTTACCAATAACGGAACAAGACTGACCGGTTATAAGTGCTCTACTGATATAGCTGACCATGTACTCAAAACAAAATCTGAATATTATGCTATAAAGTCCCAGATTCAGGGCACTGACGAAAGATATTACATCTACTATGCTCCCATGCTCCAATCCGACGGATCCATAGCAGGAATGGTATTTGCAGGCCGCGCCGTTCATGACGTGGAAGCAAGAATAACCAAGATCATTCTCACAATGGTCATTATCGCTGCTGCCCTTGTAATTATCCTTTCCATTATCGGTTATATTATCGCCAGCAAAATCTCCGTTAAAATGCGCGCCATTGCTGATGAGCTTGGTAGTCTCTCACAGGGTAATCTCAAGCTCAACATAGATGAAACCTCCGTTGCACGAAATGATGAAATCGGTCTTTTGGCAGATGGTGCCAAGACCCTTAGTGATAAGCTTGGTACCGTAATAAGAACCACCATGGACATGTCAAACGAGCTGAAAAAATCAGGCTCAGACCTGTCCGATTCAGCCAGCCAGGCATCCCAGGCTTCAGGTCAGGTAAGTGAAGCAATCGACGAGATTTCAAAGGGCGCCGTTTCCCAGGCTGAGAGCGTAGAAAACGCAGCAGGCAACACCCAGGAAATGGGCAACAATATCGATGTTGTAACTGACAATGTAAATCAGCTTCAGGATTATGCAAAGCAGATGAAGGAATCCTGCATAGCAGCTATGGACGCCCTGAACAGACTTATTGCACAGAGTAATGAAGTTCAGGCATCAGTTCGTGAGATCGGCCAGACCATTGATTCCACCAATGAATCAGCAAGAGAGATCTCCAAGTTCTCAGAGGCCATCACAAGCATCGCATCACAGACTAATCTCCTGTCCCTCAACGCCTCCATCGAGGCTGCAAGAGCAGGTGATGCGGGAAAGGGCTTCGCTGTTGTAGCTACAGAGATTGGCCAGCTGGCTGTTCAGAGTAGTGACAGCGCAGATGAAATCAAGAAGATCGTCGACAAGCTTGTAGCGGATTCAGAAGCATCCGTAGAGGTTATGCATAAGCTGAACTCCAACTTCGAGGTTCAGGAAACACAGCTTGATGACACAAAGACCAACATGCAGAGCATGGCGGATAACGTAGATAACGTGGCAGAGAGTACAGAGAATATCTCATCCCGAATCGAGGAGCTGAATGCAGCCAAGGATCAGCTTGTTAATATCATCTCCGATCTGTCCGCAGTATCACAGGAAAATGCAGCTTCCGCCGAGGAAACCAACGCCTCCATGCAGGAGCTCAACGCTACCTTCACGATCATCACAGAAGCAGCAAGTAACCTTCAGGATCTGGCATCCAACATGACAGAGGCTATAAGCTACTTCAAACCGTAAACCTCACAAGGAACTCTCCTGTGAGATTGTAATAAGCGAGGAATAACTATTATGATGATGAAAATCCCCGAAGGAACCGTCATTATCCGGGAAGGCGAAGTGTCCATGGATATGTATAAAATAATCAGCGGACATGTAGAGCTTTACACCGGCTACCGCACCAAAAAGGAAACGATTCTTGGCATACAGTCAAAGGACTCCTTTATTGGTGAGGTAGGATTACTCGCGCAAAAGCCTGCGATCTATACTGCCGTTGCATATTCTGATGTCGTGGTTTTGCGAATCACCATGACAGAAATAGATCTTTATATGGAGGAGAATCACCGCGATGCCATGGCCATAATGACAAAAATGGCACAGGCCATGTATAGCTTAAAATACAGCATGGACAGCTTTGTGGATGATCTTATGAAAGGAAACGCTGCTCCTTCATCCTACAAAGGATTCTTTTCAAAATCGTTTTCAAAATATAATGTTGATGGAGAAGCATCCACCAAATATAAAACCCTGCACTGATTCATTCACAGTGCAGGGCTTTTTTCTTAGCGAATGAAGCTTTTTACCCAGTTGACTAAAGATTCGTGATGTCTGTTGTTATAAACATCATTTCTCATCTGATCTGTTACGTATCCATTTTTCTCCATGATAGCGATGATTGCTTCCTGTAAGCCATCGATAACGCCATCCTCATAAGAGCCTTTGGCTTTCTCCTCCTGTACCGGCTGCACAGGTGCGATGCTCTCCGCGGGCTTCTCCTCCTTCTTTTTATCCTTTGAAGGCTCAGCCTTTTCTTTCGTTGTTTCCTTTATTTTCTCCGGTTTAGGCTCTGATATCTTACCGGAAACCTTTCCAGCTTCCTTAACCACCTCAGGTTTTCCGGCAGCAGATTTCTTATCACCCTTGCAGACAGGAACCCATATCTCTCCTGAATTAGCCTTAATATTTACCTGTATGCATCCGTTGTTAACAGGCACCTTTTCTCCCGACAGAGCGCCCATATACTCAGGTGCATCGCCGACAGGAACAGTCATACCAAAGTCATTGTCATCATTATTTACCGTAACAACAACCGTTTTTCCATTATAGCTTCTTGAGAATGCAAACTGTCTGTTATTAAGTAAAAGCTCCCTGTAATCGCCATAGGATAGCTCCGGATTTTCCTTTCTTACCTTTCCAAGGGCTGCTATAAGCTTTGTTGCAGGATTATCCTTTACCGCATCCTTATAGTCCCTGATATTTAACGCAGGCCTTAAGGAAGCGTCAGAGCCCTGCTCCTTCCTACCCTCAATTGCGAATTCCGAACCATAATAAACAGAAGGAATTCCCGGAAGTGTATAGAGAAGAATGTGAACAGGCGTAAAGTGCGCCTTGTTATTTAGCTTCGTATAAATCCTCTCAACGTCGTGGTTATCCACAAAGTTATAGAGCTTAAAGCCGCTTCCGCCACTGGCATGCATACCCTCAAGATTCCTCTGGGTGTGGGCTATCTCAAAATAGTTATGGTCATTATGGCCTGAATACAGCGCCTTATGCATAACATAGTTAGTTACTGAGTGGAGGGTTCCGTCATTAACCCATCTGGAATAATCGCCGTGAATAACCTCTCCCATAAGCCAGAAATCAGGCTTAACCTCATTTGCCACTTCTCTGAGTGCCTTCATGAAATCAAAATCCAGCACGTCCGCAGCATCAAGCCTTATTCCGTCTATATCGAATTCATCAACCCAGAAGCGGATCGTGTGACAGATGTAGTCCTTCACCTCGGGGTTTCTCTGATTAAGCTTTACAAGAAGGTTGTAGCCTCCCCAGTTATCATAGGAGAAACCATCATTATATTCGTTATTTCCACCAAAATTGACATTGCAGTACCAGTCTCTATAGCGGGAGCCTTCCCTGTTTTCCTTAATGTCCTTAAACGCAAAGAAATCTCTTCCCGTGTGATTAAACACGCCATCCAGAATAACTCTTATTCCGCTGTCATGACACTTCTTCACAAATATCTTAAGATCATTATTATCACCGAGACGGGAATCAAGCTTCCTGTAATCAGTAGTCTCATAGCCATGACCCACCGACTCGAAAAGTGGTCCTATGTAAAGGGCATTACAGCCTATCTCCTTGATGTGATCTATCCACGGATTAAGTTCCTTTAGTCTGTGGGTTACCGAGTCGTAGGAATTTTCCCTGGGCGCGCCAAGAAGTCCAAGCGGATAGATGTGGTAAAATATTGCCTCGTCATACCAAGCCATATAGCAGTTCCTCCTCATAAAGAACATAAATCGCTAACGTAATATCGATAATAATATTGTATCAAAAAAATAAAACAGCCCGCAATAAAATGTGCGGACTGCTTACTTAACATCAAATTTTATCTGAGATTAATATTTATTGAAACTTGTAGGTAGCATTATTGTTTGGCAAATACAAACACATTCCATGGATGAACTGGATACTATCGAGTATTATCAGCAGCCTGGAAAGGCACATCATCTATCTGAGATAACAGCAAAGCAGTGTGAACTCTATGAGTTCATGGGTGTAAATGTCCCGACATGATCAAACCTTGGTATAAAATGACGAGACTTTAGGTTTAAAATGTCATACAACTTTTCCATTGTACCACAAAACATCTGATATATGGTAATAATTTATCCTAAAATTCGTTATCCAATTTTATATATAATTGTGATTGGATGAGATTGTTGCATAAAAAATCCGGAAACCTACGAGATTTCCGGATTTTGATAGTTTATTTCATTTACTTTATTTTTGCACTCTTTGCCTTTGACCAATCTGAATAGAATCTGGCATTGTTATTTTCAACATAAGTTCTTACTCTGAAGTAATACTTCTTATGTCTCTTAAGCTTGCTTATTGTAACCTTCCTTTTGCTATTTCCTGCACTTTCAGTCTTTTCAGCCTTGAATGTTTTTGTTTTAACTTTCTTGTTAAATTTTTTGTCTGTTGAGTACTGGATCTGATAGCCGCTAACACCTGTAGTTCCCTTAAAGGTAACATCTGCCTTTTTCTTCTTTGAAGATTTCACTTTGGTTACTTTACTCGCTTCGATAGTAGATCCCTTTACAGAAAAAGAGTATTTTGTGTCTTTAGCATTTATTTTTATATAATACACACCAGGCACAAGGTATAATTCTCCTGTTCGATTAACACCTGACTCATCGTGATTTCCACCTTTTAGTGATAACTTTTCTTCAGTAAGATCGGAATTATAGATTTTTGCTTCAAATTGAGATGTCTCATAGGTTCCATAAATTGTAATATTAAATGTGTATTTCCCTTCCTTATCAATACTAAATCTATACCAATCTACCTGATCTGTACTTGTACCGGAATCTGTAACTACTGAGTTAATAACATATTTCTTCGGATTATCATAACTATCTTCATTTGTTTCAGATACTCCAAAACCATTAAAGCCTATTTGTATCTTATAATTCTGGTAACCATTGCCCTTATCTTTATTTCTGACACCCTTTCCAGTAACTTCAATGTAGTAAGTTCCCGCTGATAAAACACGTTTATCGGATTCTGTCACAGGAGCATCTTCTTCTGTCCCGAAAATAGTTTGTACATGACACAAGATATCCGTGTTCTTCTCTTTACGAAGAAATGCGCTCACTCCATAACAATTCTTAAATGCAGCACTTAATGTAAACTCCCCATCTTCGGTCAAAACCACTTTGTAGAAGTGTGTTCCTTCATCAACAAGTGGTGTCCATGCTGTCCATTCCGAATTAGGCGTTAGTATAGTTGCAGTATCCTGTGTTTCACCTGCTGCCTTAGCCGTAAGTTTTGTCTCAGGAGCAAATGTGCTAAAAGATGCAACTGTCATAGACATTGCCAGAAGCAATGCTCCCGCTTTTTTTAGTAAACCACTTTTCTTCATCTTCATTTCCCTCTTTTCTTTTTAATTCCAGGCATCCGCAAAAAGCGAATTTCTTGAACATTTTTCTTATGTTCTGTCCTCATACAACCTGTTAATTATATCACAACATAGTTTTATAGGTATCTAGCAACCTTGCTTTTCACTTCAAATTTATCGTAAGTTTTTCGCTGCCTCGACATCTGCACCTTCTACAATCTTAAGTTCTTTTTGGAAAAGCTGAACATACTCCTCTGCATAATCCGCAGCATCTTTAACATCATATAGCGTGTTTATTGATACTCTTCCACCAATTGCATGAACATAATATGTATCCGTTTCATCTCCGGGAAGTATTATGTAAAATTTTAATGTCTTTGATACACCATACTTTTCATCAACAACAGCATCTTCACGTTGAAATACATAAATAAATCCGTCCTTTCGTATGACGGTTGATTTTGCCCTGTCTACATGATCAGTTTCCGAAAAAATCCCAAACACATCATCATCGGCAAAATCCTTAACTGCTCTTCCACTCTCATTATGATGATCAAAATAACCATCATGCTCAGATTTTACGTTGATAGAGTGTACCCCATTTGAATTTATATTAGCTCCATCCAGGTTTGCAAAGCTCTTATATCCCGGAAGGACATCCTCACTATATATTTCACGACCAACACCTTTTAGAAGATTTTCTCTGTATTCAATGAGTTTCCTAGGTACCGGTGCCACAACTCCGTACCCAATTCCATTTTCTTCAATTGTTCCAATATGGACTTCAGTCGTATCGACAAGCCACTCTGGGTGAGGATCCTGTTTCTGCGCTTCAACCTCTGCTTCCTCTTCCGCTCTCTTCTTCATGTCTGCCTCATACTCAGACTGTATGGCATTTTGCATTTCATAAATTTCCTCTTCCCTGCCATCAGCCTTTGCCTCACTGATTATTGCATTGTACCCTTCTGCAAGACTCAGCGGACTCTCATCATACTTCTTTCCGCAGCCAGTGATGCAAATTGCAAGTAATGTGATTGTAAAAATAATTGTTTTCTTCATGCTTTTCTCCCTCCGTATTGTATTATGTTGTTCTATCTATAAGTACCGGCGAGTTTTGATTCGGTTTTATATTTTTGAAAAATCTTTCAAAAAATTTTTGCACAAAAAAGAATCCGGAAATCTTTAAGAATATCTTAAGATTCCCGGATTGTGAAAGTTTATTTCAGTTTCATCCAAACTGGTACTTTTCCATCCTTTATTTTCTGTGTTAAACCTATTGCACTACTTTCTTCTTCGGACATTCCCGTTACATTATCCGTTTCTTCATTCGTTTCAGGATTTATTTCTACATCGTTAATGTATGTGTCATAATAATTTCCTTCTTTGTTAAGAAAACCGTTCTCCTTACCGTTGCTATATGCTCCGCCACTACCAGAAGATGAAATATAGCCGTACTCGTTCATTTCTATAGTGTATCTGCTCCATGCAATATTTGAATAAATAGTCTCCAGCCTTCCATCTATGTTTTTAATTACTATATATTCATTCCAGGGTTCAATATCCGGTACTGGACTAATTATATGAAGTGCCAATTCCGGGATTCCATCATCTCCACAATCTATATATGCATAATCGACTTCTTCCAGAATAACAAATTCTTCACCCCAGTCCTTTCGAAGATATCCAACTACTGCATCAATAAGCTCATCAAGATATAAATCCTGCTCATAATAGCTTGATAAATCAAGATAACTGACATCTCCCTTATTATTTCTCGAAGAAAAATGAACCGGAACCGAGTTTGCCAGGAATTTTTCATACAGTTCTTTATCATCTGTCTTCGCAGAATCTTCATTTTTGTTTGGATCATCCTCTGCTTCTTTGAACTCAGTAATAATAAGTCCGTCAAATATCTCAGGATTCCCACCACTTACAGCCTTTGCGGTAAACGAAATAATATCATTACTATCGCTTGTTTCAAAATATGGTGATTCCCAACTATATTGACCATTTAAAATATAAGTCCCATCACCATTGTTCGTTATATCAAGATTTTTGAAAACAATATAATCTTCAGGAAAATCCACTTGTCCAAATACATTATCAGAATCTGGCGTAACACCATCATCATCGTAATCATAATCATCTGGTATTGTAATACCCAAAGAATTATAAAAATCTTTTATAAACTGAGCATCTAATTTGTCTGATTCTTTCCATGGAAAACCTGCTTTTCCTGCCGGATTTATATATAACGTTTCCACTGCATAATATCTTGCCCCCGTAACATAATCAGATTCAGGTAATCCGAATTGCAAAAAATACCCAACAGCATCAACAATCTGTATTTTTGCACTCTCAGACAGAACAATATCCTCTGCCTCTTGATTTTTTACTTCTTCATCATCTAGTGCTTCTTTCAGAGCTTTTTCACTAGCTGAATCATCTTCCATGTCATTAGTTTGAGACTCCGCCACTTTCTCTGTGTCATTATTCGGGTTTTCATCAGCATCTTGATTCGTTATCTCTTCTGAATCAACATCCCCTTCATCTTCAATAATCTCAGCTTCCTGCGAATTCTGTTTAACAGCATAATATGTCGCACCAGCCCCGGCGCCTGCTCCAACCAGAATTGCCCCCGCTATGATCAATGTCTTAACACTTAGGGATAATCCTGCACCTGTAGCAGCTGCTGTTCCTGCCGCACCTGCAATACCAGAGCCTGCCTCTGCCACCTTTACAGCTCCCGACACAGCCATTTTTGCTGACATACCTGCTCCTGCACTACCGAGCGCAATAGCTCCGGGTGTAAGACCGACCTTTGCACAGCTTCCTACGTAGATGCCCTCTGCAGCTTTAGCTGAAAGCTTTGTATTCTCGGACATAAGCTTGATTGCATAGTACAATGTAGGAAGTGCAACAACATGAAGTCTGATACCGTCGCGTTTTTCCGTTCCTTCAACCTTATCCTTAAGGAATTTTCGGGCATAGTTCAGGCGGCTCTTAACCGTTCCTTCTGAACAGTCCTGCATCTGTGCAATTTCTCCGACTGAAAAACCGTCAAAATAATATGCGATGACAGCAGCCTTCTGAACCTCCGGAAGTTCACCTATAAATTCCTGAATAATCCTGCTTGTTTCCTTCTGGTCTGTCGATAATTCAGGCAGCGATGTAATTTCATTACTCTCAAGTGTCTCAAAGATATCCTTTCCTTCCTCATCAACATTTGGAAGCACATCCTTTTTCTTACGAAAAATTTTCATTCCCTGATTATGGCAGATTCCGTCCAACCATCCGAAAAGAGACTCTGCATTCTGCAGGCTCTTTATGTTCTTGTAGGCCTCAATATATACAATCTGTGTAAGGTCCTGCGCATCAGCTTCATCCTTCATGTATGCCTTTGCACGAAAATAAACATGATTGTATGTAGCAGAATATACCGCATTAAAGCCCTCTTCTTTTCCCTCAGCCATCTCCTCGATGGCTCTTTTCAACTTTTCATCCATTCTCCATATCTCCATTCAATATTTTTACTATAGTTGTCGAAACCGCTCTCCTCCTTTCCCTGGTTCTACTAATAAGTACCGGGAAAAAGATCTTCGGTTTTATAATCTTGAATTATTTTTTTATTTAATAACGATTTATTTTACCATATTATCTTTCTATGTTTTTTCAGAAAACACACCTGGATATTTGCTCCTGAGCGTCGACAGATGAACATGAAAGTTTGTCCGTCTGCTCATTCATTCGCAAAAATAAACAAATGCAAAAAAAGTGTATGCAATTCTCAATCGATTGTGCGCTTACGCAATGAGATTGAAATTACATACACTTATTTACATTTCATACGGACTTAATACCCTGGAATGGCGTCCGAATTTATCAGTTAAATTTTTATAGCACTTCAGATGGTGTCTTATATCAAAAAGCAGATGGATGAAAATGGCTTGTTTAACAAGTTCACAATCCAGTCATTACTTGATGAACTGGATACTATCGAGTATTATCAGCAGCCTGGAAAGGCACATCATCTATCTGAGATAACAGCAAAGCAGTGTGAACTCTATGAGTTCATGGGTGTAAATGTCCCGACATGATCAAACCTTGGTATAAAATGACGGGACTTTAGGCTATAGGTTCCATAAACGCTGAGAATAACCTCTCAGAGATAGGACCTACCTCATATAAAGGATGAACCGTGATCTTTGCATTTTGAGCCATACCCTTCTCCTCTTTTCCCAAATAATGTGTATATAAAAAGAAATGCCTTATATGCTATATAAATCTAGCACATAAGACACTTGAAGCTCTAAAAGAATATTGTTCTGATTATATCAATTATTGCTGCTCTAGGCGGGACCGATGGGGAGTCCGAGCATCAGCCATCCTATAAGGAATAAAATCCATACGACAAGCAGAATCATTCCTATAAGGAAAAGATTAGAAACAAAAGTTCCTACCTTAACGTTAGGATCATACTTATCCTGTGCGTCTTTTAATGATATCCACAAGTAAGGCATTACAGGCGTAAAGCAGTTGGTAGCGGAATCTCCAATCCTGTAAAACAGCTGAGTCATAGCAGGGCCGAAGCCTCCGGCCATATACATCATCGGAACAAAAATGGGAGCAAAAATGGACCATTTTGCCGAGATAGTGTAAAGTCTGCTATGGAAAAATGAGCCAAAGAAAAAAGGCTCAAAAGAACCTTGAAAATGTAGATATTGATACCGACAAGCTCTCCGAGGGCTTAGGGCTCCGCCCTAAGAACCTGCAAGGGACCAGTCCCTTGACCCGTTAAGCGGGCTCTGCCCGCACCCGTCCTCGCCGGAAGCAGGCCAGCAAGCACACTTGCTGACCAATGTATCAGGATTATCCGTGAACCTTATGTCAAGGAACTTTCGCGGCATATCCTCGCGGCGCTGCCGCTTCGGTATTCCACGTTTTCCTTGACAACGGTTCCGCTCCGTTTTATGCGG
>NZ_AUIY01000005.1 GCF_000423945.1 Butyrivibrio sp. XPD2002 | reverse complement strand
TGTTAGCTTCTAACTATACAGAATATATGACAGGGCAAGTTTTAGAAGTATCTGGAGGGCTTTCGTTATAAATAATTCTGGACCCATATAGCATAATGCATAGTCGCTGATATACATAATAAGATTGATAAATTAAAAGTATATTTGATGCTGTATTTATAGGTGATGACTGGAAAGGGGATGCAAGATGGAAACAGACCGAAGAGGATCTAAAACCCTTCGGAGTAGATGTTATCTATCTTCCTCATACACCTAATATATCATCCACTCTTTTAAGAGTAGAGATACCGATGCGAGTTGAGGAATAACATAAATAATTGGATACTAATGATATTAAATATATAGAGATGAGAAAAAGAAAAGCAAGACGATTAAGCTTGCTTTTTCGTTTATTATGGGTATTCCCGGTTAATAAAAAGAAAGTAGTATTTTCTGCTTTTGAAGGTGATGGTGGTTTTGGATGCAATCCGAGATATATTGCAGAGGAACTACATAAAAGAAGACCTGACTTGCAAATGGTTTGGCTGCTTCATGATACAACAAAAGAGTTCCCGGAATATATCAAAACTATTAAAGATACGACATTTAACACTGCATTTCATCTAGCTACATCAAAAGTATGGATTGATAACTATAGAAAACCATTCGGGACATTGAAAAGGAAAACACAGATATATATCCAAACCTGGCATGCGACTATTGGTTTTAAGGCTGTTGGACTATTTCGAGGGGATGCATTTCCAGAGATAGCAAGACTTGTCAGTGAGTGGGACTCTAATCTTGCCGATTATTTTCTGTCCAATTCAGAATATTGTGACAGAGTTTATCCAAAAAAGCTTTTATATAGCGGACCAACTCTTAGGGTTGGCTCCCCACGAGTTGATCCGCTTATAAATAATAAGGAAGAGTTGCATAAAGAAATAAGGGAAAAACTTTCTCTTAATGAAAATATAAAGCTTGTTTTATTCGCACCTACTTTCAGAGGTGGTAATCAACAAGGACAAAAACAGGTTATTGCTGAAACACCACAGATTGATTTTGATAGGTTGATAAAGGCGCTTGGAGATAAGTTTGGTGGGGAGTGGAATGTTTTATTAAGGCTACATCCACAGCTCTCAGCAAAGCTTGATGAGATGCCATTATTAAGTAAAGATAGCAGGCTTATTGATGTGAGTCAGCTGCCTGATATAAGTGAAATAATGGGTGGATGTGATCTGGTTATAACGGATTACAGTAGCTGCGCTTTTGATGCGGCTTTCGCTAAGATTCCGGTTTTGCTTTATGCTGATGATATTCAGGAATATGTGAAAAATCGTGGACAATTCATGTGGAAGAGAGAAGAGCTGCCATTTACAATTGCTGAAAATAATGAAGAATTAGAAGATAATATAAAAAACTTTGATTTAGATAAGTACCTTTCTGTAGCTCATAAATTTATAAAAAGAAATGAGGTCATTGAAGATGGGCATGCAAGTGAGAGAGTTGCAAAAGAAGTGGAGAGTTTTATTCAAAAACTTTAGAGTATGTAAAGTGATATAACTACAAGGAATATGATTTATATTGTAGGTACAGCGTGAGCTGTACCTTTTAAATTATAAAATTAAAGAATGTAGGGCATAATGATAAGTTACAAGTTCAAAGATTATATAAGCAAATAAGGGATTATAGTATTTTATAAGTACAAGTAGAGCATTAAACAGGTAAATGATGCTTTTTCAAGGTCATTATAGGAATAGTGATTAGCATACCGGTGGTAAAATGATTAATCTTAAGTTTAAGGATGAAGTGGAATCGTTCAATAAAAATTTTGGTAAGTTTAAAAATATGAGGATAGCCTTATATGGTATTGGACGAATGACTTCTGTGATATTGACAGAGCTTGGTATGCAATATAACTTTGTTGCTTTATTGGACAAGGATCCTGAGAATATCGGAAGGAATATTAGAGGAGTACCAATAGTTAGTGTAGAAAATGCTGAAAAAGTTGCAGATATTATAATAATCAATACTCATAGAAATTATTGGAATATTATTTTTCATAGGATAAGAGATGTAAAAATACCAGTTTACTATTTAGATGGGACGATAGCGAGAACAGAAGTGTTAGAGGAATCATCAGGAAATGAGTATTGGCAAAAGGACGTCAAAGATCTCGAGAGGGAAGTTGAAAACTACGATATCGTTACATTTGATCTTTTTGATACGCTTATAGCTAGAAGCATATTGATTCCTGATGACGTCCAAAATTTGTCTTCTGATAGATTAAATGACATAACTGATTCTTTGGGCAACTTTTATGATGAAAGGAAAAGAGCAGATTCTCTCTTGTCAAATAAATATATAAATATTGATGAGATTTATGACATTATATGGAATAAGAATTCCTATAGTGAAGAACTTAAAGAAATGGCCAAAAGAATAGAGCTTGATGTAGAAAGAGTTGTTTCATATCCACGGGCGGATATGGTTAAGCTGTGTAATAGAATCTCTGAGGAAAAAGAAGTGTATATTATTAGCGATATGTATTTGCCAACTTCTTTTTTAAAGGAATTGTGTTACAAAGCAGGTATAAGCGAAAATATTCCATTGATGATATCAAATGAATTGAAACATAGTAAAAAAGATGGGAGTTTATGGGAACAATTTGTAAAAGAGCATGAGAAATCTCAAATAATTCATATAGGAGATGATGTTATTGGAGACATAGAACAACCTAAAAGATATGGGATAGCTACAGCTTATGTAGCATCACCCAATAAAATTTGGGAAATGTCATCCATGAAGGAACTTCTGGTAAGCGTACAAACAAAAGCAGAATCCGTGTTTGCAGGTCTGTTGTGTAAACGTTTATTCGCAGATGCATTTGGGCTAGTCGCCACTCGAGGTAAAGTAATTCTTAAATCGTACGAAGACATTGGATATGTACTTTTTGGCAGTATGATATACACATTTTTGGAATGGATAGACGAGCAGACAAAAAAACAGAATATTAACAGAATTTTTTTTATGGCTCGAGATGGGTATTGGCTAATAGAGGATTACAATTATCTGAAAAGTGTCGCATGTAAAAAAATATATACTCAAGCACAGTATTTGCCAGTTTCGCGTGAGCTTTTACTAATAGCAGATTGTGATAGCGACAAGGAATGGAGTCCCCTATTAGAGCATCCATATTCTGGTCGTTTCTGTGATTATGTCAAGTCTAGGTTGCATTATTCTTTGCCTGAAAATGATGAACATAGTGATGAATGGATAGTACTTCCAAGTGAAATTAGTAAGATTAAAGAATGGTTAAGACCATATATTGACATGATTTTTCCTGGTTTGTCTAAGGAAGCTAATGAGTTTAAAGAGTATTTGAATGAATTACATTTATGCAAGGATGATGCATTGGTGGATTTATGGTATGCAGGCAGTAGTCAAAAACTACTATCGAAAATTTTGGGAATAGATTTACAAGGGTTTTATATGGTTGTAAGAAAACAAGCAAGTGATAATGATATGCATGCTTGTTTCCAAAAGAATAATGACTATAAGGGCGAAGATAGTTATATACGAAAACAAAGCATATTTGTTGAATCTTTTTTGACAGCTCCTTATGGGATGATTAAGTCCATAAAGCAAGATGGGACATTCATGACAGAACCTAAAATGACTAATCAGAAAGAATGGAATGCAAGAATAAGAATAAATAATGGAATTAAAGAGTTTATTAAGGATTATGAAAAGCTTGGTAATAGATGGATTGATACAGATTTTATTAATGAACTGTGGAAGCAATTTTACCTAGGTAATATAGAAATTGAAGAACAGTTAAAGTGTGCTTTTTATTATGATAACATCTTATCTAAAGTCCAGGAATATCCGGTATTCGAGTAGTTGCAAAGATTTTTTTAGAATCATTAAAAAAGATATGCAGGTGTCAATGAAGAACAATACTCCTTTTTTTTCAATTATAGTTCCGATTTATAATGTAGAAGACTATTTAGCTGATTGTTTAGACAGTATACAAAAACAGAGCTTTAAGGATTTTGAGATAATTTGTGTTGAAGATGAATCAACTGATAATTCAAAGAATATTTTGTATTTGTATGCGGATCGTTCTGATCTAGAAATAAGAATATATGAAAATACACATAATGTTGGGTTATCAGCAAGTAGAAATAATGGAATATTCAAAGCAAGAGGAAGATACCTAGTTTTTGTTGATTCTGATGATAAGATCGACATATCCATGTTAGATACTTTATATAATATTTTAAAAATAGATGATATGGATATCATCTATTTTAATAAAGAAAATTTAGGGAATGATGATTTTTCTATCAAGCTTGATTTGAGTAAATATTCTAAAGTTTATGCAGGCAATGAATTATTTTGCATTTTTGAAAAAGATAATATAACAAATATTACTGCGTATACAGCGGTTTATAATAAAGATTATGTTTTAAATAATAACATTTTATTTTATGAAGGTATTGTACATGAGGATTACTTATATTATGTTAAGGCAATATTAGGAGCTAAAAAGGTTCGAGTGATAGATGATGTTCTTTATTACTACAGACGACGAAAAGATTCTATAATGAGCGAAATAACTGAAGCAAGGCGCCAGTCTATTTTTGTTGTTATGATGGAAATAGCAAGGATATGGAGCGCGTATGCGACAAATAAGGAATTAGACGAAGCTTTTTACTCATATTTAAAGAAGAGATACCGAGTATATGAATATTACAATAGTGTACTTCCTAAGGAGAAATCACTTCATGTTGGAAGAGCGGTAGATGAATTTTTCTATGATATTATTCAATGTAAAGAGAATCTGGAGTATAAGATTATACCGTTAACGTATTCAGAGCAAGAACTTATAAAAAATGCTGCTAGAGTGTGGATATATGGGGCGGGAATGGTTGCTAGTGTAGCACTCGATTATTTGGATAATAATAAAATTAAGGTAGCAGGATTATTAGTTACAAATCTTGATAGAGATAAAGAAGTTGTTAAGGGGATAAAGGTGTTCAAATACAACAAACAAGATATATTACCGACGGATGTGGTAATAATAGCGATGAGAGAACATTTAATTCCTGAGATAGATGAAGTGCTAAAAAAAGATGGGATTACTAAAAAAATTATTTTACGTGCTCGATAAAGGAATATACGTAGTGATATTTAAAACTTATAAAAGAATTATTAGTTCGTGTAGTTAATGACTTGTACTGCTTTTGATTATATTTATAGGAAGTATTATAGAATAGACAAAGGGGGCAACTTCTGTATGATACATGGGTCTAAAGCTGATACTCTAAAGATGCTAGAAGGCATTATTCATAATGCCAAAATATTTCCTCAAGTATCTTTTACTGTTAAAGAATGGCTACAAGATAGTAAATGCATTATGGATAATATTATGAATGAATTTAATTCTACTGTAATTATTCGATCAAGTTGTCATGATGAAGATACTTCTGAAAATAGTAATGCTGGCAGATTTCTCTCAATTCCCAATGTGAAATTGAATATAGATGACCTTCATAATGCGATTGAAAAAGTAATAGGTTCGTACAATCGTACTGATTATTCGGATCAAGTGTTAGTACAGACTATGCTGAATTCTCCAGTTATGTGTGGGGTTGCTTTTACGTTAGATCCTAATACAGGAGGGGATTACTATGTTGTAAATTATGATACAACAGGTTCTACCGAAAGCGTGACGTCTGGGGATGGGAATGAAAACCACTTATTCTATTTTCATAAAAGCAAAAATTTTAATAATATTTGTGCATACTCAGATGATACACAGAACAAAAGGCTAAGTAAATTGTGCTCATGTCTTGCAGAACTTGAGGGATTATTTGAGGAAAATAATCTTGACGTTGAATTTGCATTTGATAAAAATGAAAATCTATATATTTTGCAAGTTAGACCCTTGGTTATGAGGAATAAATTATCAAATAGCGAATTACAAAAAAAGGAACTAGAAAGGATTTCAGAATATATAAATAATGCTCAGAAGAAAAGACCGTTTTTGTGTGGTAAAAACACGATATATAGTGTAATGACTGATTGGAATCCAGCAGAAATGATAGGCATAAGACCTAAGCCTCTTGCTTTGTCTTTATATAGAGAACTTATCACTGATAATGTTTGGGCGTATCAAAGAGACAATTATGGTTATAGAAACTTGAGAAGTTTTCCTTTATTGGTTGACTTTGGAGGATGCCCCTACATCGATGTAAGGGTAAGTTTTAACTCTTTTATACCAGCTACATTGAGCGATAGTTTAAGCGAGAAATTAGTAAATTATTATATCGATTTACTAAAAAAGAATCCTAAAGCACATGATAAAGCGGAGTTTGATATAGTTTTTTCATGTTATACATTTGACCTCGAGGAACGCATAAAAGTACTAAGAGAATATGGATTTTCTAAAGATGAGCTTTCGCAGATTGTGGATTCACTATGTCTCGTGACAAAGAATATTACAGATTTCGAGCGTGGATTATGGAGAAAAGATGAAAAGAAGATTGAAATATTGGAGAAAAGATATTATGAGCTAATGGATAGCAATTTGAATGATATTGATAGAATTTATTGGCTTCTTGAAGATTGTAAAAGATATGGAACGCTTCCATTTGCTGGATTGGCGAGAGGTGCATTCATTGCTGTGCAGATTCTAAAGTCAATGGTATCTGTGGGAATTATATCAGAAGATGAGTACTCAGCATTTATGAATAGTGTTAATACAGTTAGTTCTCGTATGAATGATGATTTTATAATGCTCTCAAAGGAGGGATTTTTAAAAAAATATGGGCATCTTCGACCAGGTACATATGACATATCTTCAAAAAGATATGATGAAGCCCCTGACATGTATTTCGATTGGATTCATGAAAAAGAGCAAAAACATGATAGAAAGATGTTTAAGCTATCACTTTCCCAAATGAAAGAACTGAGGAAGAGATTGCAAGAAAGTGGGCTTTCGACAGATGTAATTGAATTATTGGAATTTATTAAATGTGTTATTGAAGGACGAGAATTTGGAAAATTTGTATTTACGAGAAATGTTTCAGAGGCACTTCGAATTTTAAAACATGTTGGGAAAGAGTATGGAATATCTGAGGAAGAGATGTCTTATGCAAATATTCATGTGATTCAGGAACTATATTCTTCTACTAAAAATGCTAAGGAAATAATACATAAATATATTGAGGAGGGCAGAGCTTATTATGATGTTACTAAGCAGATTACCCTACCACCAGTAGTGACGTCAAATATTGATATTTGGCAATTCGAATATCCAGATACAGAACCAAATTATATAACTACAAAAAAAGCTTGTGCTGAGGTGGTGTGCCTAGATGATGATATTAATTCGGATATAGAAGGAAGAATAGTATTAATAAAAAGTGCTGATCCTGGTTATGATTGGATCTTTTCACATGATATTAAAGGATTTATCACTATGTATGGGGGAGCTAATTCTCATATGGCAATACGTGCTGGTGAATTGGAAATACCAGCTGCCGTAGGGGTAGGAGAAAAGTCATTTTTTAGATTAAAACAGGCAAGTATTGTTGCGTTAAATGCACTTGAGAAAAACATACAAATAATAAGGAGAGATAAAAATGAAGCAAGGTGATTTTACAGAATTAGCTAAATACTATGTGGACAGACCTGGTTATTCAAAAGAACTTTTACGCTATGTAAGTAATAGAGTTATGGTGGAATTTGGAGATGATATAGTTGTTGCTGATGTAGGTGCCGGTACTGGCAAGTTAACAAGTAACTTATATGAAATTGGAATGCGAGGATATGCGGTTGAACCTAACGATGCGATGAGAAATGAAGGAATAAAAATCTTTTCTAAAATCCCTGAATTTCAATGGAAAAAGGGGGCAGCGGAGGCTACGGGATTAGATGAACATTCAGTCAATTGGTTATTGATGGGATCTTCATTTCATTGGGCTGATGCAACGAAGGCATCTATAGAATTTAAGCGAGTATTAAAAGCCAATGGTTATTTTACTGCTATTTGGAATCCAAGAGATGTTCAGAGGAATGAGCTGTTTGTCGATATAGAAGAAATGATCCATCGGATTGTACCTGAATTGAAGAGAGTATCATCAGGGGCTTCTGTTACGACGGAGATTATCAAAAATAAGTTAGGTGGAAACTTTAAAAATATAGTTTTTATGGAAGCTGAGCATGAAGAAATCATGTCTAAGGAACGGTACATCAATATATGGAGATCGGTAAATGATATTCAATCCCAGGCAGGACCCGAGCGGTTTGAAATGATCTTAAATAATATAGATAAAATGTTAACTGGTATGAAAGAGATAGCAGTGCCTTATAAATCAAGAGCATGGACAGCTCAAGTATGTTAATTGAGAATGATGGGTGAATAATGAAAAAAGTGATTTTTACGCAGAGAGTTGAGATTATTGAATCTTATAATGAGCGGAGAGATTGTGCGGATCAAAATATTGCAAATTTTATTTTGAAGTGTGGATATTGTCCAATACCTATTCCAAATCTTCCAGAACTTGTTGAAGATTATTTACATGAAGTGAAACCGATAGGAATAATCCTTTCCGGAGGGAGTAATCTCGCAAAATATGGGGGAGATACAATAGAGCGTGATGAGACTGAGAAAAGACTTGTGGATTTCGCTCTAAATAATAGTATTCCAGTTTATGGTTTCTGTAGAGGTATGCAATTTATTCTAGATTATTATAAATGCTCATTAAATAAGATATCTGGTCATGTGGCTGTTAAACATAATGTATCTGGTGAAATAGGTAATCGTATTGTAAATAGTTATCATAATTATGCATGCACAGATATAGATGAATGTATGCGTAACGGAGTTAATGTTGTGGCAGTTTCTGATGATAAGATTGTGGAAGCAATAAAAGTGAAAGATGCTAATATTGTGGGAACGATGTGGCATCCAGAAAGAAATATACCATTTGAAGAGAGTGATATAGAAATGCTTAGATGTTTATTTAAATAGCGAAGGAGATTATAAAGGTATGAAAACAATTATTTTGGCTGCAGGTCAAGGTACAAGATTAAGACCACTAACTGATGATAAACCCAAATGTATGGTTGAAGTAGGTAAGAAAAGTATTATCAGAAGGCAATTGGATGTTATGAGAAATTGTGGTATTAAGGAAGAAGATACAATCATTGTATGCGGATATAAAGCTGATACTTTGATTGATGAATTAAAAGATACGAAGATAACATTAGTAAAAAACGATGAATATGAAAATACAAATATGGTTTATTCACTTATGTGTGCTAAAAACGTAATTGAAAAGGCAGAAGATATTTTAATATCTTATGGAGATATTATATATGAGAAGCATGTATTAGCCGAAGTGCTACAGTATAGAGGGGATATTGGAGTTGTAGTTGATGATGGGTGGTATTCATACTGGGCAGCTAGATGTGATAATCCACTAGATGATGCGGAGACATTAAAGTATGATGCCGGTGATTATCTAACAGAGATCGGACAAAAGACTACTGATTTAAAAGATGTAATGGCACAGTATATAGGACTTATGAGATTTGTTGGCAAAGGGATTAAAGATATGCTTGAAATAGTTGAAGAAGCATCCAGAAGATCTGAGGTAGGCGAATCACTTTGGAGAACAAAGCGAAACTATAGAAAAATGTATATGACAGATTTGCTTCAAGGGATGATAGATGAAGGCAAGAAACTTAAAGCTCTTCATATTGATAGGGGATGGTATGAAGTGGATGATAAGGATGATTTAAAGCTTGCTGAAGAAGGGATTATTTAAGTGGAGAATACTAAACAAAAGGGAATGGTATATTGGATAACAGGTCTGGCTGGTGCGGGTAAGACTACTATTGGTAGTTTGTTTTATGAAACATATCATGAGGAACATCTAAATAGTGTTTTTTTTGATGGGGATACATTAAGAAAGGTATTTGGAGATGATCTGGGCTATTCTAAAGAGGACAGAAAAAAGTGTGCAATGCGCTACTCTAAATTATGTAAGCTCTTGTCTGATCAAGGTATAAATGTTGTTATATGCACGATTTCAATGTTTGATAGTATAAGAGAATGGAATAGAGAAAATATTAGAAATTATAAAGAAATCTATATACGTGTTCCATTAGAAATATTAAAAGATCGTGATCAAAAGGGGTTATATAGTGGTAGTTCCTCTGAGGAAGATACTACTGTCGCTGGGGTGGATTTCATATTTGAGGAACCAAAATCTCCGGACTTGATATTAGATAATGATGGTCTCAAAAAACCTACAGAAATGGTATTAGAGATATTGCGCAACATTTGATCATAAGGTAATGCCATTTCAGTCCTTGTATGCAAAAAATGATTACAAGGAGCATTATGACATTTCAAATTTGAAGGAGTGATTAATGAGAAGGACTGTTATATACGGTGCTGGATTAATTGCAGAAAATATCGACTATACTGAACTAAGAAAGGTTTTTGATGTTTATGCCTTTTTTGATCGTGATGTCCAAAAACTTGGAAAGCAAATAAGTGGGTATACCATCTATTCTGATAAAGATTTAATTAAATATGTTTTGGAGAACAACATAGAGTGTGTATTAGTTGCAATCGGAAACATACAGATGCAGAATGAGATAATTGCTGAAATATCTGAAAAAATAAAAAAACATGCAAATGTATATGTGACAGGTTATCAAGAGGCTGTATTTTATAATTCATTGGAATGGGATGAGCTAAATGAATTGTTATCTTCGCAGAATATTGACGATTGTTTATTTGATGCAGGGTTCTTTTGGTCATCATATTCGTATTTTTATTATAGTAATTCAAAATTGGTTGAGATATTTCACCAAAGAGGTAGCAGGTGTATTATGGTTTTCCCTGAAAAGGACTCATTAGAATGGTCGTTTGCGGGAGTGGATAATTTAAGACGTATTATTAGAATAATCAACGATCTGAAGAAAAAAGATATTATTTGTATTTTTAAATCGAATCATATATTGGAGAAGTGTGAAATTAAATTGTGCTTCGGTTTGGGATATGATCATCATTACATTCCATTTGGGATGGATTTTGGGCCTGATCGTAAAAATGTACTGATACAGGTGACACCAATTAGAACACATTTATATCATTCAGGAATGTCGAAAAAGGAAACTAAAAATTCAAGTTATAATGAACAGGTATTACGTAGTATTGATTATTATATAGGGAGTGAATATTTTTGTGATTGGATATGTAAGAATAATGAATTATGGCAGAAAAAAGTTTTGAGATTTGGGTATCCTAGATTAGATAATTTGTATGAATCGATTAACGAGGATGTTGAACTGCCAGATAATTGGAAAGAAAGGTGTAAAGGGAAAACCGTTTTTTTATCTACAGTCATTGATCCAAGACCGTTATTTAAATTCTTTACCGCGGAGAATCCGGAAAGGGTTATGATATGGAGACCTCATCCACTTACGTTAAAGAGAGAGAATTACATTGATGAGATAATGAAATATGAGGAAGAATATTCAGTTATTATTGATATGTTGCCGAATTATTATGCGAGTTGCTCTATTTCAGATGCTTTGATTTCTAATCTTGAAGTGTCTTTAAATCTCAATTATTTGTTTTATAATAAGCCTATTTTATGCATATTACGAGGTACAGAAGATGGCGATTATGAGGAACAAGCATGGTATAAAGCTATGTATAAAGCAACTGGAATGCAAGAAATCGGCGATTTTATTAAAATGATAGGTGATGGTAAAGATTATCAAAAGGAGGAAATGCAAGTATATAGAGATTATATGACAACTGGTTTTGATGGTAAAGTTTGTGAAAGAATATACTATTTTTTCCAAAATTAGTAATTAGATATACCTTATTGCAATAAAGAAAGGTTGATGATGAAAAAGATTTCAGTAATTGTTCCTATATATAATGTTGAAAAGTACGTTTCCAGATGTATTAGTAGCATACTTAGTCAGACTTATAGAAATATCGAGTTAATTATTATTAATGATGGCTCAGTGCAAAATGAAGATAAACTGATTCAAGAATATTTGGAAAAGGGATGCGATTTTGATATTAAGTATATTAAGAAAATGCAAAACGAAGGTTTATTTAAAGCTAGAATAACAGGAGTAGAGAACGCAACAGGTGATTACATAGCATTTGTTGATGGAGATGATTATATCGATAATGATTTTTTTAGGAGCTTGGTGCGTAAAATTGAAGAAAGTGATGCGGATATTGTTTATTCGTATACTGCAATGTTTAGTGCTGAAGGGAAAAATACAGTATTTCCTATTATGAATACTGTTTTTGAAAAGTTTCCTTTATATGGAAATGATTTTAAACAAGAATATTATAAGCAAGAGGGTACTGCATACGTATGGCATACTATTTGGAACAAACTATATAAAAAAGAGTTATGGATGAAAGCTTTGCCCTTTTTTAAAACTGTTGATAAGCATTTGGTGATGCTTGAAGATTTCTTGTTTTCATCAATTCTTATTTACTATGCGCAGGGTGCTGAGTTTGAGCAGGATGCAGTATATTATTATTGTCAACATAATGATTCTTCTACTGGAGTTGGAAATCTTAGTTGTCAAAAATATATTAAAAATGTGCAGGATATTACCTGCGTATTTGATAAATTAGATGAGTTCTTTGATGAACGAGAGAAGTGGATTAGTGATCATATATATAGAGTAAGACAAATGTATTCTCGAATTTGGTTTAATTCAGTAAAAATGGTAGAAGAAAAAGATCGTAAAGAATGTCTGAAGATTTTAGACACTCTATGCGGTGACAGAGGGCTATCTTCAACTTTTGGGGATAGCTATTTTTATAGTGTTCATGCAGAATTTGACAATGTATTAAGTACAATAAAAAACAGATTATTAAACGGAAAAGAAGAATATGTCAGCTTTGATATTTTTGAAACCGCTGTAAAAAGACCATTTTATAATCCATGTGATTTATTTTATCTTTTGGATGAGACGTTTGAAAAATTATATCGTTGTAACAGTAGCTTTCACACATTGAGAATAGATGGTGAGAATGGATGTAGAGCAGTATCAGAAAAGGAAGATATCAATTTGGATGATATATATCATTATATATCAGTAACATATCGTATTCCTGAAGAAGTGTGCTTGTCACTAAGGAATGCGGAGATATGTTTGGAACAGAAATATAATTTAAAACGACGCTTTGTTTATTCAATTTATTCATACGCTTTAGATATTGGTAAAAAGGTAATTTTTACGTCGGATATGTATCTTGATGAAAACGATGTAGAAAATATTTTACAAAAAAATGGTTATACAAATTACGAAAGGATATTTGTATCATCTAAAACTGGTAAGCTTAAACGTACGGGAAGTTTATATAAAGAAATAGTTCGGCAATTAGCAACGGCTCCAGGTAAAATTATCCATTTTGGAGATAATTATTACAGTGATTATGATATGGCAATACAGTGCGGGTGGAATGCTTTTTATATACCCAATTGCATGGATGCCATGGAAAAGTATGTTTTGATCGATAAAGATAGAGCCGGAATAAATGGGTATGGTTGCATGATTCAAATGGTAGCAAATTATTATTTTGACAATCCATTTAGACCATTTAATCCACTCACAAAATATGGGGCAGATCCATATTTTATGGGATATTACGTTCTAGGAATGAACATTGTGGCTCAAATTATTAAATTGAACAAAGTTCTGAAAGCTTATAAAAAGAAGAGAGTTGTATTTACTTCAAGAGACGGATATCTGTTAAAGAAGGCTTACGATGAATATATGTCAATATGCAAGAATAAAGTGGTAACTGATTATAGATATACATCAAGAAAAGCAATGTTACCAATGATAGTAGCCTATAAATCTGATTTTTATAATCTGCCAATTGTCTATAGTAAATATACCCCACTAATGATTTGTGAATTACTTAGTTTTTGTTCGCGTAAGATAGGAGTTAATTATCTGAAAGCGAATGGATGGAATCCATATGAGAAATTCAGTTCAATTGACCAATATCATAACTTTATTAGTTTTTTCTTGGATAATTGCTATAGTAAGAATAAACACACAAAATCTCAAAATGTAATTCGTAAATATTATAAAGATATTTGCTCAGATGATCTTATTTATGATATGGGATATAGCGCGGCAATACATAGTGCAATCACCGATGCTTCCGGAAATAAGCCTATGGCTTTATTTGTCCACACTGATATTGATAAACATATGCATTTTATGCGTGCTAATCAATTTGATATTATCAGCATAATGGACACTATACCACCAGTATCAGGAGTTATTCGTGAATACTTTTTCTCGGAGCAGGCCCCATC
Organism: Butyrivibrio sp. XPD2002; assembly: GCF_000423945.1. GTDB lineage: Bacteria > Bacillota > Clostridia > Lachnospirales > Lachnospiraceae > Butyrivibrio. The sequence goes on along the minus strand of NZ_AUIY01000005.1, from coordinate 218,136 downwards.
TTGTATTCAATATAAAAACACCAATAATAATATTGAACTCGTTTTTGAGGAATATGAGAAATCATATACGGATTTATTTCCCCTTTTAATGATGCAAGAAGCTGCTTTAAGATTTAATAGAGAATTTTGGAGACTCTTTTCAGAATATGAAAACTATATTGATTTTAGAACTGATGATATTTTGTTTCCATTTGAGGATTATTTAGAAAAGATTACCAAGAATGATCTTAAGGCTTTCTGTGCCTCGTTTTATGAAGATAAATTATATGGAGCTGTTGATAGTATAAACGTAACACAGTTTTGGGAACAGAGATTGGCTTATATTGGTAAGGATGATAGGGGAAATGTAGAGTCGGAAATTGAGAGACTAAAACACAACCTTGGGAAGGATAAACTTGCATTTTGGGGGACTGGAAAAGTGTGCAGACGCTTAATTGCTCAACATGGAACTTTACAAGTGGATTACTTTTTTGATAATTCTGAGACTAAAGAAGGAATGATAATTAATGGGAAGAGAGTAATTAAACCAAAAGATTTCAGTAATTATGAAGATACTTTGATTATTGTTGCTTGTAAAGCAAATTTAGAAATAGAAGAGCAACTAGAAAAGAATGGATTAAAAAAGTATAAGGACTTTTTTGCATACTATGACGTATTCTAGAAGAGAAAATAAGATTTATAATAATAATCTAAATGCTGTATCAATCATTATGCCTACGTACAATAGAGCCAATACAATTGGTAGGGCTATTAACTCAGTATTGAGTCAAAGCTATAAGTATTTTGAACTTATAGTTGTAGACGACGGATCAAATGATGGCACGGAAGAATTAATCATGAAAATTCGTGATAAAAGGATTCGATATATAAAGAATAAAAAGAATAGTGGTGCTTGCTATGCCAGAAATGTAGGAATGGCAAATGCTTATTATAATTATATTGCATTTCTTGATTCGGACAATGTATGGAGGGAAGAATATCTATCAAGTAGAATGACTACATTGCTAGAATTGCCAGAGGACGTGGGCGGAGTATTTGGTGCAACAGCTTTGGTAGATGCAGGTAATGAAGAATGTTTTCCATCAAAAGAAATATGTGAAAGAATGGTTGGGTATTCTGATAATGAACAGTTTTTAAAAGAGATGCTATATGGGAATGTAATTGATACTAATACTATTGTTATTAAAAAGCAGGCAATAGAAGGATTAGGAGGGTTTAATGTAGCATTAAAGAGGTTTCAAGATTGGGATTTTTTTTTCCGTGTATTGTTGAAATCAAAATATAAAATCATATTTTCAAATGATTATTTAGTTAAAAATTTTTTACAAAGTGATTCATTAGGCAAAAATGATAAAGAATATTGGAAATCCTTAATATATTTTTATACTACATACAAACAAGAATACAAAAAAAGAAATTGTTGGTATGAGTGTATAATAAACCAGTTTGTTAATCAACGTGTTAAAGCAGATAAGCAAGATATTATGGATTTTATTGTGGTAATCGATGAAGATGAAAGAGAAGAAACTATCGTGTATTTAAGAAATGAGTTATTTAAAAAAGAGGAAAAAAATATTGGTTTATGGAAAGATAATTTAAAGCTTTGGGAAGACTACTCAAAACTTAGAGAGGATTATAATATTCTTTGTGACAGATTTGAGAGGAATAGAAGAATACGAAATGTACTGTTTAATTGGGTTTTACTACTTCAAAATGAAAAATTTTTAAATTCATTTCTTGATCAAAATAATTATCATAGATTAGTTATATATGGTTATGGTATTCTTGGAAAACTGCTAATATCTAAGCTTGAGAATGAAAAGTATGATATTATCGGTATTATAGATAAAAAATTGCATGAATCAACAGTTAATGGCTATAATGTCTTGAATAATTACCTGAGCATGCTGGATGAAGCTGATGTTGTTATTGTGACAGCGATATCGGATTTTGATGAGATAAAGAACTTGTTTAGTAGTGAAGTTAATATTATTTCGCTAGAAACAATTCTTGAAAGTTTGGTCAACGATATGAAAAAATGAATTATCCAATAATGGAATTTCAGAAAGTGAGATATTACAGATGACATTATTAGATGAAGTCAAAAGAATTTTTGTTGGACACCATCATATATATATGTATGGTGCAGGTGTGGTAGCTCATAATGTTTATACATATTTAAAACAACATCATTTGCAAATGAATATTGAGGGGATTATTGTTTCTGAGCTAGCCGATAATCCGCTTTTTTTTGATAATTATTTAATCAATTCTTTTGATCAGTTGGATAAAAAAAAAGATTTGTATATTTTGATAGCAGTAAGTAAAAATAAGCAGCAGGAAATTGTTAGCTACTTGAAGACGGAAGGAATAAGCAGTAATAATATATATATTTTTAATAATGATATCTACCGGAGAATCAGGGAAGAATTGGTTATCGATAATACACTTTCGGCAAATATACGTGATATAGAGAGGGTGGAGAATGAAATAAAAAATGGGTTGCATGAGATAAATAAAAAGTTAGGCAGACTTGATCCGGTTATTACGCTTTCTTTACAGAATTCAGATATGATTGGATATATTTATGAAAAGATTGAAAAAGGGGTTAATATACAAGTTAGACAAAATAATATCCAGTGCATATATACTGCATCAACAGTTTTATTGCCATGCATATCTGTAGTTATACCAGTATATAATTGTGAAAAATATATAGAATCAGCGCTTTGTTCTGTAATACAACAAACGTTATTTGAAATTGAAATAATATGTGTTGACGATGGTTCTACAGATAATTCATTATCCATTTTAAAAAAGTATGCTGAAGAAGATGGAAGAATCTCGATATATCATCAGGACAATAGAGGACAATCAGCTGCTAGAAATATTGGAATAAGTAAAGCAAAAGGAGAGTACATTTATTTTATGGATGGTGATGATTTGATTGATATTACAGCATTGTCAACTCTTTACAAGTATTCAATGCAACGGGGGCTTGATGTATTATATTTTGATGGAGAGACGTTTTATGATGATAGTTATATCCCGCTGGAAAATGAGTTTTATTTTTCACTTTATAAAAGAAATAATCATTATGATGAGGTGTATCTAGGAGAGGATTTACTTACGCTTTTTATTAATAATGGAGAATTTTTGGCTTCGCCGTGTTTGCAATTGATTAGACGAAGATTCTTAATTTCTCAAAGTATAGATTTTGTAGAAGGAATAATACATGAAGATAATATTTTCTCTGCCCGAGTAATTTTAGAAGCTGGAAGAGCAGGGTATCTTCCGGTTCCTCTGTTTAGAAGGAGAATAAGGAAAGCATCTACGGTCACTAAATCGGTTTCACATGAAAATGTTATTGGTTATTTTATGTGTTTTATTAAATTATTGGAGTTGGTAAGGAGTTTATCAATAAATGAAAAAAATCAAGTGACTGTATCTAAATTGGGTCGTCACTACTTAAACATGGCGAGGGAGAAATATTCAGAGCTAAATGAAGACGAAAAAAAGGAATGCTTGAATTTACCATATTACTATAGCCTTATATTTGAGGAGCTAGTTGCTAAATGATTAATTTGCAGAGCATCGGAAAAAGATCATTAAATAAGAGTGATAAATCATGAATTCAATCAAAATAGATATTTCAATTATTGTACCAATATATAATGTGGAAGGATATTTATATGAGTGTCTAACTAGTTTAAAAAATCAGTCTTTTTTTACAAGTATTGAATTCATTTGTATCAATGATGGTTCTACCGACAACTCAAATAACATTCTTCGTGAATATGAAGCAGATGACAGATTTGTTGTTATGGATAAAGTAAACGAGGGATATGGAAAAACAATGAATCGTGGGCTGAATATGGCACGGGGAAAATATATCGGCTTTTTGGAAAGTGATGATTTTGCCGATTCTGATGCGTATAAGAAATTATATGATGCCATAGAAGAAACGGGTGCGGATTTTGTTAAAGGCAATTTTCGAACGTTAATAAATAATACAGTAAGAGAGGAATCACTATATAGAGATGATTTGTATGATAAAGTAATCAATCCTAAGGCTTATCCTGAGTTTCTATATGAATATACAGCTATTTGGTCAGGCCTATACAGAAGAGATTTTCTTATTTCAAATAATATCAGGTTTAATGAGACACCGGGTGCGTCTTATCAAGACACTTCATTTTTGTTTCAGGTGTGGTTCCACGCTAAAAAGATATTCCTTATAAAAGACAGTTTAATAAATTATAGAAGAGATAATGAGTGCTCATCGGTAAATTCAAAAGGAAAGGTATTTTGTTTATGTGATGAGTTTAAAAAGATAGAAAATGTTCTGGAAGAGAATAAAGCTGACTTAAGCATCTATCAGACTGAAACCGTTATGAAGTTTAAGAAGTATGAGTGGAATTTAAAAAGACTTGCTGAATGTTATAAGGATGAATTCAAAAATCAGATGGAGAAAGAGCTGTTTTTTGCAGAACAAAGAGGATATATCGATAGGTGTAGATACTCAGAGAGTGAATATGATAGGCTGAATAGCTATTTATGGGAATATGCACGAAGAACTCATGAAGGCAATGGTAATGAATTATCAAGACAATTAGAGAGACAGTTATCACAAGGAATTCTAGCCTGGTACAAGTTTAAGGAGAAGGCAAATGTTCTTTATTTAGGTGCAAGTGGAGACTCTTTATTTGATTTACTAAAAACACGAAAGCTTGAAGTGGAAACAGATACATGGGAGCACATTTGTGATTGCAAATATAATGATATTGATGAAAAACAATATGATTATATGCTGCTCTCTTATGACGAGAAAAAGCAAGAGGAGTCAGAAAGGATATTAAAGTATTTAAAGGGGAGACTTAATCCTGAAGGAGTTCTCTTTATATATGCCAATAATCCTCTTGGAATTAGTATGATGTGTGGGGATTGGGTGCCTGAAGATTCTGTTTACAATGTTGATCCTGCAGATATCGAAGAGTGTCTTAAAATGCAAAAAATCTATTTTCAAAGATTTTCGGTATTCCCCAGAAAAAATGAAGCAATACATTTATATAGAGATGGTTATATTCCGGCAGAGGATTTATCTAATAGAATTATGCCAAGTTATTACCATCCGGATAGCGTTTTTGCATCGGAGCGTAGACTATATGACAGATATTTGAAGAATGATATTTTTCATCAACATGCAAATGCATATCTCTATATTTGTTCATTAAGGGCTGAATGCTTATCAAATGCTCTACAAATTACAACTTCTATGGAGAGAAGTAGAGAAAATGCTATGGTCACTACACTCTTTGAAGATGAGCATGTAGAGAAAAGAGCGGCTTTCATTGAAGGAGAATATAGAATTGACGCCATTAAGCTTTATGAGGAACAGCTAAGAGAACGAGGAATAAGAATTGTTCCGATGCAAATAAACAATGGTGTGTTATCTATGCCTTTTAGGAAGGCAAAAACCGGAGCAGCTGCTTTAAGAGATGTTTTACTTGCTGGTGATATAAGTAAATTCCTAGAAATGACAGATGCTTTTAGAGAATTGATTTATAAATCATCTGATTCAGAAATTGTTGAAGGTATAGGAAAGGTTTTGAAGAATGGCTATTTTGACCTAATTCCTATCAACAGTTTCTATGATGAGGAAGGTTTTGAAATATTTGATCAGGAGTTTTGCTTCTCGGACTATCCGGCTGATGTAATAGTTTCTAGGATGATTGAAAGTATCTATTCTGCTGATAAGAGACTGATGGATGCATTTCCTCAGGAAAAGCTGTATGAGAGATATGGCATTTTGCAGGACAGAAGCAGGCTGATGAGGCGTGCCGCAAGAGATCTTGCTGTAATACGGAATGAAGCAGAACTCCGAGATTACCATTTAAAAACTCGTGCTGATGTAAATGTAGTTGTTGAGAATGCATTTAGAAATCAGTTTGGATGCAGAGAACAAAAAAAAGTTTTTGATGAGCTCTTTGATGACATCATTGGTAAAAAGATATTTCTGTTTGGCTCAGGAAAATATGCGCAGCGTTTTATAGAGCGGTATGGTAATGTTATAAGAGTTGAAGGAATAGTAGATAATAATAATGAGAAATGGGGACAAAAGCTTCAGGAAATAACAATAATAAATCCTGAAGAAATGCCAGATAAGCAGATAGATAATATCAAAGTAATTATTTGCATCAAAGATTTTGAGGCACCATATAGACAGTTATGCAGGAGGGGAATAAGGAATATTGGAATATTTAATCCTTCCAGAACATATTTTATCCCTGAAGAGATGAAAAACGTCAATAAGGTTATTTCAAATGATAAAGGTTTTTCTGATGGTAAAAAGTATGGAATAGGTTATTTGGCTGGTGTTTTTGATATGTTTCATGTAGGTCACCTAAATGTAATACGAAGAGCTAAAGAACATTGTAATCATTTAATTGTTGGAGTTTGCTCAGATGAGTGGGTGAGAAATACAAAGAAAACGGAACCGATAATGTCATTTGAAGAACGAATAGAACTCGTTCGCGCCTGCAGATATGTTGATGAAGCTGTCAGGATTCCACCTGAAGCACCATCAACATGGGATGCATTTCAGAGGTATCATTTTGATGTTCAATTTTCGGGAAGCGATTATGAGCATAATCCTGGATGGTTAAGGGCAAAAGAGTATCTGGAGAAAAATGGATCAACTATGGTTTTCTTCCCATATACTGAATCGACTTCATCAAGTAAGCTTAAGGAAATGATAAGCAAAAGATTGATTTAGTTAATGCTTTAGGAGATTAGGTAAATGATAGAGAAGATAGGAACAGCGGATTATCTGGGAATTTCAAAGCCCTGTGAAGATGCGGTGAAAATTCTTGAAAAATACAGAACATCTGCAAATGGAAATATAGCAGTATGTGAGATTGGAGTAGGTATTGGGGCTACTGCCATTGAAATGGTAAAACTATTGGGAGAAGATGATAGTTATTATTTTTTTTCTTTTGAAGAAGAAGTAAATGCTTTATATGAGGATTTACAGAAGCTGGATTACTGCGTATGCAATTTGCATCCTATGGCAAATACCAAAAGGACTTATGATTCATATAGCTGGAATCTGGCAAAGATGATTCTAGATGAGAAAGAGAACAAAGATTTTTTTGATTTTGTATATTTAGATGGGGCACATACATTTATCCATGATGCCATAACAACGGTACTTCTTAAAAGGATGATTAAAGTTGGAGGGATTCTGCTATTTGATGATGTTGATTGGACGTTAGCAACGTCACCAACAATGAGTCCTTCGGTTAATTCTAATACAAGCATGAGATATAGTGATGAACAGATTGAAGCATGCCATATTTCCATGGTGACAGAATTATTCATGGAAGATGATGAAAAATGGGAGAGAATATCTGATGTATCAAAAGGACGTCTAGCATATAAGAGATTAGCTTGAAAATAAGTGTGAGGGAGACATATGATTGATAATGTTGCAAAATTAAGAGAAGTTCAGCTTGAATTATTAAGAGAGTTTTCAAGAGTTTGTGATGAGCATGGATTAAAGTGGTATGCCTTTTTTGGCACATTATTGGGAGCTGTTCGATATGAAGGATACCTGCCTTGGGATGATGATGTGGACGTTGCAATGCCCGAGGCTGATTATTTTGAGCTATGTCGGCATAAGGAGTGGTTTGGTGAGAGATATTTTCTGCAGACTCCACTGGATGAAGGATATGCTCATTTTGCAAAGCTTAGAAAAAATGGTACAACGGCATATAATTTAGGCCTTTGGTATGAACTTAGAAAAGGGGGGCATCAAGGGATTCCCATTGATATAATTCCACTTTCTGAGATGTTTGGGAGTGGTTGCTATCATACTCCGTGTCTTGGTTCAATTAAGAGAAATGCAGTTTATTTAAAGGAATGGTTCGAGCCTGCAGGACAGATTATGTTTGAAGGTTTGACATTAAGAAGACCAGCAAAACATAGGAAGATTCTTACTGAAGTATATGAGAATTGGGATTGGCCTCAGGGAGCTGAATACTGTCATCCTACGTTTTGGTTTTTTGATACTGAGACTGGATACGAAGTTTACAAGAAAAGATATACAGGGATGCTTGAGGGGATAGAAGGAAAGAAGCTTCTTCTTTTTGGCGCAGCAGATAGTCTCAGAGTTTGGCTGGAGAGATTTGGGCTTGGTGATCAGGTTGTATGTACATTTGATAATGATCCTGGGAAATGGGGAAAGAAATATTATGGGATTGATGTTAAGAATCCTGCAGATATTCCTAATATGCTTGATGACGATAGCAGGCTAATTATTGTTAGTTTGTGGCATCAGGAAATAGGACGACAATTAGAGAGCATGGGGATAAAAGATTACTATGTTTATATAAATACATACTATGATGAGAAGGTTGGAAATAAGGTTGTTTATAAGGAGGATATACCACAGGGACAATCAACTATACAGAGATGGGAAGGCTAACTTCATATGCTTGATAAAAATGTAAGTTTGAGCCTGATAGGATGCTGTGCCATAAGAGATATTTTTGGACTTCAGGAGAATGATGGTGACTATAAGATTAAGAAGTATGTTCAAAATGTTAGCCCTATTTCAGCTGTGATGAATTCTCCGCTTTTAAGAGAGCTGACAGATAATGATGCAGCTTTGTTTTCTGGGAAGCGAACCTTTATAACACGATGTCAGAGATTGGAACTTGAAAAGAGAGTATTCGAGTATATAGCTGAGGATATGGCTGATTATTTGGTTATTGATGCTGCGGAGTTTAGAAGAAAGCTTTTTGTTTTTCCGGAAAATAACGGATATTTTTCTGAAAACTATAATCTTAAGGCTTTGTATGACGGATATATAAACGCGGGAATAATACCGGGTGTTTATGATGTAGTAGATCCGATGTTGATTGAGAAGAATGGTAGGGAAGCACTACTACAGAAATATTGTGATAGACTATGTGATTTATATGAGCCAGATAAAATTATTCTTGTTGAGATAAAAGCAGGGGGGCATCATGTTATAGATGATGAAAGGCTTTGTGCTGCTGAAGATGTAACGGCAGATATTTTTAATGAACGTATTTCTTATGCGTATGATTATTTTAAGAAGCACTTAATAGGAACGCATATTATAGAATTTCCTGATTATGTTTCAATTGATCCCAACCATAAATGGGGCAGAAATCTTCTTCATTTTGTGAAGGAGTATTATGATTATGCCTTATCCTCAATGAATATCATTACGTCTCAATCAATTAGTAGGAATGAGGAAAAGAATGCTATGGCTGAGCTGAAATCGGAATGTGAAAATAAGTTATTAGATATATATTTTGGTTAAAGATTTATATGAAGTGAGTACGATATGGTCAATTCAAATAATAATGTTAAAAGATCTCAGGAAAGACTTTTATATATGGCAAAAATAATTGCCAGAATAATGGAAAGGAACCATATACCATATTCTATGGTATATGGTTCCTTTTTAGGAGCTGTACGTCATAAAGGATTTATTCCATGGGATGATGATTTTGATTTCTGCATATTTGATGAATATTATGATGATGTAATTAGGAGCATGAAAGAAGAGCTACCTGATGATTTGTTCTTGGAATATGATGAGACAGAACCACTTTATTTTCATGCATGGCCTCATGTGAAGGATCTAAGGACAGAGACTGCATGCAGTAAATATCCGCAGGATAATGCATATGCTCATAAAGGGCTGTCAGTCGATTTATACAGGTTCAAAAGGGTCAGGCTTGTAGATGTGACCGATGAAGTTATTTTTCAAGGGCATCAGTATATGGAAAGGCGGAGAAGTAAAGGGCTAATTTCGGATAGTGATTACAACAGGTATGCAGCAAGATTTGAAGCAATGCATAGCTGGTTCAAGAATATGTATCCTAATGAGACAGAGGATTCTGTGAAAAGAGAAGTATATGCAAATGTGTATACGTCCTTATTTAGTGTTGATGTGGATGATATGTTTCCATTAGAGAAATACAAGTTTGAAGATACAGAGTTTTATGGACCTAATAAGGCAGATAAGGTTTTGAAACATTGGTATGGTGATTATATGAAATTGCCACCTGAGGAGAAGAGAGTTAGTCATTTTGATTTTGTGAAGTTCTTGGAATGACTTTTACTAAGACACATTTTCTATGGCAGAGGGAATATGAATAATATAACTGAGATAGATGAAAAAGGAAATAAAATAGTTGGATACTTTCCTGGAGTGTATCAGTCAGCAATTGTATGGGGTGGAAGCAATAATGTCCTTTATTGCGAGAAGGGCGTTAACCTCAAGAACTCTAAGCTAACTTTTAATGGGGACAATTCTCTAATATACCTTCATTCTAATATGCCAACATTTAATTCCTTAGACTTAAGCATATTTAGTGATTCTGTGATACATATCGGCAATAGATGTGGAGCTATGCAAACAGTGAAAGCAATAATAGGGGAAAAGAAACATTTATTTATAGGTAATGATTGTCTTTTTTCATATGGAATCACAATTAGAAATGCAGATGGACATCTGATTTATAGCACAAATGATTATAATAGGACAAATAGGGCAAAAAGCATTTTTATTGGTGATCATGTGTGGGTTGGCCAGGATGCGCTCATTTTAAAGGGTACATACATTGATTCTGGATCAATAATCGGAGGCAGGAGTGTTATTTCCAATAAGAGGATAGAGCACAACTCCCTTTGGGCAGGTAGTCCGGGGAGATTGCTAAAAAAGGATGTATTTTGGGAAATGCCTATGCCAAATAACTATAGTGAAGAAATGTTAGCAAGCGCAGATGATTATGTTGATTTTTTGAGTAGTCAGAATAGAGATTATGAAGAAAAGGATAATTGGATTTATAAATTTGCAGAGGAGCAAGAAATATCTTGGAATGAAATAGAATTGAATTTTTCTAAAGGAACAGCTTTGGAGAAATGTAATTATCTGATTAAGTTGAATGAGCGATGTAGTAAGAACCGGTTTGTGCATGGTATCACTTGAATGCGGAAGGCAGTGCGGAGTATGAAAAAATATACTCAGAATTAAGTGAGTATTTTGCAAAGCTCAGAGTAGCGTATGAAAATAATGTAATCTCTGAAGATAATGTCAGACAATTATCACTTATTTAAGAGATATGAATCATTTTAACCTTTTTAACCTCAAATTGAAAAATGAGGTTAAAAAGGTTAAAATATTCTTAGGGGTATAGTTGATATGAACAGCGAAGATATTAATAGAGTTAAAAAGCAAATTGGTAGCCTGCCTCCTGGGAATATCGTGATAAAGCGGATAAATGGCAAGGAATATGAGTACTGGCAATACAGGGAAAGTGGCAGACAGATAACAAAGCGAATTAAAGGCGAGGAACTTGAAATTCTGCGTAAGCAGATTGAAGAGAGAAAACGCCTTGAAGTTATGCTTAAAGCGGATAATGCTTCAAAACTTCCTGCTGAAATAATTGGTAAAGTGTTTGTAGGACATGGCGTTTTGGCAGATTCTTTCATAAGGGTAGGAGATGAATTAAAGGAATTTTCTGCTCCGGTGAGAGATTACAAGAAAAGAGATTGCTTTAGCAAACTTGAAGACTACCTTTATTCGCCGGTAAATGATAGAGTGTTTATTCTTTATGGCCTTCGGAGAACAGGAAAGACCACTATGATCAGACAGGCTATCAACGACATGGATGCGAACAAATTATCCAAAACAGCTTTTATTCAGGTTAATGCTGGGGACGATATTTCATCCTTAAATAAATATATTCGCGAACTTGAGAAGAGTGGATATAGATATCTTTTTATAGATGAAGTTACCCTTATGGATGATTTCATTGAGCAGGCAGCTCTTTTTTCCGATATATATGCCAGCAGTGGTATGAAGATAGTTTTGTCGGGAACGGATTCTCTTGGATTTTTGTTTTCTCAAGACGAGCAGCTTTATGACAGGGCAATAATGCTTCATACAACCTTTATCTCCTATGGTGAATTTGAACGTGTGCTGGGGATACAGGGTATTGATAATTACATAAAGTATGGTGGAACAATGAGTCTTGGCGGAGTGAACTACAATCAAATGCCAACGACCTTTTCAAATGTAAAGAGTACCAATGAATATGTAGACAGCGCTATTGCCCATAACATCCAGCATTCTTTGAAGAACTATCAATATGAGGGGCATTTTAGAGGATTGGCAGATCTTTATGAAAAGGGGGAGCTTACAAACGTAATTAACAGAATAGTAGAGGATATGAATCACAGTTTTGTTCTGGAGGTTATTCAGAGGGCTTTTGTATCTCATGATTTGGGAATAACCAGAAATAATCTTAGAAAAGATAAAAAAGCTCCTTCAGATATTCTGGATGATATTGACACATCAATGGTTACAGAGAGATTGATGGCTAAACTGGACATTCATGATGTTAACGGAAAGACAGCTATTGTTGAGACTACTCATATGAATGAGGTGAAGGAGTATCTCCTTTTGCTTGATCTTATCGATACAATTGAAGTGGTATCTTCTTCAGGGAGTAACAAGAACAAAGAGCGAATAGTGTTTACCCAGCCGGGGCTTCGCTATTCACAGGCAGAAGCGTTGGTTTCATCCCTTCTCCAGGATGATATATTTCGTGATATAGGTATAAAAGACAGGCTAAGAATTACGGAAAGGCTACTTGATGAAGTTAGGGGAAGGATGATGGAAGATATCATCCTGTTAGAAACTAAAAAAGCATTCCCTGATAAAGAAGTGTTTGTCCTGCAATTTCCTGTAGGTGAATTTGATATGGTAGTATTCGACCGTGGAAGTATTAGTTGCCAACTATATGAGATAAAGCATAGTGACAAAATAGTTTCAGAACAGACAAGACATCTTGTGGATAAGGAAAAATGTGAATATGCCCAAAAGCAGTATGGAGACATTGTGGGGAAATGTGTTATCTATAACGGAGTTACTTCGTGTGAAAACGATATTAAATATACTAATGTCGAGGACTACCTCAAGTTTTCTACATAATGACCGATCTGGCAAATAAAGTAATAACTTATGGAAATGACTAATAACAAAAACTATAAATGGATATACACATACGATTATGCTCCTGAATCCATCTGGGATCCATGGCGTGATGGCATTGAGTCAGGCTGGATTCGGGATGAGGCGGAGGCAGTAATTGGCAGGCTCCGTAGCGGTTTGCCTTGTTATATTCTGTTGACTGATTCCCACTATGTTATCAATGGAACCTGGGATGATACTTTTGCAAGTATGAAGGCAGTATTCGAGAAGCTGCAAGAGAAGGGACTGGGTGCTCTTGCTGGTATTATTCACCTTGGGGATCTGACAGATGGGCTTTTGCCATTAATTAAGACCAGGCAGTTTGAAGATAGATGTATCAGTGATATGCAGAGCCTTGGTGTGCCGCTTTATCTGGTTCCTGGGAATCACGATTACAATTATTTCAGGGGGAATCCGGAGGTTGTTTATCCCGATACTCCGCAATTTTACGTTGATAAAGAAGATGAAAAGCTTCGAATGATTTTTATTGATTCCTTTGATCCCAAGGAGCAGGTGAGGTATGGCTTCACGGATTATTGCATTAATTGGCTTGATGCAACTCTTAGCAATATGCCGGAGGATTTGCATGCGGTGATTTTTTCCCATGTCACACCTCTTATAAGGCTTCAGGCCTGGGCGAAGGATATTAGAAACAGAGCAAAATTGATTGATGTTCTAAATAAGCATGCGGAAAAGATTCTTGCCTTTATCAATGGGCATAATCATTGTGATCACTTGTTTAATGACCTTAACAATGGTATGTTTCCGATTATTTCCATCAACTGTGCAAAGTGTGAATATTTCCTTGAACACAAGCCTGAAGGTTCGGTTGTTCCGGAGAGGGCTTTGGGGGATAGAACACAGGAGAGTTTTGATATTTTACAGATTGATGCAGAGAATGGGAAAATGTATTTCACTAGATTTGGTGCCGGAAGTGACAGATATGTTGAAAATCACAAGGCTTATTGGAGGAATATTTAATGAAGATATGGGCGCACAGAGGCTGCAGTCAGAATTATCCGGAGAATACTTTGACTTCCTTTGAGAAGGCGATGAATATTGAGGGTCTATCCGGGATTGAACTTGATATCCAGCTGACCAAGGATGGCGAGCTTGTTGTTATCCATGATGAGAAGGTTGACAGAACTACTGATGGTATCGGATTTGTCCGGGATTTTACCCTTTCTGGACTTAAGGCTCTGCATATTAGAACCGGAGAGGAGAAGGCTGAGTCTATACCTACAATGAGGGAAGTTTTGGAATTGCTACGCTCTAGGTTGCAGAACGGTTTGAAGCTGAATATTGAGCTTAAGAACAGTGTTTATCCATACCCGGGGATGGAAGAGAAGATTGTAAAGTTAGTCGCTGAGTATGGGCTTCAGGATGCAATTGTGTATTCAAGTTTTTATCCTAATTCATTGTTGAAGGTTCATGAATTAGAGCCTGACGCTAAGTTGGGAGTTCTTAATGGCTCATTGTCCAATTGTCTGTTCATGGCGCTTGGAATTGAAGATTTGCTTAAGCTTGAGAGAGGAAGCATTGCTCTTCACCCCAGTGGGAATGGTCTGGATATCCCTGCCGATATGGTTAGCGGGAGAACTGTCAGGGCGTGGTTTGGCGGCCACCTTTATCCATCTAAGCCTACAGGTGGCAGGATGGATTTTGTGCGATTTGAAAATGCCGGAGTCACTAATGTATTTATAAACGAACCTGAGGTATATTTGTAATATAAAAGACGCAGCGTAATCACTGCGTCTTTGCTATTTCTAGAATCTTATCAATTACTATCTGCATATCACTCTTGATATCATTTGAAAACAGTGTGCCGAAATGTCCTTTGGCATTGTCTGACTGTTTCTTGTAGTAATCCGGGTCAGTTATGTAATGGAGTACGTCACTTATCATTTCCTCGTAGTCTTTACAAATGAAATCATCTCCTGCGAAGGATGCAACATCGCTGTCTGCAAGGGTTGTTACTGGGATTCCTATGCGCATTGCTCTTGTGGCACCGCCGGCACCACCGGAACGCTTGGGGTTAATGAAAAGGTCTATTATCTGTAAGGCACTAAGGAAGTCTTTTCTATATCCAAGACGGGTAGAACGTTTTTCTAGTATGTCTGGAAGCTTTTGTTCAAAGGGACCTATGAAAACAAAATGGGCTCTTGGACTTTGCTCGGCGATGGATATCATTACCTGTCTGAATTCTTCGGTTACTTCACGTTCTATTCTGTTTCCGATAACGCCGATTGTGAAGGCGTCTTCGGGAATACCAAAGGCTTTTTTTGTGTATTTGTCTTCCGTTGTTTCCTCTTTATAGCCAAAACCAGTCATTTTAAAATATATGGTTTCCTGCCTGCAGGCTTTGACATATTCTGTGGTTTCGGGAAGGATGTCACCTGCCTGATATCTTGCAAGCAGATGCGCGTCTGATACTTCAAGTCCGTGAGTTACAGGCATGGCAGCGTAGGTTGTCATTGAGCGCCAAATTTGATCCATGCGAGGAAGACCGTTTATCTGCCAGATGAATTCCGGCCGCATTCCATAGATTTCGCCGATGAATGAGAGCATGTCAGTTCTTGATGCTTTATTTATATCAATTTGGTAACAGTGAATTATCTGATCGTGATAGTTGATTCCGTATTCTCCCCAAGTGTCAGTGTAGTTGGGCATTACAAAATCGCCTGTCCAGATTTTTGAAATTTCATTTGAATCTATAGGCTCGCCGATGACGACCATGAGAACTTCATAACCGAAATAGTTCTGAAGATGATGGCAAACAGAAAGCACGATATTTGTAGGAGCGTGTCGCTCGCCAAGGAGCTGATAGGTTGTTACAACCGCAAACTTATGATTTCTCTTTTCATACGGAATCATCTCGATGTTGGCATCGAGTTCTTTCAAATATCTCTGTGAAATGTACCTGTGGAGGGTTCTTCTGATTGCGTAGTCATCAAGTGCCCCATTTATGAATCGCTGGTGATAGGTCTGAAAATGAACAGCCGCAGTAAGATTCATGTTCAGAGCTCCGGTCATGATGACTTCTTCAGCCTTGAACATGTACTTCATGTCTGGAGCAGCCCAGTAAACAGCAGACAGCACCATGAGATAGAGCTGGGCATCTGTTGCAAAGCTCTGGTCAAAAAGAGGCAGCAGCTCATCAGCTGTCCAGCCCTCCTGCTTTAATGTGTCGCCAAGCTTCTTTGTAAGGGGCTCATAGGCCTCAGTTCTATATGGAAAATCTGCTTCTATGACTGTTGAGATCAAGTTGCATAATGCTTCAAAGTTCTTCATTTTCCCCCTCCGATAATGAAAACTGTTAATGTAATTATATCAATAAATAGACGGCGTGTGAGATTATTTTTTATGAGAAAATGGCGTCTTCCCGCTGCTTTGATATTGACTAAAGATATTATGAGATATAATATGATATCATAATAAGTCTTATGATATGGTTTGAAATGAAAAGAGGTGCGATATGACTATAGATGAAATGAATAAGATAAAAGAAACAAGAGGATATAGTTTCACGCAGCTTTCAGATTATACCGGAGTTCCGGTTGTGACTTTGCAGAGAATTTTTACTGGCGTAACTAAAAGTCCCAGGAAGGCTACTCTGGATGCCATTGAGAAAGTTCTTAAGGGTGATGAATCGATATTTAGTGGGAAGGCTTATTCCTATGGCGAGAAGAGTTCAGTTTCATATTCGGATTATGAAGGAAAGACAGGGATGCTCTCAGAGAACGAGCCTATTTACGGGGCTAAGAAGAATGGAGAGTATACGGTAGCAGATTACTACGCTCTTCCGGATGATAAAAGGGTTGAGCTTATAGATGGCTATTTCTATGATATGACCGCGCCGAGGACTATTCATCAGATAATCTGTGATCTGGTTTTTAACTCGATATACAATTTCATTAGGGAAAATAAGGGGTCATGTATACCTATTTCATCACCGATCGATGTTCAGCTTGACTGTGATGACAAGACTATGGTTCAACCAGATATCATTATCGTGTGTGATGAAGATAAGATTAAGGACAGAGTTGTTTTTGGGGCACCTGATCTTATTATAGAAATATTGTCTCCTTCGACCAGGCGAAAGGATATGTTTGTTAAGACAGACAAATATTGTAATGCAGGGGTAAAAGAGTATTGGATGATTGATCCCAAGAAGAAAATCCTTATTGCCTACAATTTCACTGATGAGGATGTAGTACCGGTTATTGTTCCGCTCAAAGGGGAATTTGCAATGTTTATGTATGAGGGAAAATTGAAGGTTAATCTTGATGAAATTGCCCAGATGATAGATAGGTTTACAAGATAATCCTAACCATGGTCAGGGTGGTTATTTTATCATGAATGTAATAAAATACTAATATAGATGGTTTATTGTTTCTTGCGTGTTAGCAGTGCGAGGGGGCATTGTGCAGAAAAATATACTTATATTCCCGGCTGGGACCGAGATTGCATTCGAAATACAGAATTCTTTGAAGTATTCCAAGTTTGTGAAAATCTATGGTGGGACAAGTGCGTCCGACCATTCTGAGTTTACCTATGCCCATTTGATAGACGGTTTTCCGTTTGTTGATGACGATGGGTTCCTGAGTTATCTCAACCAAGTAATAGATGAAAATAGCATAGACTGCGTATATCCTGCTCATGACAGTGTTTGCATGTTTTTTAGTGAACACAGAAATGAGATTCATGCGCAGGTGATAATAGCTGATGAAAAGACCACTGGCATTTGTCGTTCCAAAAAGAAAACCTATGAGTATTTTCAGGGTGAGGATTTCATTCCGAAAAGCTATGGCTCAGCAGATGAGGTGGATAGCTTTCCAGTGTTTGTAAAACCTGCAGTGGGGCAGGGCTCAGTTGGTGCATCTAAGATAAATAATAAAGAAGAATTAGAGATTGCGTTATCTTCCGGAAAAGAGCTTGTTATCTGCGAGTACCTTCCGGGAGTTGAGTACACTGTGGATTGCTTCACAGATGGTGACGGCAAGTTACAATTTTGCAGGCAGAGAAATCGTGAGAGGATACGAATCGGGATAAGTGTCAGAACCAGAAGTATGGAAACTGATGTGGAAGTAAAGCACATAGCAGATACACTTAATTCCAGGCTGAACTTTAAAGGTGCATGGTTTTTCCAGGTGAAGAAAACTGCTGATGGAAAATATAAGCTGATGGAGGTCTCTCCAAGAATCCCAGGAACAGCGGGACTTTACAGGAACAGCGGCGTGAATCTTCCGATGCTTACGCTATTTACCTTCTGGGGATATCCTGTATCGATAATTGAAAATGATTATGACATCGTTCTGGACAGGGCTTTTTACAGTGCCTTCAGAATAGATTTTGATTATAACACGGTTTACCTGGATTATGACGATACGCTGACGCTGGAAGATAAGGTGAATGCAGATGTCATGCGCTTTATATACCAGGCAAGAAATGCCGGAAAAAGAATCATCTTACTAAGTAAGCATTCTACTGATCTCTATGTAGATCTTAAGAAGGCAGGAATCTCGGAAGAGCTGTTTGAGGAGATTAGCGTTCTTAGCAGAGAAGAGGAAAAGAGCGATTACATAAAGGAAAAGAAGGCGATTTTCATAGATGATTCCTTTGCAGAAAGAAAACGAATTAAGGATAAGTGTGGAATCCCTGTTTTTGATGTGGATATGATAGAGAGTCTGATTGACTGGAGAACATGATATGAACGTAGCATTTATTCCCGTGCGTGGGGGTAGCAAATCAATACCGCTTAAAAACATAAAGCCAATATGTGGAAAACCACTTGTGTATTGGACTGTTAAGGCTGCCTGCGAGTGTGATGCAATTGATAAGGTGTACGTTGCAACGGACAGTAAAGAAATTGAAAAGGCGCTGGCAGAAAACTGCGATTTCCCTAAACTCCAGGTAATCGGTCGTTCAGCAGAGTCTGCCTCGGACACTGCATCCACTGAATTTGCAATGCTTGAATTTGCAGAGAACTATGACTTCGACAACATAGTTCTTATACAGGCTACATCTCCGCTTCTTACTGCGGATGATTTAAACAGAGGGTTTGATGCGTTTAATGAAGAGGGCACAGACAGTGTGTTGTCAGTTGTTCGTCAAAAGAGATTTAACTGGAGTATTGATGAAGACGGCTTTGCGCACCCGTCTAACTATGATGTTTTTAATAGACCGAGACGTCAGGAGTTTGATGGATATTTTGTGGAAAATGGAGCTTTTTATATTACTTCCAAGGTTGATCTCATGAAGACTAGGAATCGTGTGTCGGGAAATATCAAGGTAGTTGAGATGCCGGAAGATACTTTCTTCGAAATAGATGAGCCCTCTGACTGGGAGATAATAGAAGGACTCATGAAAAAGCGCATGACAAAGGGACTTAAGGATGTAGCGGGCAATATTCTTGAAGGAGTAAATAGGTTATACACAAGTAGTGATGATAATGAGCTGAAATCTGAGAACGACATTCCTGAAATTAAGATGTTTCTTACAGACTGTGATGGTTGCCTTACCGATGCAGGCATGTATTATTCTCCTGAAGGTGACCTCCTAAAAAAATACAACACCAAGGATGGAATGGGGATCCGCCTTCTTAGAGAACACGGAATTCTTGTGGGTATCGTAACCGGAGAAAATGTCGATATAAATAAGAGAAGAGTTGAAAAGCTCAAGATGGATATCTATGAGCCCGGATGTAGAGATAAGAAGAGCGTAGTTGAAAGGCTATGCAGGGAACATGGCATCAGTCCTGAAAATGTGGCTTTTGTCGGTGATGATGTAAATGATCTTGAGGCTTTGAAATATGTGGGATATCCCTGCACTGTTGCGGATGGACATAAATCAGTTAAGGAAGCTGCGAGATATATCGCTAAGGAACCCGGGGGACATGGAGCGGTAAGGGATATAATTGACCATATTCTTGGACTATAAAGGCTTTTATCACTTGGCTGATAAAGTAAATATTTGCAAATTATTGTTTTGACAACTACTTGGAGGCACTATGGAGTACAGAAAACCAATAGTTATAGCTGAAGCAGGTTGTAATCACATGGGACAGATGGATATCGCCCATGAGCTGATAAATGTGGCGGCCTATTTTTGTAAGGCTGATGCCATCAAGTTTCAGAAGCGTTGTCCGAAGGAGCTTCTGACTGAGGAGCAGTACAATGCCCCTCATCCAAATCCCTATAATTCCTACGGGAAGACCTACGGTGAGCACAGGGAATTTTTGGAATTCGATGTGGATCAGCACGCTCAGCTAAAAAAATGGTGTGAGGAGGTTGGAATCATATATTCTACTTCCGTATGGGATATGACCAGTGCAAAAGAGATTACGAGCCTTGATCCAAAGTTTATCAAAATCCCATCTGCCTGCAATACTCATTTTGAGATGCTGGAGTGGCTCTGTGATAACTATGAAGGTGAGATGCAGCTTTCCTTCGGAATGACAAAGCGTGAAGAAGAGGAGCAGATAGTTTCTCTATTTGAGAAGAAGGGACGAGCAAAGGATCTTGTACTCTATAACTGTACTTCGGGGTATCCTGTACCCTTCAAGGATGTCTGTCTTCTCGAAATCACACGTATGCGTGAGCAGTATGAAGACAGAGTAAAGGCTATCGGTTTTTCCGGACATCATCTTGGTATCGCGGTGGATGTGGCTGCCTATACTCTTGGAGCAAACTACATCGAGCGTCACTATACCCTTGATAGAACCTGGAAAGGCACTGATCATGCGGCTTCCCTTGAACCGGACGGAATCCGTAAATTAAAGAGAAATCTAGACGCTGTCTACGAAGCGCTTCGTTACAAGGATTCAGAGATTCTTCCTATAGAAGAAGAACAGCGGAAGAAATTGAAATACAGAAAGCATTGATTTACAAAAACATTCCAATACAAAAGGCACTAACATAATGTAACCAATACGGAACATCAAAAAATTAGCCATAGATATCATCAAATAGCGATGAATCTATGGCTTTATTTTTTAATATTTTTGCGGATTAAGAACTATATCAATAATTCTATCCTGATCTTCCGGACTAAGATCCTCAAATATAGGAAGCATCAGTACGTGGTCTGCCATATCTCGTGCACAATCAAGAGCGCAGTTTTTGTACTTGTTCTTGAAGCATGCCTGATCGGATGTTATGGGATAGAAATATTTTCTGGGATAAATTTCATGTTCCCTCATCTTAATGTATAGCTCATCTCTGGTACATTTGTATCCATCACCAATGATAATGGGATAATAAGCGTAGTTCCTGGTCACGTCATCTCTTGGGGTGAGCAGCCTTATCTTGGGTACGCGAATAAGTACGTCTGTGTATCTGTCATGGCATTTTTCGCGGGCTTTTATTGCGGTTTCTATATGTTTTAAGTTGCAAAGTCCCATGATGGCACATAACTCGTTCATCTTGGCATTGGCTCCGACTTCAACAACAAGCTCCTCGCCTCGGATTCCGAAGTTCTTTAAGTTGTAGAGCTTTTCATATAATTCGGGATTGCTGAAAACTGAGCAGCCACCTTCTACAGTATTGAACACTTTCGTCGCATGAAAACTGAAAACTGATGCGTGTCCAAGATTTCCCACGCCGCGATAAGTCTGATTTCCATTTGCATCGGTGGTTATCATTTTTTCACCAAAAGCGTGACAAGCATCATATATGACTTTTAGGTTATATTTATGAGCGATCTTTTCGATTTCTTCATCGTTGCAGATGTTTCCATATACGTGAACAGGCATGATGGCAACGGTGTTTTCTGTTATCAGATCCTCAATTTTACTTTCGTCAATTGTTCCATCCTCTGGTTTTACATCACAAAACACAGGATTCAGTTTGTTTCTTACGATAGCGTGGGTGGTTGATATGAATGTGTATGGAGTGGTTATGACTTCTGATCCTGCAGGAAAACCGAAAGATTGTAATGTGAGCTCCAGTGACAAATGTCCATTAACCATCAGTGATACGTAAGGCACGTCAAGATATTCCTGGAGCTGTTTTTCCAGTTCTTTGTGGTATTGGCCCATGTTGGTGAGCCAGTGTGAATCCCACAATGGCTTGATTGCTTCTATATATTCTTCATAGGATGGCATTGAAGACCTTGTCACAAATATTCTTGCCATGAGTTTTTCTCCCCCTGCAATAATGCGTACAAAATGGCATAGTTCTGCCTATATTCTAACAAATTGATATATGTAAATGTACGAATTTTAGTTAAATAATTATTAAAACTTTATAATATTATTCTATTTTGAAAAAACTAATCATTTTTGCAAATATGTCCGAAATAATTATCAGGAAAATGAATTGCTGGACATGGACGTCGTGCAAACGAGATCGGGTAAGGAAGTGGGAATATGAGAATTCAACATAACCTTCCGTCTATGAATAGCAATAGACAGCTTGGAATAACTACATCAGAAAATGCAAAGAGTGCTGAAAAGCTCTCTTCAGGATATAAGATCAACAGGGCAGCAGATGATGCGGCCGGTCTTTCTATTTCCGAAAAAATGAGACGTCAGATTCGTGGTCTTGATAGGGGATCACAGAATTCTTCTGACGGTATTTCCATGGTTCAGATTGCAGATGGTGCAATGGCAGAAATTCACGATATGCTCCACAGAGGCTCAGAGCTCTCGATTCAGGCAGCAAACGGAACAATGAGCTATGAGGACAGGCTTGCCTGTCAGAGAGAAATCGAGCAGATTAAAAAGGAAATTGATGCAATCCAGGAGAGGACATATTTTAATGAGATTCAGGTGCTGAAGGGCTCTGAGATTGAGTATCAGTATAAGATGATAGAACCCGGATACAAAAAGGGTGATCTTATAGTAGAGGGAGGAGTTTTGCCTACATGGCTTAGCGACACAATTGATGAGGAGTCATTAAATGGAGGCGTGCTTGGGTCACAATATTATAAAGAATATGAAGATGGATCAACTGATGGACCCTATACAGCAACATTCATGGACTTTGCTGACTTTTCACCATCGAAGCTGAGCAGTCTTAATGGACGAGGCTTTCATACGACATGTTGCACATGTAATAGAAGATTTAGTATAAAATTTGATGCGACATCTAATAAAAATAACAGGGATGTCAGTGGAGAGCATTTTGTCTATACCATAGGAATAAAGGATTGTAAAAATGCCGATGATGTTATTGATAAGATAATAGATGGAACTCAGGGTGGAAGGCCTGAAAGTCATTTTACGATATTTGAAAAGAAAGGAACACAACTTGTAATTTACGATAGAAGAAAAAATAGAAAACCTAATCGTGAGCAGCAAAGGGGTATTTTTGGAGAAGGCTTTGCCCACATTGCCACTGAGGATAAGGATCCCGTATATGAATGGAGATACGGACCTAAGTATAAAAATGCCAACGTTCATGCCGGTGCTGATGCGGATATGACTAACAAGATTTTCATGCAGCTCCCCTGCGTATCAACAAAGGTGTTAAATCTTCAGGATGTAAATGTTGCCGCGGATGAAGACTGGAAAGGTAAAATGACAGTTGAAACCGAGGATGGAAGCATAATGAAGTATTCCGACCTTTCACCTGGTGAGAGAGCCAGCATTGTAATCGGACGTCGCCCCGGAGAGTCATTAAAGGCCTACAGAGCAAGACTTGAAGAAGAAAATACATGTACTGGTGCAAGACTTGGAATTCAGAGATTTAGTGAAGCACTCGCTTATGTCAGCTCTGAGCGTTCCAGAATGGGAGCTTATCAGAACCGCCTTGAACACACCATAAGAAATCTCGATAATGTGGTGGAAAATACTACCTCAGCAGAGTCCAGACTTAGAGATACGGATATGGCAAGTGAGATGGTGACATTATCAATGAAGAATATTCTGGTACAGGCAGGACAGTCAGTGCTTGCGCAGGCGAACCAGACCCCTCAGGGTGTAATGTCTCTGTTGCAATCATAATTTGGTATTAAAAAATCCGTTCTCCCGTGAATTTATCATGAGGTTGCGCTATAATAATTACTATAGCTATTGATAAAGCTTTAGGGGGGAATATGAAAGTTCATACTATCAAGGAACAACGTGAATCTGCGGAGTCTTTCATTTTACGTGCAGGAGAGTTCGAACAGCAGGGAAGCAGTGTGGATGAGTATGCTGTGCTGATCGAGGGGCTTCGTGCGCACTATGATAACTATGAATTGTATTTTATGCTTGGTTTGTATTACCGATACCGTAATGCAGACCAGGCTTTTTTATGCTTTGAAAATGCCCTTCACTACTGTGATGAGCCCGAGGACGAGAAGATAATCCGTGAAGCGATAGAGGATGTCAGGGACAGAGTAAGTGTCCGCGGAACATCGATAGTCGTGGTGGCCTACAACGATATGGAGCTTTGCAGGGAGTGTCTGCATGCTATCAGAAGATATCTTCAGACAGACAGCTATGAGGTTATTGTCGTGGACAATGCTTCGACAGACGAGGGGCTTTTGAGATTCTTAAGGGAGCAGGCAGAAGGTGACAGCCATATTAAGCTTATAGAGAACGAAAAAAATGAGGGCTTTCCTGTGGGCTGTAACATCGGTCTCACCGCAGCGAATCCTGAAAATGACGTATTTTTCCTGAATAACGATGCGATACTTATGCCAAATGCGCTGTTCTGGATGAGAATGGGACTCTATTCTGACAAACGAAATGGGGCAGCAGGTGCAGTGACTAACTGTGCGCCTTCCCAGGAGGTGTCCATGGAGTCTGTGGAGCCTTATCTGAAAAAAGCGCCAATGGAGGAGTCACGCCCGTTATCTAATCTTTCAGCCAATCTTATAAAAACATCGGACAAGCAGGAAGAGTCAGAGAAAACACCCAAAATAGACAAGAGTGCTTCAAGCGATGTGACTATTACAGGAGATTTTGCGGATCTCCCAGAGAAGAAGCATACTGAGGAGCACCGCTGGTGGAGAACCATAAGTCTTGACACAGCGCTTGAAACTGCCAAAAGCTACGCCAAGGATCACAATGTTCCTATGTGGAATCCCATTGAAGTGAGGTGCAGACTCACAGGCTTTGCCATGCTATTAAGGCGCGAAGCCATAAATGGGTTGCTTCTAAAAAATACTGATGAAGAACAGAGCGGCAATAATGAAAAACTCATTCTTTTTGACGAGCGCTTCTCTCCCGGGTATTTTGAGGATGATGACTTAGGAATCCGTCTTTGCCTTGCAGGCTGGAGACAGATACTTTGCCACAATGCCTTCATATATCATAACGGTGGCAGCGGCTTTGCGGATAAAAAGGATGCAATGGAAGCCGGACGCGACAAATTCAAAGAGAAGTGGGGCTTTGATATCTGGAATTACACCCTTCCGGAGGATGAGAAGATCACGGCTCTGATGAGCGCCATCGCAGAGCGGGATGTGACAAAATCAGACAAGAAACTAAGGCTCTATAACAGGGTGTTCAGAATCCTTGATATTTCAGCAGGCATGGGAAATACCTTATCTGCCATAAAATATCAGATGCCGGACAGCTTCACTGCAGGAATTACAAATGCGGACGTTTTTGCAGGGCTTTCCAAGTTCATGGCGGATGACATGATCTCCGGAGATCCTGAGCTTGTGACGTTCCCCTGGCCTGAGCACAGCTTTGACTATATTCTTGTAGGGGATATGTCTGAAGGCGCAGAGAGCCCGGAAATGCTTCTTCGTAAACTGAGAACATATCTTAGATATGATGGGCAAATTATCAATACAGGTACGGAAACGTGATAACTTTGTGGAACGAAAAAACGCAAAAATAATTCAGATTATTTTCGAAAAGTTGTATGTAATTCCGTTAAATATTTTGAAATTTACTAATTATTCTAAATATTTTTCTGTTTTATTGTCGAATGAGTAAATATTTAAGAAACGAAAAAGAGTGTATGAGTTCTGAACAGGACACAAAAAGTTCAGATTTCATGCACTTTTTGTCATTATGTCCAAAAATCGCTGATAAATTTATTGAATTTTATTATAAAATTTAAGAAAAAAATAAGTGACGAAAAACCGTTCATAAGGTATACTTGAAACTGCTACAAAATGACGCAATAACATTTAGTGTCCTTTTGCATGTTCGGATTGGAGTTTTTATACAGGGATGTATTTGTCAGGATTTCGGTCTGAATGAGAAATATAATAGGAATAGATAGGAGGTAAAGATATGACGAAGGCTGAAATACTTAAGCGAGAGATCTTAGCGCAATACAAGAGTGTACGACAGTTCGCAATAGACATGTCGATTCCATATAGCACACTGGTAACAGCATTAGACAGAGGTATTGAGGGTATGGCATACGGTACAGTAATCCGCATGTGCGACAAGCTCAATTTGAACCCTGTTGATTTCAGTACTCTTGAGAAGGGTACAGACCTTGGCAACAAGATTGTTGAGAACCGCGTTATGCAGCAGTA
This sequence comes from Butyrivibrio sp. XPD2002, assembly GCF_000423945.1. Lineage (GTDB taxonomy): Bacteria > Bacillota > Clostridia > Lachnospirales > Lachnospiraceae > Butyrivibrio. The sequence continues at coordinate 191,633 of NZ_AUIY01000005.1, read as the reverse complement.
TGTTAAGCTCAACAAGGTTGGACGCAAGAAGGTGCTTGATTATATGAGCGATATGACAGCTCTTGAGAAATATCAGGCATAAGATTTTCTATTATAATATGTAGAAATATGTAACCCGGAAGGCGATATATGCTTTCCGGGTATTTTTATGGTACAATTTCATACAGTAAAAGATTACGGAGGAAAGTATGAAGTACGATTATTTGGTAGTTGGGGCAGGATTATTTGGCTGTGTTTTTGCACATGAGATGGCAAGAGCCGGTAAAAATGTCCTGGTTATAGACAAGAGAGCGCATGTAGGTGGAAACATTTACACAGAGAATCGCATGGGAATCAATGTTCACATGTATGGCGCTCACATTTTTCATACATCTGATAAAAAGGTTTGGGAGTATATAAACAGATTCACGGAGTTTAATCAGTATATCAACTCACCTGTGGCTGTTTTCCATGATGAGCTCTATAACCTTCCTTTTAATATGAACACATTCAGTAAGCTGTGGGGAATCCGCACTCCCGACGAGGCTCGCGCCATCATTGATGAGCAGGCTAAGAAGGAGGTTAAGCGCATCCTGAAGGAGCGTGCTGCGAATGGAGATGAGGCAGCAGCCGAGGCACTTGATGTGTCAGCAGCCAGTGGACAGGATATCCGCGAGGGCTTTGAAGCAGCTAACCTCGAGGAGCAGGGACTTTCACTTGCCGGACGCGATGTTTTCGAGAAGCTCGTAAAGGGCTACACCGAGAAGCAGTGGGGTAAGGATTGCAAAGAGCTTCCTGCATTTATAATAAGAAGACTTCCCTTCAGATTCATCTATGATAATAACTATTTCAATGACAGATACCAGGGAATCCCCATCGGAGGTTACACTTCTATTATAAAGAAGCTTCTCCTTCAGGAGTCTTCTGAGAACGCTTCTGAAAATAACTTAAGCGGCAGTATCACTGTTAAAACCGAGACTGATTTCAAGAGCTTTATGAAAATGGATGGCGATGTTCCTGCAAAGCCCTTTGCTTCTGTATCCGGTGATACCTTCGATAAGATTCTTTACACAGGTATGATCGATGAGTTCTTCGGTTACAAGCTTGGTAACCTTGAGTATAGATCCCTCAGATTCGAGACAAAGGATCTTCCCGAGGTGGATAATTACCAGGGTAACGCCGTAGTAAATTACACTGAGCGCGACATTCCTTATACAAGAATAATCGAGCACAAGCACTTTGAGTTCGGTCAGGGAGAGGGAACCATCATTACCAAAGAGTATCCTGCAGACTGGAAGCCGGGAGATGAGCCCTACTATCCGATGAATGACGAAAAAAACAACGAGCTCTTTGCTGAATACAAAAAGCTCGCTGATAGATTTGGCGACGTTCTGTTTGGAGGACGTCTTGGTCAGTACAAGTATTACAACATGGACCAGGTTATCGCTGCTGCACTTGAGATGGTCAGCAGTAATTGTTAAACATCATACCGCTATACTCACTTGTGATATACGGTGAAGGATTATCGGTGCTATGCGGGTCTTTGTAATTGAAAACAGGCCGTTCCACATATTTCATGGGATCTACGGATATTTCATCTGTTTTATTTACAAGGGCCTTGGCGAAATCCTTAAGCGGTGCAATAACTTCTTTCGGGGGCTCTGCTCCCGATTTTTCTCTTAGTAGCTGTGCATTATAATCTATTCTGCCATCCTCTTTTAAGGCTATTCCGAATTCGGCTGTTCCCTTCAGATGACTTTCTGCGATTGCAACTGTTTCTCCCACCAGCTTGGTGTTCTTTACACCTGTGCTCTGGACGTTACTTACGCTGTCGATAAAGGTGTTGTAGCCATTTACGAGAGATCTTACATTTTCTACAAGGGCATCACTTTCGTTTTTAACACCGATTGTAACAGGAGAGCCTTCATCAGTAGGTGCTCTCAGGGTTATTTCGAACTCGTTTCCAACCGTAAATCTGTTGGAGGAGGAGCTGTGCTCTGTTCCGTTTAATGAAAAACGGGCATTTGTCGGTTCCTGAGCTATCAGGTTAAGTCCGAAATAAGATACGCTGCCACTGTTTTCAGAGGTCTTGGACTCTGCGACTTCGAATCTGAGATTCTGTCCGGGCTTAAGTCCGGTGTCGCTGGAACCTATGATAAGAGTACTCTTGCCATCGGCGCTTTCCTGCATGCCTGCGATGAGTCCGATTCCTGCCTTATTAATAAGACGGGAGAGCTTAGCCTGAATATCGTGGTTGGTGTCGCCTTCTCTGATACTGTACTGGAACTCGTAATCGTGTCCGTTGATTCCAACATTGAATGCGTAGCTTCCTTTAGGAAGAGCAGTTTCTTCATCGGGAACAAGGAAGTGACCGGCGTTTATCTGGTTGGTAGCCAGATGACTTACTTCCATATTAAATTCGGAAGTTCCGCCATCACCTTTTCCTACATATTCTACTGATACCTTTTCGGGATCGGATGAGACTGCTGACTTTTTACCAAGAGAAGCACTTTCTTCATTATTTATAGATTCAAGCTGACTTTTCAAAGCCCGGGCATGCTCTTTAATACCCACGGCCTCAGCCTGAGCATAGTCATCCTGTTTCAAAACATGAAGAGGGGATTCTTTGTTGATCTTTGCAATAGATTTGTAGACACTCTGCAGTTCGCTCTTCTTATGCTTGTCTACATTTGCATTTTCTTTTGCGACGTATGTTGACGCGAAATGGTTATAAGCTTCATTAATACCAATGCCTGCCATGCTGCCCCTCCTTTCTTCCTTGATGTCGTGCGAGTGCTTCTGCCAATCCTTTGGCAACCGACACGAGGGCATACAAAGACATGTTTTATTACTATAACATTATCATCCGGTAAGCAAGAGCGTCAATTAAATAAGTATAAACATATTATTAAAAAAGAAAGTATGCTATAATATAGAAGATATTCGTGACCGATAATAAACTGTTGGAAAAGGTTCTGAAAAAAACCAGTTGACGTAGCATGACAGTCATGCTATATTATACAAGCGACAGAAAATTTAGGTCTTTTTTTTATGCCTTAAAATAGGTGGTAAAATTGATAGAACAACGCACGGAGGAATGAACAATGCGTACAAGAATCACACTTGCTTGCACAGAGTGCAAAAACCGTAACTATGACACAACAAAGGATAAGAAGACTCATCCTGACAGAATTGAAATCAAGAAGTACTGTCCTTTCTGCAAGAAGCACACACCTCACAAGGAGACAAAGTAATTCCACTGTAACATGGAAAAAGTCCATGAGTTGAAGGGAGTTTAGGTGATATGAGCGAAAATACTGCTACTAAAAATGCACAGGAGAGCAAAGTATCTTCCTTTATTAAAGGTGTAAAGGCTGAGTTTAATAAGATTATGTGGCCTACCAGAGAAGATATTACAAAGCAGACCACTGCTGTTGTTATCATTTCCGTTATTATTGGTGCTCTTATAGCTGTGTTTGACTATGCTTTTGGTTATCTTATTAACTTTATAACCAAGATTTGATAAAGGAGTATTATGGCAGAAGAGATGCAGAATGAAAATGAACTCGATCTGACTTTGGGCTCTGCTGAAGAGGAGAATGCACAGGCTGCAGAAGCTGTTAATGAAGACAGCGCTGTTAGCGAGTCTATTGATGCAACCGTTGAATCTTCAGAGACTCCTGCTCACCAGAACGCTCACTGGTATGTTGTACATACATATTCAGGCTATGAGATGAAGGTTAAGGCCAACCTTGAGAAGACGATTGAGAATCGTCATCTGGAGAACCAGATTTTTGAGGTTCGTGTACCGCTTCAGGACGTTGTAGAAATGAAGAATGGTGCGCGTAAGACTGTCAGCCGCAAGATGTTTCCAGGTTATGTCCTTGTAAATATGGATATGAACGATGAGACATGGTATGTTGTCCGCAACACCAGAGGTGTTACAGGATTTGTAGGACCGGGAAGTAAGCCGGTACCGCTGTCAGATGCTGAGATTAAGCCTCTTGGAATCAAGACTGAGAACATGTCTGTTGATTTCGGTGTAGGCGATGAGATTGCAGTTGTTGCCGGCGTTTGGAATGGTACAGTTGGTATCGTTCAGCGTATGGACTTCGGTAAGCAGAGTGCTACTATCAATGTTAATCTGTTTGGTAGAGAGACACCTGTTGAGATTGGATTCACAGAAGTTCGTAAGGTAACAAGCTAAAGATTGGTATATCGTAGATTTATCTACTATATATAGATGGGTTGAAATTAAGATATTTCAATTCATGGGAACTGGAGTGGGAGCATTTGTGTATAACATTTGCCTTGTCTGGGCAGATGAGTGATTTATACACTCGGAATGCGCCTGACCACATTATTTCTAGGAGGTGCCATTATGGCAAAGAAAGTCGAAGGATACATTAAGTTACAGATCCAGGCTGGTAAAGCAACACCAGCACCCCCGGTTGGACCGGCACTTGGTCAGCATGGTGTAAACATCGTTGAATTCACAAAGCAGTTCAACGCTAAGACAGCTGACAAGGGTGATGTCATCATTCCTGTTGTCATCACAGTTTATGCAGACAGAAGTTTCACATTCATCACAAAGACTCCGCCTGCAGCAGTTCTTATTAAGAAGGCATGCAACATCCAGAAGGCTTCTGGTGTTCCGAACAAGAACAAGGTTGCAACAATTTCTAAGGATAAGATCCGCGAGATCGCAGAGACAAAGATGCCTGACCTGAATGCAGTTGACATCGAAGGTGCTATGAGCATGATCGCTGGTACTGCACGCAGCATGGGTGTTGTAGTAGAAGACTGATGGAGGACTAAGAGATGAAACACGGAAAGAAGTATGTTGAAGCTGCTAAGCTCATCGACAGAGCACAGCAGTATGAAGCTGCAGAAGCAATCTCTTTAGTAAAGAAGTCTGCTACTGCAAAATTTGATGAGACTGTTGAAGTACACATTCGTACAAGCTGCGACGGTCGTCATGCGGATCAGCAGATCCGTGGTGCGGTTGTTCTTCCGCACGGAACAGGTAAGAGCGTAAAGGTTCTTGTATTTGCAAAGGGAACAAAGCTTGACGAGGCACAGGCTGCCGGAGCTGACCACGTAGGTGGCGAGGAGCTCATTCCCAAGATCCAGAACGAAGGTTGGCTTGACTTTGACGTTGTAGTTGCTACACCTGATATGATGGGTGTTGTAGGACGTCTTGGTAAGGTTCTCGGACCTAAGGGTCTTATGCCTAACCCGAAGGCTGGTACAGTAACAATGGACGTTACTAAGGCTATCAACGATATCAAGGCTGGTAAGATTGAGTACCGTCTTGACAAGGCTAACATCATCCACTGCCCTATCGGAAAGGCATCTTTCTCAGAGGAGCAGCTCGAGCAGAACTTCACAGCTCTTATGGATGCTATCGTAAAGGCTAAGCCTGCAACTGTTAAGGGCCAGTACCTTAAGAGTGTATCACTTGCTACAACAATGGGACCTGGTGTCAAGGTTGTTGCTAACAAGTATTGATTTACGATTGAGAATATCAATATAATGTGAGCTTTGAATGGCTATTGCACTATGTGCAGTAGCCATTTTTTTTACGTTTTTAACAATATGTGGTATTCTAAAAGTGGGAGTTTGCAGGGATATAGTTGTTCCTGTGGTATATTATGAAAAAAGATTTGTATGATGATGAGATAAATGAAAAAGGGGGCTTCTTTTCCGGGGTAAACACTGCGGTGGTAGCTTCAGTATGCGCATTTTTACTGACTATTACAGTGGGGGCTGTGGTTTTATTTACAATGGCGGCAAAGTCGACATCCCGGATTGAGGCTGCTGATGATGTAACGGAAATACAAGCGGATTTGAGGGTTCCTTTGGCTGAGAAGATCGGTGGTGAAGAGGAGAAATCATCCGATATAGCGGAAGTTAAAGGCGATTCAAGACTTCCGGGAGCTACGAAGCTGGATAATAATGATATAGAAGCTGCCAATGATGGTGAAAACACAGACCTGGCTCTTGCTGATAAGCAGAATGGTGAAAACGGACAGGGAATATCAGATCAGGAACAGGCAGAGGGACAGGAAGCAGGAGCTTCGGACCAGAATCAGGATAAAGTAGAGGTAGAGATCACTGATGCCAATTGGGAGCATGCATTAACTCCGGCTAATCAGGATTATGTATCGATGGCCTTTGCGGGAGATATTCTCTTTGATCCTAATTATGCGATCATGAACAGGATTCGCCAGAACGGCGGTGGTATTGAAGGTGTGATAGGTGGAAGTCTCCTTTCATATATGCGAAGCGCGGATATCATGGTGGTAAACAACGAGTTCCCCTATTCATACGGTGGAAGTCCTACTGAAGGAAAGACCTTTACTTTCAGGGCTGATCCTTCCTCCGCAGAGCTTCTTAATCAGATGGGAGTTGATGTTGCTACACTTGCCAACAATCATGCGTATGACTATGGACAGACCGCACTTTTGGATACGCTTTCAACAATTGACAGCGTAGGAGTTGCAAGGATAGGTGCAGGTGCTAACCTTGAGGAGGCATCACATCCTGTATATTACATTGCGGATAACGGCATTAAGATAGCCATTATCTCAGCGACAGAGATTGAAAGAATTGATAATCCTGATACTAAAGGGGCTACAGACAGTTCACCCGGAGTTTTCAGGTGTCTTGATATAACAAAGCTCGTCAGCAGGATTAAAGAGGCGAAGGCTACAGGTGCTTTCGTTATCGTATGTGTCCACTGGGGAACTGAAAATAAGGAAGAAATTGACTGGTGGCAGGAAAAGCAGGGACCGGAGATGGTCGAGGCAGGAGCTGACCTGATTGTCGGTGCCCATCCTCATATTTTACAGAAGATTGGCTACATTAACGGCGTTCCGGTTGTGTACAGTCTTGGTAACTTCCTCTTTAATTCAAAGGAACTGGAAACAGGACTGCTTAGAGCCAATATTTATAAGGATGGACAGGTGAAGCTTCAGTTTATACCTGCCATTCAGAGTGGATGTACGGTATCCGAGGCTACAGGCGAAAGAAAGGCCGCGGTTCTGAACCATATGAGGCAGATGTCCGCAGGCATTTCTATTGACGATGAAGGTAATATTCAATAAGATATAAGTATATAATTGTCGATATTTCGAGAAAATAGTGCAGATAGGATGATAATTGTAGTTTAGCAAAGATTTAGTGAGGGGCGCTCTATGATTACAATAAGCTTATGCATGATCGTTAAGAATGAAGAGGAAAAACTCGGCACCTGTCTTGATTGTATAAAGGATCTGGTGGACGAGATGATAATTGTCGACACAGGCTCAACCGATAGAACTATGGAGATTGCCAAGTCCTATGGAGCGAAGGTTTTTGAGTTTGAGTGGACGGGAAGCTTTTCTGATGCCAGAAACTATTCATTTGAGCAGGCGACCTGCGATTTTATCTATTCTGCAGATGCGGATGAGACAATAGATGAGGAAAATCGCGAGCGCTTTAAGCAGCTCAAGAAGGATATAGATGAGCTTGATATCGATGTGGTTCAGATGTATTACTGCAATCAGCTAAGCCACAACACGGTTTATAATTTCGACCGTGAACTCAGGCCCAAGCTTTTCAGAAGAATTCGTAAGTATGTATGGCATGATCCAATCCATGAGATGATCAAGCTTGATTCCACGGTGTGCAACAGTGAGGTTGAGATTCAACACAATCCCACTGAGGATCATGGCGAGAGAGATTTATCGGCCTTCAGACGTGCCATTAGAGAGGGCGAGTATATCAGTAAACGTCTCCACAACATGTATGCCAGAGAGCTTTTCATGGTTGGAACGGAAGAGGATTTCATGCTTGCTAAGGAGTTCTTTGAGAGCTCAATTGTGGATACCGGAAGAGATCTTGATCAGATTAAGGAAGCTGCCTGTGTGCTTGCGCATATAGCAGTTATAGATGGGAAAACAGATGAGATTCTTAAATATTCCCTTAAGGATCTCACCACGATTCCGTCCAGTGAGATGTGCTATGAGCTGGGTAATCATTATAGGAACAAAGGGGATCTTGATGAGGCCATTGTGTGGTATTACAATGCGGCCTATGAGACTTCGCCGATTCTTGATGTACACAGGAGCGGAGACATGGCGCTTCACAAGATAGCTGAGTGCTATCGCGAGCTAGGCAATCTGGAGCTGGCAGCTGATTATGAAAATGAAGCCAATAAGTGGCAGGTTCCCTCCGGAGAACAGCAGCAGACAATATTGTAAAAGGTACTGACATAGTAGAAAATGCGTAGATTTACTGCGATTTTAATAGGAATAATTATGAGTATAAGCGCCATAGGCTGCGGCAGAAATGCCGATAATAAAGAGCCTATGGCGCAGCTTCAGTCTTCGGAAGAAAAAGTGGCATGGAAGGCTGATAGCGGATATATTAGTGAATCCGAGAAGGTTACGGATGGTGCTGTAAGCGGCGAAGCTAATACAGAGTTTTCGCTTAGTGTTCCCACCTATGTGACCAGGATAGACGGGATGTGGTTCATTGTGGACTGCTACCATGATCAGATTATTTATAACGAGGATATGACCGCGCCCATTAACGAATGGAAGGTTCTAACAAAGGCTGCCAAGCAGCCCCACACCATGGCGGGAGACGGCAGCGTTATTATGGTGGATGATACGGAGAATAACAGGGTTCTGGTCTTTGAGAACAGAGACGGAGCCTATGTTAATACTCAGCTTTTTAATAATATAGGGAAAAGACCTCACTATACGGTGTACGACGAAGAGGATAAGGCTTTCTATGTGTGGAGCTCAACTACCGGGGAGATGTATATCTTCAGGCATGAGGAGGGCTCTACTGATATGTATCTGACAGAGGTCAGGAAAGCCGGAGGAGGGGAGACAAGTCCTCTTGACGGGACATATATCAGGTCCTTTTATTTAAATGGCGACGAGATATATTTTGTTTCCGGAATAGGTGCTGACGGAAAGCCTTCAGGTATTCTCATATGCGACAAGAACACCTTGGAAATTAAGGAAAAGATCGAGGTGCCTGACCAAATGGCAGGCATGGTGGCGCTGTATCGTGACGGCGGCTATTTTTATATAACTGTATCTACGGATATCAGTGGAAATCAGGACGCGGCTACCATGATAAGGACCAGGAACCTGAAGCGGCTAATGAGCGGTGACTATGAAGAAATCTACAGTACGTACTTTGTGGGAGGAGGAACTCCTTACAATGTTACGCAGGTAGATGGAACCTATTATCTTACGGAGCACAGAGTTCCCGGACATTCTGTATGGAGCTACAGGATAGAGAATGATGAAATAACCGATGTACAGGCTGTGTATTAAGATGTCAGAAAAAAGGGTTGCTTTAAAACACTTTAGTGTGATAACATGGTAAAGTGTTAAAAAGCAACCTTTAATTATTTGGAAATATTTCTTTATATTTATAAAAGATGAGATATTTCTTCATTTAACGGAGAGCAGATATGAGCTGGGAAAAAATAGTAAGAAAGGTAACTCCCTATGTTCCGGGAGAGCAGCCTAAGGATAAAAACATAATCAAATTAAATACAAACGAGTGCCCCTATCCGCCGGCACCGGGAGTAAGAAAGCTTTTGGATAACATCAAATATGAGGATATGAGACTTTATCCTGATCCGGAGGCTTCCGTTCTGGTGGATGCACTTTCAGATTATTACAATGTGCCAAAGGACCAGATTTTTGTAGGTGTGGGTTCAGACGATGTACTTTCAATGGCTTATCTTACTTTTTTCAATTCCGATAAGCCCCTGCTTTTCCCGGATATAACCTATTCCTTCTATGATGTATGGGCAGAGCTGTACAAGGTGCCTTATAAAAAGATTCCTTTAAACGATGATTTCAAGATCAATTTTGAGGACTATTATGAGGAGAATCAGCCAAATGGCGGAGTGATAATTGCAAATCCCAATGCCCCTGTGGGAATATCTGAGCCTGTGTCTGAACTTGAAAAGTTAATTCAGCACAACAGGAATTCTGTGGTTATCATAGATGAAGCATATATAGATTTTGGCGGAGAAAGTGCGCTTCCTCTCATAGAGAAATATGAAAATGTTCTGGTGGTACAGACCTTCTCCAAGTCCAGAGCAATGGCAGGAATGAGAATTGGGTATGCCTTCGGCTCCAAAAAGCTTATTAAGTATATGCAGGATGCGAAGTTTTCCTTCAATTCATATACAATGAACAGACCTTCACTTGAGCTGGGAGTTGCTGCAATAGAAGATGATAAGTATTTCAAGGACACCTGTGCAAAAATCGTTGCCACCAGAGAGCGTGTGAAGAAGGAGCTTTCCGGGCTTGGATTTACATTCCCTGATTCCAAGGCGAACTTTATCTTCGCAAAGCATGAAAGAGTCTCCGGAGAAGAGCTTTTCCTTGCGCTTAAGGAAAAGGGTATTTATGTGAGACACTGGAGCGCTGATAGAATCGCCGATTACCTAAGGATAACCATCGGAACTGATGAGGAAATGGATAAGCTTATCGCATTTTTAAAGGAGTATCTTGCGTAAAGCGGACAATTGAAAAAATGAGTTTTGACGTAAATTATTATACGAAAAAACAATTATACTTGTAGGATTAACAGCCTTTTGATACAATCGTGTACTGGAATGTTTTATATGTTCACCAGCATCTGATGATTTGCCCGGTGAACGGATTGTAAGAAAGGCTGTTTTTATGCTTACTTTGTTTAAAACGTCACTTATTGGTCAGTATATTTTTGTATTTATTCTTTCCATGGTTCCTATGGTTGAACTCAGAGGCGCTGTACCCGCTGCCCATGGATTTGCACATACAGCTACAGGCTTTAACTTGCTTTTGGGATATATTATTATCGCAATCGGTAATATGATTCCTATGCCCTTCATTTTCTTCTTTGCAAGAAGAATCCTTGAGTGGGGTAAGGATAAGCCGGTTATCGGTCGTTTCTTCAGCTTTTGTCTTAACAAGGGTGAGAAGGGCGGAATGAAGCTTCAGGAGAAGGCCGGAAAAGGTGTTTATTGGGCACTCCTTCTGTTTGTTGGAATCCCGGTTCCCGGAACAGGCGCATGGACAGGAACACTGGCTGCTTCAATCCTTGATATGGACTTTAAGAAGAGCGTTATCGCTGTCGTATGCGGAATTGCCCTTGCAGGTACAATCGTAGGACTAGTCAGCTACTTGGGTGTTGGTGCGATTTTTGGTTTCGCAGGCTGATAGATGAAAATTGTAGAGAGCGGGTTTGTACATTAAAAGTGCAAGCCTGCTCTTTTTTTGATAAAATGTGTGTGAAGTAAGTTATTTTCATTGGGAGATGACTATGGAAGCCTATACAGATTTTGCAAAAGTATATGATGAGTTTATGGATGAAACCCCATATCACGACTGGGCGGCGTATATATCGCGTCTTATTTCGGGATATGGGATTTCTGCTCCTTATGCTAATAATGGTGCTGCCACCACAAAAGGGGAAGAGGAGCCTGAAACTGAATATGAGGATGCTGAAGATTCTGTAGAGGACACAGAGGAGCTCCTGCTCCAGGAAAAGAACCTTGTGGTGGAGCTAGGCTGCGGAACCGGAAGCTTTACAGAAGAGATGGCAAAGCTTGGTTTTGATATGATCGGGATTGATAATTCCGGTGATATGCTAGGGATTGCCAGAAGCAAGATGGAAAAAGCGGGGCTGGACATCATGTATCTTGAGCAGGATATGTGCGAGCTGGACCTTTTCTGTACCGCGGGCACTATAGTCAGCGTCTGTGACAGTATCAATTATCTTATCGAGGACGAACAGATAAGGAAGGCTTTTACTAAGGTAAATAATTATCTTTATCCCGGCGGACTTTTTCTGTTTGATTTTAATACCCTGCATAAGTACAGGGATGTTATCGGCAATGTGACGATAGCGGAGAACAGAGAGGATTGCAGCTTTATCTGGGAGAATTTCTTCGATGTTGATACGAATATCAACGAGTATGATCTTACTCTTTTTGTGAAAAAAGGTGCAGGAACGGATAAGGCTTCAGTCGATGCTTCTGAGGAGCTTTTCGAGAGGTCAATCGAAACACACCTTCAGAGGGGATATACCCTGGATGAGATGAAGGCGTTTGTTGAGCAGGCGGGCATGACCTTTATCACGGCCATTGATGCTGATACTCACGAGGAGCCCACTGAGGATAGTGAGAGAATATACGTCCTTGCAAGGGAACATGGCAAGGATATGAATTGAAATAAAAATTCTTGAGAAGCCCGGAGAATCCGGGAGAAAGGAGTAATCCAATCATTTTTTCACATATGATTGGATTATACGTGAATTGCATGAAGGATGGTTTCATCAAGGTTGCTGCGGCAACACCGAAAATAAAGGTTGCAGATCCGCTCTATAATGCGGACAGAATAATAAAGCAGATGAAGGAGGCTTGGGAAAACGGAGTAAAAATACTGGTCTTTCCTGAGCTTTGCCTGACAGGCTATACCTGTAATGATCTGTTTTTGCAGGATGCGCTGCTTGAGGGAGCATACAAGGGACTTCAGAAGATTATAGATTTCAGCGCAGGCAGGGATATGATCACCTATGTGGGTTCGCCCATTGAGCATAGAGGTAAGCTGTATAACTGTGCGGTTATAATTCAGGACGGCGTCATACAAGGCATTGTGCCAAAGTATAATATTCCCAATCACGGTGAGTTCTACGAGCAGAGATATTTTGCCAGTGGAGCAGATTTTGGTGAAAATGACACGGTTAAGCTTAGGGGAATAACCTGTCATTATTCCTATGAGGATGATGAATGCTATGAGCACGATTCGGATGAAGCGGAGAATGGAGTAGACGTATACTGGGCGCAGTTTGGCAAAATCATGCTTGACTTAGAGGACTCTGTAAAGGGGCTTAAGGTTGGCTGCGAGCTCTGTGAGGATCTGTGGGTTCCTGATACACCGGGAACTCTTCTGGCTGAGTCAGGAGCAACCCTTATCGTTAATCTGTCTGCTTCCAATGACCTTGTAGGAAAGGATACCTATCGCAGGGATCTTGTTAAGATGACAAGTGGAAGACTTGTATGTGGATATATCTATGCTTCAGCCGGAGATGGTGAATCCACTCAGGATATTGTTTTTGGAGGTCATAACATAATTGCAGAAAATGGCACGGTACTTGCCGAGCAGCCACTTTTCCAAAACGGTATCACCTACGCGGAGATAGATGTTGCAAGGATCTGTCATGAGCGAAGAAAGATGACGACCTTCAATACAATAAATGCTTCAGACTGTGGAATAATGGAAATTGAACCTGGGAATCTTTCTATTGATGAGACAAAGCTTTCAAGAATTTTCCCGAGAAAGCCCTTTGTTCCTTCAAACGAAGCAGAGCGCGCAAAGCGCTGTGAGCAGATTCTTTCTATTCAGGCAATGGGACTTAAAAAGCGTCTGGAGCATACAAACTGCAAAACAGCGGTAATCGGCGTTTCCGGCGGCCTTGATTCCACGCTGGCACTTCTTGTTGTGGTGAGAGCCTTTGATGCATTAAAACTGGACAGAAGCGGAATAATCGCCGTGACAATGCCCTGCTTTGGAACAACTGACAGGACCTATAACAATGCCTGCAGACTTGCAGAGTCTCTTGGGGCAACACTTAAGGAAGTAAATATCAAAAAGTCTGTGATGCAGCACTTTGAGGATATTGGGCAGGATCCCGATAAGCATGATGTGACCTATGAAAACTGTCAGGCCAGAGAACGTACCCAGGTGCTTATGGATATCGCCAACATGATGAATGGCATGGTAATAGGAACAGGCGATCTGTCTGAGCTGGCTCTTGGATGGGCGACTTACAACGGAGATCACATGTCCATGTACGGCGTAAATGCCGGAGTTCCCAAGACCCTGGTGAGACACCTTGTAAAGTACTATGCGGATGCACTTGGCGTAGATGGAGCCAAAGAGGTGCTTTTGGATGTTCTGGATACCCCTGTCAGCCCTGAGCTTCTTCCGCCCACAGATGGCAAGATATCCCAGGAGACAGAGTCTATTGTGGGGCCTTACGAGCTCCATGATTTCTTCCTCTACTATATGCTTAGGTGGGGATATCCCAAGGAGAAGATTCGCCGCATTGCAAGGCTCTCCTTTGGAACTAAAGATGGAGATGATTCTCCGGTTTATGATAATGAGACCATCGATAAGTGGCTTGATATCTTCTGCAGGAGATTTTTCGCTCAGCAGTTTAAGAGGAGCTGTCTCCCTGACGGACCGAAGGTCGGATCAGTTGCGGTTTCACCAAGAGGAGACCTCAGAATGCCCTCAGATGCAAGCTCCGTGCTCTGGATGAACTGATAAAAATTAAAAGACTATAAAAAAACTATGCGTGATACTTAAATGTCGGTGACATTTTTGTAACACGCATTTTTTTTGCCTTCCTGAATGCTATAATGGCATCACAGGAACCGGAAAACCAGCAGGAAAGCGAGTTTTCCCTAACCAGTGAAGAAGGAGTTATCTTATGAGGAAGAAAATTTTTGCAGGCATTTTGAGTTTGCTACTTAGTGTTTCAATTTTGCCTGTTTCGGTAAATGCAGCTGAAAACAAAGAAGCAATGTACACTGACGGCTTCGAGAAGGCTGCAGATTATGCCAAATATACAGCAGGAACCGATGAATCCCTTAACGGCAGGGCTATCTGGATCGAAGGCGTAGCTACTAAGTATGACACTAATACGAATTCAATTATTGTAAAAACAAATGAAGGAAACTGGGCAGTATTTTGCGGAGATGGTGGAACTGACAATTACAAGTCTCTGGTGCAGGAGTCAGTTGGGAAGAATATAAGAGTTTTCGGAAAATACTGCGGCATTAATACCACCCTTCAGCTTCCGAGAATAGATTTTATTCAGAGTGATATTTACGAGCGTGCATACAGACTTGAGACTGCGGATAACGACTTTAGAATTTCTTATCCGGACTACGTGATCGATGTCCCCGCATTAGACAGTGAGAATACTTATGGAAATCTAACCTATAAGGATTCGTCTCAGATGATAAAAAATGCGGACGATGATACACTGTTCTACTATTTTACTGAAAAGATTCCTGTTTTCATGCTGATCCATGAGGAGGAGCTGACCAATTCAATTTATGACGGTAAAAGTGACGAGGAGATTCTCAATAACTTTGAAAATTACTACAACATGAATTCCAAGTATGTAGTAAGAAAAGAGAGAACAAAAATTGGCGATACAGAGGGTATTATCTGTGAGTCTTCCTTTAAGGATGACGATATGCCTTCAAGCATGTGCCTCTACTGCTACATGACGATAATTGACCGTCACTACTATTACTTTGGATTTACGCAGCCTTATCTGGCATCTGAGACTGTAAAGAGACTTATTCCCCAGATGCTTGCAGATGTAAGGTATGATAACGGATCAGCTCCGGCACCCACAGAGGATATAGAAGAAACAGAAGAGTCTGCGCCTGCGGAAGCGTCCGAAGATGTTGAAGCGCCTGCAGATGTGGAAGCACCCGCAGAGCCGGAGGATACCACAGAGGCTGAGGCACCTGCAGCACCTGAAACTGCGAAGAAGTTCCCCACTCTCGAAGAGGCCAAGGGCCGTTATACAATGACGGTTGAAATGGTACAGGATAAGGGCGGCAACAAAAAGCAGACCGGTGAGAACATTTACTGGGGCGAAAATGAGCTGGCAAATTATAACGAAGAGACAGGTGTATGCACACTTACCCAGGATGATTTCATTGCAGTTATAACCTTTGGATATGACCAGAATGGCAATGTTGTATGCCATGGAACAATCCAGTCAGGTAACAATGTGGGCTCTGTAATAGGTATCAGAACCTCAGATTAAAACAGAACTTTTTTCTGAACGAGAAAATCATTTGGTCAGGATCCCCGGATTTATTTCCGGGGGTCCTTTAATTTTGGTGCTTAAAATTGCACATTTCTTTTTGACATGAAAAAACATCTGCGAGTATAATCACAATATATTACTGACGATTGGAGACATCTATATATGCACTTTACAAAAATGCACGGCTGCGGCAACGACTATATTTATGTCGATGGCAGCAAGGAAAAAATTGCAAAAGAGGATAAGTCCGATCTTGTAAGACTGCTTAGCGACAGGCATTTCGGCGTTGGCGGAGACGGTGTTATTTTCATAAATAAATTCGAGGATGACCTGGCTGATTTCGAAATGGAGATGTACAACGCAGATGGCTCATACTCTGAGATGTGCGGTAACGGAATTCGCTGCGTTGCCAAGTACGTTTATGACAAGGGACTTACAGATAAGAAAAAGCTTCGCATAGTCAGCGGAGGAAGAGTGAGAATCCTTGACCTCAAGACTGAGGATGATATTGTTACGAGCGTAAGAGTGAATATGGGTGCTCCTATACTTACACCTGCCGAGATTCCGGTTTCACTTCCGGATGAGAGAGCTATGGCTGCAAAGCAGGTGATAAATTATCCTATAAAGGTTATGGACAGAGAGTATTCCGTAACCTGCGTGTCCATGGGTAATCCACATGCCGTTGTTTTCCTGAACAGGGGCGTTGATATTGATGCCCTTGACCTTGAGAAGATAGGACCAAGATTTGAACACCACTCATTTTTCCCTAAGGGCATCAACACAGAATTTGTAACCATCGATGACAGGGAAAATGTGCATATGCGCGTATGGGAGCGCGGAACAGGAGAGACTCTTGCCTGTGGAACAGGATGCTGTGCCACTGTAGTAGCCTGCGTTCTTAACGACCACACCTCTGACAACATAACAGTTCACGTCAGAGGCGGTGAGATAAAATGTAAATGGGACAGGGAAGAAAATGTAGTCTACATGACCGGTCCTGCAACAACGGTTTTTGAAGGAGATGTTTAATACATCTCCTTTTGTTTCGCTACTTTTTCAATTTAATACGTTAAAGTGCTTGCGTTAAATTCTGTTCTGTGATAATATCGTTCATGGACGCACAAATGTCCGCCATACAAGAACAAAATTCGCAAATGTCCTTACAGGGACGAAAACAGGAAACAGAATATGAAGGAAGATACAGCGTACTACGTGCTGAAAAAGCAGGCAGTTCCGGAGGTTTTGCTAAAGGTTCTGGAAGCGAAAAAGCTTTTGGATACCGGTAAATGCAAAACTGTAAATGAAGCTTCAGAACGCCTTGGAATCAGCCGTAGTTCTTTTTACAAGTATAAGGATGATATCTACGAATTCCACGACAGTCTGCAGGGTACGACCCTGACGCTGAATTTGCAGATGGATGATGAGCTTGGTGTGTTGTCTGAGGTCCTTAGGATTATTTCAGGCTGCGGAGCCAATATACTGACGGTGCATCAGGCCATACCCTATAACGGGGTTGCAGCGTTGTCGGTAGGCATACAGGTTTTGCCTACAACAAGTGATATGGCAGATATGATCGGGAAGCTTCAGTCGGCACCTAAGGTGCACAACGTGCAGATTATCGGACGAAGCGCAGAGGTTTAAAGCAGAGGTTTAAATAATAATCACTTAGCCGTTTATCCGGCTTGGTTTATGGAAAAATTTATCTACAGGAGGAAGTCAAAATGACAAAGATTGCAGTATTAGGTTACGGCACAGTGGGGAGCGGTGTCGCAGAGGTTCTGGATGTTAACGCAGCGTGCGTAGAGGATAGCGCCGGTGACAAGATAGAGATTAAGTATATACTGGATCTTCGTGATTTCCCCGGAGATAAGTATGAAAATAAAGTGGTTCACGATTTTGATGTGATCTTAAATGACCCTGAGGTCGAGGTTATCTGCGAGACCATGGGAGGAATCGAGCCCGCATTTACATTTGAGAAGAAGGCACTGGAGAGCGGCAAGAGCGTATGTACCTCCAATAAGGAGCTTGTTGCAGCTCACGGACCTGAGCTTGTTGAAATAGCTAAGAAAAACAATGTAAGCTATCTGTTTGAGGCAAGTGTAGGTGGCGGTATTCCGGTACTTCGTTCCATGAATGATTCCATTCGCCATGAAAAGCTCGACTCCATCACAGGGATCTTAAACGGAACAACCAATTACATCCTGACCAAGATGGATCAGGAGGGAGCAGATTTTGACAGCGTACTTAAGGTTGCTCAGGATAAGGGCTACGCTGAGAGAAATCCCGAGGCTGATATCGAGGGACATGATGCCTGTAGAAAGACAGCAATCCTTGCTTCCATAATGAGTGGTCAGTTCGTAAAGCATGAGGACATCTATACTGAAGGAATTACCAAGATCACAGGTGAGGATTTTGAGTACGCAAGAGAGCTTGGAATGGCTATTAAGCTTCTTGGAAGCTGCAAGAGAGAGGACGGAAAGTTCTTTGCAATGGTTGCACCTTTCCTTATTCCTTCCGATGATTCACTTGCAAATGTAAACGGCGTTTTCAATGCAATCAATGTTCATGGCAATATGCTTGGCGACGTAATGTACTACGGTAAGGGCGCAGGTAAGAAGGCCACAGCTTCAGCTGTAGTTGCAGACGTTATCGATATCGTTCGTCACAAGGGTAAGCACATCGACTGGAATCTGAAAAATGTTCCCGCTGAGGTTGCTTCCACAAAGGATGATGTTAGAAACTTCTTCGTAAGATGCGATGCATCAGGCGAGAGCAGTGCAAAGGAGCTTTTTGGTGATGTTAATCAGGTTAAAGCAGCTAAGGTGAGCGGCGAGTTCGCATTTGTTACACCTGAGATGTCTGAGAAGGAGTTTGCTGAGAAATTCGAGAAGCTTAGCGGCGCGAAGAGTTATTTAAGATTATTGTGATATATTGAGGAGTGAGTGAAAAAATGAGCAAGGTAGTAAAATTCGGAGGCACTTCCTGTGCTGACGCAAAGCAGTTCCAGAAGGTTGCAGAGATTGTTAAGGCTGACAAGGAGCGCAGATATGTGGTTGTATCTGCTCCCGGAAAGAGAACTAATCTAGATGTTAAAGTAACTGATATGCTTTATCAGTGCTACGATCTGGCTGAAAAAGGAAAGGACTTTTCCAAAGAGCTGACTGCAATCGAGGAGAGATTCAATGAGATCATCAAGGGCCTTAAGCTCAAGATGTCATTGAAGGATGAGTTCGCTGAGATCGCAAAGAACTTCAAGGCAAAGGCAGGCAGTGATTATGCAGCATCAAGAGGTGAGTTCTTAAATGGTAAGATCATGGCTCAGTATCTTGGATTTGAGTATGTTGATCCCGCAGAGGTTGTTCTCTTTGATGAGGACGGAAGCTTCGATGCAGAGCTGACAAACCGCAAGATGGCCAAGCGCCTTAAGAATGTTGAGTATGCAGTTGTCTCCGGTTTCTACGGAGCCTACGAGGATGGAAAGATCAAGACCTTTTCAAGAGGCGGATCAGATATCACAGGTTCTATCATCGCAAGAGCTATTCATGCAGATGTATATGAGAACTGGACTGATGTTTCAGGCTTCCTTGTAGCAGACCCCAGAATCATCGACAGACCTGCTCAGATTGAGACTATCACATACACAGAGCTCCGAGAGCTTGCATATATGGGTGCTTCCGTTCTTCATGAGGATGCAATTTTCCCTGTAAGAAAAGAGGGCATTCCGATCAACATCAGAAATACCAACAGACCTGAGGATGTTGGAACCTGGATTGTTGAATCAACTGCTAAGAAGTCAAAGTTCACTATCACAGGTATCGCAGGTAAGAAGGGATTCTGCTGTGTGAACATCCTTAAGGATCAGATGAACTCAGAGGTTGGATTTGTGAGAAGAGTTCTTCAGGCCTTCGAGGATCAGGACATTTCAATCGAGCATGTTCCTTCAGGAATCGATACCATGACAGTATTTGTTTCCCAGGATGATTTCATTGATAAGGAGCAGGCAGTTGTTTCCGAGATTCACAGACTTGCAAAGCCGGATCTTCTCGAAATCGAATCAGACCTTGCACTTATCGCAGTCGTTGGTCGAGGCATGAAGAGAACCCGCGGTACTGCAGCGAGAATCTTCTCAGCACTTGCACATGTAAGTGTCAACGTTCGCATGATCGATCAGGGTTCATCCGAGCTTAACATCATCATCGGTGTTGAAAACAGAGACTTTGAAAAAGCAATCAAGGCTATATACGATATCTTCGTAATGACACAGCTTTGATTTAAACAGACATAAAATAAGCCATCCGCAATTGATAAGCGGATGGCTTTTTAGTTTCTTAGTTAAGTATATATTGGATGAAATCCTTTGCTACGTCGGTGCGCTGGCTTGCAGTTACGATTCCGATGTAGGCCTTCTCGCCGGGGTAGTACTGAATCTCGTCGAGATGCGGATTGTTCTCAAGGATGATTCCTACGGGAACAGGCTCTGTTTCAGACATCTTTGCCATTGAATCCTCGGCGGGCTCGGTAGGAGTAATTCCTGTTTCCGGATCTGTTTCCTTTACGAAGTCCTCGGGAGTTGCGTAGTATACCTTATCTCCAAGTGCTGCGAGTTCTTCTTCGGTATAATAATTTCTTAAATCCTGAAAAATTTCATTTCCTACATAGTTCTTGAAAATTGTTTCATCTGCCATGATGACATCTAAGTCTCTGGCAGCTATCATGGCGTATATTCGCTCTGAGTTGGCGATCGAGTACTGGTCAGGACTCTTTAAGTCGATTGTTGAAGATGAGTCAATTGCAATCGTGAACTTCGAGGTATCGATTTTTTCATAGTCGGCGAAGCCATCTCTTATTGAATCAGGTTCCATCATGCTCGCTGTGTTTATGAAGGTACATGACAGAGCATACGGCTTTTGCATAACAATGTCTTTTACAATTGAGATAGTGACTATCACCACGATGACTGCCACAATTACATGGATTTTGTAATAATCCCAAAAATAATCCCAGTGAGCTTTGAATCCCATTCCCTTAAGGGCCTGCCACTGGCTTCTTTTTTCTTCGTTGATATTCATTTTTCAATTACTCCTCAAATTCAATAATAGCTACCCTCGCCGAAAGAACTTTTTGAAAAGTTTTCGTTCCGATTCTTGACGAGAGTTTACAGTTAATATATCATAACGTTTAAAAAACATGGAAGGAAATTTGCAAAAAAATGATGAGTGACAGCAGTTACGTAGAAGTTTTAGTTGCAAGAAAGCCTCAGCCGCTGATGGTTTTCCTTAAGTATCTTTTGATTCTTTTGGCAGTATTCTCATTTATTCTGGGATTCTTAAGCGGAAGCATTATTTTTATGATACTTTTCGTGGCATTCGGAGTCGGAGTTTATTTTGTATCTCTCAATGCATCCATTGAATACGAGTATCAGTATTGCGAACGTGAGATCACCGTAGACAAGATTCTTAACAAGAGTAAGAGAAAAAGAGTAGCAACTTTCGAAGCAGAGCGCATGGAAATGCTTGCGCCATCTAAGTCCTATCATCTGGACGAATATCGTAATAAAGACAATTACAGATTGCTTGACTTCTCATCCGGAATCGAACAGCAGCCGGATATTACTTACACTATGTACTATGACGGCAGAGAAAAGGTTGTTTTCGAGCCCACAAGAGAAATGGTAGAAGCTGTTAAAAATATTGCACCTCGTAAAGTATTTATGGACTGAAAAAGGAGAGAAAAATGGGACAGATTATTGGCGAAGGAATTACTTTTGATGACGTACTTTTGGTTCCGGCATATTCACAGGTTGTGCCGAACATGATAGATGTCAGCACACATCTTACTAAGAAGCTTAAACTCAACATCCCCATGATGAGTGCAGGTATGGATACTGTAACAGAGCACCGCATGGCTATCGCTATGGCTCGTCAGGGTGGTATCGGTATTATTCATAAAAACATGTCAATCGAGGCTCAGGCTGATGAGGTTGATAAGGTTAAGAGATCTGAAAATGGCGTCATCACTGATCCTTTCTCTCTTTCACCTGATCACACACTTGCAGATGCAGATGCTCTTATGGCTAAGTTCCGCATCTCAGGCGTGCCGATCACAGAGGGCAAAAAGCTCGTTGGTATCATCACAAACCGTGACCTTAAGTTCGAGCAGAACTTTGATCAGAAGATCAGAGAGGTTATGACAAGTGAGAATCTTGTAACCGGAAGACCCGGAATTACTCTTGAAGAGGCTAAGCAGATCCTTGCTAAGTCCAAGAAGGAGAAGCTTCCTATCGTCGATGATGACTACAATCTTGTAGGTCTTATTACTATTAAAGATATCGAGAAGACAATCAAATATCCTCTTTCAGCAAAGGATGATCAGGGCAGACTTCTCTGTGGCGCAGGTGTTGGTATCAGCGCTAATGTTCTTGATCGTGTAGGTGCCCTTGTTGATGCAAAGGTTGACTGTGTTGTTCTTGATTCAGCTCATGGTCACTCGGAGAACGTTCTTAAGTGCCTCAGAATGATCAAGGAAAAGTACCCGGATCTTCAGGTTGTTGCTGGTAATGTTGCTACAGCTGCAGCTACAAAGGCTCTTATCGAGTCAGGTGCAGACGCTGTTAAGGTTGGTATCGGTCCCGGATCAATCTGTACAACACGCGTAGTTGCAGGTATCGGTGTTCCTCAGGTATCAGCAATCATGGATTGCTACTCAGTTGCAAGAGAGTACGGCATCCCGATCATCGCTGATGGTGGTATCAAGTACTCAGGTGACATCACAAAGGCTATCGCAGCAGGTGGAAGCCTTGTAATGATGGGTTCAATGTTCGCAGGCTGTGATGAAGCTCCCGGTGAGTTCGAGCTCTTCCAGGGTAGAAAATATAAGGTATATCGTGGCATGGGTTCAATCTCAGCTATGGAGAACGGTTCTAAGGATCGTTACTTCCAGGAGGGTGCTAAGAAGCTCGTTCCCGAGGGTGTTGAAGGTCGTGTTGCTTATAAGGGAACTGTTGAAGATACAGTATTCCAGCTTATCGGTGGTCTCAGAGCAGGTATGGGTTACTGCGGATGCGAGACAATCCAGCAGCTCAATGAGAATGGTAAGTTCATTAAGATGACAAGCGCAGCACTTAAGGAGAGTCATCCTCATGATATCCATATCACTAAGGAAGCTCCTAACTACAGCGTTGATGAGTGATAATTTTTTGCAAATAGTAAAGTCTTCTCCCGGAGTCGGGGGAAGACTTTTTTGATTAAGAATTTTACTTAAAAATATCACAATAAGTGATATAATTATTTGTAATTATAACTATTTCAGGAGACGGCTTTGGACAGCAACAAAAATCCCGGAAATTATATAAGAATGAAGGACAAAGAACTCCGCAAATGGCAGGACAGCTTTGCAACTATGTCAGGAGTTTATTTGTGTTGTCTTGATCCTAAGGGTG
Organism: Butyrivibrio sp. XPD2002; assembly: GCF_000423945.1. Taxonomy (GTDB): domain Bacteria; phylum Bacillota; class Clostridia; order Lachnospirales; family Lachnospiraceae; genus Butyrivibrio. Next base: position 168,352 of record NZ_AUIY01000005.1, on the reverse strand, counting down.
AGAAAATTACTGAGTTTTCAGGTGATGTTCTTGAAGTTTCAACCATCAAAAAAGCAGTGGATGATATCCACATCAGAAATATTTTTCAGAGAGTAACAGAGGGTGACTTAGAGGATCAGGCTGTTGAGAGAACAACTATTCCGAACCTCAGAGTTGCTGCGGTTGCAGCGAAGCTTGAGGGCGTAACACAGCTTGTATGGATCGTCTGCGGACTTCTTAAGGATGCAGAGTATGAGCCTGATCTTTACAAAGAGGAGCCTATCACTGATTTTTCATATCTGACAACAGAAAAGAGATTTTATAATTGCCTTGATTTCCTTAGAGTGACTACTCTTGCTATGGCTAAGGGTTATAAGTCAATGAATCAGGCAGAAGCTTCGACTGCTGAGAACTTCAAAAAGTCCGAGGATTTTAAGGTGTCCTTCCACAGAGCAGAGCTCATGACGGAGATCGTGTCTCTTCTTGATAGCGACGACGAGATAGAGGATATCATGACACAGATTCTCGTGAAGGTCTGCGAATATCTGGATATAAGCAATTCCTTTATCTGCCGTATGCACACTGAGGATAGCCTAATGGACATCGTCGTACAGTGGACAGGCGAGGGTGTTTATAAGATATTTGAGGAGGACAAGGATCTGGATCGCTGCTGGTTCCTTGGCAGGAATCACATGGTGGCCGTTTCTCCAAACACTGCCATGAATTCCGGTGAGAAGGAGCAGCTGGAGGACCTCGGAATAAAGGGCGTTGTTTCCGTTCCGATCGCAATTTCGGATCAGACACCTTTCTATGCATGCTTTGCAGAGACAAGAGATGATAAGCGCAATAAGGACTGGGTTGTGGATGACATCAAGTTCATCAATGACGCGATCAAAATCCTGCAGAATATCATCACGAAAAGACTTCAGAAAAATTCCATCGCAAGCTCTTTTCAGTCGCTGGAAGCGGTTCTCGACAACGTGGGAAGCTCGATTTATGTGCGCTGCATGAAGACGGACGAGCTGCTCTTTGCAAACAGAAGTCTTAAGAAGCATTTCGCTAAGGAGCTTCAGAAGAATACACTGAAGGATCTTTTTGAAGAAAATATACCTCCCCGTTCCCATAGCGGTAACTATGAGATTTATTACGAGGAGAAGGATCGCTGGTACGACCTTTATTACACCCGCATCAAATGGGTAGACGGAAGGCTCGTTTCACTCTGCGCTATCTACGAGATCACTGAAAAGAAGATATATCAAAAGCGCATAGAACAGCAGGCGTATACTGACTTTTTGACAGGTCTCTACAACAGATTATGCTGCGAGAGAGATCTGGTAAATTATGTAGAAAAGGCTAAAAAGAGCAATTCCAAGGGTATGCTCATGTATCTTGACCTTGATGATTTCAAGAAGATCAACGACGGTCTTGGACATCAGTTTGGAGACATTCTTTTGCAGGATATATCAGCTGCCATAAAGAGTATCGATGGTGTTCAGAACTCCTGCTATCGTATGGGCGGCGATGAATTTGTAATAATAGTTCCGCCTGAGCATTATCACAAGCTGGACAGCATCCTTGAGGAGATAAGAAGAGCCTTCGCAACTCCCTGGTATCTAAAGGACGGCGAATACTACTGCACGATGAGTATGGGTACTGTTGAGTTCCCTACTGCGGGCGATACAGTTGAAGAGCTTATCCGCAAATCCGACATCGCCATGTATGAAGCTAAGAAGTCCGGTAAAAACAGGATTTCCCAGTATTCTGAAAATATTGATGCGTCCACAATAAGACGCCTCGATATGGAAAAAGCCATGTACAAGGCTGTCGAGGACAACTGCCGCGAGTTCACGGTTAACTATCAGCCTATGCTTGATATTCTTGGAAGAAAGCCCAAGCTTGTGGCTGTGGAGGCCTTTGTCAGATGGAACAGCAAGATTCTGGGAAATGTTAATCCTTCAGAGTTTATCTCTCTGGCAGAGTATCTTGGACTGATTAATCCAATCGGTGAGCATGTATTTCGTGAGGCAGCCAAGTGCTGCGGGATCTGGAGTAAGAAGCTTAAGAGGAAGCTCAATATTCATGTTAATATGTCTGTGGTCCAGCTTATGCAGCCTGACATTGCGGATAAATTGAAGTCTGCGATTGATGATGCCGGAATAAAGCCATCACAGATGATACTGGATGTAAGGGAAGCTCTCACCATGAACAATACTGAGAGAACCAAGGGCGCCATGGAAAAGATCGGTGAGCTTGGCGTAAGGCTATCCCTTGATGATTTCGGAACAGGCTACAGCTCCATAAGCGGACTAAGAGCCCTTCCTTTTGCTGCGGTAAAGGTGGACAAGACCATAACCTCCGAGCTTGGAAAGGAAGAGTACGCGAGGTCACTTATTCATTCTCTGATGGATCTGTCGGGAGCACTTGGAGCCTATGTTTGCGCTGAGGGAGTAGAGAATGAAGAGCAGGAAAAGGTGTTAAAGGAGCTTAAAGTGCCACTTGTTCAGGGCGCTTACTATGATAACCCCATGTCCGCCGGAGAGTTTGAGAAAAAATATATTTAATGCTATGATAGTAATAAGGCTATTTTGCCATATTCTTCTCTGAAGAAGAGGAGAGGAGGCCATGAGGGGAAATATTTAAATAGAAAGTTGGATTTATAGAAAATGGCAGAAGAATCAAGAAATTTTATTGAGCAGGAAATTGACAAGGACCTGAAGGAAGGCGTATACGATCACGTCGTTACAAGATTTCCTCCGGAGCCTAACGGATTTTTACATATAGGACATGCAAAGAGTATTCTTTTGAATTACGGACTTGCCAAGGAGTACAACGGTAAGTTCAACATGAGATTTGATGATACAAATCCCACCAAAGAAAAGTCAGAGTTCATGGACGCTATTATCGAGGACGTTAACTGGCTTGGCGCTGACTACGAGGACAGACTTTTTTATGCATCAGATTACTTCGACAAGATGTATGAGAATGCAGTTAAGCTTATAAAAAATGGCAAGGCTTACGTTTCCGAGCTTACAGCTGAGGAGATGCGTGAGTATAGAGGAACACTTACTGAGCCCGGTAAGAATGATCCCAACAGGGACAGAAGTGTAGAGGAGAACTTAAGACTCTTTGAGGAGATGAAGAGCGGTAATGTTGAAGACGGTGCTATGACACTTCGTGCCAAGATCGACATGTCATCACCTAACATCAACATGCGTGACCCGATCATCTACAGAGTAGCACACATGTCACATGCACGCACAGGCGACAAGTGGTGCATCTATCCTATGTATGACTTTGCTCATCCTATAGAGGATGCAGAGGAGGGAATCACACATTCAATCTGTACCCTTGAGTTTGAGGACCACAGACCTTTATATGACTGGGTTAAGATCGAGTGCGGATATAAGAATCCTCCGCGCCAGATCGAGTTTGCAAAGCTTTATCTGCAGAATGTCGTAACAGGAAAAAGATATATTAAGAAGCTTGTTGAGGATGGAATTGTTGACGGATGGGATGATCCCAGACTTGTTTCAATCGCAGCACTCAGACGTCGCGGATTTACTCCCGAGTCTATTCAGAAGTTCGTAGAGCTCTGTGGTATCAGTAAGGCTAACTCAACAGCTGATTATGCAATGCTTGAGTATTGCATCCGTGAAGACTTAAAGCCTAAGGCTAAGAGAATGATGGCAATCCTTGATCCGGTTAAGCTTATCATCGATAACTATCCGGAAGGACAGGTTGAGATGCTTCCCATCGAGAACAATAAGGAAGCACCGGAGCTCGGAAGCAGAGAGATTCCTTTTGGCAAGGAGCTGTGGATAGAGCGTGAGGACTTCATGGAGGAGCCTCCGAAGAAGTACTTCAGACTTTTCCCCGGCAACGAGGTTCGTCTCATGAATGCTTATTTCGTAACCTGCACAGGCTGCGTTAAGGATGAGAACGGAGTTGTTACCGAGATCCACTGCACATACGATCCTGCAACCAAGGGTGGAGACAGCCCGGACGGCAGAAAGGTGAAGGGAACAATTCACTGGGTATCAGCTGAGAAGTGCGGTGAGGCCGAGGTTCGCCTCTATAAGAATATCATTGATGAGGAGAAGGGCGTATACAACGAGGATGGTTCACTTAACCTCAACCCCAATTCCATCACTGTAATTAAGAATGCAAAGCTTGAGCCTGAGCTTATGGAAGCAAAGGCTTATGATAAGTTCCAGTTCGTAAGAAACGGATTCTTCTGCGTTGACAGCAAGGATTCCAAGGACGGAGCTCCTGTATTTAACAGAATAGTTTCACTCAAGAGTTCTTTTGTACTGCCTAAAGCTTGATGCTTTTGGAATATTTTGCACTACCATGTAACTATTGTCAGATTTAATGACTATCAGCAATGAGGGGTAAAAAGCATGGGATTTTTGGATGGATTAAAAAAGTTTGGTCTTGGTGCATTAGAAAATGAAGAGCTATATGAAGATCCAAAAAAGAAGGAGCAGAAGGAAGAAGAAAAAAAGCCTGCTGTTGTCATCAATGAGGAGACACTTCTTTTTGATAAGAAATATACCTGCCCTATCTGTGAGACACAGTTTGATGTAAAGACACTGAGGTCAGGTAAGGTAAGGATGAAGAGCCAGGATATGGATCTTCGCCCGGTATACAATGAGATGGATCCCAGTAAATATGAAGTGGTTACATGTCCTCGTTGTGGCTATTCGGTTCTGGCAAAGTTTTTTGCTCCGCTCACAAAGTTCCAGATTGATGAGGTTAAGAGCAAGATAAGTTCCAACTACAAGAAGCAGACCTTCGGTACCAAGACCTATTCCTACGAAGAGGCCCGCGTGCGCTATGAGCTTGCGATCGCTTCTGCGATGGTGAAAAAGGCCAAGAATTCCGAGAAAGCTTATCTTTGTCTTAAGATGGCCTGGCTTATAAGAGGAGAGACAGAGCATCTTGATCCTTCGGCTCCGGATTATGAGGAGAAGAAAAAGAAGAACGAGGCAGAAGAGAAGGAGCTTTTAAAGAAGGCTCTGGACGGATTTGTGCTTGCAAGGCAGAGTGAGTCTCAGATTGCAGGTATGGATGAAACTACGACAGATTATCTGATGGCGGCGGTTGCAATGGAAGTTGATGAATTTGATATTGCTATCAGAATGATTTCCAATATTCTTACTTCCAGAACAGCTAATTCCAGAATTAAGGATAAGGCTAATGAACTAAAGGAAATTGTGGCTGAAAAGAAAAAAGCTGCGCAGGCAGCAGCTGCAGCACCTGAAGGATGATATAAAAAGTCCCCGGTATAAACCGGGGATTTTGTTTTGCCATTAATTCAAAGTGCGCCATCCATTTTCTTAAGATCACTGATGTCGTCATCTTCGTCATCGTCGAAGAACTCCTCTGTCTTATCAGGAGCAGGAGCTTCGGTATCAGTAGAAGCTTCCTCTGTGTCTGCCTTTTCTGAAGAGCTTGAGAGATTAACGTAGCGACGGCCCCATGAACCGCTTGTGTCATCATCTTCAAAATCATCAAAGTCATCGTAATCTTCAAAACCATCGAAATCCTCTGATAATTCAGAATCCTTCTGAGTGAGATAATAATATACACCAGCAGCGGCAGCACCGGCAGCGGCTGCAAACAAAAATACTTTACCAAAATGTTTGGACATTGGAACCCCCTTTATAATGAAAAAATTTTTTCGCTTGGTTCTGTACTATAAATGATAATACAATTTATTCAATAAGAAAAGCATTTGCGTTCAAATCGTTGAAAAAAGGTACATAAAATGCTATATTGAAATGGACTAGTCCGGTCAATTTTAGGAGAAATGTTTTTTCATGAACGAAAAATTTTTTGATCTTAAGAAAGAAAAGCAAGATCGTATTATCAATGCAGCGCTGAGAGCTTTTGCTCTTGGTGGTTATATGCATGCCAGTACAGACGATATTGTGAAGATGGCCGGTATCAGTAAAGGACTAATATTTCACTATTTTGAAACAAAGCTTGGATTGTATCAATTTGTTTATGATTACAGTGTGCGTGTAATTAATTTGGAGATTACAACAGGCGTTTCTAGGGATATCACCGATTTTTTCACAATACGAGAGGAAATAGAGAGGGTGTACTCTGTTTGTATGCAGCAGTATCCGTATATTAAGCTGTTTATGTACAGCGCTGCGGTGGAGGACACACCGGAGGCAGCTTCTGCTATTCTTGAAACTCGTGAGAATTACGATGAATCCATCAGGAAGAACCTGGATAGGGGAGATATCACCAGGTTTAAGCCTGAGGCTAATTATCAGATTGTTGATGACATGATCCAGATGGTGAACAAAGAGATACTGGAAAAGATGTTTCAGGAGGGCGTTTTCCAGCCGGAAGACTACTATGAAGAAGTTTTAAAGTACATGGAAATGCTTCGTGCGATTTCGTACGATTAAATGACGGCTTGACGGCCGGTTTTAAAGGAGGCACACATGGGAAAATTCGTCGTAGCAGGTATTACGCAGGTTGAGACAATCGTAAGAGTCAACAAGGTTCCGATTGAGTATGCTCCGCTTACTACAGAGATTAACTCAATTTATACGGGACTTGGTGGTGATGCTTATAACGAATCTCTTGCGCTCAGATGGCTGGGTGATGAGGTTGAGTTTATGTCGATCATCGGCAGAGATAAATCAGTCGAAGACCTGAACCCTCCGGGAACCAATATCGAACTTTCAACTAAGTATGTGGTTCAGATGATGGAGGAGACTCCTAACTGTGTGATCCTTTATGACAAGGAACGCAGAAGACAGATATTCGAGGATATCAAGGATCTGCGTGACAAGGTCTACGATATGTCTATGTTTGCTCCGCTTGCCAGCTGGGCTGATATGGTAGTTCTGGCCAATGCTAATTTCTGCAGACCCTTTGCAATTGCTGCCGCTGAGAACGGCAGGAAGGTTGCGGTTAATATCCGTAATTTCTGCAGGGAAAAAGAAAAATATAACAGGGATTTCCTTGACGCTGCTTCAATCCTTTATTTCTCGGATGATCAGCTCGAGGAGGATCCGTATGATTTCATAAGAGGAATCAGTAAGACCTACGGAACAGATATTATTATCATGGGCCGTGGTTCTAAGGGTGTTATTCTCTTTGACAGAAAAGGTGAGTTCATTGCCGATTACAAGACGGTAAAGACCAACGAGGTTGTTAATACTGTCGGTGCCGGTAATGCTCTTTTCTCATGCTTCCTGCACTATTATCAGGAGACAGAGGATTCTGTTAATTCCATTAAGAATGCACTCTTATTCTCATCCTACAAGATCGGTTACATGGGCACATCCAATGGTTTCATGACTACGGAACAGATGGAGCAGTGGCGTAATCTTATCTGGGGTATCAGAGATAACGGACTATGAGCCGTCAGTTGCTCATAGCCTGCGCAAGCAGTTATTAAAATAATTATAGTTTCAGAGAATATAGAGGATTTAGAAAAAATGGCTAAGAAAGTAAATAATAAAAGAGCATGTGGCGTTTTGATGCCTGTATTTAGTTTGCCATCAAAGTACGGAATCGGTGCTTTTTCAAAGGAAGCGTATGATTTTGTGGATTTTCTGGCAAAGTCAGGCCAGAGATATTGGCAGATTCTTCCACTTGGACCTACAAGCTACGGTGATTCACCGTATCAGTCCTTCTCTACTTATGCGGGTAATCCGTATTTTATAGATCTTGAGAAGCTTATTGAAATGAAGTTTCTCACACAAGAGGAAGTGGACAAGGTTGATTTTGGCTCTGATGATAAGGTCATCAATTATGCAAGACTTTTCAAGACACGTTATGACGTTTTATACAAAGCGTTTGTAAACAGTGGTCTGTCAGATACCAGCACAAAAAAGCCTGCCAAGGAGTTTAAGGCTGGATTCGATAAGTTTGTAAAACAGAACGCTGACTGGCTTCCTGACTATGCTCTTTATATGGCACTTAAAAAGCGCTATGACGGACTTAGCTGGGTAGAGTGGCCGGAAGGCTTGAAGCTCAGACAAAAAGAGGCCATTGAAGAAGCAAGGGTTAAGCACGCTGACAGAATCAGATTCCATGAGTTTATTCAGTACCTTTTCATGACACAGTGGTTCGATCTCAAGGCCTATGCTAACGAAAAGGGCATTGATATCATCGGTGACATTCCGATTTATGTTGCATTTGACTCAGCAGATACATGGGCTAATCCCAAGCTTTTCCAGCTTGATAAGAAGAATATGCCCACTGCTGTTGCAGGCTGCCCTCCGGATGCTTTTGCAAGAACCGGTCAGCTCTGGGGCAATCCTCTGTATAAGTGGGAATATCATGAAAAGACAGGCTTTAAGTGGTGGATCAACCGTATAAAGAGCTGCTATGAGCTTTATGATGTAATCCGTATCGATCATTTCCGCGGTTTTGATGAGTACTATTCAATTCCGTTTGGTGATCCTACTGCTGAGCACGGTAAGTGGGTAAAGGGACCCGGCTACAAGCTTTTCGAGGCTATGAAAAAAGAGCTTGGTGATCTTAGAGTTATCGCAGAGGACCTTGGATACCTTACACCTTCTGTAATAAGACTTGTTCATAGAACAGGCTTCCCCGGAATGAAGATCCTTCAGTTCGCTTTTGATGCGAGAGAAGAGAGTGATTACCTTCCTCACAACTATGTGCAGAACAGTATTGTTTACACAGGAACTCATGATAATGAGACAACTCTTGGATGGTACAATTCAATTCCGAGAGCTGATAAGAAGTTTGCCAAGAAGTATCTGAATATCCGCTCCAATAAGGATATTGTATGGGAGTTTATCAGAGCTACATTTGCATCAGTTTCAAATACAGCAGTTATTCCCATGCAGGATTATCTGGGACTTGGAAAAGAGGCAAGAATAAACACTCCTTCTACACTTGGCAAGAACTGGACATGGCGTATGGAGGATGGTGTTCTTACTGACGAGCTTGCTGCACGCATGCTTGATATGGCTAAGACCTACGGAAGAAGTTCAAATGTCTAAAATAACCATAGTTGATGTTGCAAAAATGTGCGGTGTCGGCGTTAGCACCGTATCCAGGGTGATAAATGGTCACCCTGATGTTAGCGCCAAAACACGCGAACGAATAATGGCTGTCATAAGGGAGACAGGATTTGTCCCCAATGACAGTGCGCGTAACCTTAAACGCACCGATGCTAAATGCATCGGTGTACTTATAAAGGGAGTAACCAATCCCTTTTTCTCCCCGATGATCGATATCATCGAGCAGGAGATAGACAGACAGAAGTATGCACTTGTCCTGCGTCATGTTGAGGCTGATGAGGAAGAGGCTGATGTAGCTATGGAGCTGGAGACGGAGAAGAGACTAAGGGGAATCATTTTCCTTGGTGGAGGCTCTGAGCAGTCCAGGCTCAAGCTCAATGAGCTTAAAATTCCGGCGGTTTTCTCAACGATTGGAGCATCCTTTCTTGAGGAGGAAGGCCGAAACGAGTTTTCTACCGTATCGGTTGACGACAGGCTTGAAGCAAGGCATATGACCCAGTATCTCATGAATCTGGGACATAAGAATATAGCCATCATCACTGAGGCTATGGGTAGAAGATCTGTAGGGCACCTCAGACTTGAGGGCTACAAGGATGCATATCTTGAGCGTGGTATGGCGGTTGACGAGGGACTTGTTTTCTACGTTGATCAGACCATGGAACACTTTTCGGTGGAAAATGGTTACAGGACCATGCAGAGAATGCTTTCATCAGGAAGAGAATTTACAGCGGTTTTCTGTGCAACGGATCTTCTGGCGATTGGTGCCATTCGTGCCATAGCAGATGCGGGACTTAAGGTTCCGGAGGATATAAGCGTGTGCGGTTTTGATGGGATGGAGATTGGCAGATATATCAATCCCAGACTCACTACCATTAAGCAGCCCCTTGATCAGATTTCCAGAGAAACAGTAAAGCTGCTGTTTGACATTATAGAATCGAGAAGCTCCCACAGGCATATCACTTTTCCTGCGGAGCTATGTGTTGGTGAATCAACTCAGAGTAACAGTCATTAGTTTTTTCGTTCGGAGTAACAGGCGGACGAAGTTTAACGAGGACAGGCTATGCGTATTTTTTCCAGGACAATTAGCACGATTTTAACATTATCCCTGCTCGTTTCCTGTGCGGGATGTTCCATTTTTAAGTCAAAGGAAGAGGCTGCCACTGACTACTCGGCAGATGATGAAAACTCCATCACCTGCATGGTGTGGGACAGAGGTAATTTCCCCGAAGGATATACTGCTGATGATAACGCCCTTGCTAACTGGATAAGAGCAAAGGTGAAGGATGAGTATGGAATAAATCTCCATTTTGTAAGTGTGGACAGGTCCACCTCTGATACTACCATAAAGAAGATGGTGGACGAGGGAACTGCTCCGGATATCATTTTCACCTATTCATCCTCGGTGTTTGGGTATATGACTAAGCAGGGTAAGGTCACTGATCTTACGGATTCGCTGGAAAAATACGGCGATAACATTAAAAAATATATTGGCGACATTCAGTATATGGGAGCCTACAATGATCTTCAGGTTGCAGTAATGAAGAGAAGAGGCTTCAAAGCGCCCAGGCACATGGCTTATATAAGAAAAGACTGGTGCGATATGATGGGCATGGATGTTCCTACTAATAAAAAGCAGCTTATTGAGTATCTGTATGCTGTTAAGGAACAAAATCCCGCAGGTGTTGATAACGTGATTCCCTGGGCTATGGGCGGGGATATTCATTCGGAACGTTTTTATCAGGGCTTTGTGGGATCCTATGTGGATGGTCTTTCTGACAGGGATGCATTTATTTATTCAGAGAGATATATGGTGGTTGCTGACGGCGCCATAGAAGGAATAAGAGAACTAAACAGGCTGTATAATGATGGGATAATCTCACTTGATTTTACGGCTGATACGGATAATTCCAAATATATAAAGGATGTCACCGAGGGCAGGGCAGGATTTTTTGTTGATGATACAATGTCTCCTTTTACATATATTTCTGAAATGAAGAAGACTGATCAGAAGGTCGAGGTGAGTCCGCTACTGTGCTTTGATCTTAAGGATGGTGGATATCGCAATGTAACAGAGCCTGATTATGGTTTGTATGTAATGGTTCCGGCATCCAGTAAGAATAAGACAGATGCCGTTATCAAATATCTGAACTGGCTTGCCGATCCTGCTATAGCTGAGATGGTCAACTATACTCCGGATCATGAAAAGACTGAAGAAGGTGCAGCAATGGCCATGGCGAAGGATGCGCTGTTCAGTCATGGATATCCCGGCAATCCGGATGATTACTGCATTGTGAATCAGCATTTTGATTTTGTTGATAAAAAAGACGCTCAGGTTTCCACATGGACTCAGAACTGCAAGTGGGAGACTGAGGAGTGGTTTGATTATTTCTATGATCTGTGCGTACAGGATCAGTTTACGTTCCCCGGAAACAGTCTGGTACTGGATTCGGAAGCAAAATATCAGGTGGATCTTGATACAGCACTTGTGGAATATGTTTACAATCTTATGTGCTGTCCTCCTGCTGATTTCGACAGAATGCAGGAAGAGGAATATGGACGTCTTAAGTCAATGGGACTTGAGGAGGTTCTTGGGGAACGCGGCGGCTTATATGACAGTGGTATATTAAAAAATTGAATTTAGGGAGCTGGGGACCGTTATCGCACGTATTTTGGGCGATTACGGACCCCGTATCCGACCGGGCAGAGTCAGATATAAATTAGCATTTATAGAGGAGGATATGAAAAATGGCTAATATTGCAATTTTCCTGGCAGAGGGCTTTGAGGAAATCGAGGCACTTACCGTGGTGGATATCTGCAGAAGAGCAGGTCTTACTATTGATATGGTTTCAGTTATGGGAGCTCTTCAGGTAACAGGCTCTCATGGAATAGAGGTTAAAGCTGACAAGCTTCTTGATGACGTGAAATTCGATGAGATGGATATGCTGGTTCTTCCTGGCGGAATGCCCGGAACAACTAATCTTGAAAAGACAGAGAAGCTCATGGAACAGGTAAGAGCCTTTGATGCAGCAAAGAGATATATCAGCGCAATCTGTGCTGCTCCCGGAGTATTTGGAAGAGCGGGGCTCTTACAGGGCAAAAAAGCCTGCGTATTCCCGGGACTTGAGGGTGAGCTTAAGGGCGCGGATGTTCAGATGACAGAAACTACTGTTGACGGACATATCCTTACAAGCCGCGGAATGGGAACAGCAATTCCCTTCGGGCTTGCTATCGTAGAGCGCTTCTGTGGTAAAGAGACTGCGGATGAACTCGGTAAGAAAATTGTTTTTAGGGTGTGATTTGAGTAATGGGATTAGAAATTGAGAGAAAATTTACTGTAAAGGAATTACCTGAGAATCTGGAGCAGTATGAGGTTCATGTTATCGAGCAGGGCTATCTTAATGTGGTTCCTGCCATCAGAGTTAGAAGGCAGGATGACGAGTACTACATGACATATAAGTGCCATAAGGATTTTGCGGGTGCACATTTCGAAGGCGAAGATGGCGATATAGGTCAGATCGAGTACAACATGCCTCTTGATAAAACAGCATACGAGCATCTTGTTGAGAAGGCAGATGGGAATGTAATAAGAAAGAAGAGATATATCATTCCTATTGAAAATGGATTAAAAATAGAGCTTGATGTTTTCGGGGCTCCCTATGATGGAAGGATTCTTGCCGAGGTGGAGTTTCCCGATGAGAAGGCGGCAGCTGATTATAAGCCTGCTGACTGGTTTTTAGAGGACGTTACGGGAGATGTGAGATACAGTAATGCTCACATGAGTACCGAGAAACTCTGAGTTTTTCACTATTTTCAAATTAATATGGAAAAAGGAAAAGACCTGTGCTATAATCTTTAGGCGACTGTGCCGAGGAAAGTTAGCACAGGTCGTTTTAATATAGATAAATAACACAAAACTGTGTAAAGATTTATTTCATATGTATTCATAGGAGGAAACATTTCAATGAGCGTATCAGTAGAAAAGCTCGAGAAGAGCATGGCTAAGCTTACAATCGAAGTAGCAGCTGAGTCTTTTGACAAGGCAATCGACAAGGTTTACAACAAGCAGAAGAATAAGATCCAGATCCCTGGATTCCGTAAGGGTAAGGCTCCCCGTCATATGATCGAGCGTATGTACGGTAAGGAAGTATTCTTCGAGGATGCTGCTAACGAAGTTATCAACGAGGAGTATCCCAAGGCTGTTGAGGAGTGCGGTGAGGACGTTGTTTCTAACCCTGATATCGAAGTATCACAGATCGAGGCTGGTAAGCCTTTCATCTTTACAGCAACTGTAGCTCTTAAGCCCGAGGTTAAGCTTGGTAAGTACAAGGGCGTTGAGGTTGAGAAGATGGATCTTGACGTAACTGAGGACGAGATCAACGCTGAGATCGACCAGGAGCGTAACAGAAACGCCAGAACAATCGACGTTACAGATCGTAAGGTTGAGGATGGCGATATCGTAACTCTTGATTTCGAGGGATTTGTTGACGGTGTTGCTTTCGAAGGTGGTAAGGGCACAGATTATCCTCTTACAATCGGTTCAGGTTCATTCATCCCTGGATTCGAGGAGCAGCTTGTAGGCTTCGAGATCGGCAAAGAGGGTGAAGTTAACGTAACATTCCCTGAGGAGTATCATTCAGAGGATCTTGCTGGTAAGGATGCTACATTCAAGTGCACAGTTAAGGCTATCAAGACAAGAGAGCTTCCTGAGCTCAATGATGAGTTTGCAAGCGATGTTTCAGATTTCGAGACAGTTGCTGAGTATAAAGAAGATGTAAAGAAGAAGCTTACAGAGCGTAAAGAGGCTGAGGCTAAGGCTAAGCGTGAGGATGCAGCAGTTAAGGCTGTTATCGAAGATTCTGAGATGGAGCTTCCTGAGAAGATGGTTGAGACACAGCAGCGTCAGATCGTTAACGATTTCGCTCAGAGACTTCAGTATCAGGGCATGAACATGCAGCAGTACATGCAGTACACAGGCAACACAGCTGAGCAGCTCTTAGAGCAGGTTAAGCCTCAGGCTGTAGAGCGTATCCAGTCAAGACTTGTTCTTGAGGCAGTTGCAGCAGCTGAGAAGTTCGAGATCGCTGAGAACGAGATCCAGGAAGAGCTCGAGAAGATGGCTAAGCAGTACAACATGGAAGTTGAGAAGGTTAAGGAGCTTATGGGCGACCGTGAGATCAAGAGCCTTAAGGAGGACCTCCTTGTTCAGAAGGCAGCAGCTTTCCTTGTAGAGAACGTTAAGGAAGTTGGCGCTAAGAAGACAACAAGAAAGGCAGCAGCTAAGAAGGACGATGATGCAGCTGAGGAGAAGCCGAAGCGCACACGCAAGACTGCAGCTAAGAAGGACGATGATGCAGCTGAGGAGAAGCCGAAGCGCACACGTAAGACAACAAAGAAGACAGAAGAGTAATATAGCAGCCCTCCCGGAAACGGGAGGGTTTTTTCGCATAGTTGCGCATATTCAATAAAATGGGGTATAATGATTTGGTATTATATACTAAATATAACAGAGAGGAAGCGAATCATATGAGTTTAATACCTTATGTCATAGAGCAGACGAGCCGCGGAGAGCGCTCATACGATATTTATTCAAGACTTTTAAAGGAACGTATTGTATTCCTTGGTGAGGAGGTCAATTCTGTTTCTGCAAGCGTTGTAGTTGCACAGCTCCTTTTCCTTGAGGCAGAGGATCCCAGCAAGGATATCCACATGTATATCAACAGCCCCGGTGGAGAGATTACTTCCGGTATGGCTATTTATGATACCATGCATTACATCAAATGCGATGTAAGCACAATCTGTATCGGTATGGCAGCAAGTATGGGTGCATTCCTTCTTGCTGGTGGTGCAAAGGGTAAGCGTATGGCACTTCCCAATGCTGAGATCATGATTCACCAGCCCCTTGGCGGAACTCAGGGTCAGGCTACTGAGATTGAGATCGCAGCTAAGCACATCATTCGTACAAAAGAAAAACTGAATACACTCTTATCAGAGAACACAGGTAAGGACTATGCTCAGATCGCAGCTGACACAGAGCGTGATAACTGGATGACAGCTCAGGAAGCTTTAGAGTACGGTCTTATTGATTCTGTTATCGAGTCAAGACCTAAGGAAGAAAATAAGGATAAATAATTTTTTATTATAAGATTTTTAAAAGGAAAATAAATTATGGCAGGAAAAAACAACGGTGAAATTCGTTGCTCATTTTGTAACAAGACACAGAATCAGGTTAAAAAGCTGATTGCCGGTCCCGCAGGTGTTTATATCTGTGACGAGTGCGTTGATATCTGTGCTGATATCATCGAGGAAGAGTTCGAGGATGAGCCGATAGCGCACGACGACAGGGATATCAATCTTTTGAAGCCTGTTGAGATCAAGAATTTCCTTGACGATTATGTAATCGGACAGGATGAAGCTAAGAAGGTTCTCTCTGTGGCTGTTTACAATCACTATAAGCGTGTTATGGCGCCTAAGGCTCATAATAACGACGACGAGGTTGAGCTTCAGAAGAGTAACATCATAATGGTTGGTCCTACAGGTTCCGGTAAGACTTACCTGGCTCAGACACTTGCGAAGATCATAAATGTTCCCTTTGCAATTGCTGATGCGACAACCCTTACAGAGGCCGGATATGTCGGCGAGGATGTTGAGAACATTCTCTTAAAGCTTATTCAGGCAGCTGATTATGATGTTGAGCGTGCACAGTACGGCATCGTTTACATCGATGAGATTGATAAGATAACCAAGAAGAGCGAGAACGTTTCAATCACCCGTGATGTATCAGGCGAAGGTGTTCAGCAGGCACTTCTTAAGATAATCGAGGGTACTACAGCAAGCGTTCCTCCGCAGGGCGGACGTAAGCATCCTCATCAGGAGCTTATCCAGATAGATACATCCAATATTCTGTTCATCTGTGGTGGTGCTTTTGATGGCCTTGATAAGATTGTAGAGGCGAGACTTGATCGCAACTCAATCGGTTTTAACGCTGAGATAGCTGATAAGAGCGAGCGTGAGATCGGTGAAGTATTAAAAGAGGTTACACCTCAGGATCTCACCAAGTTCGGACTTATCCCTGAGTTTGTAGGTCGTGTTCCAATCTGTGTAACTCTTGAAGGGCTGAACAAGGACGCTCTCGTCAGAATCCTTACAGAGCCCAAGAATGCTCTTGTTAAGCAGTATCAGAAACTGTTTGACTTTGATGACGTTAAGCTTTCATTCGAGGATGATGCAATCGATAAGATCGCAGAGATGGCTCATGAGAGAAAGACAGGAGCAAGAGGCTTAAGGTCTATCATGGAAAAGGCTATGATGGATGTTATGTATGAGATTCCTTCAGATGACAACATTTCAGAGTGTGTTGTTACTGAGGAAGCAGTAAGTGGTTCTTCAAGTCCTCTGATTGTTTACAAGGATGAGGCTAAGAGACTTAAGCCTGCTAAATAAATAATGGCTGAAATAATAAGGCAGAGATGAGCTTCATCCCTGCCTTTTAAATCACTTAGCGAGGTTTTTATGGTAATTAAGAAAGTAAATTTAGAAACAGTAATAGGAATTACAAGTAAGCTCCCCCAGAATGATAAGCCGGAGTTTGCTTTTGCAGGAAAAAGTAATGTGGGAAAATCCTCATTGATAAACGGCTTAATGAACCGCAAGCATTATGCTCGTGTCAGTCAGGAGCCCGGTAAAACTCAGACTATCAACTATTACAATATAAATAATGAGTTTTATCTGGTGGATCTTCCGGGATACGGTTTTGCCAAGGTTCCTGAATCAGTAAAGAAACAGTGGGGTAAGATGATTGAGAATTATCTCAATAAGTCAGTGATGCTAAAGCAGGTTTTCCTACTCATAGACATAAGGCATGAGCCTTCTGCCAATGACAGGATGATGTATGACTGGATAGTTTCTCAGGGGGTTAATCCCATCATTATTGCTACTAAATCAGATAAGATTAAGCCCAGTCAGCATGAGAAGCATATTCAGATGATCAAGGACACACTGGGAATGCCTGAGGATGGTCTGGTACTTCCTTTTTCTGCGCAGAGTAAGGCAGGAAGGGAAGAGATATATGAGCTTATGGATAAGCTTCTTGAGGAGTGTGCTACAGGAGAAGAGACTGAAGAATAATTATATTTGAGGTGCTTGGTATGAAATTCTTTGTGAAGTTAAAAACTAATTTTCTGGTGGATGCCCTGATACTTATAGCGGTTGGTGCTCTGCTGATATTTTTGCCGGGGACTACACTTAATCTGCTTACCAAGGTGATCGGTGGCGTGGTACTTGCTGCGGGAGTTATATCCATTTTGACCAGCCTGTTTTCCAAGAATCAGGGACTTATCGCGAGGAACAGCTCTATTGGATTTGGCCTGGTTATAGCTGTGCTTGGTGTATGGATACTTCTCAATCCGCATTTTTTTGAATCCATTATTCCTGTTATTGCAGGTGTGATAATGCTCTTTTCGGGTCTAATGAATCTTGGAGAGACCCTGAGCCTTGGAAGAAGTAAGTATGGAAACTGGTGGATCGCACTTATTCTTGCTGTACTTACTGTGGCAGGCGGACTTTACCTGGTGCTGAATCCTGTTACAACCATGAAGTATATTGTACAGATAATCGGTGCTGCACTTGCCTATAATGGTATTTCCAATCTGTGGATCGTATCAAGGATACATAAGGTTGATAAGATGGCTCAGAAAAATATCGTTGATGGAGAGGCTACCGTGGTGGATGTGGAAGAAGCACCTGCCGGTTCTTTTGATCAGGAGAGCCAGAGAAAAATAGTCGACAAAGAAATTATCGATGTTGAGGGTAAAGAAATAGACTGATAGTGATAGTGCCGTAGAATGCGATATTTCTGCGGCATTTTTATTTCGAAAAAAGAATTAGCACTCACTATTGACGAGTGCTAATAATCGTGTTATAACAGTTGTAGAACAAAGATTATTGTAAGCGGCCGAAACGTTTTTTAGTGAGGTAACTGTTATGAAGATAGATAGATTCACACAAAAATCAATTGAAGCAGTTCAGAACATGGAGAAGGTGGCTCTTGATTATGGCAACCAGGAGATAGAGCAGGAGCACCTCTTATACAGCCTTCTGACAATACAGGATAGTATAGTTCCCAAGCTTATTGAGAAGATGGGAATTGATAATACTGTATTTTTAAACAGAGTTGATGAGGCTTTAAAGAAGAGAACCAAGGTCCAGGGCGGAAGTCCCTATGTGGGCGCTGACCTTAACAAAGTGCTTCTTAAGAGCGAGGATGAGATGAAGGCAATGGGAGATGAGTATGTGTCTGTTGAGCACATTTTCCTCGCTATGCTTCATTATCCGAACCGCGAGATGATAAATATATTCCAGGCTTTTGGTATAGACAGGAACAGATTCCTTCAGGCCCTGTCAGAGGTAAGGGGCAACCAGAAGGTGACCTCCGATAACCCAGAGGCGACCTACGACACCCTTGAGAAATACGGCACAGAGCTTGTGGCAAAGGCTAAGGCACAGAAGCTTGAGCCTGTAATTGGCAGAGATGCTGAGATTAGAAATGTAGTAAGAATTCTGTCCAGAAAGACCAAGAATAATCCGGTTCTGATTGGTGAACCCGGTGTAGGTAAGACTGCGGTTGTAGAGGCTCTTGCCCAGAGAATTGCAGAGGGTGACGTGCCTGAGAACTTAAAAGACAAGAAGATCTTTTCACTTGATATGGGCTCCCTTGTGGCAGGTGCCAAGTACAGAGGCGAATTTGAGGAGAGACTTAAGGCTGTCCTTCAGGATGTGAAGGAATCTGACGGAGAGATAATTCTTTTTATAGATGAGCTTCATACCATTGTGGGTGCCGGCAAAACAGACGGCGCGCTGGATGCAGGTAATATGCTAAAGCCCATGCTTGCAAGAGGAGAGCTCCACTGTATCGGTGCTACCACGCTTAATGAGTACAGACAATATATCGAGAAGGATGCGGCACTTGAGAGACGTTTCCAGCCGGTTATGGTTTCAGAGCCTACTGTTGAAGATACCATCAGTATCCTTAGAGGTCTTAAGGAACGCTATGAGGTTTATCATGGTGTGAAAATTATGGACTCAGCTCTTGTCAGCGCTGCAACCTTAAGTAACAGATATATTTCAGACAGATTCCTTCCCGATAAGGCAATAGACCTTGTGGATGAAGCCTGTGCCCTTATTAAAACCGAGATGGATTCAATGCCTGCTGAGCTTGATGAGATGAATAGAAAGATCATGCAGATGCAGATTGAGGAAACGGCCCTTAAAAAGGAAGATGATTCCTTAAGTAAAGAGCGGCTTGAAAACCTTCAGAAGGAGCTGGCTGAGCTTAAGGCTGATTTTGATAACCAGAAGGCTCAGTGGACCAATGAAAAGGAAGCGGTGGACAGACTCGCTGTTATCCGTGAAGAGATAGAGAACGCCAGCAACGAGCTTCAGATTGCCCAAAGAAGAGGCGATTTTGAGAAGGCAAGTGAGCTTCAGTATGGCAGGATTCCCGAACTGAAAAAACAGCTGGACGAAGAGGAGCAGAAGGTAGGCTCAAAGGATATGTCCCTTGTTCATGAGAGAGTATCCGATGAAGAGATAGCAAGGATTATCTCCAGATGGACAGGTATTCCTGTAGCAAAGCTTACTGAGAGTGAGAGGAATAAAACACTTCACCTTGAGGATGAGCTTCACAAGAGAGTCATCGGACAGGACGAAGCGGTTACCAAGGTTTCAGAGGCAATCATGAGATCCAAGGCAGGTATAAAGGATCCCGGAAAGCCTATCGGTTCATTCATGTTCCTTGGACCTACAGGTGTAGGTAAGACAGAGCTTGCCAAGAGCCTTGCGGCATCACTTTTTGATGATGAAAATAATATAGTCAGAATCGACATGAGTGAATACATGGAGAAGTTCAGCGTGTCCAGACTGATCGGAGCACCGCCCGGATATGTAGGATACGAGGAGGGTGGTCAGCTGACAGAGGCTGTAAGAAGAAAGCCCTATGCGGTTGTACTTTTTGATGAAGTGGAAAAGGCACATCCCGATGTGTTCAACGTTCTTCTTCAGATTCTGGATGATGGCCGTGTTACCGATTCTCAGGGAAGAACAGTGGACTTTAAGAACACTATTCTTATCATGACCTCTAATATAGGTGCACCATATCTTCTTGATGGAATCGAGGAGGATGGAACCATCAGCAAGGAAGCTGAGGAACTGACCATGAATGAGCTTCACGCCCGCTTTAGACCTGAGTTCCTGAACAGACTTGACGAGATGATTCTGTTCAAGCCTTTGACAAAGGATAATGTCAGTGGCATAGTTAAGCTTATCGTGGATGATCTTAACAGAAGATTATCAGACAGAGAGATAAGCATCAGGCTGACTCCTGCTGCAGAGCAGTTTGTAGCAGATAACGCATACGATGCCAACTATGGTGCAAGACCCGTTAAGAGATTTGTGCAGAAGCATGTTGAGACACTTTCAGCAAAGCTTATCCTGGAGGATAAGGTTATGCCTCACGACACTATCGAGATCGATGTGGAAGGTGATGCGCTGGTTGCCCATGCGGTGAAAGGAGAATGATGATACCAAAGGATCCGGTGATACTGTTGAGTTATATTAATACACAGTTAAGAGATAATTATAATAGTCTTGAAGACTTGGCTGAAGGATTATCTCTTGGTGAAGAAGAAATAAGCTCAATTATTGCCAAACTTGAAGGCATAGGATATAACTACAGCTCTGACGCTAATCAGTTTGTCTGATGCATTTTGTAAAAGGCATACAAATACAGAAACCTCAAATGGCTTAAAATAACCATTTGAGGTTTTTGTTTTATTTAATAAAGAGATAGGTCAACGATTTTATGTAAATTTAATAATCAATTATTCGCAATAGTTGTATCATTTATGTATAGAATTAAAAGAATTACAGTATTTTCTATTCAACTGAGATTGTGCGATGGGAGTACTTATGACTGATAAACATACCGTTATAACAAACCTTAAAGGATATGAAGATGGGCAGGTAGTTTTCAATGAAGGCGATGACAGCTGCTGTATGTATGATGTACAGAAGGGAAAGGTTGGTATTTTCCTGAACTACGGAACTGATAAGCAAAAGAAGATTGCAGAAATTGGCGCTGGCAGAGTATTTGGCGAAATGGGAATGGTTGAAGGCCTTCCCCGTTCGGCAACAGCAGTATCTTTATCTGAGTTTACAGTTCTTGCTGTGATAACATGGGAGACTCTCAGTCTTTATTTTAAAGCTAAACCTTCCAGAGTTGTCCAAATTATGCAACATACAAGCGATAGGTTGAGAGTGACAACAAAAGCCAATTCGGGGCTTAGAGCTTCAGTAGAACAGACTATTGAGAAAATTGAAAATGGTTGTTCAAGAGAAGATGCAAGTAAGTTTCTTAGGAAGGCTCTTGAGAATGTGGAGCAGGCTTTTGCTGAAAATAAGTAGATTCTAAATGAAGACTACAATATAAATAGATTTTTTTGAGAAAGGTATTGTTATGAGGGGAGAAAAATCATACCATGATATTTGTTTTATTAGCGCAGGCAGGCGATTCATTTTGATTGCCCTTGTGCTTTTTGTATTTATTTCGTATGCAAAAGTAGATGTTAACGCTGCTGAGGTGAAAACTGATGCTGCAAATATAATGAGGATGGAAAAATACGAGGGGACTGTTGGAGTATCGGACGATAAAGGAAAAGCAATCTCTGTAATGGAGAAAATGAGATTAAACGACGGAAACCAGATTATCACAAAGAAAAAGAGTTATGCATATATAAGTCTTGACGACACAAAGGCAGTTAAGCTTGATGCAGAAAGTTCATTGGAAGTACGAAAGACTGGGACAAAATACGAAGCTTTACTTGATTCCGGAAATTTGTTTTTTAATGTTTCAGAACCTTTGACTGACGATGAAGAATTTAATATAAAAACATCCTCCATGACAATGGGGATTAGAGGTACATGTGCCCAGATAGAAGATATTGATGCAGAGCATACGAAGGTATGCCTTTTGGAAGGAAGCCTTCAGTGTTCAATTAAAAACATAGCTACAGGTGAAGAGAAAACTGTAATGTTAATAGCAGGGCAGGCAGCAGACTTTTATTCATCGGGATTGAGGGTTGAAACAAGTGAAGTCAGCATAAGTGATCTAAAAGGCTTTGCACTACTTGAATTATATAATGATAAGGAGTTAACAGAAAAAATTTTTCAACAAAGCGGTCTTGATTTTAGAAAATTGTCTTATGAGACTGTAACCGCAAGGTTAAAAAAAGATCAAGGTAAAGCAGGAAGCAGGTTGGCAAAAACTAACGGTAAATCAAACAAAAAGCCTAACAGCAATCCTGGCAATAATTTAGATAATCGTATATATCAGCTTCCCATAGCATATGACCAGCCTAGTGAATCACCTTCAAATGGTAATGATCAGGAAAATAATAGTAATCCGGGTGATTCACAAACTAATGGGAATAATAATTCATCATCTGATTCTTCAAAGAAGTCAAAAAAGAAGAATAAGAAGAATAAGAAAAAGAAGGAAGATAATAAAAAGGACGAGGGAAATAAGGACGACGGAAATAAAGATGATGGCAATAAGGACGATGAAAAAAAAGATGACGACAAAAAGGATAAAATAGAAAGTCCGTCAGCATCCGCATATCAACATTAACGAATTATGAGGCTCAGTAATAAAATGATTAATGCGCAGTTTACGCTTACCATTCTTGGAGCACGTGGTTCAATTCCGGTAAGTGGTAGTGAATATAACGAATATGGTGGCGCTACGTCCTGCTATATGGTAGAAGCAGGAGATCAGGTAATATTTTTAGATGCTGGTACAGGCATAATCAATGCCCCTAATCTGGATGATAAGGAAAACATTTATGTTTTATTGTCGCATCCTCATCTTGATCATATTATTGGACTTCCCTTTTTCTCTGAACTATCAAAGAAGAATAGAACTATAACACTTTATGGAAAAAAGAAAAGGGGTAAATCAATTGATCTTCAGATAGAAAAGGCATACTCTCCGCCATATTGGCCATTGACTATAGCGGAATATCCTTCGGATTTTAAATATGTGGATTTGGAATTGCCATTGATAATAAAAGATCAGGGCGGTGATATTACTGTTGACGGAATAAAAGTCAGCCATCCGGGAGGTAATCTCGGTTTATCAATTTCATATAGGGAGAAAAAGCTTGTATACCTGACAGACTGTGAGCTGTCTGAGGAGCCTGACAATAAGATTGTAGAATTTGCAAAGGGAGCAGATTTGCTACTTTGTGATGCTCAGTATACCAGGGAAGAATATGACAAAAGAATAGGGTATGGACATTCTACGCCTGAAATGGCTTCGAAACTATCAGGTTTAGCAGGTGTAAAGCAGACACTTTTTATACATCATGATCCCTTTAGAGATGATAAGGCTATTCATAACCTTGAAAGGAAAACGCAGGATAAGAATATTAGATTTGCTAGGGCTGGTGAAAAAATCATATTGGGTTAATATATATGAAATGTTTAAAAAGCAAGAAAAAAATCATAATAAGTATAGCGGCAATGACTGTCGCTGTACTTTTTGTGTTTATGGCAAACTCCGGTTTACTGAACTATGCGGATGGAGTTGTGTCTGATGCAGTATATCAAAAGCAGAAGGCTACAGATGGAGAAATAGTTGTTGTTGGCATTGATCAGAAGGCTCTTCAAGAGATAGGACCTTTGCCTTGGTCAAGAGATATTATGGCAGATGTAATTTCCATTTTAAATAGTGGAGAGGAGAAACCGGCAGTTATAGCAGTAGATGTTCTTTATGTGGGCGAGAGTGCGAGTCCTGAAAATGATAGTTATCTTGCGAATGTTGCTGATTTTGGGGAGAATGTTGTTACAGCATCAGCGGCTACCTATGGCTCAGGAATTGTTGAAATTGGTGACAATTTTTATGTTGAAAAAAGAAAAGTACTGGCTTATGATGAACCATTTCCAGAGCTTGCTAAGGTTACCAATACTGGACATATAAATACAATGGCGGACTCGGATGGGATAATAAGGCATGCACTCCTAGCTATAGATGTACCTGGAAAAGGGACGGTAAAGTCTTTTTCGAGAACTATTTATGAGAAGTATTGTGAAGTAAAAGGTATTGCGGTAAATCCGGAACCACCGACAATAAAAGGTTTTTTTTATATACCGTTCACTGGAAAAGGTGGTGCTTACTATGATTTTATTTCAGCCTCGGATATCTATTATGGTGAAGTTGATCCGGACTTTTTTGCAGGAAAAATTGTGCTTATTGGACCATATGCAGCAGGGCTTCAGGATGAATACCGGACTTCGATTGACCATGCTGCTCCGACATATGGGATAGAGATTCATGCAAATCTGGTTGAAGCTTTTCGAAACGGTTTTTATCCGATAGAGGCATCGAAAGCCCTTCAACTGGTATTGTTATTTTTTATTACTTTCGTTATGTTTATTTTCTTCTATGATAGGAAAGTATTGCATTCTGTAGTCGGAGAAATAATCGTTTGTTTGGGGACTATCTTGTTAGCATACTTGCTGTACCATACAGGCGGTATAGTGCTTCATGTTCTTTGGATACCTCTTTTTGTAAGCATACTGTTTGTGGTATCCATTGCGATTAATTATATAAAGACAAGTAATGAGAAAAGAAAAGTTGCTGATACGTTCGGCCATTATGTGGATCCTGTGATAATGAAACAACTTTTGGAGCAAGGAACATCTGCTCTTGAACTCGGTGGGAAGATGCATGATATAGCTGTTCTTTTTGTGGATATCCGAGGTTTTACCACAATGAGTGAGAGCTTGGATCCTCCTACTGTTGTGGAGATAATAAATTCATATTTGACTCTGACTACAGAGTGTATTATGAAAAATCATGGTACACTGGATAAGTTTGTGGGAGATTGTACAATGGCATTTTGGAATGCGCCTCTTTCCCAAGAAGATCCAGTGTATCTTGCCTGCTGTGCGGCCATGGATATGGTAGAGGGCTCAAAGGCTCTTGGAGAGCAGCTTTTGGAAAAGTATGGAAGAACAGTTTCTTTTGGCATAGGAGTTAATTGGGGGCCTGCAGTTGTTGGTAATATTGGAGCGCCTCGAAGAATGGATTATACAGCCATTGGAGATACAGTAAATACTTCAGCAAGGCTTGAAGCAAATGCACCTGGTGGCAAAATTCTTATTTCAAGGGCGGTTGCGGATATTCTTGGTGATAGAGCAAAGGTGACTTCTCTTGGGAATTCTATAAAGCTCAAAGGGAAGGCCGATGGTTTTGAAATTTTAACATTAGATGAGCTTATAAGAAAATGAGTGTAATCATAAAAAACTCCTTTTGTGCACTATTGCTATAAAAATCAACATGTTGTAAAATATATTGTGTATAAGTACAAGTTGTAGTGGGGAGTTTTTCGTGGTTCCATCAATTGATATTCATTGCCATATATTGCCCGGCGTGGATGATGGCTCACCTGATATTGAGACCAGTCTGGCTATGCTAAAGACTGCGATTTCAGAGGGTACCAAGGGCATGATCCTGACGCCGCATCATAAGCCTATGCATCACAATGTACGTCCGGATCATCTGATCGAGTACACTGCGCAGCTTATGGACAGGGCACACGAAAAGGGCATCAATGTTCAGCTTTTCCCCGGAAATGAAATATACTACAGCGATTCTACTGTTAAAGAGCTTGAAAGCGGCAGAGCTTCTACTCTTGCAGGTTCGGAATACGTGCTTATAGAGTTCCATCCCACGGATATGTATAAGACCATACATAATGCGTTGTATGCGGTTCAGTCAGCGGGATACATGCCGATACTGGCTCATGTTGAGCGCTATGCGGATATGGCTAAGCATGTGAAGTATGTCGATGAGCTGCTTGATATGGGAATATACATCCAGGTGAATGCCAACAGCGTAATGGGGAAGTATGGACTTGGAATAAGGCATTTTACCAGAGAATTATTGAAGCGGGATATGGTACATTTTGTTGCTACGGATGCCCATGACAACGGATCCAGAGCGCCACATCTTCTTGATTGCAGGGATTATGTGGAAGGAAAATTCGGAGAGCAGTACGCACTGAAGATTTTCCATGACAATGCAATGAAGGTACTTAGGAACGAAGTAATATAGAACTTAATAGGGTTCAGACAGATTAACATTATTATATATTTATGAGGGTTGTATGGGAAAAGATGATGTTATTGAAATTAATCTGGGTGAGTTGTTTGCAGTTCTGATCGGACGTGCCTGGCTTATCTTAAGCGCAGGAGTGTTCTTTGCATTACTGTGTCTTTTTGTCAGTAAATTCGTATTGACTCCTTTATATTCCTCAACTACAAAGATTTATATATTGAACAAGGAAGAGGGTGCTACGGTAACCTATTCGGATGTGCAGATTTCCACGCAGCTGACGCAGGATTATGCACAGCTGATTAAGAGCAGATATGTGCTCGAGGAGGTTATCCAGACACTTCACCTTGACATGGAATACGATGAGTTCAACGACCATGTATCTATCAGCACTCCTGATGATACCCGTATCGTTGCCATAACAGTCAGGGATTCGGATCCCATGATGGCTATGAAGGAAGCTAACTGCGTGCGAGAGGTTGCATCAAAGCACATTCAGAATGTTATGGATATTGATGCTATCAATATAGCAGAGCTTGCTAACATGCCTACAGAAAAGTATAGTCCCAGTCCCAAGAGATGGACTATGATAGGCGGAATCGCAGCAGTTGTGATTGTTTCAGCGGTGATAATCCTTAACTATCTTATGGATGATACCATTAAGTCCAGTGATGATATCGAGGCTTATCTTGGTCTTAGTACGTTGGCAATGATACCTTCCATAACGGATGAGCAGACCAGTAAGAAAAAGCATAGTAAGTCAAAGAGCAGGAATACTGCATAAATGGCATTTTTCAAAAGGTTACGTTAGAAAGAAAAAATGCGACATGAGGGGAATATATGCAGCAGACTACATTACATTTTAGTGAATCCGAAAATAACTACCAGATAAAGGAAGCCTACAAGACGCTTCGAAGTAACGTCGAGTTCAGTGGACAAGACATGAGGGCAATCTCAATCACCAGTTGTACACCCGGTGAGGGTAAGTCCAGCGTGTCCATGGCACTTGCAAGAGCCTTTGCAGAGGCTGGAAAAAAGACAGTGCTTGTGGACGCTGACATGAGAAAGTCGGTCATGGTAGGACGATATAAGACAGGATCTGTAAGGCTTGGGCTTACACACTGTCTGGTTGGTCGTGAAAAATTGTCAAATGTAATTTGTGAGACTGATACTCCGAATCTTTATGTTATCTTTTCAGGACCTATTCCTCCAAACCCCAGTGAGCTTTTGGGTGGACAGATTTTCAGCAAGATCCTGGACAATATGAAAAATGTATTTGATTACATAATCATCGACACACCGCCCCTTGGAAGTGTTATCGATGCCGCTGTTATCGCAAAGCAGTGCGACGGAACAGTTATGGTTATAGAGGACAACGCCATAAGCTACCGTTTTGCACAGAGGGTAAAGAGCCAGCTTGATAAGGCGGGAGCCAAGGTTATAGGCGCCGTTTTAAATAAGGTGGATATGACAGGTGGTGTCTATGGACACTACGGAAAGTATTATGGCAGATACTACGGCAGGTATTACGGCAAGTACTACGGAAAGGATGATTCATCTGATAATGGAAGCATGACAGGTGGTAATCCCAAACGAGTTTTCCAACCACAGAAGGCTGCTGAGAGGCCGACTCCAAAGCCTGCATCAACAAAGGGTAATCTGGATGAGCTCGACTATATCGAGGGCGTTGTTAGAAAGGATTGAGTGAGCTTATAGTGAAAAGTAATATTCTGGCATTCTTTTTTACAATAGGTAGCATAGTGATGGCGGTTTTCATAGTCTGGTTTTATAACATGTCAGACAGGATTGAGCCCGAGATGAGATTCTCTGCGTATGATCTCACTTATAATGGGGAGACCAAGGAAGCGGATCTGTTAAACGGCGTAGTTGCCTATGATGCGGTGGATGGAGATATCACCGACCGTATAGTAGTTGAGAAGACTATTCTTAACGAAGAGCAGAGCGCTGCTGTGGTTTACTATGCTGTAAGCGATATGTCTGGTAATGTGACGAAGCAGTCCCGCGTTTTTAATGCGGATGTTGACAGTCTCAGAGGAACATACAATGAGTTTATGACAAATGCTCCGGATTACGAAGCTTTTGATGATGGTGAAGAGGGCTTTAATACTGAAGGCTTTAACACAGAGGGATTTACTCAGACCACTTTGTTTACGGAAGGTGAAAACACAGAAGGTGGTTCTAATTCTGAAGAAGGTAGTAGTGCGAACACTCAGGAGGGTGAATCGACAGGTAACTAATGTATGAGGAATCGTGTTAACAAAATCCTGCTTATATGGTGCATAGTGGTAACACTGATACTTGTCGGCCTTGGAGCTTTTGAAGTTACAAGGGTGGTTGGTAAGTCTGGCCTTTTTGCGAAAAATGCCAAGAGTGCGCCGGTTACCACAAGCACAGAAGTACTGACTCAGGCAGAGAATGCCATGCAGTGGCAGGATGACTGGATTAAGCATGATGGCGTTATATACGACTATAACGAGGACATCATGACGTTTCTGGTCATGGGAATTGATAAAACAGATGAAGAAGTGACTCCGGTGTATGGCGAGATCAATGGCGGACAGGCGGATGCACTTTTTTTGCTTGTGTTTAATCCACACAATGAAACCACAACGGTAATCGGAATTAACAGAAATACCATGACCGATGTGGAGATGTATGATGAGTATGGGAATTATGTGAATACCATCAAGGCGCAGATAGCAGTTCAACATGGCTTTGGGGATGGCGTTGAGGGATCATGTGATCTTGAGAAAAGAGCGGTTAGTAATCTTTTCTATCAGCTTCCAATCCATGGATACGCTGCAATAAATATGAGCGCAATACCAACAATAAATGATGAGGTGGGTGGTGTTGATGTGACACCGACCTTTGACTTTGCCAGTGGGGATTACGAGTTTAAGGCAGGAGAAACAGTTCATCTTGATGGTGATGCAGCTTTTGCGTTTTTGCAGAATAGAGATCTGGAACAAATCGGGTCTGCGGATAAAAGACTTGCCAGACAGAAAGTGTACCTTACAGCGTTTATCAGGCAGGTAATTGAAACCACAAAGAGTCAGCCTACACTTGCAGTAGATATCTATAAGGCAATCAGTAAGCAGATGGTAACAGATGTATCAGTTGACCAACTTTCATACATAGCGTCAACAGTTGCAGGATATGATTTTAATGAGGACAGCTTAAAGCTCCTTAAGGGGGAGACGAGACTTGGCGAAAAATTTGAGGAATTTTATCCAGACCAGAATGAACTATATGAATTGTTTCTTGATACTTTTTATGAAAAAGTTGATGTGCAGGGGTAAAGGAAACAGATATATGTGTCGATATAAAGAATGGACAGCGTATAAGATGCTGAAAGGCGGGGGAATATTTCTGATTGGTATGACCATGGCGGCAGTTCTTGCGTCATGTGGAAATCAGGCTAAGTCGTCTAATTCCGGAAGCAGTGGAACTTCGGATAAAGAAATTATGCAGAAAATAGAAAATGCGCATGATCTTGTTGAAAGTAATCCTGACATTTTTGGGTGGATTATTATACCTGATACTGGAATAGATTATCCTTTAGCACAGAACCTTGATGGTGATGATACTTATTATGAGACGCATGATATTACCGGAAAAAAGAAAAGCAAAAAAGGCGGGATATATATTAAGTCATTTAACATGAATGATATGTGTGATTTTAACACTGTTATTTACGGGGCTACAACAAAAGATGGCGATATGTTTTCTGAGCTATGGAATTTTGCAGATGAAAATTTCTTTAACAAACATGACACATTGCTGATTGCGATTGAGGATAATATTCTGACTTACGAAGTATGGACTGCATATGCAAGAGATAATACTGATGTTATGCAGCAATATGATTTTACTGAAAAGACAGAGTGCCAGCAGTATCTTTATGACATGAAAAAAGATTGGACTTCTGCAACTAACATTCGTAGTGGATGGGAAGATGGTGTTACACCGGATAATTTCTTAGTGAGCCTTGTTACTGTGGATTCTGAACATCCTGATAAGCAATGGGTTGTGGTGGGCTGTCTTGTTGAAGATCAGAATGGTACGATTAATCGGGAAACGCTACAGTTTGATGAATAAAGCCAGGAAAAATCTGCAATATAGGTATATTAATCGTTATTAAGTGAAAATAAACTCAGTATTCATGCAGATTTTATGATTTTTTAATAGTTTATAGTTCGAATTTTTGATAATATTAATTTAGACTTTCTTATGATATTTGCGTCGTAAGATGCAGAAAGGGGAATTGCTATGAAAAAGATAATGGCTTTATTGTTGGCGGGGGCATTGATGATTTCTACATTGAAAATTTCAGCAGTGGCTGCTGTGAGACCTCCAAGGCCAGATTATATTCCATCAGCCGAAGCAGCTTCTTATTATGCAGGATATTTTGAAGGTGAGGTTGATGCTAAGGATAAGCATATTGCTGATTTAAATAGGGATGTAACGGAGCTTTCCGGGATGGTTAGAGAACTATACAAAAAACTTGATGAGAAAACTAAAGTAGAAGTTACTGTTAAATATAAGAAAGGCTCAGACAGTAAACCAAAGGTTACGGTTAAAAGCGTTGGATCTTCATCAGGAGGGGGTGGCAATAATACACCGCAGCCAACTTATGTAAATACTGTACTAAATGCTCCAGGGTTGGATAAGGTTTGTCCTGTTGGACAAGGGGGGAAATTAATAATCAATGGAGTTAAGACCAGAGCAACCTTTGTAATGAGTGAAACAACAAGTGGAAAGGTTGCGTCAGCAAAGATTCTTGCTGCTGGTATCGGCGGTACTGTAAAAAATGTGGTCGAGACATATGCACCTGGTGTGCGTTTCAGCAAGGCACAGGTTAACTTCAATGTATATTGCGCAAAGAACGGAGATATATATAAGGTTTACCAAATGGGACCTAATGGTACTTGGCAGGAAGTTCAAGTGGATGAGGTTCGCGAGGGACACGTAATTTGTACAGTTTATAAAGCAGGAACATTTGCTTTTATAAAAATGAATTGATCTTCCAAGGATGATTAAGCAGAGTTATAGGATATAAGTTATAGCTCAAGGAAGGGCAAAAGCTCTGGATGTAAGTTTTGTTACATAAATCCTTTTTCGTAAAAGAGAAAGGCGCCAGCAGTATCGGCG
Source organism: Butyrivibrio sp. XPD2002 (assembly GCF_000423945.1). Lineage (GTDB taxonomy): Bacteria > Bacillota > Clostridia > Lachnospirales > Lachnospiraceae > Butyrivibrio. The sequence goes on along the minus strand of NZ_AUIY01000005.1, from coordinate 137,010 downwards.
TATGAGGGGAACAATATGAATGATAGCGCACTTATGAGGCAGGAGCAGGACATCTCTGTGGTGTCAGGCAGGAAGATTATTAGCTTAATTTATCAGGAGGTTTATGACCACAAAGCAAATATTTATAAGGGACTCAAGAGAGTCTTCGATGTGGTTGCAAGCAGTCTCGCCTTGATTGCGTTATCGCCCATTTTCCTGATTACAGCGATAGCAATTCTGTTAGAGGATGGTGGTCCGGTTTTCTTTACTCAGGAGAGGGCGGGAAAGGATTTAAAACCCTTTAAGATTTATAAGTTCCGCAGTATGTACAAAAATGCGGAGGCACAGTTTAAACGTATGCAGGCTCAAAATGAGCAGACAGGACATGCGTTCAAGATTAAGGATGATCCAAGAGTAACCCGTGTGGGTAAGTTTATCCGTAAGTACTCTATTGATGAGCTTCCGCAGCTTATAAATATCATCAAGGGTGATATGAGTATTGTGGGACCAAGACCGATTCTACTTAGCCAGATGGAAGAGTGTAATGCTTATGAAAAGCAGCGCCTCATAGTAAAGCCCGGTCTTACATGCTACTGGCAGGTAGGCGGACGCGCTAATATCAAGTGGGATGAGTGGGTTGAGCTTGATCTTAAGTACATTAAGGATATGAGCGTTACCACAGACATAAAACTTATTTTAAAAACTATTCCGGTTGTATTTGAATCGGAAGGCGCATATTGATAAAATAGTAATAGGCAGACTCCTCCGCAGTTCTTGCGGGGGAGTTTTTTAATATGGAAATTGAGATATGCTAAGTTCTCATTGGGAGGTTTCTATGAAAAATATTACATTGGGAAGTACAGGAATAACTGTTCCACAGAATGGGTTTGGTGCGCTTCCTGTTCAGCGAGTTACACAGGAAGAAGCTGTTAAATTGCTTCGCAAAGCTTATGATGGTGGCATGCGATTTTTTGATACAGCGAGAGCATATAGTGACAGCGAGGAGAAAGTTGGAGCAGCCTTTGGAGATGGCTATGTAAAACGAGAAGATATCGTCATCGCTACCAAGACAGGAGCAAAGACACCGGAGGAGTTCTGGCAGCATCTAGAGACATCGCTGAAGAACCTGAGAACAGACTATATCGACATTTATCAGTTCCATCTTATGGGACAGTGCTGGAAGCCCGGAGACGGAACCGGTATGTATGAGTGCATGCTTGAAGCAAAGAAGCAGGGCAAGATAAAGCATATCGGAGGAACCGCTCACAAGATTGGAGTTGCAAAGGAACTGGCTGAATCTGGATTGTATGAGACTGTTCAGTATCCTATAAGTTACCTTGCTACTGATCAGGAGATAGAGCTGATTCATATATGTAACAAAAATAATGTGGGTGTTATCTGCATGAAGGGCCTGGCAGGTGGCCTTATAACCAACTCAAAGGCTGCTATGGCATTCGTTAACCAGTTTGAGGGAGCGGTGCCGATTTGGGGAATCCAGAGAGAGTCAGAGCTTGATGAATGGCTTTCATATATTGATAGCACACCTCAGATGGATGATGAGATAAAGGCGTTTATTGACGCTGAGAGAAAAGAGCTCATGGGTGATTTCTGCAGAGGCTGTGGATATTGCATGCCTTGCACAGTTGGTATTCAGATAAATCAGTGTAATCGTATGTCACTGATGCTTCGCCGCGCTCCAAGTGATGCATGGCTCTCCGAGTACTGGCAGGGTGAGATGAATAAGATTGAAGAATGTGTAAGATGCGGTGCCTGCCTTAGTAAGTGCCCGTATGAGCTTCAGATTCCGGATCTCCTCAGAAAGAACCTTGAGGATTACAGAGAGGTTCTGGCTGGAAACAGAAAAGTAAAATAAGTAATAAGAGGTGTAAATTGGGAAGTAGTTCACTGGATTTTCTTAACATGATAAAGAACACTAAGGAGGTTGTTAGCGCAGTACCTGATAGTAGAGAAGAGATAGTAGCTGATAGCAGGCTTTTTGCTGTGATAGATACTGAGACCAACTGGAATAACGAAGTAATGTCGCTTGGCGTTGCTATAGCAGATGAGGATAGTCATCAATGTGTAGCTAAGAAATATTACATATTTGAACCGGAGTGCCTGATTGGCGGAATGTTCTCAAATGTGCTCTATAAAGGGAATATTAAAGCTGTAAAATGCAGAAGAGATGATGCATTAGCTGACCTTAGCAGATATCTGGAAAATATGGGCGTAAGTAAAATCTTCGCATATAATGCAAGGTTTGATCACGGATTATTACCGGAGCTGGATGACTTTGAATGGTTCGATATCATGAGAATCGCAGCTTATAAACAGTATAATCACGCAATCCCGGAAGGTGCTCTGTGCTGTAAAACCGGAAGATTAAAAAGCAATTATGGAGTAGAACCTATACTCAGGATGCTTAGCGGAGATACGAGATATTGCGAAACGCACAATGCAGTTAACGATGCTGTTGATGAACTCAGGATCGTAGAACTGCTGGGGCATGAGCTCTCAGTCTATGAATGTGGCAGGATTAATTGATGAAAAGCGGCTAATTCAAGAGTTAGCCGCTTTTACTATATATGGACGTTAATGTTTGATTCCGTTATCTTCCAAGAGCTTTGTAAGACGCGATATCTCTGCAGAAAGAGAAATTGTTTCTGTAGTTAAAGCCTTGTTTTGAGCGGAAAGATTTTCTATTTGTCTTTCCTTTTCTTCTAGTTGTTCTTTTTGGTATTTTTCATGTGCAATAGCATCTTCTCTGGCGCGACATTGCTCCTGAATAGCAAAATCGGAATTAGAAAGATATATAGACTCAGCCGTGGAGTCCATTGAAGGATTATCCTGTGTGATCATCTTGATTTCCTCCCAGGTTCTGGCCTTGCAAAGCTTAGCCCAGTTGTCTATACCAAGGCGCTTATCGTTGTCAGTTGCTATGTTTGTATGATTTAATTCTATCACGTACAGATTGAAATTGTTAGTGTACAGATAGTTGTCTATTGCGTTTCTAACTTGGTATTTTGCAAAGAATTCAGGATGATCTTCAAATAAAGTAAAGTCAAGAAAACTTACGTGATAGACAGGTTTTATTGTATTGTAATCCTTTCCACGGGCAGCATTGTCAAAACGTCTGCAAAGATAGGCAAGAGAGCGATTGGTCCAGTTATCGTAATTGACAACCTGCATCTCAAGATTGATATAAGTGTTACCGTTTAGTAGTACAAGGATATCAAGCTGATACTCTTTATCGCTTATAGCTTTTCCGGGTTCAACGGAGTTCTCTATTTTTACATCTTCAATTACTGATAGTGGAAGGTCAAGCACAGAGCTAATAAGATTAATCAAAGTATTTTTATCTCTCTGTAAAACCATTCGAAACATATAGTCGTTGGTCATATTGTATTTTAGCTCTCCGGTAGCATTCATATATTGGTAATGCATATCGGAGGAGCTTTTTATATTACTAATTGGCATAAAATCTCCTTGTTAAAAACTTTTTCCTCATTATTGCGCGCAAAATAATAACATTGGAAAATACGAATGATTGAAAACCATTTCGGTGCATCAGGAATGATGCCAGAATAAAATAACACAACTGAAATAATAATGCAAGCGCTTGGATACAAAATAATATCGATGTATGATAGTGGGCACTGTTACAGATATTTACTGACTTTTTGGGTGCATAGATACCTGATTTAGGTTCTTAAGATTTTCTTAAGGCACTTGCTTTCTATTTTGAAAAGTGATAATTTCGTTATCACGTCATTTCTTGACGTGGCTGCTGTTAGACAAACGGCAGATAATATCCCGGATATTTTTTATTTGTTACGTAACTGAAAAAGAAAAAACAGGAGGATAATTTTGTAAATGAATATTAAAGCAGTCAGAAGGCTAAAAAGAATGGCTGTAGCTATAGCTGTATCGGGGGCAGCTTTTCTGTGGACACCAACACCGGCTGGCACTGTGCATGCAGAAAATTGTACACATGAAAACTATGAATGGGTCACATTGGTTAAGCCGACATGCAGCAAAATGGGCAAAGACGTCAGAGTATGTCAGGATTGCGAAGAGATTCTGGAAACAGAATATATTGAAAAGAAAGAGCATAAGGGAAAGTGGGAACGAACAAAAGAGCCCACATGTGCTTCTGTAGGCATTAAGTCTTATATATGCAAGAACTGTAACGCAGTGATTGAAACAGAAGTAATACCGACAAAGAATCATAAGTTTGTGAGGATTGATACCATAGGTGCAACCTGCAAGGCTCCGAAGGTTATCAAAAAAGAATGTAGTACGTGCGGTCTTAAGACTACTGAGCAATCAGGCAATAAGCTAGATCACAAATATGGAAACTGGTCCATTAAGTCGATTAAAGTAAAAGGCAAAAATGTAAAGGTTACGCAGATTCGTACATGTTCGAGATGCAATGAAAGCAGCCAGTTAGTAACAGGCACATCTGCTGCATTATCAGGAAAACATGGGAGAAACAATTATTTCTATAAGCTTACTAAGAGAAGTGGAAGGATTACAGTGCTTTGCGCGCAGTGCCACCAATCTGTTACAGGGAAAATATCAGGTGGAGTAATTAAGTTTACAAGACCCAAAAGAGATAATTCAAAACATACGGCAAAGGCTTGGAAATCATTGAATAAAATGCATAAGTAAATAGTATAAGCCTGGGGTGATTTACTTGACTATAGTATCCAAATAGGATACTATATTAGTATAGATAACCATATTGGATAGTAAACAGAATTGGGTATCCGAATAGGATACACCAATTCATTTGAAAGGAAGACGCATATATGGCTATAACTATGAAAGAATTAAGAGAAAACACAGGGCTGACACAAAAAGCATTTGCCAAGATGTATGGAATACCTGTAAGTACATTGAGAAAGTGGGAGCAGGGAGAATCCAGACCTGCTCCATATATTATGAGTATGTTATCAATGCTTCTGCCAACTCCTGAAAACTATTCGGAAATCATCCAGGCTCAAAATGGAGACAGATATTACTATAATAAGAGTTCTAATAGCATTACAGATTCTCTTGGTAACACGATACGAATCAAGACGTCTCTTGAAGGCGTTAAGCGGGAGAACCTTCCATTATATGTTAAGGATATGTTTGATTCTTATTATGATATACGCGAGAAATTTGAGAAAGACTGCGAATATGACAAGAATGAAGATATAATATGGAGTTAAAACGTGAGAAAAATTGGTACTGAATATTATCTTATGCATAAAGATATACCGGTTTGCCTGATGGAAATATCTGAGGATGGTAGACTTGGAAACTACAAAAAGAATGAAGCTCAAATTGACCATTTTCCTTTAGGCGGCAGAATGAATGACATTAGATTTCATGAATGGTGGAAAGACCGTGCAATCCCCAAGACCAGGAATGGTGCTAAGTCTGCCCTCCAAAAACTCGGATATGAATCTACTAATAGCGCACTAGTCGATAATCTCGCACTTAGCCTGTCAGATTGTTATTGGATAAAACCTCGCGGAGAGGATCTGTCATGGGAAGATGTAAATCTGTTTGCAAATGATTTTGTAGATACCTTTGGTGAACTAACGATAAATAAGGATCATATTATAGATTTGCGCAATAAAACACGATTTAAATGTGCGGCTTCCCAGGGAGAACTACAGAAAAAATGGTGCATAGATGAAAACGGAAAAAGATACATGGTCAAAGGGAACTATGGAAGTTCTTATCAACAGAGCTTAAATGAAATTTTTGCCACAAATCTTCACCAAAAGCAAGGATTCACAAATCATACAGAATACAAGCTTACCACAGTTGATGTGGAGGGCGGAATAGAAGGCATCGGTTGCATGTCTTATGATTTTTGCAGTGAGAATCTGGAGTGTATAAGTGCGTGGGAGCTACTTCAAACAATAAAAATCAAACAAAATGAATCTTTATATTATCCGCTCAAAAAGGTATGCGTCAGTATTGGAATAAGTGATGATGATTTCACAAGGTTCATGGATTACGAGATAATGACAGATTATCTTATATCTAATACGGACAGGCATATGAATAATATAGCTGTTGTTCGTAATCCTGATACTCTTGAAATAAAAGGATTTGCCCCTATATACGATTCCGGAAACTCTATGTTTTATAACATTCCTTATACAGAGCTTGAGCATGTAAAGTTGTCATCAATTAAAACACATTCTTTTATAGCCAGGGAAAGCAAACTACTGTCATATGTCCAGGACAGAAATGCTGTTGACTTGGAGAAAGCTTGCATGAGATTTGACGTATATGAAAAAGATTTATATGAACGGCAAATAAGAATTCCACGACTAAAAAAGCTCTATGAGCAGAAACTTATGAAGCTGGAAGCTTTTCAAAAAGGCAAGAATATATGGAAAGAGGCTTGATAAAATCGTGGCTTGGGGAAGGAGTGTGGATTATATGATAATTCCAATCGGAACAAAAGAGAGGGAGTTGATTGAGACATTTAATGATATGGAATGGATTGATAGGGAACATCTGCTTGAGCATGCCAAAAATATGCTTGTAAGGAGCACTGAAAATGGGAAGCGTATGAAAGTGTTCTACATCTACAGTACTGTGATAAGATTATCCTTGTTGATTAAAAATATATCAGGCAGGTAAATCATGAATTACAGACTAATGACAGAACAAGATTTGGCCTATGCAGTAGAAAAGAACATTGAATACTATAACACTGTGGAAGATTGCTGTTGGATATATGAAAAGGCATACAAAAGAATCCACCAGGTACTTACTATGGAAGACTCTATGTGTATGGTTCAGCTTGATGATAATAACAGCATAACCGGATATTTAATGGGTTACTTCAAGGAATTCGACGATATAAGAGGCTACTTCCTTGATGAGATTGTTATATTTAAGGGCTTTCAAGGAAAAGGTTATGGTACTGACTTTATAAAGATACTGGAACAAGAAGTTAGTAAGAATGACGCTTCTATCATAGAACTAAACAGTGTGAACGATGAGATGCACAAACATTTCTATTCAAAGCTATCCTATTATGAAACCAAAAATTTCGTAATGATGGGAAAATTTTTGGAATCCTAATAAATATAGAACTGCCCACGGATTAAACTGATCCGTGGGCGTTATATGAAAGTGATGGATGTTAACTGCCAAAAAACGATGGAAATAAACTGCCAAAATTTGATGGTTTCTACTTGCCGTTTAGACATGACAGCACTTCCTGTTTAACAGTGTGAAAACAAGATATATTTATATGCAAATATGCGAGATTGCAGTAAATATTACTATATAATGGTACCACAAAAATTCAGATTTACAAAACATAAGTTCGATGATATATTTAAAAAGTTGTTGCAGATAAAAATAATTGATATGATAATCTAAGTAGAAGGACAACAGATGGAAACAAATTTAGCACAATCACTTGAAATCACTAGAGATAGAGCCAAATATGATGACAGCGTTAAGGAATTGTTGGCAGATAAGCAAATTTTGGCACGCATTTTGAAATATACTCTTGATGAGTTCAAGAGTGAAAGTATTGATGATATCATAAATAATATTGATGAACCTGAAATATCTAAAATCCGAATTGAGCCAGGGCATACAAATACGACGGACAGAATCAGGAAACAGTCAGAAGAAGATAACGTTCCAGGAGAGGGAAAAATATTTTTTGATATTCGTTTTTCTGCATATGCTGGGGAAGAACAGATTAAAGTGCTGATAAATATTGAGGCACAAAAAAGCTCAGATAAAAATAAACTCCATTATCATCTTGATAACAGAATACTGTATTATCTTGGACGTATGATATCATCTCAAAAAGAGGTTGAGTTTGCAAAGTCTGATTATGATAATCTTAAAGCTGTTAGAAGTATATGGATTTGCATGGATGCCAATGATGATGAAGATTCTATAAATAGAATCCAATTTGTTCAGGATACGATATATGGAAAAGACATGAGCCTTGATAATATCGATAAAGTTCAGGGCGTTATTATAAGACTTAGAAGGAATGAAGATCTTTCTGCTTCCAAGAATGAGCTGATTGCAATGCTTGAAGAATTGCTTAGAAAAGAAAAGCTTGAAGACAAAAAGAAAAAGCTTGCAGGAAAATATGGTCTTAAGATGAATGAAGATACAGAGAGGAGGCTTAACACCATGTGTAATATAAGTGAACTTGTATTAGAAGAAGGGTTACAGCAAGGTACTATAAAAACTCTGATTGATTTAGTTAAGGATGACCTCCTTGACATCGAAATTGCCGCTGAAAGAGCAAATCTAACTGTTGAGGAATTTAAAGTACTCATGGAAAAGAAATGAGCCTGGGTTCCAGGTTATATAATGGCTTGTTTTCAATGACAAATGCCTATTTTTGGCGTATAATATCCCTATAGAGTTACATGCTCTATGGGGATTTTCTTATGGGTTAGATTTAATGAAAAAAGTTATAATCTGGGGCATATTATATTCTGATTAATTAACGGCAGCGCGCCTGGATTGAATGGGCGTGGCTGCCGTTTTTAATGATGATGGGAGAGCTATGTCGGCTAGAGAGGCTATCTACTATGGATATCATATGATGCAGAAAAGCGAGGGTATGCTGGGGATAATAGCATGGCTTCAACAGCATTATGTTACGGTGGTAATCGGTGATGTTATAAATTATCCTAGAACAGTGAAAAGTAGAAAGAATCCCGAAAAATATCTTAAGAAGAGTAGGGACTATTTTGAACATAATAAAGATAGAGTGGAAAAAATAAAAGAATGGCTTGCGGATGATCAATCTAGTGTCTTGTCTAATTGACATTTAATTAAATTAAGGCTATTAATTGCTGGGCTTTTCCATTATAATTAAAAGAAAACGGCGAGGTTACTTATGGCAGGAAAACCCAACAAAAATGCAATTTACTTAACTGATGAGGAGTACAATACACTTTCTTCACTTTCAAAAAAGAAATCAAGTTGTAAGACACTTAAATGCAGGTGTCATGTACTCATGGATCTTGATAATAACCACGGCAAACGTCTTACCTACAGCCAAAGTGCAAGAGCAAATGGTGTTTGTCCTGCAACAGTTTCTAACATAACAAAGCTTTATAGAGATGGTGGTATTGATGCCGTAATAGCTTTAAAACGTAATGTTAATTCTGACAACGCACGTCGCAAAATGGATGGACGTGCCGAAGCACGCATCATTGAAATTGCTTGCAGCCCAGCTCCGGAAGGTCATTCAAGATGGACTCTTCGAATGCTTGAAGATGAATGCAAAATTGTCCTTGAAGAACCTGTGAGCAAAGAAACCATACGTACCACTCTAAAAAAAACGAACTGCAACCTCACCGGAACAGATACTGGTGTATCCCCAAAAAGGAGGACCCAGAATTCATAGCTTGCATGGAGGACGTTCTCGATGTATATGAACGCCCTTATAATCCAAAAGAACCAGTCGTTTGTATGGATGAAAAGCCATTACAGTTACTCGGAGAAGTGCGTGAGCCTCTTCCTATGAAGCCTGGCAAAACAGCAATAATTGATTCCGAGTACATAAGAAATGGTACTTGCAGCATCTTTGCATTTATTGAACCACTTGCTGGAAAACATCATGTCAGTGTCAGAGAGCATCGTACTGCTACTGACTGGGCAGAAGAAATCAAATATCTCTGCGATGTGATGTACCCGGATGCTGACAAAATCATTCTCGTTATGGACAATCTTAATACACATAAGGTTGCATCGTTATACAAAAAGTATCGTCCAGAAGAAGCATTCCGTCTAAAGAAACGGCTTGAAATCCATTACACTCCAAAGCACGGAAGCTGGCTGGACATTGCTGAGATTGAATTAAATGTAATGACAAAACAATGCCTATCAAGGAGAATTGAAAGCATTGACAAACTTAAGTCTGAACTCTCTGCATGGGAGTCAGAACGTAACGCAAAGCAGGCAAAGGTTAAGTGGCAATTCACTAATGATAAAGCAAGGATAAAGCTGCTTTCCTTATACCCCAAGCTTGAGTAGATCTCAGGCTTGGAGATTAAATTAATTCTGAACTTGCCACGACACTAGGTTAGCATATGATGCAGCTATCAAATACCGAACTGAAAGAAGACGTATAAGAAGTAATGAGTGGTCACTAATGGATCAGTATTTTGTGGATGGAATAATTAGCCTGAAGGACGGTGAAGTGTTTATAGATGGTGGCGCGTACAATGGCGATACCATTGATAAACTAAATAAGTGTTGTAATAAGAAAAAAGCAAAAAAGACAATTAAAAAAGTAATAGCATTTGAACCTGGAGACTTGAATGAAAGACTACTTAGGAAGAGATATGGTAATGACGAACGTGTAAAGATTCTCAAAGCTGGCTTGGGTAAAAAAGCGGAAAAGGTTATTTTAAATCCACAGGCAGTTCTTCACATGTGGTATATGAAGGGCAAGATAATATTTCAATAAAAATTTGTTCAATCGATGATACTCCTGAATGTGAAGGTGCTTCGTTTATAAAAATGGATATTGAAGGTGCGGAATGGGATGCTTTGCATGGCGCAGAGAAAACAATATGCAGAAATAAGCCAAAGTTAGCACTTTGTATATATCATAGTGATGAGGATATGATTCGAATTGCGGAGTATATTCATGAGCTTGTACCAGAGTATAGGTTGTATGTAAGACATCATACTAGAAGAAATCATGAGACTGTGTTGTATGCAGTAATATGAATGAACGGATATGCATGGAATTATATTAAAAATATGAGAGTGATTTCAAAAGAAGATACAATTGGATAGGATAACAAAACAGTATATCAGTTGTTTTTTGATGATGATAATGGATTGACATATGAAGGAACGATTACTAGAAGCAATATTTTTTTTCGCTGAAAAAGGCAAGCATATTGGGGTTAAAAGAGAAATACTGAGAGCAAGACTTTTTCCTTTTTATAGGTTTGTTTGTAGGGTTTTATATAGGGGTGGGAATTATTTGTATTTATATCATGTTGAACTTCCGGTTACCCAAAGGTGTAATTTGAGGTGCAAGAACTGTGTATTTATGATGCCGTATTTTGAAAAACCAAGAGATTTTCAAACGGAAGACTTATTAAAGTATGAGAAGAAACTATTTGATACAATCGATGCTATTCAGATATTTAGAATTCTTGGAGGAGAACCTTTTCTGTATAAAAATTTAAAGCCAATTATTATTGAAGCATTAAACAGCGACAAGGTAAAGACGGTGGAAATTGTGACAAATGGTACCATATTGCCATCCGAGGATTTATTAAAAACTTTGAAAAACCCAAAACTGAAGATACAAATTAGTGATTATGGAAAGTTGTCACGCAAACGAGATGAGATAAAAACATTATGTGACGATAATGGAATAAATTGTGTAATTCGTGGTTCAGATGAGAAAAATTGGTTTGATCCAGGTGATTTACATTTTAGAGGGCGAAATAAAAAGGAATTAAAAAGACAATTCGCAAATTGTGGAGAGATATGTAGAAATTTGCATGATGGACGTTTATATTTTTGTCCGAGAGCTGCATTTGGAACAAAACTTGGAATTCCTGATTTGGAAAGTGAATATGTTGATTTCGCTAGTGATAAAAGTAGAGAGCAATTAAGAAAAGAAATATATGAGCTTAACCAAAAAAGATATCTTTTGGCATGCAATTATTGTAATGAAGGTACAGATGATTATGTACCTATTCCTGTAGCGGAGCAATTAACGGATGAAAAATGATTATCAAGAAGCAACTTTAGTATCTGTAGTAATGGCATCGTTTAATGAGCCTTCGAATATAATAGGAGAGGCTATAGATAGTATTCTTGCTCAGACCTATGGAAACTTTGAATTACTAATAATAGATGATAGTACTAATGAAGAAACGATTCATAAATTGAATTCATATAATGATCCACGTATTAGGCTAGTTAGACAAGGACATCATGCGTACCTTCCAGAAAAGCTTAATGTCGGTTTAAAAATGGCTAGGGGCAAATATATTGCGAGGATGGATGCAGATGATATAGCTTTGAAAGAAAGATTTGAGAAACAAGTGGACTTTCTGGAAAAACATAGCAATATATACGTCATTGGTGGGCAAGTTAATCTGATGGATGAATCTGGATATGTCTTTTCTGAAAAAAAATATCCATTGAAGGGATTGAAACTATATATGCATTCGACATATAAAAGTCCTTTTAATCATCCCAGTACAATGTTTAGAAAAGAGCTTATAGATAGTGGCTTTCTTTATAATGAGTCATTGACTAAAACATCTGAAGATATTGACCTTTGGCTAAGAATAATACATGAAGGTTATGGAATAGCTAATCTGCCAATAAAGGTAACTAATTATAGAGTGAGAGAAAAAATGGCTCAGTGGAGAAGTTCCAAAAAAGAAATAGAATATATGGCTTATGTAAGGAAAAAGACATTTTCGATAAAATGTCCAATACATTCTCTATTATCTTTTGTGGCAGGGAGAGTTTTTTTGCTGATTCCGCAAAAGGCGGTTACAAAAATGTATATACAAATGTATAAAAAATAGAAGAGAAAGAATGAGAAAACAACCATTAAAAACAGTCGTAAGATTTATTATGCATAGAATGATCTCTGGCGAGATTAGGCAGACTATATACACCGTGCCTTATTACTTTTTCATTGGTAGATTCATGAAAAAGGTAAACATAAATGATATTCCGCTTTTTTCTTACATTGAAATTGAGACAATAAACAGATGCAATGGATTGTGTTCTTTTTGTCCTGTTAATGCTAATCAGAAACAAAGACCATATGCCAAAATGACGGATTTTTTGTTCAAAAAAATAATAGATGAGCTATCTGGATTAAAGTATAGTGGGGAATTGCATTTGTTCTCTAACAATGAGCCTTTGCTTGATGATAGAATAGTTGAGTTCTCTCAATATGCAAAAGAAAAGGTTCCTAGTTCATATCTTACGTTATATACAAATGGAAGTTTATTGGATATTGAGAAAACAATAGAACTCACAAAATATTTAGATCTGTTGGTTATAGATAACTATTCCGAGAATGGAGAGTTGCCAAATAATATTAGAGAAATACGAGAATTTTGTAAAGAAAAAGATCTATTGAATAAAGTAGTTATTGATAACAAGAAGCCAATGAGCATTTTAAGTTCTCGTGGAGGACAAGCTCCTAATAAGAGAAAAGCATCGCTTTGGGGGGTTGGAAAAGGCTGTATATATCCTTTTCGACAAATGGTAGTAAGACCGGATGGCAAGTGTAGTCTATGCTGTAATGATGCCTTGGGAAAATACACTCTTGGAGATGTTCAAAAAGACTCGTTGATGCATATATGGTATTCGAAGGAATATAGAAGTGTTAGAGAAACAATGATCTCTTGTGGGCGTAAAGGATTAGCATTATGTAATAAATGTGATACACATTATTTTGATGGGACATAAATGATATGATAAGTGATTCAGCAAGAAAGATTCTAGGGGCTGTTCCTAAACCAATGAGCCTATTTTTTATATGGATATCTCATAATTTGCGAAGCTACAAAAAAATTAAAGATAATTTCGGCATTATAGATGATTACAGAAGAAGGAACCTTAAGGGAGAAAATTTTAAAGCCGATGAAAAGTTAATAGAAAATTTTAAGAAATTTATAGTTTATTTTGATAAGGCAGGTGCGCAAGAATTCATAGATAGTTATCTAGGTGGAGGGAAACTTATATGCAAAAAGAAAAATGAATATGTTGTCGATAATATAATATTAATTTGCTGTGTTAAAGATGATTTAAAACGTATAAAGGCAGTATATGAATATCATAAAGCATTAGGAATAGAACATATGGTATTTATAGATAATGATTCATCTGATGGGACTCTTGAATTTCTTATGGGGCTCGATGTGGATGTTTATTGGACTGATGAATCATATGCTACTGGGATAAAAACTGCATGGGTCAGAAAAATACAAGATATATATGGATATAATAGGTGGTATTTGATTGTTGATTCAGATGAGTTGTTTTCCTATGTGGGGATGGAAAATCATAATATTACGGAGTTTGTCTATTATTTAACACAACGAGGATATAAAAGAGCAGGCGCAGTTATGCTTGATATGTATAGTTCACATGAATTATACAAGGATAATGAAAAAGATTTTGTGAGAGAGTATCGCTTTTTTGATGACGACTCATATATAGAAACAAATGATGGTAAGGGAAGGATGATTCGCGGCGGACCAAGGAAGCGTGTATTTCAAACTGGTAAAAACTTTTCTGAAGCTTTGGGTAAGATACCAATGATCTATGCAGAGGAAGAAGATTTATGGACAGATCATCAGCCAATACCATTTCAAAAGAACTATAATATTCCGATATTATCTGTCCTTAGACATTATAAATTTATGGAAGGGGATAATAAAAAATACAGGGAAATCGTTCAAACGCAGAAATACCATAACAATAGTTTTACATATAAGACCTATTTAGAGAATGAAGATATTCAAACTATGTATTATGATAAAGCATGTGAGTATCGTTGTTCGGAGTCTTTATCTGTATTACCGTTTTTGGAATCAATAGATTGGAATAGTAAAGTTGAGTGATTATTCATGAAACAGTTAATTAAATGTGTGATAGGCGAAAAAAATACAAAAAGGATAAAGAAAGCTATTCAGAGTAAGAAATATTTTGATGATATCAAAAAGGGTACTGTAGGGAAAATTATTACAGAGCTTGAGCATAGGGTTTATGCAGTTGATGGGTACCATCTGTTTTTTGGCTACTATGATATTCAGCAAGGAAATGCTGATAATAGTAAGCTTCTAGTCCATAAGCTAAAAAAAGGAGCTATATCAGGAATAGACGAAATAACGATTTCATACATTGACAAAAGAAATGGTGAAATTAAGGATGTGGCAACTAGCAAAGCGTGGAATTGGCAGCAGGGTAGCAGATTAAGGTGGAATCCACTTGAAGAAGATTGTATTTTTTTTAATAACACGGCTAACGGCAATTATTGTACTGAATTGTGGGACATGAATGAAAAGAAGCTTATACATAGGTATAACAGAGCTTTTTATGATATTAGTCCCGGAGCTGATTATGGATTATCATTGAATTTTGCAAGATTGCAGAGATTAAGGCCAGGATATGGCTATTCAAATTTTGTGGATTTAACGCAAAATGAGGTGGCTCCAGTTGATGATGGCATTTTTTTTGAAGATATGGCAACAGGAGAGACTAGATGTTTGATTAATCTAAGAGAGCTTTCATTGGAAAACCATGTTGGAGATGAATACGAAAGCTATGTGAATCATATATCGATTAGTCCTAATGGAAGTGGATTTATCTTTTTTTATGTGTGGACAAAAGGAAAGAATATGCTTTGGAAAAATGCCTTGTATTATTATGACTTTAAAAGTAAAAATAGAAGGTTAATTACTAGAGAAATAGTTACTTCACATTACTGTTGGATTGATGAAAGTAATCTGATATTTACATCGACAGACGGTAAATATTATATCTGCAATGTAGAATCAAATGCTAGAATACTCGAAAATCCAAAGCTTGTTAGAGATGGTCATCCTAGTTATATAAAGGGGGGAAATGTAATAATTTCTGATACATACCCATTAAAAGGTGATTATCAACATATATTTATGGCTGATATATACGATAGTGAATACTGTGAGCTGGTCTGTGTTTTTTCTGATCCTAGAATGTATGGAGAATATAGATGTGATACACACCCAAGAATAACAAGGGATAGAACTTTAATGACAATTGATTCAACTTATAAAGGAGAAATGGAAAGAAGTGTAATTGAATTTGATATATCTTCAGTACATTTAGGAACCAACACATCAGTGAGGGATGGAATAATTTGAGAAAGTACTATGTTATAACAAGTGGAAGTGCAATACATGAATCACTTTTGGGAATTGAATCCGGAATAACAGATAATGTTGAGCTATATTATCCTAGTTTTAAAATTACTAATAGTTTATTAAAGGCTGTTTTTTACGTATGCTTTTCTAATAGATTTTCATGGCTGTTTTCATGGATTAATAAAAATGCCTGGTTTGCTTATCACGTGTTAGAGTATATTGATTTCGACGATAATTATGAAAATATAGTAGTTCTTGCACCGGGGTTAAAAATTGATAGAGAAATAAATAAAGAGTATCTGATTAAGTTTAAAACTGAGAGAAAATGCAAATTTGTATTGCTATTATTTGATTCTTTGGATTTTAAATCAAATGGGGGGTGGAATTCCATTTCGGATTGCTTTGATATATTTGATGTTGTAATGACATTTGATGATAATGATGCACAAAAATATGGAATCAATCATTTCAGTTTGCCGTTGGATATTTGCGCGAACGAAGGACAGAGAGATATACAAACAGATTTGTTTTTTGTTGGATATAATAAAAAACGTAGTCATTTGATTGAAAATCTATATGACAGAGCATGCATGAATGGCTTGAAATGTGATTTTAATGTTATTGATCGAAAAAAAGCTGTTTTGAGTTTCTTTCTAAAAAATAAGGACATATATAAGACAAGACGTATATGTTATAGACAGGTATTAAAGCAGATAATGCAGTCTAATTGTATTTTGGAAGTGTTATGCGAGGGGCAAAAGACATCCTCTCTTAGATATTTGGAAGCAGTAATATTGAATAAAAAGATAATTACAAACAATAAAAATGTTAAAGCTATGCCACTTTATAATGAAGAATATGTTAGGTATTTTGAAAAAATAGATGATATAGATTTTGATTGGATTAAAACAAGAGAAAATATAGATTTCAATTATCAAAATGAATTTAGTGTTCGACATTTGTTTGATAGATTAGACCGAATTCTTGATAGGAACTGATTTATGATAGCAGTACTTCTTGCAACATATAATGGAGAAAAATATATACGGGAACAGTTAGAGTCAATAGTTCAGCAAACATATTCGAATTTTATATGTTATGTACATGATGATGGATCGAAAGATGAGACGGTTAGCATTATAAAAGAATTCAAAGGAGCATATCCTGATAGACTTAGGATAATGGAGTTTGAAAAAACTGGAAGTTCCAAAAAAAATTTTCTTGAAATGTTAAAAAGAGTAGAAGCAGATTTGTATTTTTTTGCCGATCAGGATGACATATGGGAAATAAATAAGATAGAACAGATTTATAAAAAATATAAAAGTATATATTTTAATAGTGTTAAACCAGTATTGTTTTTCTCAGATATGTATGTTGTCGATGAAAGGAATAATTTGATATCAGATTCTTTTCTTCATTATTGCAGACTTGACCCTGAAAAATTGGAATTGAGAAATCTGATAGTACAGAATGTTGTAGCAGGTTGCTCTTGCATGATAAATGAAGCATTGAAGAAAGAATGCCTCAAATTTCAGTCAATCGATAACATTATTCAGCATGATTGGTGGATGGCCATAGTTGCTTCGGCTACGGGTGAAATACAGTATATTGATCATAAATATGTCAGATATAGGCAGCATGCTGATAATTTAATTGGAGCGCAAAAAGATCTTTCTGCAGGAAGATATATAAATTATATCAGTAATATTTTTAGAGGAAACCAGATATTAAGGTCGAAAAAAAGGACAGAGAAGGTTATTAAACAAGCTATAGAGATGCAATACATTTCGATTCGGTTGGAAAAAGATAGCAATTTGATAAAGGATCTAGAGGATTTTGAATCAAAACGTAAAACAAAGAGGGTTTGGATTTTTATAAAACACAGAATATATCGTTGCAAGCGTAACTTATGGATGTATTTAACAGTTTAGGGTGGGAGTATGGTTTCGGTAATAATACCAACATATAACAGAGCAGGGACTATAGTTCGGGCAATAGATAGCGTAAATAATCAAACATACAAAGATGTAGAGATTATTGTTGTTGATGATTGCTCTGATGATAATACGGAGGAAAGAATAAAAGCATGTAGTTATGAGAATTTAAAATATATAAGATTAGATGCTAGATCTGGTGCGTGTATTGCGAGAAATACAGGTATTGATGTTGCAAATGGAGATTATGTTGCTTTTCTTGATAGTGATGACACATGGAGAAAAGGTAAGCTGGAAAAACAATTAGAGTGCCTAAAAAAATATGATGCAGATATATGCCTTTGTAGGATCGAAAGGCATGATTATCCCATTGAATACGAGAAAATAATACCTCTTTATAAAGAAGGAATAGTTGGAAAGGAAATACTTCAGGGTCAAGGTATTACAGATACCATCATGATATTAGCAAAACGTCAGGTGGTTAATGATATTAAATTTGATAATGAGCTGTTTATGTGGCAGGACTATGACTGGATGGTTAGAGCTTCGCTGAAGTATAGGGTAGTGTTGTGTTACGAAATATTGGCAGATTCATATTATATGATAACGCAGACAATAACGACTTTTGATAATAAGAAACTATTAAGAATAAATAAGGTTTTATATGACAAATATTCTGGAAATAAGGAGTTTATATTTGCTACTGAAAAATTACTTAATGGCATAGTATATAATAGTTTGAAATTACATTTAAACTGCAAGCGGGAAAGCCGCGAATTATATGAGCTAACTAAAAAGAAAAAAGATTTATATAAATATTTAATGAATATTGCAGGATTATTATATGTTTTTTATTTGATTAGAAATAAAAAGAAGATATAGAGTATGGTGAATAAAAAAATTACTGAATTCAATATAGAAATACCTTCAAATTTTTGGTATTATCTGACTTTCGTTTTGTGGTTTGGAAGCGAAATATTTTTTAAATCCACTTTGGAATACATTAATGAAATGCCTAAATCTGTATACGAAGATAGAGTAACGGTACTAGTTAGTATAATGCTTGTAGTACAGATTGTGTTTTTTCAAAGCTATACCAAATATGATATGGCTATTATTTCTTCGATTACAGCATTAGTGCTTATAGCTACTATAAATAGTGGGTTCCAATATTTGTTAGCAGCATGGTTGTTTATTGTGGCTTCTAAAAAGTGTCATTTGAAGCAGATGGCAAAAGTGGCATTTGTTGTTCTGACGGTAGGTATAGTATTCGTTATTTTTCTATATAAAATCAATTATATTCCGGATTATGTAATGTATAGACATGGTATGCCTAGACATTCACTGGGGTTTGCCCATCCTAATCAATTGGGGTTAAGAGTGTTTCAATGGATCCTCTGCTTTAGCTATGCATTTTGGGATAGCTTTGGACTTGCACATTTTACGGTTGTTGGAGTTGTAGGGTATTGGATGCATAGAGTTACTGACTCACAAACGGCTACAATATGTGTGCTTGCGTATATTACGTTAATTTTGATTTTGAAAATATTGGAGAGAAAGGAATCGAATCTTATCGATTATGTGAATGTGATATTACGTATAGGTAGTGCTTTGATAGGAATTTTGAGCATACTTTTTACGGTGGTGGATATAAGACTCATACCTACTTTGGGACTAATTGATCAGCTTATTTCCAGAAGATTTTATTGGGCTCATAAGGTGTATAAGAGATTTGGAAGTTCTTTACTTGGAAAAAAATTCAGTACTGCAGCAGTTGAGAATGGAATTATCAGAATTAGAGCACGTATGTATTTTGATAATGGATACGCTAACCTATGGCTTAGATTTGGAACCATTATTTTTGTTCTATTTATTGTTGGCTATTATTTGTTAATGAAGAAGAATGCCAAGAATCGACTTTTATTGGTGATATTGTTTATATATTCAATTTATGGAATTATGGAAGCTGGATTGGTACAGCTAACTCATAATGTTTTTCTTTTGGCGTTTGCCCAGGTTATATACAAGGATAATAGTTATGTTGAAGAAAGCAGTTTGGAAAGAAAGCTTGTCTTTAAATTGTAATAACATGCTTTATTTGAAATAGTGTATAAACGATTACGAGGTCTGCTTTTGAAAAAAATAGTTAGAAACTATGCATACAATGTTTTTTTTCAGTTGTTTAGGATCATAATTCCTTTGATAACAACACCGTATCTGTCTAGAATTTTAGGAGCTGAAGGAATCGGAAGTTATGCATATGAATATTCGATTGTAAGTTATTTTTCTTTGGCTATTGTTTTGGGACTTAGAAGTTATGGGAACAAATCGATTGCTGAGGTTCGTGATAATAAACATGAGATGTCGGACAAATTTGTAAATATATATGCAATGCAGTTGATTATGTTGATTATCACAGTTGTGTTGTATTTGTTTTACTGCTTTTTCTTTTCTAAGATTCGAATTATTGCATTTATAATGGTAATTATTTTATTTGCTGAAGGAACTGATATTACTTGGTTTTTTAATGGACTTGAAGAGTTTAGAATTACGGTTAGCAGAGATTTTTTTGTAAAATTAGTCACGACTATATTGGTTTTTGTTTTTATAAAATCGAAGGAAGATGTATGGAAGTATGCATGTATTATTTCGTGTGGAATGCTTGTTAGTCAACTTTTGTTATGGATTCTTATAAAGAAATATGTTTTTTTTGTAAAGCCAAGTCCTGAAAAGATTCTGATTCATTTAAGACCTAATCTGATAATGTTTATCCCGGTTGTGGCAGTAAATTTTTATAAGACAATGGATAAAGTTATGCTAGGAGTTTTTGCCGGTGATACAGAAGTTGGATATTACTATAGTAGTGAAAAGATAATAAATGTGCCCATGGCATTTATAGTTGCATTAAATACAGTTATGCTTCCGCGCATGTCGTATATTACTCGTAATTTTTCAGAAGAAATAAAAATAAATGAGTTGATATTGAATTCGCTAAAGTGTTCATTGTCAATAGCCACTTTTTTAGGAACGGGAATCATATGTATAGCTGATTTGTTTGTGCCTTTATTTTATGGAGAAGGTTTTGAAAAATGTATTATTCTTTTTTGGATACTTATTCCCACATGTACTATTATTGCTTATACAAATGTAGTTTGTTATCAGTTTTTGATTCCCAATGGGTATCAGAAGATTTATGTTGGGGCAAGAGTGATAGGAGCATTTATAAATTTGCTATTAAATATTACATTGATACCGCTCTTTATGTCATGTGGAGCTGCGATTGGAACGCTAATTACGGAAATGGTTGTGTGCTTGACTCAAATATTTGCTGTGCGAAAAGTTTTGCCAATAAGAAAGATGAATTGTTTATTACTTCATAATGCATTTATAGGTATGATTGTTATTTTGTGTGTAAGAAATATAAGCTTTATGGATGGGTGGATTGGGATTTTTATAAAAGCGGCAATAAGTAGCTTCGCATATTTGGTGATTTGGATATTATTAACAATAACATCGAAGAAATATGGGGGAGAAAAGTGCTCAGATTTAAGGAATATATTCCACAGCGAATGAAAAATGTAGTTCATATTATTACAAAAAGAAAGAAGAAAAAAGAAACTCTTAGATTTGGTATAGATATTGTGAAACATTGCAACCTTAGATGTAGGGGATGCGATCATTTCTCATGCATAGCAAATGAACAATATGCCAAGTTTGAGACGGTAGAGAAGGATTTAAACAGAATAAAAGAAATATTTGGCGAACGGGTGGAACAGATTAATTTGCTTGGAGGGGAGCCTTTGCTAAATAGAGATATAGTGAAATATTGCAGGTTTATAAGAAGCATGTTTCCGAATACAGGGATATCGATTATTACAAATGGAACACTTCTCTTAAATCAGAGTGAGGAATTTTGGGAATGCTGTAGGAAATGTGGTGTTGAATTAAAAATAACAAAATATCCAATTAACTTTGATTATGATAGGGCTGTTAAGCTTGCAAAGGAAAACGAAATAAAAATATATTATCAGGCGCATTCAGATGAACAGATTAAAGTAATGTATTGTGTGCCTATTGACTGCGAGGGAAAACAAACTCCTGCTATTAGTTATTCAATTTGTGCAAAAGGAAATGAATGCGTAACGTTGGAAAACGGAAAACTCTTTACATGTACGCTGATTCCAAATATCGAAATTTTCAATCAATACTTTGGAAAACATCTTAAAGTAACGGCAGATGATTATATAGATATTTATAAAGTTGACGATCCTGATGAAATTTTATCTGCTTTAGCCTCTGAAGTACCTTTTTGCAAATATTGCAATAACTTGGGATATAAGACTGGAATTCCATGGGGGATAACTAATGGAAAAATATCAGAATGGTTATGAATCTTTACAATCGGAAGGAGGACTAGTATATCCGCTCAAGTTGCAATAAAGAGATTAGCAAAGATATAACGACGGTCACTACTCTGCAATAATGAATTTATTATGGGGGATTATATGCCAATTACTTACACTGACATAGTAGCTGCGTGGCAGAAAAAAGATATAAAAACTATTGCTGATCTGGATGTTGCTCTTGGCGATTTCCGGATTCTCTTTGCATATAATTCCAACAAGATTGAAGGGTCTCAGATAACGATCATTCAGACCAGAGAAATATTTGAAAATGGTAAGGTGATTGGTTATACAGGAGATTTGCGCGCTCTTTTTGAGACAGAAAATCAGAGAGTTTGCTACGAGTTTTTAAAGAATAAAATAGTAAGTCGAGATGCTCTGACAGAGGAACTGATTCTTGAGATTCAGGATAAGCTATGTCATGGATGTTATGATGAAAGTCGTTGGCAGAAGGGAGAGCGTCCCGGAACATACAAGAAGAATTATTATGGTGTAGGCATGTCTGTGGGTGTACTTCCGGAAGATGTACCTGAAGAAGTGCAGTTTATATGTAAAGAACTAAGTGAAGCAGAACTGGATACAGCAGAGAAAATCCTGAAGGCAGCAGCTTGGTTTCATTGCAGTTTTGAAAGGATCCATGCATTTGCAGATGGTAACGGAAGGGTTGGAAGAACACTTCTGAATTATATATTGATGGTAAATGATCTTCCTCCGATTATTATTTTTGATGAAGATAAAGAGACCTACTATATGGCACTTGAAGTATTTGATCACACTGATAAAATCGAGGGATTTGTACAGTTCTTAAAGGAGCAGGCGGTGAAGACCTGGACAAGGAAGAATGTGAAGGGTGAAGAATTCGTATGCATCTGAAGAGGGACACCAAAGGCATGAAGGATAAAAAACACTAATGAATGTATATGAAGAATGAAAGGTCTTTGTATTCCGTTTTATCTGTTTAACTTCGAAAGCGACTTTGATAAAATAGAGTCACAGGATGAGACTTTCCTTGTAAATTTTAGCAAGCGTTACCGGGAGATTTATGATAAGCTTCGTGAAAAGCTAGAAAGCGGACAGATTGATGTTTTGACTCATCATTCTATTATAATGTTGTCGAAGAAAGTAATTGCTGCACTAACGGCGCAGCGAAAAATCGTAAAAGAGGAGGCCGAGAGAATTATGGGTGGACAGGTACTTGATTACGAGACGAAGGAACTGATTCGTACAGGAATAGAACAGGGAATAGAACAAGGAATGTCTAAGCAAAGTGCTGATGATATTCAAAAATTGAAGGCTTTCTTTCTGAAAACTAATCCTGGAATGACTGACCAAGAGGCTTTGGAAGAAGCAGAAAAAGTATTAAATAACTAAATCATTTTTCTTAAATGAGTTGCAGCCGGCAGTTTTGCCGGCTCTTTTAATAGGCGGCCAAAGGGATAGAATCAATTCTTTATTATGGGTAGCCCTTTTTTCTCATTACGGAAACATGTAATATAGTAATGTGCTCAACGAGATTTTGAGCACATTAGGGGGAACAATAATAAAGGAGAGACAGAGAGTATGAAAAAAGGATTAGTAGTTTTACTATGCTTGACCATGGGGATTTCACTTTTTACTGTGGGCTGCGGAAAGGAAAAAGAAGTTATAGTTCCAGAGGAAATTGTAGAGGAATCTTCTGACGTGTTAGAAGAAGAGAGTGAAGATGAAAAAGATGTAGATGAAAATGGTGTAGATGGAAAAAGTGAAGCTGAAGGGGATTCCGAAACTGATTCTGCAGTAGATATGGATGAGCTACAAAAGAATCTTGAAGCTGCAAAGGCTGAAGGTGACGCATATATTCAGGGGCTGGATACTAAGATTGAAGAGACTCTTTCCGGTTGCAATTTAAGTATTGATAATAAGGACTCATTTGATGAGACTGTAGCTAAGGAAATGCAGGTAGACGCAATCAATGGAATTGCTGCGGCCAAGATGGATGCGGGATTTGATAAGGATGTTCACTGGACATTACACCTTCATGAATCAAGTGTGAAAAATGATTTTCCTTCATATGATGAGCAGAATACTGTTTTCAAAATGACCGTTGCGGAGAATGAGAGCATTCAAATTAAAATCAGTTATACGATAAATGATGGATATGGCTTCAGTATCAATGTTTATAATCCGGAGAAAGATTATGTCGCATGGGTTAATATAACTGATAATACTGCAATGGTATCCGCGGAAGGTAATGTGGGTGATTTTAAGGATTTTTATAGTGACATAGACATAGGCGGAGATGAAGCAGATGCAGTTGCAGATTATGACAATGTTCCGATAGATAACAGTATTCATAATTATGTTGGCTGCTTTATCTCTTCTATTGAGGGCTCCACTAACATGATTATTAAGGACAAGGATGGTAATAATGTTGCTCTTGTTACCTGTGAAGATAATTATAATGATTTTCATGATATACCAATTGTCGATTGGGAGGAGCTTTCAAAATGTGCCTCATGTGCTGATGGATTGAATTTCCAGGTCGGCTATGATGAGAATGGAAAGGTGATCTGTATAGGATAAAAGTGAATAGTTAATTGTCAGAATATAGAGCATCTTCACATAAAATCAAATGTGGAGATGCTTTTTCGTGGGAAAATTTATATAATATAGATAGATTATTCAGCTTATACAGTCACGCGTATTTCATCATAACGAAAGTAGGGGGTCGCTTATGAGGGATGGTTTAAATGTATTAACACATGATCAGCAGAGGGCAATGCAGGTTCTGAATTCCGGACTGAATGTGTTTTTGTCCGGGACAGCAGGTACCGGTAAGTCTTTTTTAATAAATGAGTTTATAAAAGGAAAGAAAAATAAAAACGTTATTCTTTGTGCGCCTACCGGGGAAGCTGCGGAGCGCAATGGAGAAGAGGACCTTCAAAAAATATTTGAGATGCCTGACAGGATTCTGAGGGTGGGCGAATATAATGTTGATCCCAGTCAAAGACTCGACCAGGCAGACATAATTATTATTGATGATATAAACAGCTGCAGAGTCGATATGTTTGAGTATGCTATCAGGACGCTGCAGTTTATATCTAATTTAAAAGAGCTGGCATCTTCATACGACCATGCCGATAAGCAGATAATTCTTGTGGGAGATTTTTACCGTCAGCCACCGAAGATAGCGGAAGAGTACAGATCGCAGTTTATATCTGAGTGGGGAGTGAAGAGAGGCGAAGATCGCTTCGCATTTAATTCGTCACTTTGGGATGAGTTGTTGCTGGCAAATGTGATTTTGAAGGCTCGTATAAAGAAGGACGAAGTGCCCGAATACATGGAAAGAGTCAACCTTATCAAGACATGCTACGAAGCTGGTACGGATCTTTATATGTATGATCAGACTCTCAGAACTACGAAGGTTGTATTTGATTTCTACGAGGGTATTGCTATCAGGAATTATCCTAACGTTGACAGGTTAAGACAGGTCAACGCAAAGACATATATTGATTGGAATGACGCTGAGGATGATGAGCTCAGGGACGAGTGGGCTATGGGAGTTGGAATAGATGAGATAGCCAAGGCTCACGATAGGACTGTGGGAGCAATCAGATCCAGGCTTTTGAAGATTTCTTGATTTTTGATTTTGCTTGCAAGAATCAAGGAAATAGTGGAACAATATGGTTTGGACAATTTTATTTTGATGCTCTAAACTTACGCAAAGGACGTTAAACATTGAAATACACCACTATTACACCTGCAATTTTCATATCCCGCCCCAACCGCTTCATTGCTAAGGTTAAGCTTGATGGTAAGGAGCTCTCAGTTCATGTGAAAAATACCGGCAGATGCAAAGAGCTGCTGATTTCAGGATGCAAGGTTTACCTTGAGAAGGCTGCTAATCCTGAGAGGAAGACGCCCTATGATCTGGTGGCGATTGAGA
Source organism: Butyrivibrio sp. XPD2002 (assembly GCF_000423945.1). Taxonomy (GTDB): domain Bacteria; phylum Bacillota; class Clostridia; order Lachnospirales; family Lachnospiraceae; genus Butyrivibrio. The sequence goes on along the minus strand of NZ_AUIY01000005.1, from coordinate 110,852 downwards.
ATGACGGACGTATAATAAATATTGATTCACAAGCGCCTAATGCGGTTGTTCGAGAGTGGCTCCTTAAGAGTGGTGAGTATGATCTTGTAAAGCCTGAGTATAAATTTGGAGATTCCCGCATCGATTTTTATATGGAAAAAGATGACGAGAAGTTTCTGATGGAGGTGAAGGGGTGTACACTTTTTAAAGATGGCGTTGGGTATTTCCCGGATGCTCCGACTGAGCGCGGAGCAAAACATTTGCGAGAGCTTGCAGGTGCGATAAAGGAAGGCTACAAAACAGCTGTGGCTTTCGTGATTCAGGGCGAAGGAATATCTGAGGTGAGACCTAATGCAGAGACGGATCCTGAATTTACAGTCGCTTTTCATGAAGCAGTGGCAGCAGGGGTTAAGGTGATTTTCTACACTTGCAGAGTGACTGAAGATGAGATAGAGATTATTGGTTTGGGACCGAAGAGTACAATTTAATGGCTATTCTATAAGATAAGAGCAGATGGTTGACTTACCATCTGCTCTTAATTACATCTCCTTTGAGATATAGGTTTCCTTTTACATTTTCTTTAATTGGAGTTAGAAGGTTCTGCTTATTTAAATAAGTAATGTTTTGGCGAGAGCATTTAAGCTCGGCACATGAATCGCTGGTGTCGTAAAGGTTTTTCTGTACAAAAGAGATAAAATCCTTGTATTGTAGTGGAATATCCAATCCTTTTTCATACAGCTTCCATGCAGGAATATCAATGGAATCATTGAAGGTGGCATAATATCCACCGGTACCAAGCTTGCAGGAGTTGAATAATCGTTCGTTTGTAAGGATTTTTTCAATTTTGCTATTACCGGTAAATGATTTTAGGTCCACTTTTTTAATAGTCATATCAGTAAAAAAGCATAAGAGATGATAGCCTTCTAAGGCCACGATGTCTATCAGGTTTTTGAGTTGTCTTTGGCGTACATAGTCAGGAATAGATTCGATTTTTTTTATGTATAAAGCGTCCTGAGAACAGCGACCATCGGCAAGTTCCAATAATTTCATCTCATCATAGGACTTGAGTTTATGATGAGTCAGGATTGATCCTATGTTTTGGCGGCCACTTGGGATTACTCTTTCCTGTACCCATAAAAGACTGATGTCTCTGGGGATGGTGTATATTCCCTTTTTGACAAAGCTTGTCAGAAGAAGTGGTGCTGTCCATTCATCCAACTCGTCACTCAGTTCTATAATGCAGGTCTTGCCTTTTTCGTAGTACAAAAGAATTCCTATAAATAGTTTCTCTGCTTCGTCATTGATTTCAAAGATTTTCATATATTTTGTACCTTTCAAAAATCATGTTCCAGGTCTTATCAATACGGGTTTCTGATATGATGTCATGAAGATCGCCGAAAATAATATCTTTATCTGATGCATGGAGTTTGTGTCGCAGTGGTTTATGCTTAGGGTCCAGCAGCGAGAGATTATCAAGGCATGAAAAGCTGCCTATAAAATTGTTGCATGACTTATCTGCTAATATATCAAAGCTTTCTAAATCATCCTGCGTGTAACAAGAATAAAGAAGTGACACACCATGGTCAAATAAAGGAGCTATTCTAAGTGTGTGCGCACGGGAATTTCTTATGATTTCAATATTTGCTCCGTGTCTGTCTCTATTCAGAATAATAAAATCGATGGCTATCATGGTGTCGATATAATTTTTCCATCCCTGACGAACGCAGAAATCATAATGGGATTCTCCTGGTTCGCAGTTTGTTCTGTAGTAATCATCTAAAGCTATTTTGCTTTCTCCTGCTTTTTTGAAATCTGTAGAAGCACAGAGATATGTGTTAAAAATGCTGTCTTCAATTTCTATATCAGCATTGATGAGTTCATATGGCAGATGCTCCACGCCAAATATATCAAGCAACCTATCCACTATAATTTCATTTACACATTCATATCCGATGACGCTTTTTACGGAATCAAAATTGGACAGCTTATAGTATTTTTTTTCACCATCAAGAGTAGAGGTGGCCTTAAGGAAAGTACCTGCTGTGCCGCTTGAACTCCTTACATGAGACCACTGAAGATATGTGAGATTCTGTTTTTCTTTGATGATTGTAGCCATAGTATCACCTCATGATCTGTATTTGACGTACGTCAAATATATATGCATAGTATATCAGCTTCATTTGACGAGCGTCAAATGAAATATAAATTAAAGAAATAAAAGTGCCTATATCCCGATGCAATTCCATTCCAGCAAAACATAATGGATACTAAACCATCAAAATAATGGTAAAAATAGCTTTACACACCATTATTTTGATGGTTTAATTATATTATGAAAACAATAAATTATGTAACTCCAAATTCAATAAAAGCAGAGGATATAAAAATTCTCAGGGCAAAGCTCAAGATGACGCAGAAGGAGTTTGCTCTTTTTTGTAATGTGTCGAAACCAACTGTGGAACGATGGGAGATGTCAGATAAAGAGATAACCGGCCCGGTGACACTTTTGGCCCAGATAGTGTTGCGCCATCCGGAGATTGCGGATGAGCTTGCGCTGCCTGAGAAGAAGTATCCGATGAGGTTGTGGTATTACTATCTGAATACCGTGTGCACCATTATAGATGTGGACATGATTAATCAGAGAATAGAGATAAAGAATTACACTGACAATCTGGTATTTCGGGCGTTTGGAAGAAATGAGCACCCGACGTTTACGGACTATGAAGAATTTCTGAGGTCTAGATGTTTTCCGGAAGAACGTGACAAGATGAAGCTTATGCTAAGGGAATTGGATATTCCGTTTTATGATCCTCTCATGATAATTGAGAAGACAGATGGACGTATGGCAGAGGATGATTTTTGGATAAGGATTGAGAGATAGTATGAACAGATGAGGAAGTATAAGTATTTATTCAGGTGATTGAACCGGGGAGGAAAAGTTTTGAAGTGGGGAAAAGGAAAATTTAAAAGAACTGTTATCGTTTCGCTTTTTTCGCTTGTAATGCTGTGTGGTGTTAAGGTTGACACCCACGCTGCGGGTACGACTACTTACAATGTCACGGGTAAGTATGATCAGACATCGGCAAGGAGTATGCTTTCGACCATAAATGCTTATCGTACAGGAGGCAAGGCCTGGATTCGTGATACCAGCAATAATAAGAAGTCTCTTGGTAAGCTTAATGCGTTACAGTGGGATTATAATTTGGAAATAATCGCAATGCAGAGAGCGATGGAAATATCTGTCAGAGCAGATTTGGATCATAAAAGACCTAATAACACCTCTTACTATACATATACTTATAGCGGAACAAAGACTAATGGAGAGAATATATATGGCATAAGTAGGGCTTCAGGTGCCCAGGAAGCTTATGAACAGTGGATGGAGGAAAATGAACCGTACTCTGGTCAGGGGCACAGAAGAAACATGCTTAATTCAGGGTATACTTCTATTGGAATAGCTCATGTTGTAAGAAACGGACATCATTTCTGGGTACAGGAATTTGGACATTCAAATTCTAATGCTTCAAAAACGAATGCTGTAAACGATTATAAGACGCTTTCAATTGAGGTATTGAATGGCTTTCTGCATTCATATCTTCGTGACGCTGACGATTGGGACAGCATTGAAATAATGTATGGCGAGACCTTTGATCTTGGGGAAATAACCGAGTATATAACTGCTGAAACAACAACAGAAGGCTTAGACATTGATTTTCCTATTGAACCGTTAGAGCCTCCGATAGCAACAAGGAGACCAACAAATTGGACAGTGACAAATAGTAAGATTGCTGCTGTGTCCGGTAACAAGCTTACTGCTAATAAGATTGGAACTACTAGTATTACTACCAAGTCAGCCCTTGGAAAAACCTTGAGCATGCCGCTTACAGTAACTGCATGCAGAATCGGTTATACCTCAATAAATCTTGATAAGTACGACTATGAATACACCGGAAAACCGATAACACCAAACATAAAAATCACATACGCCGGTAAGACCTTAAAGCAGGGCACGGACTATACTGTTTCATATAGTAATAACACCAATCCAGGAACTGCGAAAGCTACTATCACAGGAAAAGGGAATTTTACAGGAACTACTACCAGGTCGTTTTATATAAGGAAAAAGGCAAGTGACATAGAGCCTCAGAATCCATCAGAAGGAGAAGGTGGTTCAGAAAATGTCTGGGAGGAAAGCAAGGATACAGAAGAAAAACAGCCTGAGAATCAAACAGCAGATAAGCTTTTAGATGACGGAAAATCCTGTATAATAGGCAATGTAATATATGTTATAAATGGAAATGACGCAGAGGTAAGCGGATGCACAGGGGATATTGCATCATATACTGCGCCTAAATATGTGACGATTTCAGGGAGAGAATACAGAGTATCTTCTATAGGAAGCGATGCCTTTAAGAAGATTAAAACCTTGAAAAAGGTTGACCTCTCAAAATCAGAAATCGAAACAATTGGATCGGGAGCTTTTTCAGGGGACAGCAATCTCAAAAACATAAAGCTGAAGGCTTCTACACTTAAAAAGGTCAATAAGAACGCATTCAAAAAAATATCCTCAAAGGCTAAATGTACAATTAAGGCCAAGGATAAAAAGGCTTACGATAAGCTTGTTAAGAAGGTTAAAAAAGCCGGAATGAAAAAGGCTACATTTAAAATGAAGAAATAAACACAGCGGAAGGAAGTATGAAAAAATGAGAAAATTACTTGTAGTTATCGACATGCAGAAGGATTTTGTTGATGGGGCACTTGGAACAAAGGAAGCAGTAAGCATAATTCCAAACGTTATTGAGAAGATCAAATCCTATGATAAAAAGGATGTTTTCTTTACAAGAGATACTCATCAGGCAAATTACATGCAGACCCAGGAAGGTAAGAATCTTCCGGTGGAGCACTGTATAGAAGGAACTGAAGGCTGGGAGATTGATGCAAATATCAGGCCTCTTTCAGAAGGAACAACCATAGTTGATAAGCCTACCTTCGGAAGCACAAAGCTTGCCCGTATGATTAAGGACATTGCAGATAAGGAAGATATTGAGATTGAACTTGTCGGACTTTGCACAGACATTTGCGTGGTTTCCAATGCACTTATGCTCAAGGCTACAATGCCTGAGGTGTCAATAAGCGTAGATGCATCCTGCTGTGCGGGTGTAACACCTGATAAGCATGGCGCGGCGCTTGAGACAATGAGATCATGTCAGATATATGTGAAGAATGATTAAAATGTCTCTGAAGAAATCTCTATCGGAAAACGGCAGCAATAATGTTTAAAGATGGAAAGAAAATGAGGCTATATGTATGGCTAAATGTAAGGTGTGCTACAGACACTGCGAAATTGAAGAGGGCGGGCTTGGTTTTTGCAAGGTGAGAACTGCTGCAGACGGAGTGGTGGTTCCTGTTAACTATGGGAAAATCACCAGCATAGCACTTGATCCTATTGAGAAGAAGCCCCTGGCTAGATTTATGCCGGGAAGCAAGATCATTTCGGTTGGCTCCTTTGGCTGTAACCTGCGCTGTCCGTTTTGCCAGAACTATGAGATATCCTGGTCGGATGAGGCGTATAGCTTTAATGACAGGGCAGAGTATCTGCCTCCGGAGGCGCTTTCTGAGCTTGCACTTAGCTATCGCGGTCGGGGTAATGTGGGAGTTGCCTTTACCTATAACGAGCCTCTTGTGGGGTACGAGTATGTAAGGGATGCTGCGAAGCTTGTCCATGAAAATGGAATGGTGAACGTTCTTGTATCTAATGGCATGGCGAGTCTTGAAGTGCTTGAGGAGATCATTCCCTACATCGACGCCATGAATATAGATTTAAAGAGCTTTACGGATTCCTATTACGAGGATTTCATCAAGGGCAACAGACAGATGGTGATGGAATTCATCGAGGAAGCGTCAAAGCACTGCCACATTGAGCTGACAACTCTGATCATTCCAGGCGAAAATGATTCCGATGAGGAAATGCGGGAGCTTTCAGGCTGGATCGCATCATTAAAAGGATCTGATGGCAAAAATATAGGACAGGAAATCCCTCTTCATATTTCAAGATTTTTCCCAAGATTCCATCTGACAGACAGGGATGCCACGAATGTTGGTCTCATCTACCACCTGGCTGATGTGGCACGAGAAAATCTTAAGTATGTTTATACCGGAAATTGCTAGAGCCAGGGAACAGAGCTACAAAATCATTTGCGAGCCCTACAGGGCTTAGCACACTTAATAAAAATATTACATTTATTTTATACATAACATTATCAGGATATCGTATAATTATTTATGATGATAGAATTGCAATGACTGTCGGGGATTTTCAGCATTGCATGATATATATTCAGAGCGTTTGAGAAAGGTGGCGCTATGAGGGGAGTATACGATTATCAGATTTACAAGGCAATGCGTGTGGGCAGAAGACTGCTCGCATGCATTGCTGTGTTTTTAATGATAGTCAGCTTTTCAGGGGATACCATCGTTGCTGAAACAAAGACTGAGACTGAAAATGCCATGCGACTAACGGGTGGCAGTGGAACCATAAGTGTCACAGGTAACAACGGTAAGAAGGATAAAGTCACATCCAAGATGAGACTTTCAAACGGAAGCACCATTGCCACAGCCTCAAGGAGCTACGCTTATGTAAGTCTTGACAGCACGAAAACCATAAAGCTGGACGCCTTGACCAAGGCAGAGGTTAGAAAGAGAGACACCAGATATGCCGTTCTCCTTAACTCCGGCAATCTGTTTTTCAACGTAACTTCTCCGCTTACAGAAACGGAAACCTTCAATATAAGAACCTCAAATATGAACATGACAATAAAGGGCACATGTGCACAGGTTGAGGTGATTGATTCCAGACATACAAGGGTTTGCCTTTTAGAGGGAAGTCTTCACTGCAAGCTTACAAGCCTTAGAACAGGTGAGAGCAAAACGCTCATAATGCTGGCAGGACAGGCAGCCGATTTTTATCTAAATGGCGAGAGCCAGAACGACTGTAAGATCGTAACGGAGGAGATTACGGCAGATGCCATAAGGGGCTTCGTACTTGCAGAGCTGTACAGGGATAAAAATCTCGCAGCCAAGGTTTATCAGCAGAGCGGACTGGACTTCAGAAGCCTGACCCAGTCTGATGTAGATGCAAGACTTCGAAAGGACCAGAATAAGGCCGGAACCAGCGCAGCAAAGGCCAAGGATAATTCCAAGAGAGCCATGCACATGGACTTTTTGGAGGATCATGAGGAAGGAAAGGTTATATATACCACAGAAGGTGATGTGACCATAATTCCGGAAAATCTTTGTCTGGAGCGATTTAAAGGACCGGGCTGTCCCGGAACACCTCCGGCATCTGACTCAAATAATGACCAGAATAATAACTCTGGTTCAAACGATCAGAACAATAACCAGAATAAAGATCATGGCAAAAAGACTGAGCGCATCTCGGGAGAGATGAGAAATTATAATGATGAAAAGTGGGAGATTAAGATTCCCAGTCCGAATGCGAACACGGTAATAAGAAATTACTTTGATGACCTGTAAACATGATACTGCCGGGTATTGTCACGATACCCGGCAGTACTTGTCACGAAAAGTTTTCTATGAGGGAGATAAGAGAATTACATTCCTTTATCTTATGGTCTTATATTAGGACCAAAATCGTAAGGAAAAGTGTCGGGTTTGTGATTTATTTGTGAAATGTAAAAAGGCAGTATAATGCATCATTGAAACCACTAAAGATGTTTGTTACTCTTATACTGTAAAACGTTTTAATGAGGGGAACATTATGAAGTATGCGTTTACAACATTTGCACTGATAGTGACGTTGCTGGGCGGCTTTATATTCGGTGCATATTATATGTATAGAAAGAATAATCCGCTTCCCGCTGAGCAGGTGAATGAGGCGCCATCTGAAGAAGAGGCGCTTGATAACTCTGAATATTACGACAGCGACGGCAATTGGATTTTTAAATATAACACAGAACAGAGCGGCTATGGCGGCAGCGGTGCATTGGTAGTCGGCGGCGACGCATCTGAGAACATCGATTATCGCATAACAGGAACTAATTTCGTATATGAGGATGACGGCTTGTATTCCGGTTTTCATGCGGTAGTTACAATAGAGAATATAGGAAAAAGTAATCTGTATCTCGGTACAGAATCAGTTTTCGATATTGAGGACAGAAACCTTGAGGTAGTTGATTCCTATGACTATGTCCGCGCAGTGCCGGATGTAATAGCACCCGGTGAAAAGGGATATTTCTACGTGCCCTACGGACAGATCAAGACCCGAGAGGACAGTGTGACCATAGAAGAGGGCGATCTCTCAGGCGACACACCAAATCCCGGCGAGGCGAACAGCGTAGAAGGCAATTTTGACGGCGAAGATGTAAATTCAATAGATATAGAAGAGCTTGAAAAGGCACTTGAGGAAGAGGGACTTACCACTTCATCAATAAAGGTGGAGGAGCCCGTACTTATGGCGGCTGCCAAAGAAAATGGCAAGACCTCTACAAGTGAAGCCGGAGAGCAGAGCGGTGGTACAGAGCTTCTGCCTTCGGATGAGAGTGGAGAAGAAGCTTCAAAGCCTGCAGAGGGCGAAGCTGACAGCAGCGCAGAGAAAAGTGCTGATACTGAAAAAGCACCCACAGAGGGTGAGGCGCCTGCAGAAGGAGAAGAGGTTTCATCCGGTGATGCCACTTCCCCTCAGGAAATCATCAATTCAGTAGTAGGAACTGAAGAGGAGAAGAAGAAAGAAAAGGTTAATTATCCCGGACTTTCTCTTTACAGAGTGCATGAGTACTTTATCATGCCTAATCTTGACGTCAAAAAATGCGCCAATGATCCTCGTTCAGACTTTGATATTTCCAACATTATGTATGGAAGTAACACCAGCGGATATTTCACCTTATCGGCTGACGTATCCAATTCCACAGATAAAAATGTGGATTATATCCCTGTAACAGTTGTGGCTCTCGATCGCAGAGGCAATGCCATAGCAGTTGGCAAGGATTCAATTACAGACTTTTATTCAGGAGCAACCAGGAGCTTTGGCGTAAGCTATATCCTTACAAGAGAACAGCGCTCTAACATTGTACAGTGCGTTGTTTACGCCAGAGAGGCCGTTAGTAAATAGACATGATATCAAATTTTTTACAGGATAATGAGGCCCTGATCAGACTGATTATGTCTGATATTCAGGGCATGACCAAATATATACATATTGGCGTTGGAATAGCTCTGGTTTACGGAGTACTCTATCTGCTATATGTAATTTTTTGTAAGATTACGAAAAGAGAGAGGAAGCTCAGTGCATGGCATGCAATATCTGTATTTGCATTGCTTATATATCTGACAGCCATTCTTTTTATAGTGTTTATGAGCAGAGAGGTGGGGCAGTACGATGGAGTTAATCTTCATCTGTGGTCCTCATGGGGCATAACGACCCGCAGAAAAGCACTTTTCATAGAAAACATCATTATGTTTATTCCGATGGGGATACTGCTTCCCTCAGCATTTAAAACGTTCAGGAATCCTTTCGTGTGCATTTTTAGCTGTGCGGTGATGTCCTGCTTCATTGAACAGACGCAGTTTATCTTTAAGCTTGGCTTTGCTGAGCTTGATGATGTGGTGACAAACACGCTTGGAGGCGCAATTGGCTGGATAATTTGGGGCATTTTATGGCTTATTTTCCTGATTATTCACGGTATATTCCACAAAAATAAGTAATATTTTCGTAACAAAAACTTGACGAATGCGTAAAAATGGGTTAATATTCCGAACTATGAGGGAGCATAACAGGCTCCCTTCTTTCAGATTTTCATTTATCTTTGTAACCTTATAAACTTGTTTGGCATAGGAATCACGGAGTAACTAATATTTTTATGAATAGAACAGGTCGCAGGAAGACAAGAAATAGAAAACATAAGCAATTAATAAGAATAGTTCTGGCTATATCAATTCTCCTTATGATTGTACTGATCACAGCGTATACTGTGCAAATACTGGACAATCAGACGACAGCTATGGCTAAATCGGATGTCGAGATGGTCAAGGTAGAGAATAAAGCCGGCGCAGATGTTTCTAAGGCTCAGACTGCCAAGGTGACAAAGACTGTCAGCAAGCCTACCACTTCAAGTGAGGATACCTACAAAGCTGACAATCTATTAAAAGACGATTCCACCACAACCGACTATAAAATAACCGTTTATGAAACCGCTAAGAGCTTCTATTCCAATGAGCGTGTCAATGTAAGAAGCGGCGCAGGAACAGAGTTCGAGAGACTTGGAGTAATTAAGAGAGATACCAAGATGACAGTACTTGGTCAGACAGATAATGGCTGGTATCAGGTATCCTTCAAGGATGAAGTAGGATATATCAAAATGGACTACCTTCAGGAGAAGGAGCCCGGTGTTGAATATATTTTCGCAGGTGATTCACGTACAGTTCAGATGAGCCGTGCCGTTAAAAAGGGTGAGTACCAGTGGATCGCCAAGGTTGGAGAGGGCTATTCATTTTTCTCAAATGAAGCTGTTCCACAGATCGATGCAAATGTGGGAGACGGAAGCGTGATCATCATCAATTATGGTGTGAACGATCTCTACAATGCAGATAAGTATATCAATCTTATTAATAAGAAGATTGATACATGGATTTCAGCAGGTGCTACAGTTTACTACGCTGCTGTTACTCCCGTAGGTAATTATCCTACGATCACCAACACTGATATAGAGAGCTTCAATGCCGCTATGAGAAAAGGCCTTGATAGCAGGGTTGGATGGCTTGATGGTTATTCATTCCTTCAGAACAACGGATTCTCAACTGGCGACGGACTTCATTATAATGATGCTACTTACCAGTCACTTTATACCTATTATGTGAATCAGGTAGCTGCAGCTAAGGAAACAGCATAAATTATCCCTAAGACCCGGAGTAATATCCGGGTCCTATTTATTTAAATTTGTGTTATACTATCCAAAGAAAAAAGTATTTGTGAGGCGGTAAAGATGGTATCTATCAGGGATGTGGCAAAGGAAGCAGGGGTTGCCATTTCAACAGTTTCAAAGGTCTTAAATAATTATCCAAATGTAAGTGAAGCAACGAAGAAGAAGGTTATGGAGGCGGTTGAGCGCCTTAACTTTGTGCCTAACCAGGTGGCAGCAGCTCTTTCCTCCAAGCGTTCAGGAAGGATCGCGCTTCTTCTTAAACTCAATATGAAAACTCAGGCCATCGACGAGATCGACATGCAGTACATTTCGGGAGCCCTTGGCATGGCACAGGAAAAGCAGCTGGACTGCATTACCGTTTTCTATTCCATGATAGAGCATATGAGTGTTGAAGAGATGACAAGATACTTCGCATCACAGAACATAAGCGGAATCGTAATCTTCGGAATGAACAATGACGATAAGGTTCTGCATCAGCTTATCTCATCGCAGAACTTCAAGATAGTTGTAGTTGATGGCAATATCTTAAATGAAAGCACATCTGTTGTGGGCATCGACCACTATCAGGCCCAGATCGATGTGGCTGAGAAGACCATCAAGGAAAACACAGGAAATAAGATACTCTACATAGCCGGTATGAGAAACAGCTATGTTACAGAGGAAAAGATAAGAGCCATGGAAGATCTCTCCAGAAGGATGAAGCTCAAGCTCTTTATAAGGAACGGAGATTTCTCAGAATTAAAGGCAAGAAACATAGCGCTTCGCTATGCTAAGAATAAGGAAATAGTAGTCTGCGGATCAGATCTTATGGCTATCGGAGCCATGAAGGCTCTTATGGATATGGATATTTTCCGTCCCGTCTGCGGTTTTGATGGAATCATCCTTATGGGCTACGTCGGAAAACAGATGAACACAGTTAAGCAGAACTTCGCAGAGGTTGCAGCCGAGAGTGTAAGAGAACTGAACAGATTACTCAACGGATCATCCGGAAGAAAGGTGCGATTGCCTCACACGTTAGTTAGAATGAAATATGAGGACATCATCTGTTAAACCTGTTGCAGTGCGTGAAAAATAAGAAGCTCAAGATTGTGCTTGCACAATATCTTGGGCTTCTTATTTTTTACATAGGGCGATAGCCCTACAACGAGGAAGCTATGCTTCCGAGTCTGCAACAGGTTCATACCTGTAAAACATTTATGCTATGCTTCCGAGTCTGCAACAGGTTCATACCTGTAAAATACTCATGCTATGCTTCCGAGTCTGCAGCAGAAAACTTCAGAAAATTTTAATATTGCGGAAAACGTTTTCATGTGTTATGATATATGCAGTTCATGAGAAAACGTTTTCTGCGAAATTGGCAGAACCTAAGTTTTTACATTTTTTGAAAGGAAGGATGGAATGAGTCAGCACACTAATTTACAGCAGGATGTACTGGTAACAAACATGGAGGAAGCACTCCTTACTATATCTAAAGAGAAATTTGGCAAGGAGATCAAGGATCTTAGCAACAGAGAGACATATGTAGTTCTTCTTGATTATGCTAACCGCCTTATGGATGTTGCCCAGATTGAGGGTGGAGAGAAGAAGATTTATTACATCTCAATGGAGTTCCTTATCGGTAAGCTCCTTTCTAACAACCTTATCAACCTCAGAGTTTATGATAAGGTAAATGAGATTTTGGAGAAGAACGGTAAGCACCTCGCTGAGATTGAAGAGTGTGAGCCGGAGCCTTCACTTGGTAACGGTGGTCTTGGAAGACTTGCAGCTTGCTTCCTTGATTCAATCGCTACACTTGGTCTTGCAGGAGAGGGTATCGGACTTAACTATCACTTTGGACTTTTCCGTCAGGTGTTTAAGGACAACCTTCAGACAGCTGAGAAGGATTCATGGATCGAGAACGAGTCATGGCTTGAGAAGACAGATACTACTTTCGAGGTAGCATTTGGTAAGAAGAAGGTAGTTTCAAGACTTTACAACATGAACGTTGTTGGTTATGACACTGGTGTTAACAAGCTCAGACTTTTCGATATTGAGACTATTGACGAGAGCCTTGTTAAGAAGGGCATCACATTTGATAAGGAAGAGATCGCTAAGAACCTTACACTTTTCCTCTATCCCGATGATTCAGATGAGGCTGGTAATCTTCTTAGAATTTACCAGGAGTATTTCCTTGTAAGTAACGCTGCACAGCTTATCTTAAGAGAGCAGAAGGAGCGTCAGTATGACCTTCGCGAGCTCAATAAGCACGCAGTAATCCAGATCAATGATACACACCCGACAATGATCATCCCTGAGCTTATCAGAATCCTCGTTGAGGATAAGGCATTCACAATGGACGAGGCTATAGATGTTGTATCCAAGACCTGCGCATACACTAACCACACAATCCTAGCAGAGGCACTTGAGACATGGCCTCTTAAGTATCTTGAGAAGGTTGTACCTCAGCTTGTTCCTTATATTAAGGAGCTTGATAAGAGAATCCGTGCTAAGGTTAAGGATCCTGCAGTTCAGATCATTGATAAGGATAAGAAGGTGCACATGGCATTTATCGACATCCACTATGGATTCTCTGTAAATGGTGTTGCAGCTATCCACACAGATATTCTTAAAGATACAGAGCTTAATGATTTTTATAAGCTTTATCCTGAAAAGTTCAACAACAAGACAAACGGCGTAACCTTCAGAAGATGGCTTATGTCCTGTAACCATCCTCTCACAGAGTTCCTCTCTGAGACTATTGGTGATGGCTTCAAGAAGGATGCAGATAAGCTTGAGGATCTCCTTAAGTATGTGAACGATCAGGCTGTTCTTGATAAGATTGAAGACATCAAGATGCAGAAGAAGAAAGAGCTCGCTGCATATCTCAAGAAGCACGAGGGTGTTGAAGTAGATCCTAACTCTATCTTCGATATCCAGGTTAAGAGACTTCACGAGTACAAGCGTCAGCAGATGAATGCTCTTTATATCATCCACAAATACCTTGAGATCAAGGGTGGTAAGAAGCCTGTTCGTCCTCTTACATTTATCTTTGGTGCAAAGGCAGCTCCTGCGTATGTAATCGCTCAGGATATTATTCACCTGCTTCTTTGCCTCCAGGAGATTGTTAAGAACGATCCCGATGTATCACCTTACATGAAGGTTATCATGGTAGAGAACTACAACGTTACTTACGCTGAGAAGCTTATCCCTGCATGTGATGTTTCAGAGCAGATCTCACTTGCTTCCAAGGAGGCTTCAGGAACAAGTAACATGAAGTTCATGCTTAACGGTGCAGTTACTCTTGGTACAGATGACGGTGCTAACGTAGAGATTCACAACCTTGTTGGCGATGATAACATCTACATCTTCGGTATCAGTGCTGATGAAGTTATCGCTCACTACAAGAAGGCTGACTACGTTTCTAAGGATTACTATAAGAAGAGCAAGGTTATCAAGGAGGCTGTAGATTTCATCACATCCAAGCAGTGCCTTGCAGTTGGACATAAGACTAACCTTAAGCGTCTTCAGGACGAGCTCCTTAATAAGGACTGGTTCATGACACTGATCGACCTTGAGGATTATATCCGTGAAAAGGATCTCATCTTCGCTGATTATGAGAACCGCGACAAGTGGAAGAAGATGATGCTTACAAACATCGCTAAGGCTGGATTCTTCTCATCCGACAGAACAATCGAAGAGTACAACAGAGATATCTGGAAGCTTTAAATATGTTACCCGCCTCAAATCTGAGGCGGGATTTTTATTGAGAACTTCCTGACAAATTCACAGTTTATTTCGGGAAAATTGGACTGACGAAGCTGCCGCCGGGAAATTTACTGCACTGTACCTGTTGATCCCTACATGAAAAAGACAAAGATCAAGGATGTGACCACAGGCAGATCATCACTAAAGCTCAAGTGGAAAAAGGTTAAATCCGGGATTGACGGTTATGAAATCCAGTACAGTGATAATAAGAAATTTAAGAATAGAACGGGTTCGATTTTAATTAGTAAAGCATCTGCAACTTCAAAGAAGTTCAAACATATAAAATATGGAAAGAAATTCTATATACGCATGCGCACCTATAAGAATGTCGGAAAACAGAAGGTGTATTCCAAGTGGAGTAAGAAGGCTTCGGCAAAGCTTAATGGGTTAAAAGTAAATAAATGAAATAAACTTTCATAATCCGGGAATCTTAAGACAATCTTAAAGATTTCCGGATTTCTTTTTGATATTCTAATTTTTGGCTGCGATACTCAGCAGATATTCAATCTATTACGCGTAGTAGCGTATCAGGGCTTTTCGCCTATGAAATCACATTGGATTGTAATAACACTAGAGAAAAGAAGGAGAAAGAATTGAAACAAGACAACTTAATAACACCAAAGTACAAGGATACTACCTTCAGGATGTTGTTTAATGACAAGAAGGTACTTCTTTCTTTGTACAATGCGCTTAATGGTACAGATTATGATAATCCGGATGACATGATTATCAATACCATAGGCGATAGCACATTTATGAAGGTGAAAAATGATGTATCCTTTATCTTCAATTACGAGCTGGGAATTTTTGAGCACCAGTCAACACCATGTCCCAATATGCCATTAAGGGATTTATTCTATGTAGCAAAGCTCTTAAAAAGCATGACTCAGAAAGATGACCTATATAGGTCGAAGCTTATTAAGATTCCATCGCCCAAATTTTTTGTATTCTATAATGGAACAGAGCCTATGGAGGATAAAAAGGTTTATAAACTATCCGAGCAGTTTGAAAAGCATGAAGAATCTCCGGATCTTGAGCTTATAGTTACTCTTATTAATGTCAATGAGGGACATAATCCTGAACTTATGGCAGCGTGTGAGACGTTAAAAAATTATAGTATTTTTGTAGCTATCGTGAGAAAATATATAAAAGAGATTCCTATGGAAACAGAAGATACCGATGAGCCTATAAAGGATGCTATTGAGAAGGCAATCGATGAATGTATAAATCGAGGCATTTTAAAGGACTTCTTTGAAAAACGCAGAAAAGAGGTAGTGGAAATGGAAATGTGGGATTACGATGAAGAGCTTCACTATAAGACTATCGCTCAGGAAAAATATGAGGATGGCGTCGAAAATGCTATGGATATGCTTAACTGGCTTCTTGAACAGGGAAGAGAAGTAGACATGAAAAAAGCTATCTCGGATAAAGAATTCATGAAAAAAATGTTTGAGGAATACTCTGAGGCTAAGAAGGCATCTATATGCTGATGATATCGTAGCTAAATGAAATAAGGAGTTTGTAAAGGACAGTTGTAGAGGCTTCAGCTGTCTTTTTCCTTATGAAAACTCACTGGAACTTATGGATTGAACAGTAAAAAGGTTAATTCGGAGGGACGCCAGTTATGAAAATAATAAGAGCAAAAGACTATAATGATATGTCCAGAAAGGCAGCCAACATTATATCTGCGCAGGTTATCATGAAGCCTGATTCTGTGCTTGGTCTTGCGACCGGAGCCACACCGGTCGGAACCTACAAGCAGCTCATTGACTGGTACAAGAAAGGAGACATCGACTTTTCAGAGGTTACAACAATTAACCTTGATGAGTACAGAGGTCTTCCGAAAACGCACAGTCAGAGCTACTGGTACTACATGCATGAAAATTTCTTTAATCATGTAAATATTCCCGAGAACAAAATACATCTGCCTGATGGCAGTAACCTAAACAGTGAAGCGGCCTGTGAGGAGTATGAGGAAATCATAAGAAAAGCAGGAGGAATCGACTTACAGCTCCTGGGCATAGGTACTGATGGCCATATAGGTTTCAACGAGCCCGGGGAGGCCTTCGAGCTTTTGACCCACTGCGTTGATCTGACCCAGAGTACCATCGATTCAAACCAGAAGTTTTTTGGTGATGAGGAGATGCCAAGACAGGCCTATACCATGGGAATAAAGTCCATCATGCAGGCGAGAAAGGTGCTTATGATAGTTAACGGTGAAAGTAAGGCTGACATCATAGAGCGCGCACTTTTTGGAAGAGTGACTCCGGAGGTTCCCGCTTCAGTTCTTCAGATGCATCCTGACTTTACGATCATTGGGGACGAAGCAGCTTTTTCAAAAATCTGAGATAGATGGGCTAGGCTCATATACGCGTTAGAGTATAGAGGCGAAAGATGAAAATTACAGGTGCAAAGGTATTTACAGAAAATCATATTTTTACGGAAAAGGATATCTGCGTTCAGGACGGTCGTATTGCAGACAGCTCCGCGGATAGCGAGACTTTCGATGGCACGGGATTAATGGCGATTCCGGGACTCGTGGATATTCATTTTCATGGAGCAGTGGGACACGATTTTTGTGACGGCGATGCAGAGGGTCTTAAGGAGATAGCAGAGTATGAAGCAAAAAGCGGCATCCTGGCAATCTGTCCCGCTACCATGACAATGAGTGAGGAGACCTTAAGTAAGGCAGTCACTGTTGCAAAGGAGTATGCACAAAAAAACAGTGAGCATGATGACAAGGCGGACCTTGTGGGAATAAACATGGAGGGACCCTTTATCAGCCCTGACAAGGTGGGAGCACAGAACCCGGAATTTCTTAAGCTCCCGGATGCAGAGATGTTTAAGCGGCTTATGAAGGACAGCGGAGATTTAATTAAGCTTGTGGATATTGCACCTGAATTATCCGGAAGTATGGAGTTTATCAAGACTCTTTCAGATGAGGTGAATATCTCAATTGCCCATACCTGCACTGATTATGAGACAGCTATAGAGGCTTTCGATGCAGGTGCAAGACATTTGACACATCTGTTTAATGCGATGCCTGGATTAAATCACAGACTCCCGGGACCAATAGCTGCAGGCATAGAGAAAAGTGCAGAAGCTGAGCTTATAGCAGATGGAATTCATGTCCATCCCGCCATGGTGAGGTTTGCGTTTAATGCTTTTTTGCAGGATAAGATGATTCTTATTTCAGACAGCATGGAGGCCACAGGGCTTCCGGACGGTGAGTATCAGCTTGGAGGACAGAAGGTCACTGTATGTGGAAATAAGGCAACTCTTACAGAGAAGCCCGATGTTATAGCAGGCTCCGTAACCAATCTTTTTAACTGTATGAAGAATGCGGTTCAGAATATGGGAATTCCTGTAGAGAGAGCTGTAAGGGCAGCAACTGAGAATCCTGCAAAGGCCATTGGAATTGATGCTGATTATGGAAGCCTTAAGGAGGGCTGCTATGCAAATATTCTTTTAGTGGATGATGAGCTTAACATAAAGTATGTGTTTAAAAAAGGAAAATTACTAAAGTGATGTCTAATTGCATAGTCATTACAAAGAATGTGTTATAATTTGTATAAACAATTATTTATTAATCAAATTAAGGAGGAATAGTAATGGCACGAAAAGTAGTTTTGGCAGGAGCATGTAGAACACCAATCGGTGTTATGGGTGGAGCACTTAAGGATATCACCGCTCCTGAACTGGGTACTATCGTAATCAAGGAAGCACTTAAGCGCTCAGGAGTTAAGCCTGAGCAGGTTGATGAAGTATATATGGGCTGTGTTATCCAGGCCGGAACAGGTCAGAATGTAGCACGCCAGGCAGCAGTTAACGCAGGTATCCCGGTTGAGGTTCCTGCAACAACGATCAACGTACTTTGCGGATCAGGTCTTCACTGTGTAAACCTTGCAGCAAAGCTTATCTCCATGGGTGATGCAGACATCATCGTTGCAGGTGGTACAGAGAGCATGTCACGTGCACCTTATGCACTTCAGAATGCAAGATTCGGTTACAGAATGAATAACGGTGAGCTCATTGATACAATGATCAAGGACGCTCTTACAGATGCATTCGGCGGATTCCACATGGGTATCACAGCAGAGAATATCTGCGAGCAGTGGGGACTTACAAGAGAAGAGCTTGATGAGTTTGCAGCTAACAGCCAGCAGAAGTGCGAGAAGGCTCAGGCTGATGGCAAGTTCGATGAGGAGATCGTTCCTGTTCCTGTTAAGGTTAAGAAGGAAACAGTTATGTTTGCGAAGGATGAAGGCCCCAGAGCAGGCGTTACAAAGGAAAATATTTCAAAGCTTCGTCCTGCATTCAAGCCTGACGGAATGGTTACAGCAGCTAACTCTTCAGGTATCAACGACGGTGCTGCAGCTATCGTTGTTATGAGTGAAGAGAAGGCTAAGGAACTCGGAATCAAGCCCATGGCTACATGGATTGCAGGTGAGCTTGCAGGTGTTGAGCCCCGCATCATGGGTATCGGCCCTGTTGCTGCTACCAAGAAGACAATGGCTAAGGCCGGCTACCAGATTTCTGACTTCGATCTTATCGAGGCTAACGAAGCTTTCGCAGCTCAGTCAGTTGCAGTTGGTAAGGAGCTTGGCTTCGATCTTAGTAAGCTCAATGTAAACGGTGGAGCAATCGCTCTTGGACACCCGGTAGGATGCTCAGGCTGCCGTATCCTTGTAACTCTTCTTTATGAGATGCAGAGACGCGATGCCAAGAAGGGACTTGCTACTCTCTGCGTAGGTGGCGGAATGGGTGCCGCTGCGATAGTAGAGCGTGACTAAGGTGATCACTTAGCGAGGTCCTTTCGAACTTCATTATATTGCGAGGTTATATGAACGTTAATCTTGGAAAAGGCTTCGGCCCACTTGATTTTGATGAAAATGGAAAAATGTTTTCTATTTTTCCTGAAGACCTGCCATACATAGATGATGGCTTTGACGGAGATGGCGCAGACTTTACTGTTTATGTAGATGCTGAGCTTGTTGAAGCTGTTTGCAATTCAGGGCTGGACTTCGATGATTTTCTGCGGGCCGATGAGGAAGAGCGTCGGGCGATGCTGGAGGACGTAGGACTTAATCCGAATGATTTTGAGCTGGACTTTGACAGAGATGTAAGAGACAGGCTTGAAGCAGAAGGATACTTCGATTCGGAGTATGACTACGATGATCTTGATGATGAAGAAGGATCAGAGGATGACGATTACGACTTCGAAGAAGATGATGACGAGGACGATGATGAGGACTCGGATGAATTCGATGAAGATGATTTCGAAGAAGGGGACTACGACGAGAACCTCGATGAAGAGTTCGACGAAGGAGAAGATGACGACTTCGATGAGGACGACTTTGAAGACGGCTTCGGAGATGACAGTGATCAGGGAGATGCTTTCTTTGGGAAGCTTGGTCACTAATATCTAAATTTATGACGCAGGAGGGTAGATGCCTTCCTGCGTTTTTTCTTATAGGATAATAATTCGGATAGAAATAGTTGTCTGGAAATAAAACAGGAACAACTAAACGGCGGAAACAAGCAGAAATAGTTGTCCGGAAATAAAACAGGAACAACTAAACGGCGGAAGTAAGCTGAAATAGTTGTCCGGAAGTAAAACAGGAACAACTAAACGGCGGAAGTAAGCTGAAATAGTTGTCCGGAAGTAAAACAGGAACAACTAAACGGCGGAAGTAAGCTGAAATAGTTGTCCGGAAATAAAACAGAAACAACTAAACGGCGGAAGCAAGCTGGAATAGTTGTCCGAGCAAATAATCGGAACAACTAAACGGCGGAAACAAGCAGAAATAGTTGTTTTGAAAAATGATAGGAACAACTAAGTCTTCGATTATTGCTGTAATAGTTGTCATAATATTTTTTTTGTGATAGCTGTAAATCAATAATGAAAATATAAAGTGCTAATCTCAAAAAAATAAAAATAATGCTTGCACAGTTTGTTAGCCTATGCTAATATAACTGTGTTAGCAAAAGCTAACTTATATGACATACATAGTCATAAGAAATCTCCTACCTGAAAAACCCCACGTCTTGCCAACGTGGGGTTTTCTTAAAATATTTTATGAAGCCCGAATGGGCGACTTAATAATAATTCTGAAATCATGCTGTTTATATGTAGAACAGAGTACAGATTTTTATTGATATATCTTCAGTGAAGTTCATACTCCTTCATTATGCCTCTAACAGCATATTCAAGTTCAGGCAGGAGTTCATCAAGAGGCTGAGGCTGCTTATAGATTATTGAGCTGTAGCCTGCGGAGCCTACCATTTCAACAATGAGAAACATCATAAGCTCCGGGTTTCGATATTTTATCTCGGATGCTTCGAACATCTCTGTGATGATCTGAAGGAAATCAGTCTCGGAGTCATCTTTGTTGTTGGCCATGGCTTCCTTAAACAGAGCCCAACTTAAGTCCTTATAGATAAGAGTAAGCAGCATGTGATTGTTTGATAGCTCGATGAGGATGTGCTTCATCATAAAGATGATCTTGTCCTCTACAGTGTGAAGGTCTTCCTTAAGAAGTGCCTGATAAGCAACAGCAAAAAGCTGGTTCGATTTTCGCGCAATCAAACGATTCCTTATATCATACTTGTCCTTGAAATATAGATAGAAGGTTCCCTTCGCAACGCCGGCTTTCTTAACAATATCAGAGATCGACGTCTGGTTGATTCCCTGCGAGGTGAACAACTCAAAGGAGGTGTTAAGCAAAGAATCCAGTTTCAATTTTTTATTTTCATCCCATTTTCCCATAGCTTTATCCTAACACAAAAATGTTAAAAAACAAATATTGACCAACGGTCATAATTGGAGTATAACATAATTAAAGAAAAATGACCAACAGTCATAAAACGATATTGCGAGGAAAAGGTTATGAAATTTTTATCAAAAGCAATAGTAAAGGCCAGGTTCATAATCCTGATTGCCAGCATAGCACTGATGATTCCGTGCGTCGCAGGTATGGCAGCTACCAGAGTTAATTACGACATTCTCTCTTACCTGCCGGGTGAGATCGAGACCATGAAGGGCCAGGACATCCTCATGGATCAGTTCGGAACCGGAGCATATTCGCTTTTTGTAGTTGAGGGGATGGCTGACAAGGACATCGCTGATCTGAAATCCAGGATCGAGACAGTCGACCACGTAAAGAAGGTAATCTGGTATGACACCTTCATGGATTATTCCATACCGAAGGAGATGCTTCCCGATGAGGTGACACAGGCTCTTGGAACCGGAGATGCACAGATGATGTTCATCATATTTGATGACACGACCTCCGGTGATGGCACCATGGAGGCTATAACCGAGATAAGGAAGATTGCTAATGAAAAGTGCTTCCTCTCAGGTATGGCAGCAATCGTTCTTGATACCAAGAACCTGACAGAGAAGGAAACACCTATATATGTAGGAATGGCAGTTTTGCTTGCAGTCATTGTTCTTTCACTGACAATGGATTCCTACCTGATTCCTTTCTTCTTCCTGGCGAGCATTGGTGTAGCGATCATGTTCAACATGGGAACGAACATCTTCCTTGGAGAGATATCATTCCTTACAAAATCGCTCAGCGCAGTACTTCAGCTCGGTGTAACACTGGATTATTCGATTTTCCTGTGGCACAGCTATCAGGAGGAGATTGAAAAGGGTGAGACTGATAAAAAGAAAGCAATGGCAAACGCCATCTGCGCAACCTTCCAGTCGGTAATAGGTTCATCGATTACAACAATCGCAGGCTTTGTGGCTCTTTGCTTTATGAGCTTCACCATTGGACTTGATCTTGGAATAGTAATGGCCAAGGGTGTTATCTTCGGTGTTGTTGCCTGTGTAACAGTACTTCCTTCGATGATACTTATCTTTGACAATGTTATAGAGAAAACAAAGCATAAGCCTGTTATTCCCGAGTTTGTGAAAACTCCCAGATGGATTTCAAAGCATGCATTACTTTTCGGAGTGATTTTCATATGTCTACTTCCTCCGGCAATATGGGGCTACAGACACGCAGCAGTTTATTACGATCTTGCTGAGACACTTCCTGAAAAGCTTCCAAGCAGACAGGCTATGATAGAGCTTGATAAGCACTTTGAGACAAATACAACCTACATGATTCTTGCAGATGCAAATCTTGATACAGCAACGATGCAGGAAATGGTAGGAGAGCTTAAGGACGTTAAGGGAGTGGATGATGTTCTTGGTCTGGATGCAATGGTTGGACCAAGGCTTCCTAAGGACATGATTCCTTCAAAGATCAGAGATGAGCTTTCAAGTGATGATTATCAGATGCTGATGCTCACAAGTGAGTACAAGACAGCTTCTGATGAAGTAAATGAGCAGATAGATACTATCAACGAGATAGTAAAAAGATACAGCCCCTCAGCAATGGTTGTAGGTGAGGCGCCTTGTACAAAGGATCTTATCACGATAACAGATAAGGATTTCAAGACAGTCAGCATAGTTTCAATTGGCTGCGTATTCCTTATCATCGCACTGGTAATGAAATCCATATCACTTCCTTTCATTCTGGTAGCGGTTATCGAGTTTGCGATTTTCATAAATATGGGAATCCCCGGATTTACAGGAACGGTAATTCCCTTCATATCTTCAGTTGTTATCGGAACAATTCAGCTCGGTGCGACAGTTGACTATGCAATCCTGATGACAACACGTTACTGCAAGGAGAGAATGGACGGACAGAGTAAAAAGCAGGCAACACGAATTGCTCTTTCAACCAGCATGAAGTCAGTAATTGTAAGTGCACTTAGCTTCTTTGCAGCAACCTTCGGCGTAGGACTGGTATCCAGCGTCGACATGATCGGATCACTGTGCTTCCTTATGGCAAGAGGTGCGCTGATCAGTATGGCAGTCGTTATCCTGGTACTTCCTTCCATGTACATGATCTTCGATGGTCTGATCGTCAGATCAACCTGGGGAATGGGTGACTGTGTGAAGAGAGATAAGGAAAGAAAGGCTGCAAAAGTGGCTTCATTAAGTCACGCAGTTTGACAATATCAGAAAACAGAGCTGATCAACATAAATCAATATAAGAGGTGAAATTGGTATGTATAAGAAAAATTTACTTAAAGCTACTTCAGTTTTAACAGCATTCGCGTTGGCATTCTCTACAATGACAGGCTGCGGACTTTTCAATAAGAATAATACAGAGACTGCGGATGCTAAAGTGGAGAATCCCGAGGCAGAGGCACTTGAGAAGACAATGACAGAGACAGCCTTTGCAGGTAACAGAGTTAATTCTGACAGCGGAAAAGAAGAGACTGTTTACGTTATGACTGATGCCAACGGTGCTGTGGATGAAGTCGTAGTAAGTAACTGGTTAAAGAATGCCAGCGGAGGTAAGACTCTTACAGATAAGACAAATCTTAAAGACATCGTCAACGTAAAGGGTGAAGAAACCTACACAGATAATGGCGACGGAACAGTTACATGGGATGCCGAGGGCTCAGATATCTACTATCAGGGAACACCCACTGAGGAGGTTCCGGTAGGCGTTAAGGTAACCTATGAGCTCGATGGTAAGCAGATGAAGGCTGAGGACATCGCAGGAAAAAGCGGTAACGTCAAGATCAGATTCGATTACACAGACAGCCTGAAAAGAAAAGTTGATATCGACGGTGAGAAGCAGGACGTTGAGGTTCCCTTCACAATGATTTCCGGAACAATGCTGGATAGTGAGAAATTCGCCAACGTAAAGGTATCAAACGGTAAGGTTATATCAGATGCAAACAACTATGTAGTTGTAGGCGTGGCTCTTCCCGGCTTGAAGGAGTCCCTTGATATCGATGAGAAGAAGCTTGAGGAAAAGCTCGAGGAGAATGATATAGATAAAGAGGATATCGAGATTCCTGATTATGTGGAGATCACAGCAGACGTGCAGGATTTTGAGCTTCCCATGACGATCACCATGGCAAGCGCCAACGCTGTATCAGACCTTGGCCTTAACAAGATTTATGATTCGGAAAAGCTTGATACCGTAAACGATGACATGGACAAGCTTTCAGATGCATCTACACAGCTCCGTGACGGTTCAGGTGAGCTTGCAGACGGAACACAGAAGTTTGAGGACGGCACTGGAGAGCTCTATGACGGCACATCTGATCTTAAGGATGGAACAAAAGAGCTCAAGGACGGCACAAAGCAGTTAAAGGATGGTACCGGAGAGCTTAAGGATGGTGCTGCACAGCTTAAGGACGGTTCAGGTCAGCTTAAGGATGGTACAGGAGAACTTGATACTGGTGCAGGACAGCTTAAGGACGGTGCATCTACACTCAGCACAGGAATAGGAACCTATACAGATGGCGTGGGCCAGATTGCAAAGGGTGCCAAGAGCCTTGATGATGGTGTTACAAAACTCAAGGATGGTGCATCAACTCTTACAGGCGGACTTACATCTGCCAAGGATGGTGCTAAGAGCGTATCCGAGGGTGCAGCTCAGCTCAGCACAGGTATCGATACAGCAGCAAATACAGTAAAGCAGCAGATGGAGGCAGTTAAGTCAGCATCTGATACCTTCTATAAGGAGTTTGCAGCAGTTATCAATTACGCTGCAAGTAATGCAGGAGCAACAAGCACAGCTTCAGTTAACAGCAGTATTTCAGCAAGTGATTCCGCAACACTAAATTCACTTCTGCAGACAGCTTCCGAAAAGCTCGCAGGACTTTACACCATGGACACAGTAAGCGGACTGGATGTTGTGGCTGTTGATACACCTGTGATCATCGAGAATAACAATGATTCAGATGATGCACAGACAGAGGACTCATCAGAAAAGAAGACAGCTTCTGATGAGCAGGAGAATCAGGACGAGCAGACTTCTAAGGATGAGAGCACTCCTTCAGAAGAGCAGAATAATAACGAGACACCTTCTGAGGATAATCAGGATGCACAGGAAGCACCCCAGGAGGAGCAGAACAACGAGGCACCCCAGGAGGAGCAGAACAACGAGGCACCCCAGGATGATCAGAGTGCTCCTTCAGAAGATACAGTTGACACTCAGGATACAGAGAAAACCTCTGATGAAGAGCAACCGGTATCAGATGGAAATGAGGCTCCCAGCGCTGACGATGGCGTAACACTTGGAGATGAGCCTGATGCAGCGGTAGATGGCAGCTTTGATGATTTTGCAAGTGACGGTGACTGGGCATACATTGAGAAGAACACCGGAATATCACATGCACAGTGGACTCAGATGTACAATGTGGCTAAGGCTACAATAGAGAGCCAGTCGGATCAGAACGCATTTGCAGCAACACTTAAGGCTATGTGCGATCAGATCAAGGATGAGATGAATAAGGGTGATGTTGATGCAGGAAAAGCTCAGGCTGCATACACAGAGGCTATGACCTACAAGGCACAGGCTGAGAAAGAGGCAGCAGAGGCAGCAGCTCTTGGAGAGCAGGCTAAGGAAGCAGGCGCAGCAGCAAAGCAGGCAGCAGCCGAGGGAGATATGGCAACTGAAGAAAGTAAATCTGCAGAGGCTGAAGCTATTGCAACACAGGCAAAAGAAAAGGGCGCAGCAGCTCAGAGTGATGGCACTAAGGCACAGGAGAAGGGTGCTGAAGCACAGAATGAAAAGGCATCGGCTACAGAGCACTACACAGCAGCAGTTACAAAGGTAGCTCAGGCACTTACACAGACCAAGAATGCTACGCAGTATACAACAACAATTTATATGACCTACAGAACTCTTGCTACATCAGCAGGAACACTTGATGCTCTTTACAACGGAACAGGAAACGGTGGCCTTAAGGATATTCAGGCAGGCGCTTCAAAGCTTGCTACAGGTGCAAACTCACTTTACGATGGCATGAAGAAGCTTGATAATGGTGGTTCTACACTTGCAAATGGAATCGGTACACTTAAGGATGGCTCCAAGAAGCTCAAGGAAGGTGCTGATAAGCTTGAGTCCAACAGCAGTGCACTTAAGGATGGAGGAAGCAAGCTTGCAGATGGTGCATCCAAGCTCGCAGAAGGAACAACCAAGCTTAAGGACGGTGCAGGTAAGCTCGATGAAGGTGTCGGAAAGCTTTATGACGGCACAGTCAAGCTCGATGATGGCGCAGGTAAACTTGATGACGGTGCAGGTAAGCTTGATGATGGCGCAGGAAAACTTAAGGATGGTGCTAAGGAGCTTAAGGACGGTGCCGTAGAGCTTAACGATGGTGCAAGAAAGCTTGCAGATGGAATGGTTGAGTTTGATGAGGATGGAATACAGAAGATAACAGGAATTGTGGATGATGATGTACTTTCAGTAACAGACAGACTTAAGGCAGTCGATGAAGCATCACAGAGTTATACATCATTCTCCGGTGCAAACGATGATGAACCCAGTTCAGTACAGTTCATAATCAGAACAGCTCCGGTTAAGGCAGAATAATATTAAAGGGACATGGCAAAAACGCCATGTCCCTTATTTTTACTTTTCAGATGCATCAATCGCAAGCTTGATCGCGCCCATGATTCCCTGGTCATCATTGAGACTTGCAGGAACGATGTAGTTGTCGAGATCTTCAAGCTCATTGGTTACGATATATCCATTAAGGAGTTCCTTGAACCTAGCTCTTATCATCGGGAAGAGCTGTTCCTGATGCATTACGCCTCCGCCGAGGATGATCTTCTTGGGGCTTAAGGTTACTACGTAGGTAACGAGCGCTGTAGCAATATACTCAGCCTCAATCTCCCAGACTTCTTTTTTATCAACGAGCTGATCAGCGCTTACACCCCAGCGGGCCTTCAGTGAAGGACCGGATGCAAGACCCTCTAAGCAGTTCCTGTGGTAAGGGCATACACATTTTCCGGGATCGCCTTCTACAATAGGAAGAAGGAGGTGGCCGAGTTCAGGATGAAGCATTCCGTGAAGAAGCTTTCCGTTAGACATTACGCCGCCGCCAACGCCTGTTCCGATTGTGAGATAGAGCGCATCGGAAAGACCCTTTGCACAACCCCAGGTTATTTCACCAAGGAGTGAGCCGTTAACGTCTGTGTCGAATCCAACAGGAATGCCGAGCGCTTCCTTCGCTGCATTCACGATGTTGTAGCCTGACCATGCAAGCTTAGGAGTTGTGGTTATGCTTCCATAGGTCTCAGAATCTTCATTTAAATCGATAGGACCAAAACATGCAATGCCGAGGGCTTTGATATCTTTTCCCTTAAAATACTCAAATATCTGTGGCATTGTGGTTTCGGGTGTTTCTGTAGGAAATTTTACCTGCTCTAAAATTTCACCGTTTTCATTGCCGATTGCGCAAACCATCTTGGTTCCGCCGGCTTCTAGTGCTCCGTATAACATATTGTCCTCCAAATAAAAATTTTTTTGCTATTTCTACATTAAAACAAACGGAGAAAAAATCAAGATATAAAATTAACGTAAAATCTGATTGTCTAAATGGAATAATTCTTTCAATTAATGTAAAATAAATGCACTATGGATTTATTTGAATACGCACGCGAAAAAAGCATGAGTTCGGAGTCACCGCTTGCCGCAAGGATGCGCCCCAAGACCCTCGATGAGGTGGTTGGGCAGCAGCATATCATTGGTAAGGACAAGCTCCTTTATCGTGCCATAAAGGCTGACAAGATCAGCTCAATTATACTGTACGGCCCGCCAGGAACCGGTAAAACTACACTGGCTAAAGTTATCGCCAATACAACCAAGGCGGATTTTACACAGCTTAATGCCACAGTTGCAGGAAAAAAGGACATGGAGGAAGTGGTTGCCAAGGCAAAGCAGAATCTTGGCGGCTACGGAAGAAAGACAATCCTTTTTATAGACGAGATACACCGTTTCAACAAGGGGCAGCAGGATTATCTTTTGCCATTTGTTGAGGATGGCACTGTTATCCTGATCGGAGCCACCACGGAGAATCCCTATTTTGAGGTCAACGGCGCTCTTATTTCAAGATCAGTTATCTTCGAGCTTAAGCCGCTTTCAGTAGAGGATGTGAAGACTCTGATGAGAAGAGCCATAACCGATACTGTTAACGGAATGGGCTCCTATGACGCGGTTTTGGAGCCTGATGCAGAGGAGTTTCTGGCTGATATAGCAGGTGGAGATGCCAGACATGCCCTTAATGCCATTGAGCTTGGCGTTATGACCACAGATAGAAGTGAAGACGGCAAGATCCACATCACAAGAGAGGTTGCGGAGGAATGCATACAGAAGAGAGTTGCCAGATATGATAAGGACGGCGACAATCACTACGATACGATTTCGGCCTTTATAAAAAGTATGAGAGGCTCTGACCCCGATGCGGCTGTTTACTATCTTGCAAGAATGCTCAATGCCGGAGAGGATCCGAAGTTCATCGCAAGGAGAATGGTTATCTGTGCCTCTGAGGATGTCGGAAATGCTGACCCTCAGGCACTTCAGGTGGCGGTGGCAGCTTTTCTTGCAACAGAGAGGATAGGTATGCCGGAGTGTCAGATCAATCTCTCACAGGCAGCCAGTTATATAGCAACTGCGCCTAAGAGTAACGCAGCAGTGGAGGCGATTTTCAGCGCTATGGATACAGTGAAAAATACAGGCAATCTTCCCATTCCTACGCACCTTCAGGATGCACATTATAAGTCCGCTGCAAAGCTTGGACACGGAATAGGGTATAAATATGCTCACGACTATCCGAATAACTATGTGGAGCAGCAGTATCTGCCCTATGAGCTCAATGGCAAAGAGTTCTACAGCCCTTCGGGCAACGGTTATGAGGTGAAGATTAAGGAGCATATGAAGTTCCTCAAGGAACAGGCTAAGAAGCAGGAGGATTAATTATTAATTCGTTTTTGAAAAAAATAAAGGCTATTTTTGAATCTTTAAAGGATATGGTATTAGCCAGACCTAAAGTAATAGGCATTGTTTGCAGCATTGTGGCAGTGCTTTCTTTAGTGGTGGCGGTATGCTGTGTATCAGGAGTTTTTGATAATAAAAATAAAAAGCCGCAGGTGGTATCTGAGGAAAATCCTAAGGAAGATAAGGCAGAGACTCCCAAGGAAAAGAGCTACCTTGACGATGATGCATTAAAGGCCATCATAGATTCAGGTGACAGGGTTAAGAAGGCTCTGGATGAGAGACCTGCCACGGTGGATGTGCCAGACGAGGAGCTTACTGACTATGTGAGCCTCGATGAATGTGTGATCGGTGAAAGCGGTCAGGTGGAGGTTATCGCGTCTGCGGAGGCAATCCCGGCTTCAGATGATAAATACTATTATCTTTTTGATGCGGCAACCTATGAGGGTGATTTTGATGCAGATGCAGAGCCCATCGCGAGAACCTATAAAAATACCGAGATAAAGCTTCGCGCCGCTGTTAAAAAGGGTGAGGCAGGATCAAGACTTTACAGGAAGTTCATCGTTGCGGTGATGAAGGATGACGAATATAAAAGCGTGTCCCATGCAAGCTACATCACCAATCCCGAGGCGGTTGCATCCTATAATTACAGCGGAATGCAGCATAGCTCCAAGAAGGGACTTCTTGTTGATCCCTCAAGGCTTCATGAGGTTGGGGACCTTGGCGTCAACTATGCGACCTACAATATTCCGCTGAACAGGCTTCTTGCCACAAGCGGAGATGGCTCAATTGCATATAACTACAACGGAGTTACATATTATTTCAACGGAAGGATAATTCAGGAATACGATTATCTTTTCACCAATCTGAACTCAATGGGCGTGGATATTGCTGCGATCATATTAAATGATGTATCGCCATCCACTTTTCCTGAGGTGACTCATCCAGATGCAAGAGGAGGCTCCACAGCCCCTTACTATATGTTCAATGCAACGGATGAGAGCGGTGTGAACGCAGTTGCGGCTATAGGGTCATTCCTTGCAAACAGATACTCAGGATCAGGTCACGGCAACGTTGCCATGTGGATAATCGGCAATGAGGTCAATGCAAGAAAAGAGTGGAACTACATGGCTCAGACAGACCTTTCCACCTACACGGCAGCCTATGCAAGAGCCTTCAGAGTTTTCTATAATGCGATAAAAAGCACAAACTCAGGAGCACATGTGTACATTTCCCTGGATCAGCAGTGGGATAGAAATATGAAGGGCAATCCAGATTATGACGGAAGGGATATGCTGGATACTTTTGCTTCATCCCTTAGGAGCTATGGTGATATCGGCTGGGGACTTGCCCAGCACCCTTACACAGTGCCGCTGTACAACGTGGATTTCTGGAATGGGCACAAGCTTGTGACAGATTCTGCGGATACATCTTTTATTACTATGAAAAATATAAAGGTTCTCACTGATTACATGAACAGTGAGGCTATGCTTTATAATGGGAATGTCAGATCCATCATCTTAAGTGAAGTCGGGTATACTTCATCTAAGGGTGATACGCTTCAGGCAGCGGCTATTGCCTATGCCTACAGCAAGGTTGCGGCAAACAGCAGCCTTCATGCCATCATGTTTTCCAGACAGACCGATGCGCCTGAGGAGATTGCTCATGATGGTCTCGCCATGGGACTTTGTACCACAGGCGGCGGACATAAATATTCTTATGATGTGTTTAAATATATGGACACGGATAAGCGAGAGGAGTATATTTCTTTTGCAAGATCAATTGTGGGGGTAAACTTTTAATTATCAAGAGGTTTTTATGAGTTCACAATACCTTACTTTATATAAAATGATAGTGCTTTACATGCTCAGAAAATCCGAAGGGCGCCTTAGTAAGGCACAGATATATGATTTTATTTTGGAAAAAGAATACACGAATTTCCTGACTCTTCAGGAGGTTTTCAGCGAGCTTGCAGATTCAGATCTTATAACTGAGAAAAACGAAGGCAACAGAACATACCTTAAGATGACAGATGCGGGCTCCGAGACTCTGGATTTCTTCGGAAACAGGATAAATCCTTCCATAAAGGAAGAGATAGATGAGTTCTTTAAGGAAAACGGCCTTAAGATGCGTGATGAGACCTCGATAGGCGCTTTTTATAAAAAGACCGGTGAAAACGAGTACACGGTCTACCTGTCTGCGACAGAGGGAGAGAGCAGTCTTATCGACATTTCTATCCCTGCCTGGACAGAGGAAGCGGCCATTTCCATGTGTGATAACTGGAAGAAAAAGAACTCGGATATCTATCGCCATCTGCTTACAGAACTTATGTAATTGGTACATTTATTAAAATAAAAATTATATGATTATAAATATATAATTAAACGATTTGCAGACTATTGTTGCAGTGCCTTTTAAGGTTTAAAATCGTATTATGAAAACTTTGCGGAATAGCATTTTAATTGTATATTTTGCAGTTTGTATTTTGTTTTCTTCCGTATTAAGGGCTAATGCGGAGGATAGCTTAGAGCGGCAATTTCGCGTGCTTTTTATATCTTCGTATGGTTTTTCTAACGCTGCGGTTCCCGATCAGCTCAGTGGGTTTGAGAAGGGAATCGAGGGCGTCAATGTGGATATCAGCTATGAATTTATGGATTCCGATAAATATTATGGCAGTCTTGATATCCAGAATTTCGACAGATTTGTAAAATATAAGATTTTTTCAGTAAGAGCCTATGATCTTATCGTGGTTGCGGATGATTCTGCGCTTAGATATGCCATTAATAACAGGGAGGAGCTTTTCCCTGATGTTCCGCTGGTGTTCATGGGCGTAAACAATATGACGGAGGCTATCACTGCCTCTGCTATGAGCAATGCGACAGGTATCGCTGAGTCACCTGACTTTGAGAGTAATTACGCTCTGATGAAGGATCTTTTCCCCATGAGGACTCATCTGAATGTCGTGGTGGATTCCTCTGTCGCCGGTCAGGGTGACTATGTGGAGTTTATGAAATTCAGGGACAATCATCCCGAGATAAACAGCACGGTTATAAATACCTCATACTACACGGCAACAGGTCTTGAGGAGGTCCTTGGGGGGCTGGATGGAGACGACATTATTCTGTTCCTTGATTTCTCTGTTGATGGTGAGAAAAAGAACTATTCCCTGAAGCATGCCTCGGATTTCCTGTCAGCCTATGCGCCCAATGTTCCGATTTTCAGGCTTACGTCAACGGATGTAGGGCATGGTGTATTTGGCGGAATATCTTATTCATACTATAATGCCGGAGAAATAGCCGGTGATGTAGCAAGGAGAATACTTCTAGGAGAGCCTGCGGATGCTATTCCGCTTAAAAGCACCACCGTTTCAACTCCCTATTTTGACCAGGACTGCATGGATAAATTCGGAATTGTATATTCCCAGCTGCCCAAGGGCTCGGTTGTCATAAATGAGCACGAGAACCTGGCAAAATTCTATCGCGAAAATACACTTATCAGTAATCTGGTCATTATCATTCTGATTTTGCTGGTGGCTATTATAGGGATTCTCTATGCTACAAATATACGCAGAAAGAAGATTATCCGAACTGACTTTTTGACTCAGATGCCCAACAGAAAGAAGATCATGGAGGATATAAATCAGGCCATTACATCACTTGCACCTTATGGGCTGATAATGCTGGATGTGGATCGCTTTAAGCTTATCAATGACACATATGGGCATAAGGTTGGAGATGAGATAATAATCGGTGTTGGTGAGAGGCTTAAGAAGCTTTCGGGAAAAGATGTGACCTTTGCAAGACTTGGCGGAGATGAATTCTGTGGACTGTTTACGGCAGCGAATCCTGAAAAGGGTAAAAAGATCTGCGAAGATATCATTAAGAATGTTAAGGGCGTATTTAAGACTTCCGCAGGTGACATTTCACTCACGGTAAGTATCGGATGCGCGACATATCCTGAGGATACCAATGATGCTGGAAAGCTGTTAGAATGTGCAGATACAGCCCTCTATGAGACTAAGGCAAATGGAAGAAACGGTTATACCTTATTTGGTAGCATAAATCAGTCCTGAGCTGTTTCTCTGATAATATCCTGTGACAAATAATTCTTTTTCAAGATTCTGATAATTGATAGTGATAGGCTTTAACAGATAAGAGGGCACTGCCTTGACGCCGTTGTCGTAGGTGGTGGTATCGTAGGAGCAGTCAAAGCTGAAATTGGCTGCTTCTATCAGATCCTCGGCGGGGGTGTTGCCATCTAAAATGGACGAACAAAGGGCAACAGTAACAACAGCCTCCTGATCAAGAGCCTTGTAAACTGTCATGTCCTGTGTTCCGTTTATAATATTGTAAATATTTGCGATATCCGCATCCTGACCTGTTAATACTACATGATTGGTTCCGGAATAATCTGCCTCAATGGCCTTCGCTGCGCCGAGGGCTGTCGAATCATTGGCGCAAAGAACAGCGTCTAATCTTGTTCCCTTAGGATAATAGGAATTCAATATGATCTGAAGCCTTTGCTGTGCGATATCTGTGGACCACTGTGCGGTAGAGGTCTCATAGAAGCCTGATTGGGTAGAGAGAATCCTTATCTTGTTCATTTCAAGGAAGGGATCAAGAGTGTCCATCGCTCCCTTATAAAAATATCTTGCATTATTATCTACAGGGTCTCCTGAAATAAATTCAATGTTGTAAATTTTATCGGAGTTTACCATAAGAAGAGCTCCGATGACGTAATTGGCCTGAAGAACTCCAACCTGATAATTGTCAAAAGAGACATAGTAATCCACGGCATCAGTTTCCATGATGAGCCTGTCGTAGGCTATGATCTTTACGTTGGCTGCTCTGGCTTCATTAAGAACCTTAGTGAGTGCGGCGCCGTCCACGGCTGTGATTACGAGAACGTCAGCACCGCCGGATATCATATCTCTGATGTCGTTTATCTGGGTATCTATCAGATTGTTGGCAAAGCGCAGAATTACCTCGCAGCCATTGTTTGCAAACTGCTCTTTTAGGAAGGCTCCGTCGCGATTCCAGCGCTCAAGCAGAACATCGGGCATGGAAATACCCACAACTGTACGCCCATCATTAGAATGGGTATCAACAATTGTGGTCTCCTCAGTTTCCTCAGTAGTCTGCTCCGTTACATGAGGCTGCGGTTCGCAACCCGACAGAACCAGCGGGAATAATATAATTGTTATAAATGCTGTCTTGATTTGCTTTAACATAATGTTTTATACAAAATCATTTACGTTTATATTGAATCCTAACAGGAATAATCGTATTTCTGTTATTTATTGTTATACTAATATCATATATTTTGAGGGTGCTTAAAGCTATAATCATCCTATAAACTTTCTGAAAAGATAATAAAATCTAGGTTTATTTAAGCATGTTTTTTAGCTTGGAAAATTTTTTTATATTTTTTCCAACACTTTTATTCGTTCAAACGTTATATATACAGAAGCGCTTAAAACGGTATACCGAATGAACTTAAGGCATGATAGAAAACCGGGTAGGAATACACAGAGATTGAGTGGATGCTGATTATTATGAGTTATAAGCAGCGGATAGACATATTAAATATTGTGTTGACAATAGAGTTTGTGCTTGCTACAATATTTTTCGTGACTTACATAGGTCGCGGATTGCTGGCATAGCACAGTCGGTAGTGCGTCGCATTGGTAGTGCGGAGGTCACGGGTCCGATTCCCGTTGCCAGCTCGATAAAAACCTCAGATTTTATCTGAGGTTTTTGTGTTACTGTGTGTCATATTTTTGTTGTTTTAGATGTTGTAGTCCCTTGAGATTGGAGTTATCTGGTCTTGGGGGATTTTTTGTTCATTCAACCTGTAAGATAATTTGCTCGCGAGTAGACGTAACGGATAGCTGGGTGTTGCTCCCGCAGTTGGATCTATGGAAAGATTTGTTCGCGAGTAGACGTAACGACTATATAGAGGTTGTTCCCGCAGTTCAACCAGGATTGGGGAATTTAGATATATAGACTGAATGCTGAAACATGGTGGCAAATATCATTTACGTCGGTGAAATGATAAAGGAGCAATAGGCGTAATGACGCTTTAGCTTGCATATTTTCAGTGCAATCATTATATGAGAATAATTCATATAGACTGAAATGATAAGCTGAGGGTATAAGAATCCTTCAACCTGTGTGAGAACTTGTTCGCGAATAGACGTAACGGTCACAAGAAAGTTATATCCGCAGATGAACCGGAATGGTTGAATTGTTGGGCATAGACTGACAGTCATTTATGGAATGATAATGCAGTTCATCCAGTTTGGAATATCAGGAGAAATAGACGTAGCAAATTGTGATAGAATACTCATCACAGGTGGCTTGTTTTGTGATGTACGTGAGACAGGAGAAGTGTCTGACAATATCGGAGTGTCAGCTGCAGATTCTTCAGCGACATATGAATAATATTGTTGAAATAGAAATGTAAAAAGTGCATAGAATGGGGATTTTGCCTATTTCGATAGTTGCAATACGGTTAACTGCTTGATAAAAATATCGTGTAAAAACCGATAGAAGTCTTTATAAACAAAAGATTAACTAAGGCGTCAAAAAATTTATTTTTTTTGTGATAAAATCTCTATTGACTCTCACGTTACGTTAGGATCTAAGATTTCTTATATCAAGAGACAGGAGGAACGCCATCATGAAAGCAGTAAAGGAAGTTTCAAAGATCACGGGTATCTCTGTGCGCACGCTTCATTACTACGATGAGATCGGGCTTTTCAAACCCACCGAAGTAACTGAAGCAGGATACAGGCTTTATGACGATAAGGCCATCGAAAAACTGGGACAGATTCTCGTTTTCCGTGAGCTTGAACTGCCGCTTGCTGACATTAAGCTCATAATGGATAATCCGGATCTTGATAGCAACACGATTCTGGCAAAACAGCGCGAAATGCTACTTCTTAAAAAGCAGAAGATAGAGCGCATAATCGCCAGCATAGATGATATGTTGAAAGGAGATCTTGATATGGACTTTGCGATATTTGATGAGGCAGAACTACACGACATGGTTATAGAAATGTGTCGTAACATGAATGAGTCACGGAAGAAGATTTTAATTGATTATTATGGGAGCCTTAAGGCGTGGGAAAAACACATGCTGGACAGTGCATCCGATGAGAAGGTTCAGAAGAACTTTGTAAAGGTTGTAGAGTGGTATGGTGACAAGGATTCAGTTAAGGAGACTGTGAAGAATCAGCCTAAGTCAGAAGTGTTTGCTGCATATCAAAAGAGGATGGATGATATTCAGAAGAGAATCGCTGCCAAGAAGGGGACGGATGTTAACACCTTTGAAGTCCGACAACTGATAGGCGAGTACGATTTTGTTGCAAAACAGCTCTATCAGGTTAAGGATGCAAAGGCGCTTTTACTTAATCTGGCCAAGGGTTATCAGGAAGATGAAACACTTGCAAAGGGTGTGGATTCTGTCTATGGTGATGGGGCTGCGAATTATATCGGAAAAGCGATAGACGCTTTTTATTATTTGGATAAGTAATTATAGACGGATATTTTGAAATATTATGTAATCCGGACATACAAAAATCTCTACAAAGGCACGAAAAATGCTTGCGTAGAGATTTTTTTCGTATAGGCGCTGTGATATCATTAGCATATTACGGATTAGCGTATTGCTTAAAAAGAGAATACCTTAGAAGGTATATAACGATTTTTGGAGCATTTTGATGAAAACTGAAGATTATATTTTTTATGAGATAGAAGTGTAGATATTACGCTGGGTAATATAGCTGCAATAAGGCTAACCATACATCCGTATTTATCAACGCAAAGTTGATTTTTATCCAAAAACGAATTGTTAGGATACCACCTCGGTGTCTGATATAGTGGATTTATCAAAGATGCATCTATGAAATACAAATAAAGAGGTGGATTGTATGACATTAGGTAATAATATAAAAAAATATCGACGTGATTTAGGTATAACCCAGGAGGAACTGGCGGGAGTTCTTGGTGTTACCAGCCAGGCTGTCAGCAAATGGGAAAGCGGCTCAGGCCTTCCTGATATCACGCAGGTTATTCCTCTGGCGCAAGCCTTGAATGTATCAACAGATGCACTTTTTGGATTTAATCAGGATAACTATGATGTGAAGCTCGCTGAGGAAGTGAATAGGAAAGCGGACGAACTCAGGGATAGCGGAGAACAGGCCGAGGGAGCTTTAAATGCTGCAGAATATCTGGATCAGCAGTGTGAAGAGAACATTTTCAATTATGGGATTATGACCCGCTATGTGCAGGCGATCGCTCACATGAGCCGTTTTGTTAATCCTAATAATTCATACTACGAGTGCTTGCTTAAGGACGATAACAAGAAGTGGAAGCAGATAGTCAGAACTGCTGAAAACAGAGCCATGCAGGTTATCAGGTATTCGGACAGCAAGAAGCTTTCTGATGAATGCCATTATGCTCTTGCCTGGCTTTGCTGGCATACTTCGGATTGGGAAAAAGGCCGGCAGCATATTGAAGCGCTACCTTCAGTAAGCAACAACATGCTTCAGGAGACACTTCTTCCATATTACATCGACATAAGCACTGATGCTGGCAAGGAAAAATGGAAGGCCCAGATAAGGGACAATTACCAGGATTTTATACGAGTTATAAATAAGCATATTGTTTATACGGCAGAATCTATGATGTGGGTCAGTCCGCTAAAAGAAGTAGAGGAGAACTGTCTTTGGGGAATTTCCATAATGGACAAATTCATGGAAAATGAAAAGATGAAACCGCATTGTCAGGGCTTTTATCGGGAGACCTATAAGTTCCTGGTTGCTGCATATTTAAGAAATGATGAGCCGGTCAAGGCAGCAGAGAACTGGAAAAAGCTTCTATCCGTAATAGATGAATATGTGAAAATGTGCCAGAAGGTTAATGAAAAGGATCCGGAAGAAATCATCCGAAGCTTCGGAGAAAAGGCTGCAGGCAACATGCGCACCTATACCAGGAAGTGGATCGATGGAAAATTGCAGTTTATGCTGGGACAGCTTAAGAGCTTGAGCAAAGAAGAAACTTTTATTGAGTTTGAGAAACTGATCTGAAATTGTTGTTTGATGGGAAAAGTGCTTTTGGGGAGAAACAATGAGCTTAAAGGTTGAACTTGTTGAGAACATATTAAGTCCGGAAGATTTCGTGAGATTACGCAACGCTACTGATTTTGCGGATATTCCGATAGAGCATGCCAGAAGAGCGCTTGAAGGCGGACTCGTAAATGTTTCAGCATTGTATAACGGCGAGCTTGTTGGAATGGGAAGGCTTGTGGGTGATGGTGCCATGTACTGGTACCTGCAGGAAGTGATTGTTTTGCCTGAATATCAGAACCGTGGCGTAGGGACACAGATTGTAGTATATCTGTGTTCCTATGCTGTTAAGAATTCGTATACAGGAAGATTCACTACTATTGGCGGCGTTTCGGCCAGGGGAAAGGAGCCTTTTTATGAAAAGCTTGGCTTCGAGATCATTCCAAACGGAATAAGAAAAATGGTTGAGATTAAGAACTGAGTATGAAAAAAAAGTTGGGTGATTAAAGGGAGTATAGGATAGTGAAAAAAATAGAAATTTTAGGGGATAACAGATTTGAAACCTTCACCAAAACCCGTGATGGCTGTCGCGCTGTGATTATTGAGGATGGAAAAATCCTTCTTACACATGAATTGAATTCCGGTTGGTGGCTGATACCCGGTGGCGGCATGGAAGAGGGCGAGACACCCGAAGAGTGCTGCATCAGGGAGGTTGAGGAAGAGACCGGTGTGATAGTGCGACCTGTTCAAAGGTTTCTTCAGATGTACGAGTACTATGAGGAATACAGATACGGCGGCTATTATTTCATTTGTGAGGTTGTGGGTCAGGGCCAGATGAAGCCTACGGAAGCGGAGATTGAGCGCGGC
The DNA here is from genome assembly GCF_000423945.1 of Butyrivibrio sp. XPD2002. GTDB lineage: Bacteria > Bacillota > Clostridia > Lachnospirales > Lachnospiraceae > Butyrivibrio. Next base: position 71,451 of record NZ_AUIY01000005.1, on the reverse strand, counting down.
ATACAGCCGGAGTGGATTCCGCTGCAGGATGCCATAGATATTTTCTCAAAGCACCAGGAGTACGCGGCGACAAGCGAAGAAAAGAGAGGGTCATATCTTAGGGAGTATACAGCACTGCTGGAGTATATGGACTATGTAAAAAACGTGGGATAATATTTATGAAAACATATTATGACGATGGAATAACTAAAATTCGCAGTATGTTAAAAACTGATGCGAAGATAATTTATGATACTTATTTTTCATACGGATGGCATCCGCAAATGGAAACCTATGAGAATTACTATAAAGAACAGGAAGCCGGTACGAGATTTGTCTTCATAGCAGAGTTTGAAGGCGACGTTGCCGGTTTATGTACATTGTTACTTAAACCTAGCGAAGGACCATGGCTTGATACCAACTGGCCTGAGATAGAAGACCTCTGTGTTTTCTTTAGTGTTCATAAGAAGGGAATTGGAACAAAACTTCTTGATGCTGCTGAGAAAGAGGCTTCCAACGTGGCAGATCATGTTTTCCTGGCAGTGGGTGTTCATTCAGGCTATGGACCGGCCCAGAGAATGTATGTGAGCAGGGGCTATAACTTCGATGGCAGCGGAGTTTGGTACAAGGGGAAGCAGCTGGGGCAGTATGAACCATGCTGCAATGACGATGATCTGCTGCTTTATATGGCTAAGAAACTTTAAGAGACGGAAAGGTTCAGGAAATCAAAGATAAGACAGCGGAGACAAGAGATAGTCTTAGCAGAGTTGATGAACTTAATAGAAGGCTAAACGAAGGGCAGGAGCTCACAGATGAAGAAAGAGATTTTATCAATGATGAGTTAAAGAAACTTACAGCTCAAAATTATGTGGATAAACGCTTCCATGTGATGACCAGGGATGATTACGAGGCCGTTATAGAGGCTTTGCAGGAAAACATGATTCAGAGAATTCAGCTGTATTCTGATATGCAAAAGGAACTCGAATCTCAGAAATATTCTGACGAAGTAGGACAAAATGCGCAAAAGCTTGCCGAGGCTGAAGAAGAACAGTCTCAAAAGAAGAGAATTGTTGAAATCCTTCAGGAAACTTTGGAAGAGGATGATGAGGAAAAGGGCAATTTTGGAGTAGAAGCTGAAGACAAAGCGGTAGATGTTGAAGCGTCAGAAAATGGAATAATCGAGTTTGAAGCAGAAGAAGATAAAAAGAAGTCAAAATCTGCAGAGGAATTGCTTAAATTCAGAGCAATAGATCTGATTGATAAAAACAAAGAGCAGATTGCAAGTATGCTTGGTCAGTCTTCATCTGAGAGCGCTGATGTAAGGGAATATAATAATCTTATGGATGAAGAGTTAATAAGATCTTATGATCTTTTGTCTAGCGATGAACTATCAGAGGAGGAGAAACTTAAAGAGTTTAATAATTCCTGGGATCATATGAGAGAGCTGCATAGAGAAAAAATGGTGTCGACAGCAATGTCTAAGATTGATTTTGATACCTGGCTTATAAGTAAGATTGAGTTTAACAGTCACAACAATATTCATGAAGTATTGAAGGATGACAGTGTTGATAGCTCTATGGGCGGATTGGATAGGGTTCGGGAATTTTTGACAAATGCAAATCCGTTTTAATGTGGAAAAGATTTCATGTTTTATATGACCCGTTACACCTGTTAAAAAGAAAAAGAGAGAACAGGCGTAACGGGTTATGATATTTCAAATACTTTTCAGAGGGCAATTACGCCTGTTTTGACTATAAGGACCAATAGGTTGAACTTTTTGATGAAAAATCTCCCAAGAAAAATGAACAAGAAAAATAAAGGGGTAAAAATTCATCCGGAAGAGTCAAAAATCAGGTATTAGGCGTAACACAAACGATAAAACGATAACTTTTGAGGCAATACGGTAGTCCGGAAAGCCAAAAAAAGACAAAACTGACGTAAAATGCCTCGGCCCACAGCCCACAGCCCACTGCCCACAGCCCCCAGCCCCCAGCCCACAGCCCACAGCCCCAGCCCACAGCCCACAGTCCTCAGCCAAAATTCAGAAAATCCACGGGGTTATAGTCTGAAAATCCAGAAAACCCCACAAACCTCCCATTTATTTCTTCCCACAAACGCGGTATATTTGTATGGTACGAAAAACGAGGAGAGTATACCGATGAAGATTTATATTGATTTTGATGATTGCCTCTGTGAGACCGCGAAGCACTTCTGTAGCCTTGTGGAAGAGCTTTTTGATAAAAAGGTACCATACGAGGATGTGAAATATTTTGATTTGAAGAGATCCTACGATCTGACAGATGAGCAGTACGAGAAGATGATGATCCTGGGACACACACCGGAGGCGCTTCTGGAGCTGGAGGAGACACCGGGAGCATCCAAGACTATCAACAGCTGGCTTGATGAAGGGCATGAAGTATCGATAATTACAGGCCGTCCCAGCAGTGCCTATGAAGCATCAAGAAAATGGCTTGATCAGCACGGCCTTGAGCGTGTTAAGCTGTACTGCCTCAATAAGTATGGAAGAGATAGCTTCATTAAGAATAGTGATTTCAACTTAGAGCTTGAGGATTATTACAAGATGCATTTTGACTATGCTATAGAGGATTCACCGCTGGCGTTCAAGTTCTTTGAGCATTTGCCGGAGCTTAAGGTGCTGGTGTACGACCGCCCCTGGAATCATGAAGCTGAGCTTCCGGGAGAAGGCTTCAGGCGCTGCTTTGATTGGGAGACTATTAAAGGTATTGTGGGTTAAAATGCCATTTCCCCGCTCATCTGTGTTATAATTTCATCATTACACAGCTTATGGGGAGTAAAGCATGACATTTGAGTTTACGACACTTATATACCTTGTGGTGACGCTTGTAGCGTTCTATATTTCCGCGCCGAAGTACAGGAATTTCGTACTTATGGGTGCGAGCTTTGGATACATAATTATCCTTAGCAGAATGGCTTTTATTATCATGTTTGCGGTGGCTGTATTTACATATGCCATCGGATTTCTGATTCACAAATTCATTGATACGCAGGCGAAGCTGGCCGGAATTCTTACGTTTTTCGGTGTTCTTGCCTGCGCATTTTCTTTATGTTTTCTTAAGCTTGGGGATTTCCTCAGGGCAAGAGATCAGCTCCCTTCTTTTATGTCGATGGCTGTTCTTCCGATTGGTTTTTCCTATTATATTTTCCAGTCCATAAGCTTTCTTGTTGATGTTCGCAAGGGAAAAATGGAGCATTTTCCGTCAGTCATTGACTTCTTACTTTATCAGTCCTTCTTTGCAAAATTCATAAGCGGACCGATTGAGAGAGGAGAGAATTTCTTTTCACAAAAAGAAGCTTCTACTACCGGAAAATTCCTTAATGAGGAGAACTTGAACAGAAGCTTTGCATACATTCTTTACGGATTTTCCATGAAGCTGATTCTGGCAAACAGATTTGCACAGTACACATCAATACTTCTGGAGAACCCTGACTATCATTCTGCAAAGGCGCTTATCGCAGGAAGTCTTATGTACACCCTGCAGATTTATACTGACTTTGCGGGCTATTCCTCAATAGCGATAGGAATTGCACTTTTATTTGGAATAAAGCTCACACAAAATTTCAAGGCGCCCTACACAGCTAAGAGTATGTCAGATTTCTGGAGAAGATGGCATATTTCCTTAAGTAACTGGCTTAGGGATTACATCTACATTCCGCTTGGCGGAAACAGAAAGGGAGCCTTCAGAAAGCACCTTAACACCGTGATAGTTTTCTTTGTATGCGGACTCTGGCACGGAAACGGCCTGAATTTCGTGGCATGGGGACTGATGCACGGCTTTTTGTCAGTTGTTGATAACATCCTTGAAAAGCTCCATGTTTTTGATGCAAAGATCATGCAGATAGTAAGACGCGTTCTGGTTTTCATAAGTGTATCAATTGCCTGGGTACTCTTCGGATCAGAGAGCCTTAGCAGAGCGATCAGATATGTGAGAAACATGTTCCTTGGAAGCGGCATCAGCATGAGCTGGGGCGAGGAGATGGAATTTATCCAGATGAGTAATTATCAGCTCTGGATCATGATCATCGGAGTTATCGTGATGATCGTAATGGATGTCTTGGCTAGTAAAAAGAGTAAGGATTTCCCTGAAATTCTGATGGATATGGCACTTCCTGCAAGACTTTCAGTGTTCTTTGTTTTACTGATTCTCCTTCTTGTTTACGGAGTCTACGGACCCTCTGAGCAGGTAATCGGATTTATGTATATGGAGTTCTGATCATGAAAAAGATATTTACCTATTTAGCCTTTATACTGGCGTTTGTTATTATCATAAGCTGTCTTGACAGACTTCTGTCCGAGAAATCAATTCATGGAATCAATCAGGCCCGCAGCTTCTATGCTCAGCCCAAGGATTCCATAGATGTTCTGATGCTTGGCTCAAGCCATATTCACTGCGACGTGAACACAGCACTTTTGTGGGAAAACTACGGCATCGCAGCCTACGATTACAGTGCAGCGGAGCAGACCTTGTGGCAGACCTACTATTATTTTAAGGAAGCATTAAAAACGCAAAAGCCCAAGGTGGCAGTGCTGGATTTTTACGCAGCTGCATGCTTTAAGAATGATCATCAGTACGACTTTTTATATGAAAATCTCCAGGGACTTCGCCCGTCACTTAATAAGCTTGGACTGTTTGTGACAAGCTGCGAGTTTACAAGATGGGATGACTATTTTCCGGACTTCTTCACCTATCACAACAGATATGAGAGTCTGACCCAGGAGGACTATGATGCTCTTTGGGGAAAAGAGGACCTTGCAGCATTTAAGGGCTACACACCCTACTGTGCGGTTAAGGAGCAGCCAAGACCTGTCTACGATGTGACTATCAGCGCAGACCTTACTCCCAAGTCGGAAAAATATCTGAACAAGATAATCGACCTTGCAAATGAAAATAATGTAAAGCTTTTTTTCATAGTTGCGCCGTACATTGTTGATGACAAGGAGGTTCTTACCTATAACAAGGTGGGACTTATCGCAAGGGACAATGGCATTGAGTACATGAACATGAATGAAGCCTATGATGAGATAGGCCTTGATTTTACCAAGGATTTTAATGACCATTCCCATTTGAATTACGAGGGAAGCTGCAAGTTTACAGAATATCTTGCGGATAATCTTAAGGAGCGATTCGGAGAGGATATTGTAGACAGAAGAGGCGATTCACGCTATAAATCCTGGGATGACAGCATAGAGGTTACAAGAAAAATGGCTGAGGAAGCAAGGGAGCAGGAGAGGCTAAAACAGGAAGCTGCCGCTGCCGAAGAAGACAACAACTGATAGCGGTTTGTGTATAGGAAGCAAACAAGTGATAGCGGTTGCTTTTAAGGCCAAAAACAGATAAAATTGATGTATTCAGAGTTTGGCTTGGAAGACAGGCTTTAATTCAGAATGGTTATATATGATGTAACTGTAGTTTCTATTTTTCTATGAGGGTATTTGTTTTGAAGGGGAATTTAATAAGAGTTTGTAAGAAGACAGTGCTTGCCTGCATTATGATCGCGGCGCTTACTTTTAGTACGACAAAGGAGTTATATGTCAGTGCTGAAGGGGTATCCGGTGATGATTTTGCCGCTATCGAGACAGGGCAGGAGCTGGATTCCGGGGGTGATGATTCCGAGATTCCGGAAGATTCTTCCATTTCAACTATCCAGGATAATACAGATAATGATGAAGGCGAGCCGGCAGCTGAAGAGGCTGACCAGGGCGGCGATGCAGAGGCGTCTGATGAGCAGAAGGATGCTTTAGACGTTCAGGCTGATGCTGTGCCTTCTGAGGAAGTACAGCCTGCTGAAGATGTAGATGCTGTGACAGATGCAGCTCCTGCTGATGCAGAGAAGCCTGCTACTGAAGCGCCTGCAGAAGAGACTGCGCCTGTGGATGATCAGGCACCTGCAGAGGATTCACAGCCGACCGAGGAAGTGCCTCCTACTGATGAAGAAGCGCCGACTGAGGAAGCTCCTGTAGAGGAGAAAGCGCCTGCAGCTGAGAAAAGCGAGCCTGCGGCAACTGTTTCTGCTCTTACTGTTACAGGAACTACTGTAGAGTCCAAGGTTTATAACGGCGAAAGCCAGGATGTACAGATTTCACTGCCTTCTTCGTCAATAACTGTAGCGGGTCAGTCAAAGGATGTTGTTGTTGCAAGCTCTCCTGAGATTGGAACTGTTTATATCGCGGGAATCCCGAATAACACGGTTACAGTAAGTGCCGTTGATGCTACAAATGATAGCAATAACACTTTTGATGTTGCTCTTTCAGGCGTTACGGTTTATAACGAAGCAGCTGAGGATGTCAGTGCACCTTCAACTCTTACGGTTACAGCGGTTGATGTAATTAAGAAGAAAAATGTAGAGCTGGTTTCCATGAACATCGTTAAGCCTTACGATGGAACACCTCTTGAAAATGGCGCTATGCCACTTGCCAAGGAGGATGGCTGGGTAGGTAACCAGGGCGCATATTATAAATTTACCAAGAGCAGAACCGACATCGGAACAGATGTAAATGAGTTCACGATAAGCTCCTACAAGGATGGCACTAATCCCGACAATTACAATATTAAATATACTTTTGGCGGATTATCTGTTGTAGACAGAACCGATGAACAGAAGTACATACTTACGGTAGAAGGTGCGAACAGCACAGTAAAATATAACGGACAGGTTCAGAGTATAAGTGGCTTCATGCTTGAGGGCAGAAGCGATTCTGAATACAGAGTTACAGGAAGCGGCGATTCCTCACAGGTTTTGCCTCTTACAATCGGTGATGCTAATTTTACAGTTACCGGAATTGCTGCATACGGCTCAGGCAAAAATGCCGGCGAATATGCAGTAAACATCACAGGCTCACCCGTGATAAAGGATTCTGAAGGCAATGTGGTTACTAACCAGTTCAAATTTGAATTCAGACCCGGTAAGCTCACCATTGAGAAGAGAAATGTAACTCTTACCTCCGGCAGCACTACAAAGACATTTGATAATAAGACTCACAAGAAGCATAAGGTTACCGTATCAGGTGACGGTTTTGCAGAAGGTGAGGGCGCAACTTATAAATATACAGGTAAACAGAAGGCAGTTGGACAGAGCTACAACTACTTCACCTATACACTTAATGATGGAACTCTCGAAGAGAACTATAATATTGAAAAGGTACCTGGAATCCTCAAGGTTAAGAACGCTGATAAAGCAGTAAACGAGACACCCGGGAATGATAAGAACGATGGATCAAATTCAAGCGATACATCTTCTTCAACACCTGCTACGCAGCAGAGTACAACGCCTGCTCCTAAAACAGAAAAGGCAGCGACTGTTGATCCTAACGTTCTTGGTGCTAAGAGAGTTACAGGCGATGTCACAGTTGATATAGCGAATCCTGCAGATGATAACGTACTTGGTGCCAGAAGATCATCAACTGATGACTATTCAGATCTTGGAAGACATATAATAGTATTTGCGGCAGCAGTACTATTTATGGCAATACTAACAATAAAGAGAAGCAAGAGAATTAAAAAATGACAGAATCAGAATCACGTATTTTTGGAAAAAACTTAATTTGCGTCTGCGTTAATGAGGCGTCAGAAAGGGATATAAGCGGAATGCTGTGGACTCCTTATGAAGAGGAGCCCCTTCCCTTTGGCAGCGGATATGAAATGGTCATGCTGATGGACAGACTCTATGATAACTGGGATTTCCCGCAGAGGACTACATCCTACAGAACCTTTGGTCAGAAGGATAAGACCAGGGACTATCACAATCCCAACTCAATCAGAAAGAGAGAGCCCATCAGAAGCCTCAAGACATACAGAGGCGAGCAGGCAACATTTCTTGTTCAGGTTAAATTCAGGCAGAACAGCTCCTGGCAGGGACAGGTGCTTTGGTCTGAAAAGAAAAAGACGGTTCATTTTAGAAGTACATTGGAACTGCTCAAGCTTATGAGCAGCGCACTAGAGCAGATAGAGAATTGACAATAAGTCCGGGAGGCTTTTGCTTTTCGGACTTAATTAATGGGCAATTTTGCGATAGAATATATTGGTGTTTGCAATGACAAAAAAACAATTAGCGCAGGAAGTAATAGAGAGACTAAAAAAGGAATATCCCGATGCGGACTGTACACTTGACTACAGCGAGGCCTGGCAGCTTCTTGTCAGCGTGCGACTTGCTGCTCAGTGCACGGACGCCAGAGTCGATAAGACTACGCCTCTTTTATATGAAAAGTTCCCTACCGTGGAAGCTTTGGCAGAGGCTGATCCGGCTGACATAGAGGAGATAGTCCGTCCCTGCGGACTTGGTAAATCCAAGGCGAGGGATATCAGTGCATGCATGAAAATTCTTCACGAAAAGTATAATGACATGGTTCCTGACACCATGGAAGAGCTTTTAAAGCTTCCCGGTGTTGGCAGGAAAAGTGCGAATCTTGTCATGGGTGATGTTTTCGGAAAGCCTGCGATTGTTACGGATACGCATTGCATAAGACTTTGTAATCTTATCGGACTTGTGGATAATATCAAGGACCCCGCCAAGGTGGAGGCGCAGCTATGGAAGATTGTTCCTCCCGAGGAGGGTAACAGCCTTTGTCACAGATTCGTATGGCACGGAAGGGCAGTCTGCGTAGCAAGAAGACCCCAGTGCGACGTATGCTGTCTAGGGGATATCTGCAAGCATGGGAAAAGTATTAAGGAGTAAAGACGCGTGACATTTTGCGGCAGATAAGCCCGCCGAATGGAGAGCTTAAAGATATGTTTGTTAGTAAGATATTTATATTATTTATGGCATATAGCTTTATAGGCTGGATCTACGAGTGCATTTACTGCACAGTCAAGGAAGGCCATTGGAGAAACAGAGGATTCTTGTTCGGACCGATCTGTCCAATATATGGGACAGGTTCCGTTGCCTGTGAGCTCGTTTTTGGATATCTTCCTGTGTTCAGAGGCATCCCCTACAATGAGATTCCGCTATGGAAGATATTTGTGATCTGTGCTTTGGGAAGCATGGTTCTGGAATATAGTACATCCTATTTTCTTGAAAAAAGATTCCATGCAGTATGGTGGGAATATTACGACATGCCCCTTAACATTAACGGACGTGTATGTGTGCCTGCGACACTGGGCTTTGGCGTAGCGGGAATCCTTGTTACAAGATTTGTAATGCCCTTCTCTGAAAAGGTACTGGGGATGATTCATCCTCTTGCGGCAGAGATCATCGCCCTTGTTCTGATGGCTTATCTTGCAGCTGACCTGGTGCTTACGGTATCCAGCTTGGTACACCTTCTTGATATGGTTGAAGGTGCCATGGCTGAGTTTGACGGTCGTATGGAGGATGTTTACAAGACAGCCGCTGCGACTCCCGTTAAGGCCAAGGAAGCTATCACTTCCGTTCCTATAATGGCAAAGAGTGCAATCGCATTTGCTGCTGAGCGCCTCGATTTCAGACAGAGGTATCAGCTTGGAAATATTAAAAACTTCAGGTTCAAAAGACCCGTTTTCAGAGGTGGGAAGAAACTTAATACTGAACGAATGTCTGAGTTTTACAAAGGACTTCAGGACAGAATTCGTATGGGAAATGATAAATGATAGAAGGTGAAGAAATGAAAAAAACAGTAAAAGGATTAACAGATTTTATCAAGAAGAGCCCCACAGCTTTTCATGCAGTAGAAGAACTCAGAGTAAGGCTTCTCGAAGAGGGCTTTACAGAGCTTAATGAAAATGAGAAGTGGAAGCTTTCAAAGGGCGGAAAATACTTCGTTACAAGAAGCGGCTCTTCAATTATATCCTTTAAACTCCCTGCAAAGGATTACAAGGGATTTTACATGATCGCAAGCCACAGCGATTCTCCCTCCTTTAAGATCAAGGAGAATCCGGAGATCGAATCAGTAGGCGCTTATGTAACTCTTAATGTGGAGAAGTATGGCGGAATGCTTTGCGCGCCCTGGTTTGACAGACCGCTTTCTATTGCGGGCCGCGTCATGGTGAAAAAATCCGGGGCAGCAGTTGGCGTAGATTCCAAGCTTGTTGATGTAGGAAGGGATCTTGTTATGCTGCCCTCACTCGCAATCCACATGGACAGAGAGGCTAACGACGGTCACAAGTACAACGCCCAGAAGGACATGCTTCCGATTTTCGGAGATGTGACAAGCAAGGATACATTTATGAAGCTTATCGCAGAGTCTGCAGGTGTTAAGGAAAAAGATATTGTTTCTCACGATCTTTTCCTTTATAACAGAGTAGAGCCCACTGTATGGGGGGCAAACGATGAGTTCGTTTCCTCAGGACGTCTCGATGATCTCGAGTGCTGCTACGGTTCCTTCGAGGGCTTCGTAAAGGCTGAGAATAAGAAGAACGTTATCATGCATGTTGTATTTGATAATGAGGAGGTTGGCAGTACCACAAGACAGGGCGCTGCATCCACATTCCTTAAGGATACACTTGTGAGAATAAATGATGCTTTTGGTAAGAGCAAAGAGGATTATCTTGTATCACTGGCAGAGAGCTTTATGGTTTCTGCTGACAATGCTCACGCAGTTCATCCTAACTATGTTGAGAAGGCAGATCCTGTAAACAGACCTCAGATGAACAAGGGCATTGTAATCAAGTACAATGCTAATCAGAAGTACACAACAGATGCTGTTTCAGGTGCTGTTTGCAAGCTCATCTGTGAGAAAGCAAAGGTTCCTTTCCAGACCTTCACTAATCGCTCAGACGTAGCAGGTGGTTCAACACTTGGTAATATATCAGGTACACAGGTTGCGGTCAGAACAGTGGATATAGGTATGGCACAGCTTGCAATGCATTCGCCTTATGAGACAGCCGGCGTGCAGGATGTTGATTATCTGATAGCATTTTCAAAGACATTCTTTGAGGCTGACATTCAGGCGTAAAACGGCCTTATAAAGTTTTAAGTAGTATTAAGAACGGAGAGATATTTTAATGGGAATTTTAGATTTTTTGGGTGGTAAAAAGAAAGCGGAGGAGGCTGCACTTCTTGAAGAGCAGCAGGAGGCCGAGAAGAAGGCTGAGCAGATTGCTGAGCTTAAGGAAAAGCACAAGGAGCTTAGCTGGCCTGTTCCCGGCAAGCTTAATCCTATAAAGATTGAGGGACAGGAAGAGGACGGAGAATTTGAGGATCCTCTCACAGAGGAGCGCAAGGCTGAGATTGGTGAGCTCATTTATGAAGAGGAGCTAAACATCGATTCAATCAAGTTCTTATCCATGCAGGAGCTTCTTTTCCTTCTGACAGTTCAGGAGAGATTCCAGAAGGTTGCGCCTATTCCTGGTTATGAAGCTAATCACAGAAAGGTGTACAACGAGATCCTCGGAAGAGTCCGCGATGCTAAGATGCTTTACGTGCTCTTTGATATGCAGACAGGCTATCCCTTCATTGATCACGGATATATCAATATCTATTCATCTCAGGAGTATGCTGAGGCTGCTGTTAAGGTATTTGCAAAGCAGTTCAGAAAACTGGCTGTCCGCGCATGCAAGGCTGATAACGAAGCAGAGTCTGCAAGCGAGAGAAGAACATTCTTCGATTATCTCTACTATCTTGGAATTGAGCACTTCATAATTGATAACGGCTATTACAGAGCACACTTTAAGAGAAACGAGATCGTGGCAGCACCCGGAGACTGGGGTAACGGCGGAGACAAATCTCCCAAGAATCCTACTCTCGTATTTGCCATCCTTGATTTCCTCGGAGAGGTGAGATGGCCTGTTAAATATGAAAAGAGAAACGAGGTTCTCACAGCTAAGGAAATGCGTATGGCTCAGGCTGCACAGGCAGCTAACTATATCGTTCCCATGCAGCATGAGGGACCTGTTGAAGTATTAGAGGATGGCAGATTTAAGTTCACTGCCGACACCAAGATCAGATTCCCTGAGATCAAGAGTCCTGATGAAAAGCACTTCCTTCCTGTTTTCACAGATGGAATAGAGTTCACCAAGGCCTTCAGGAATTCTGAGTACAAGGGAGCTGTTTTCGGGTTTGGAGATATTCTTAAGTTTGTGGGTGAGAAGGATGGTATCATAATCAATCCCGGCGGACAGAAGATCATGATTCCCAGAGACCGTATGCTGGCTCTTCAGATGGCTGCACAGGCTGCATCTGCAGGCAAGAACGCCGGTAAGAAGCCTGCAAAGAAGAAGCTCTCAGAGACAGAGGCAGCGGTTCAGTCAGCTATGAGCGGAAAAGGAATTGCAGCTAAGACGGAAGTGGAAGAAGAACCTGAAGAATAATTATCAAAAACAAAGGCATAGCTTCGCTCTATTAGGTATTATTCAAGGCTGTTTTGTGTTAAAATTGTTATTAACTTGATTGTGTTTTTTTCTTATGTTTTTCTTATGAATTGGAGGGTATTATGTTTGACCGAATAATGGGAAAATACCTCCTCGACAGGGGGACTATTACTAAAGCACAGTTATATACGGCTTATCAGGTTATGGAGTCGAGAAGAGCTAAGCTTGGAGTAATAGCGGTTACTGAGAAGCTTATGACGGTTGCTCAGGCTGAGGAAATTAATGCACTTCAGGCCACGAAGGATAAACGTTTCGGCGACCTGGCTATAGAGAGAGGCTATATTACTGAGATACAGCTTGGTTATCTGTTGTCTCTTCAGGGGAATGAATTCCAGACATTCACATCTGCACTTGTTGAGAAAGGCATTATGACACTAGAGGATGTGGATGATGTTCTTGGAGCTTTCCAGCAGGAGAAGAATCTTACAGATGAACAGATGTCTGCGCTTAAAAACGGAGATCCTGATTTTATAGTGCCGCTTTTTACAGGTACGGATGATCCGGAGTACAACGCTCTTTACAGATATGGAGTTAAAAATATATACAGACTAGTGGATACGCACCTTTCCATCGATCGTGTTTATACCACAAACAACATCAAGGATCAGTGCATTGCGTATCAGTCCTTTTCAGGGGATGTCAAAGCAACTGTTGCACTTATTGGCAAGAATGAGGATTTGCAGAAGCTGGCTAAGAGCTACACCAAGGAGGAGTTTATTGAGACCGAGGAAGATGCTCTTGATGCTATGTGCGAGCTCATAAACTGCATAAATGGTTTGTATGCAACAGACAGGAGTAAACAGGGTAAGAAGATTGAACTTGATCCGCCTTATTTCATCACTAAGTTTGGTGAGATTTCAGGTGATGATATTCATGTAATGACTGTTAACTGCTGTGATGCAGATATTCGTCTTGTTGTCGCTGTGAATTCAGAAGTGACTGTTAAATAAGGAGAAGGGACTATGGCAAACATTCTAATAGTTGATGATTCCAGAACATCCAGAAGAGTGCTGAAGGACATGCTCGAGAGACATGGACATTCAGTTGTACATGAAGCTACAAATGGCCAGGAAGGCTTTGACGACTATGGCAAATTTAAGCCTGATATTGTTACTATGGACATTACAATGCCTGTAATGGATGGTATTGAGGGACTTAAGCTTATTCGCAAGGCTTATCCGGATGCAAAGGTGATAATGATTACAGCTGCCGGACAGAATGAAAAGGTTGTGGAAGCTGTGGAGAACGGAGCGGTTGAGTTTGTTACAAAGCCGCTTGATGAGAATACAGTTATCTCTGCAATAGATAAAGTGTTGAAGAGTTAACTGTTGGAAATGGAGAAATATGTTTAATGATATTAAGATAGGTCCTGTTACATTACACATGTACGGCCTTATGATAGCTGTTGGTTTTTTGGCAGCACTCATGATTGTACTTAAGAGAGGAAAAAAGAAGGGCTTATCTGAAGATACCATTTATGGCATTTTTTATTGTGCTATTATCGGAGGCCTGCTGGGATGCAGGCTTCTGTTTTATATTGTTGAATTTAAAGATATCCTGAAGGACCCTTCGATATTGTGGGATTTTGCAAACGGATATGTTGTGTATGGAGGAATAATCGGTGGAATAGTTTCTGCTTATTTCTACGTGACAAAAAGAAGACATGAAGAGTTTTTGAAGTACTTTGATGTAGTTATGCCTGCGGTTGCAATTGCACAGGGCTTTGGAAGAATAGGGTGCTTCTGTGCGGGATGCTGCTACGGAGCAGAGACCACAAGTCCCTTTCATGTAGTCTTTACTCATTCCGATTTTGCACCGAACGGGGTTCCGCTTATTCCTACGCAGCTGATGTCATCAGCTGGAGACTTCCTTATTGGAGCGTTCCTTATCTGGTATTCCAATAAGACGGAGGTAAAGGGCAGAACAGCAGCCATGTACCTGGTGCTTTACGGCATCGGCAGATTCTGCATCGAGTTCTTCCGTGCGGATTACAGAGGAAGCATCGGAGTTTTATCAACATCACAAATCATCTCTATTGTGATGGTAGCAATCGGACTTATCCTTGCAAAAATCGCTCCGAAGCTTGAGATGAGATTTTAAATCCAACCACCATCGATGGTGATTATCTGTCCTGTGAGGTAGGAGGGTGAGCGGGCGATGCTAAGAGCAAGTTCCGCCACTTCCTCGGGACGGCCCAGTCTGTCGGCAGGGATTTCCGATGCGAGCTCAGAAAGCTCATCCTCTGAGAGATGAGAGCTGTTCATTTCCGTATCGATGACTCCGCAGGCTATGGCGTTTACCTGAACACCGCTTGGTGCCACTTCCTTTGCAAGGGCTTTTGTGAAGGCATTTACACCGCCTTTTGAAGTTGAATATGCAACTTCACAGGAGGCACCTACCTGGCCCCATACAGAGGATATATTGATGATTTTTCCATGACCGTTTCTTATCATATAAGGAACGGCTTTTTTACAGATATAGAAAACAGAATCAAGGTTAGTACCGATCATCTGGTGCCATTCATCGGAGCTCATATCGGTCAAAAGTCCATACCAGGCTATTCCCACGTTATTTATAACAACCTCGGGAGCGCCTATGGGAGATTTATCTATTATGTCAAAAAGTGAGCTTACGTCCGCTTCATCAGATACGTCACAGGCTACGGCGATGGCTGTGATGCCATATTTGGCAGACAGCTCTGCGGTATAGGCTGTAAGTGAGTCTACATGGCTTTTGCAGCACAGATAAAGATTGTAATTATTTTTTGCAAACTCAGCTGCAATAGCTTTTCCAATGCCTCTTGAGGCGCCTGTGATCAAAGCAGTACATTTATCTGACATTATTATTCTCCTTAGGGAATGATATTATTTATAAGTATTTTTAATTCCAGTATCATCTTAACATAAAAAGCTATTTACAAATTTATATTTTGGGGTTATTATGTGTTCAATAAATGAATTGCACACAATCTAATTTATATATAAAAGTATCGCAAGGAGGTTTTACAATGAGAGATTTAGTTATTATCGGTTCCGGACCTGCCGGACTTTCTGCAGCTGTTTACGCTAAGAGAGCAGGACTTGATACACTCGTGATCGAGAAGGATCCTGTCAGCGGTGGCCAGATTCTTATTACTTATGAAGTAGATAACTATCTTGGACTTCCCGGAATTAACGGTTTTGATATGGGAATGAAGTTCCGTGAGCATGCTGATAAGCTCGGTGCTGAATTCGCAGAAGGATGTGTTTCTTCTATATTAAAGGTTAAAGAAGGAAACGAAAAAGAATCTTCTATATATAAAGTAGTAACAGACCAGGGTGAGTACGAAACGAAGACAGTTCTTCTTGCAACCGGCGCGACACACAACAAGCTTGGAGTAAAGGGTGAAGAGGAATTCACAGGACGCGGTGTTTCATATTGTGCTACCTGCGACGGTGCATTTTTCAGAAATAAGGTTGCAGTTGTTAACGGCGGCGGAGATGTGGCTGTTGAGGATGCGATTTTCCTGGCAAGAGGCTGCAGCAAGGTTTACCTTGTTCACAGAAGAGATGAGCTTCGTGCTGCCAAGATCCTTCAGGAGGAGCTTTTATCACTTCCTAATGTAGAAGTTATATGGGACAGCGTAATAGAAGAGGTTAAGGGCGATAACAAGGTTACTGCCGTATCTGTTAAAAATGTTAAGACGGGTGAAACTAAGGACGTGGAAACAGATGCCCTTTTCGTGGCAATAGGAATCCATCCTCTTACAGAGAGCTTCGAAGGACTTGCTGATATGGACGATAACGGCTATATAATCGCTGATGAGAGCGGTGCAACATCAACCCCCGGAATATTTGTTGCAGGTGACTCAAGAAAGAAGAGACTAAGACAAATTGTTACAGCTGTTGCAGATGGAGCTAATGCAGTGACCTCCGTGCAGGATTATCTGGTTGGTAAAAAATAAAATAACTATAAAATAAGTATAAAAAATCTTGCACAAAAATCACTCTGCAAATTTTGTTAACTATTGCTTGTATTGAAAATTGTTCAGAACACAATATATTGAAAACAGCCAGGAGCCGCATGAACACTGGCTGTTTTCTTGTTTTAAATTGCTTTAATAGATTCGCCAATTTCAAAAATGGCTTTATTGAGCCACGCAATTTCGGACAAATTGGATATGTGAGGTTGACAAAATGATAATGACAATGTATATTTTTAAAAGATGTAACAAATTCGTAACATATATTTTGGAGGTTTGTTTTGCGAAAGACTAGAATGCAGTTAATAGCAATGGGGGTTGCTGCTGCGGTAACAGTTGGAGGAACAGGTATTGGTGCTAATGCTTCAGCATCTAAGGTAACAACGGTTTTGCCTTCCGCAGGTATCAGCTACGCGCTGACAGGAGATTCAGTATCTCTTTCTAACCTTGCAGGTGATAATACAGATGATAAGCTTGCAGAGAATGATATTCAGGATTCTGCAGTGACTATTACAGAGACTACACCTCTTGCATCAACATTGCAGGAGAACATCCTTAACGATATTCAGAAAGCTACCGGAGCTACAATCCCGGCTGAAGAGCCCGGAACCGGTGAGGACACTGAGGAATCAGAAGAGGAGCTTACAGACGAGCAGAAGGAAGAAGAGCGTTTCAAGTCTCTCGTTATTGCTAACGTTAATGATTATGTAAACGTACGTGATAACCCGAGTGAAGATGACGGCGAGATCATCGGTAAGCTTTATGATGATTCAGTAGGTACTTTCATTGAGGAGACCGACGGATGGTACAAGATTAAGTCTGGTCGAGTTGAGGGTTACGTTAAGGCTGAGTATTGTGTAACAGGTGAGGATGCAGTTGAACTTGCCAAGGAAGTTGGTAAGAGAATTGCTACTGTTACAACAACAACACTTAAAGTAAGAAGTGGCCCCAGCACAGATGATGAAGTGCTTGGACTTGTTCCGATAGAGGACGAACTCGTAGTAACCGAGGAGATGGATGGCTGGGTTAAGGTCAGCATCGAAGAAGGTGAAGGTTACGTATCAATGGATTACGTAGAGCTTTCAACAGAGTTCGTAGAAGCTGAGTCTAAGGAAGAAGAGGAAGCTCGTCTTAAGAAAGAGGAAGAGGCTCGTCAGGCAGCTCTTGCTCAGGCTAAGAAGAACACTAAGAGCTCTTCTGACAAGGGTGACGGAAGCTCATCCAAGAGCTACAACTCAGCTGCAAGTTATACTACACAGTCAAGCTCAATTGGTTCTGCAGTTGCATCTTATGCACAGCAGTTCGTTGGTAACCCGTATGTATACGGCGGAACCAGTCTTACAAACGGAGCAGACTGCTCAGGTTTCGTTATGAGTGTATATGCTAACTTCGGTGTAAGCCTTCCTCACTCAAGTGGTGCGGACAGAAGCGTCGGAGCAGCAGTTGATGGACTTGCTAATGCACAGCCCGGTGATATCGTATGTTACTCAGGTCACGTAGGTATCTACATCGGCGGAGGAAACATTGTACATGCTTCTTCAGCTAAGACCGGTATCAAGATTTCTAACGCAAGCTACAGACAGGTTCTTTCAGTTCGAAGGATCTTCTAATCTAAGAAAAATAACGCCAGATGGATGATGAATCCATTTGGCGTTTTTATTTTGCTTTGAGGCAATAAAATACCCCGGGAAATTCCCGGGGTGTATTTGCATTATTCTTTAGTCGGGCTCGATCAGACCGTAGGTGTTACCCTTACGTTTATAAACTACGTTAGGCTGATCAGTCTCAGCATTGATGAATACGAAGAAGTTATGTCCAAGAAGCTCCATCTGGATTGCAGCGTCCTCTACATACATGGGCTTAAGATCGAATTTCTTAACTCTCTCAATCCTGATCTCTTCATCATCAAACTCTTCGTTGTCAATGTACTCTTTCTTGAAGTTGCTGATCTCAGTCTGATGTTTGTTAACAAGCTTACTCTTATATTTTTTCAGCTGGCGTTCAATGATCTCCTCCACCAGATCTATTGAAACATACATATCATTGCTGACCTGTTCGGATCTGATTATCTTTCCCTTAACAGGAATAGTAACCTCGATCTTATGACGATCCTTGTCAGCGGTTAAAGTTACGTTGACATTGGTCTCCGGAGTGAAGTACTTCTCTAACTTTCCGATCTTTTCCTCCACAGCGGCTCTCAGTCCGGGTGTTACATCGATGTTCTTACCAATAATAGTGAATTTCATGCAATCATCCCCTTTGCAGTTTTATTGTATAGCCAAAGAACAAGCACTTGGAAAATCAAGGACTTTGCTTATTCTTAATTGTTTAAATTATAACATTTATTTACGTGTATAATCAATTTATTCAACCTTAGTTTAGAAATCTTTAATCTTTGTGAAAGTCGTACAAAAAATATGTTTGCCTTTTGGTGGTGGAAAAATCTATTTTGTTGTGGATAAAAGTGGATAATGTGGATAACTTCGTGTATAAGTCGTAAATTAGGCATTCCCATTTTTGAAAATGTGGATAACTCTTAAAATATTTCTAAAATTTATTTGAATTTTTTATATTGACTTTTTAATTTATGTGCAAATATGACAGCTTCACAAAAAAATCACAAAAAATAGATATATTGACTGTGCTTTTCCTTGCATAGAAAATCGCACACATGCTATAATATATTCGTTGTGACAAAAAAATAACAAGCAACAAAAAATAATATAAAATTGCGGACAGTTGTCCCGAAACGGAGGTAGCATCTATGGCACAAAAGGTAGTATTGGCAGGCGCTTGCAGAACAGCAATCGGTAAGATGGGTGGAGCCCTTTCAAACACACCGGCAGCAGAACTTGGTTCAATCGTAATCAAGGAAGCACTTAACAGAGCAGGCGTTAAGCCTGAGCAGGTAGACGAGGTTCTTATGGGTTGCGTTATCCAGGCAGGTCTTGGTCAGAACGTAGCACGTCAGGCTTCAATCAAGGCAGGTCTTCCTGTTGAGGTACCCGCAGTTACTATCAATGTTGTTTGCGGTTCAGGTCTTAACTGCGTGAACATGGCTGCAGAGAAGATTATTTCAGGCAGCGCAGATATCGTAGTTGCAGGTGGTATGGAGAACATGTCTATGGCTCCTTTCGCACTTGATAAGGCTCGTTTCGGTTATCGTATGAATAATGGTGTATTAAAGGATTGTATGGTAAACGATGCTCTTTGGGATGCATTCAACGATTACCACATGATCAAGACTGCTGATAACGTAGCAGAGCAGTGGAAGCTTACAAGAGAAGAGCTTGATGAGTTTGCACTTAACAGCCAGCAGAAGTGCGAAGCTGCACAGAAGGCAGGCAAGTTCAAGGACGAGATCGTTCCTGTTCCTGTAAAGGTTAAGAAGGAAACAGTTATGTTCGATACAGACGAAGGCCCTCGTGCAGGTTCTACAATGGAAGGTCTTGCAAAGCTTCGTCCTATCAACGCTGATGGCGTAACAACAGCTGGTAACGCTTCAGGTATCAACGACGGTGCAGCAGCTATCGTTGTTATGAGCGAAGAGAAGGCTAAGGAACTTGGTATCACACCTATGGCTACATGGGTATGTGGTGCTCTTGGCGGTGTTGATCCTTCTATCATGGGTGTTGGCCCTGTTGCTGCAACAAAGAAGGTTCTTGATCGCACAGGTCTTAAGATCGAAGATATCGATATCTACGAAGCAAACGAAGCTTTCGCAGCTCAGTCTGTAGCAGTAGGTAAGGATCTTGGATTCGATCTTTCAAAACTTAATGTTAACGGTGGTGCTATTGCACTTGGTCACCCTGTAGGAGCTTCAGGATGCCGTATTCTTGTTACTCTTCTTCACGAGATGCAGAGATCTGACAAGAAGCGTGGTCTTGCTACTCTTTGCATCGGTGGTGGCATGGGTTGTGCAACTATCGTTGAGCGCTAAAACTAAATGCAAAAGGGAAACGGACTTGTCCGTTTCCTTTTTTAAGCAAGATATTAAAGGAGGCAAAGAAAATGGGATTTGTAAATGTTGAAGTTAAGGATAAGATTGCAGTCCTTACAATCAACCGTCCTGAGGCACTCAATGCTCTTAACAGCCAGGTTCTTGATGACCTTAACGCTGCTCTTGACAGCATTGATGTGAACACAGTAAGAGCTCTTGTTCTTACAGGTGCAGGCGAGAAGTCATTTGTAGCAGGTGCTGATATCGGAGAGATGAGCACACTTACAAAGGCAGAAGGTGAAGCATTTGGTAAGAAGGGAAATGATGTATTCAGAAAGCTGGAGACATTCCCGATTCCTACAATCGCAGCAGTTAACGGCTTTGCTCTTGGTGGCGGCTGCGAGATTTCAATGAGCTGTGATATTCGTATCTGCTCAGACAACGCTATGTTTGGTCAGCCCGAGGTTGGTCTTGGAATTACTCCCGGATTCGGCGGCACACAGAGACTTGCTCGTCTCATCGGTGCAGGCATGGCTAAGCAGCTTATCTATACAGCTCGCAATATCAAGGCTGACGAGGCTTACAGAATCGGTCTTGTAAATGCAGTATATACACAGGAAGAACTCCTTCCTGCAGCTGAGAAGATGGCGGGCACAATTGCAGCACAGGCTCCTATCGCAGTTCGTGCTTGCAAGAAGGCTATCAACGACGGACTTCAGCTTGATATCGATAAGGCTATCGAGCTTGAGGAGAAACTTTTCGGTGATTGCTTCGAGACAGAGGATCAGCGTGAAGGTATGGCTAATTTCCTTCGCAAGAAAGACGATCCGAAGAAGGTTAAGGTTGTTGATTTTAAAAATGCGTGATCAAGGGGTTCAAAGTCGAAAAGTGCTTTGCTTGCAAAATGCACTTTGAGACCTTGAAGACCGGCATTTTTATGAGGAAGAAGCACGATAGTGCGGATTCCGAATGAAAATAGCATGATGAAAGCGAAGCGTAGTCATGCGGTGATCATTGATTATGTAAATTATTCATTAGGAGGAATTAAAATGAAGGTAGCAGTTATTGGCGCAGGTACAATGGGCGCAGGCATCGCTCAGACATTTGCACAGGCAGACACAGTAGATAAGGTTTATCTTTGTGACATTAAGACAGAGTTCGCTGAGGGCGGCTTTGCTAAGATCAAGAAGAGCATCGACAAGATGGTATCAAAGGGAAAGATCGATCAGGCTAAGGCTGATGCTATCATCGGCAAGATCCAGACAGGTCTTAACGACATCTGCACAGATGCTGATCTCGTAGTAGAGGCAGCTCTTGAGGTTATGGATATTAAGAAGAACCTCTTCAAGGAGCTTGAGGAGAACATCGTAAAGAATCCTGATTGCATTTTCGCATCTAACACATCATCTCTTTCAATCACAGAGATCGGTGCAGGACTTCCTAAGCCGGTTATCGGTATGCACTTCTTCAATCCCGCTCCTGTTATGAAGCTGGTTGAGGTTATCCAGGGTGCAAACACACCTGAGGCTGACGTTGAGAAGATCAAGAAGATCTCTGAGGATCTTGGAAAGACTCCCGTACAGGTTAACGAGGCAGCTGGTTTCGTAGTAAACCGTATCCTTGTTCCTATGATCAATGAAGGTATCTTCGTATATTCAGAAGGTGTTTCAGATATCCAGGGCGTAGACACAGCTATGAAGCTTGGCTGCAACCATCCTATGGGACCCCTTGAACTCGGTGACTACATCGGACTTGATATCGTTCTTGCAATCATGGACGTTCTCTACAAGGAGACAGGTGATTCCAAGTATCGTGCTTGCCCTCTTCTTCGTAAGATGGTTCGTGGTAAGAAGCTTGGTGTTAAGACTGGTATCGGTTTCTACGATTACAGCGATGGTGGCAAGGTGCCTACAGATAGAAAATAAAAGTAATCACTTGGCGCCGTCCTTTGGCGCCTAGTGTACTACTTTGTTCGATCGAGCGAAGCGAGAGTCGAACTTCCTTAAACAATTATTTCACAGGAGGATTTTTTCATGGATTTTCAGTTAGATCAGCAACATGAAATGGCGAGATCTCTTTTCAAAGAGTTCGCAGAAAAAGAAGTAAAGCCGCACGCAATTGATGTGGATGAGACAGAGAAGTTCCCTACAGAGACTGTTAAGTTAATGCAGAAGTACGGTTTCATGGGTATTCCGATTCCGAAGGAATATGGCGGACAGGGATGTGATCCCCTTACATACGTTATGTGCGTAGAGGAGCTTGCAAAGGTTTGTGGTACAACAGCAGTTATCGTATCTGCTCACACATCACTTTGCTGCGATCCTATCTTGACATACGGTACAGAAGAGCAGAAGCAGAAGTACCTTGTTCCCCTTGCAAAGGGTGAGAAGCTCGGTGCTTTCGGTCTTACAGAGCCCATGGCTGGTACAGACGCTCAGGGCGTTCAGACAAAGGCTGTTCTTTCAGAGGATGGTAAAGAGTGGATCCTTGATGGTTCCAAGTGCTTCATCACAAACGGTAAGGAAGCTGATGTTTACATCATCTTTGCTTACACAGATGTAGTAGAAGATAAGAAGGGCAGAAAGCAGAAGAAGTTCTCAGCATTCATTGTTGAGAAGGATACACCTGGCTTCACCTTCGGTACAAAGGAAAACAAGATGGGTATCCGTGGATCATCCACATACGAGCTCATTTTCCAGGATTGCCATATTCCTGCAGAGAACCTTCTTGGTGTAAGAGGTAAGGGCTTCGCAATCGCTATGCACACACTTGATGGTGGACGTATCGGTATCGCTGCTCAGGCTCTTGGTATCGCTGAGGGTGCTCTTGATCGTACAGTTGAGTACGTTAAGGAGAGAAAGCAGTTCGGTAGAGCAATCGGTGCTTTCCAGAATACACAGTTCCAGCTTGCTAACATGGCTACACAGTGTGAGGCAGCCAGACTTCTTGTATATCAGGCAGCTGATGCAAAGAAGACTAAGGATTACTACGGAATCGAAGCTGCTAAGGCTAAGCTTTTCGCTGCAGAGGTAGCTATGGATGTAACTACAAAGGCTGTACAGCTTCACGGTGGTTACGGCTACATCAGAGAGTACGAAGTAGAGCGTATGATGCGTGATGCTAAGATCACAGAGATCTACGAGGGTACATCTGAAGTTCAGAGAATGGTTATTTCCGGTGCTTTATTGAAGTAAATCACTTGATGAGGTTTTATCGAATCTAGTGAGTTACTTCGTTCGGTCGAGTGCAAAGCACGAGAGCCGAACTTCCTTGTGAATAACAGAATAAAAAGGAGAATAAAAATGAAAGTTGTAGTTTGCATAAAGCAGGTGCCCGATACAAAGGGCGGGGTTAAGTTTAAACCCGATGGAACACTCGACAGAGGAGCAATGCTTGCAATCATGAACCCTGATGACAAGGCAGGTCTTGAGGCAGCTCTTCGTCTTAAAGATGAATACGGCGCAGAAGTTACTGTTGTAACCATGGGTCTTCCCAAGGCTGAGGCAGTTCTTCGTGAGGCTATGGCAATGGGTGCTGACAAGGCAGTTCTTGTTACAGACCGTGTACTTGGTGGTGCTGACACATGGGCAACATCTTCAACAATCGCAGGCGCACTCAGAAACCTTGAGTATGATCTCGTAATCACAGGCCGTCAGGCTATCGATGGTGATACAGCTCAGGTTGGTCCTCAGATTTCTGAGCACCTTGGTCTTCCTGTAATCTCTTACGCTGAAGAGATCAAGGTTGACGAGAAGGCTAAGACTGTTGTTGTTAAGCGTCAGTTCGAGGATCGTTATCACATGGTAGAGGCTAAGATGCCTTGCCTTATCACAGCTCTTGCAGAGCTCGGCGAGCCCAGATACATGACACCCGGCGGAATCTTCGATGCATTCGAGAAGGAAGTAACCGTTTGGGGCAGAGCAGACCTTAAGGATGTTGAGGATTCTAACCTTGGTCTTAAGGGATCACCTACTCAGATCGCTAAGGCTTCTGATAAGGTTAAGAAGGGCGCTGGTGAGAAGATCGTTGCTGATTCAGCTGACGAAGCAGTAGATTATCTCTTTGGTAAGCTTGAAGAGAAGCATGTCATCTAATGAACCTGCGTAAGCAGCAATATAGTATAAAGGAGAACAAAACATGTCTTTAGAAGAATATAAGGGTGTATTTATATTTGCTCAGCAGGTAGACAATGAGCTCTCAGGTATCGCATTGGAGCTTCTGGGCAAAGCAAAAGATCTTGCAAAAGATCTTGATGAGAAGAAAGTAACAGCAGTCCTTCTTGGTGACAAGGTAGGCAATCTTGTAGATACTCTTGCAGAGTATGGCGCAGATCGTGTAATCGTTGTTGACGATCCTGAACTTAAGGATTATCGTACAGAGCCTTACACACATGCACTTGCATCTGTTATCGATGAGTTCAAGCCGGAGATCCTTCTTGTTGGTGCTACAGCAATCGGCCGTGACCTTGGTCCTCGCGTATCTTCACGTGTTCACACAGGTCTTACAGCTGACTGTACACAGCTTGATATCGGTGATTTCCCGCTTAACGCAGTTGAGGGTCAGGAGCAGAAGCATAAGCAGCTCCTTATGACACGTCCTGCATTCGGTGGTAACACAATCGCTACTATCGCTTGCCCTGACTTCCGTCCTCAGATGGCAACAGTTCGTCCTGGCGTTATGCAGAAGATCGCTCCTGTAAAGGGCGCTAAGGCTGAGGTTGTTGAGTTCAACCCTGGCTTCAAGGAGAACGCTTGCTATACAAAGATCCTTGAGATCGTTAAGGCAGTTTCAGAGGTTGAGGATATCCAGGAAGCTAAGATCCTTGTATCTGGTGGCCGTGGTGTTGGAAGCCCTGAGAACTTCAAGATCCTTGAGGACCTTGCTAAGGTTCTTCACGGAACAGTATCCTGCTCACGTGCAGTTGTAGATTCAGGCTGGAAGCCGAAGGATCTTCAGGTAGGTCAGACTGGTAAGACAGTTCGTCCTAAGGTTTACTTCGCAATCGGTATCAGCGGAGCTATCCAGCACGTTGCTGGTATGGAAGAGTCAGATCTCATCATCGCTATCAACAAGGATGAGAACGCTCCTATCTTCGACGTAGCTGATTACGGTGTAGTAGGCGACCTTAACAAGATCGTTCCTGCACTTACAAAGAAGCTTGAGGCAGCTCTTGCTGAGAAGTAATCAACTAATATAAAAGCTTATAAGGCACAGTTCAGAGATTTTCTTTGGACTGTGTCTTTTTTATTTAAATGTTTATATAATATAGAGTCTTTTAATAATTGATATTCCATATATGTAATAGAATAAATATATGGAGGTAATTCCGCTATGTTAACGAAAGCCTCTGAAGTTAAGAGACGTTATAAGTCGCAGGAAAAGCTGCAGGCGAAGGTTAAACGCCTGATGGTCTTGTTTCTTGCGGCTTTTTTTGCGTTAACTGTGCCGTTTTACGGGCTTCATACTAAGGCTGCAATAAAAGGTTTAGAGCCTGAATACAGGATATTTGACAGGGCCATAAGAGATGATATAGAGGCAGGAAGCTATGAAAAGAAAGATGACGAGACAGTAGACTATCTCGCAGAATATGAGGCAGTTCGCTATGATGCCACCGATGGCCTGGTTTCCAATGAAATAAATGACGTAGCCCAGACTCCTGATGGATATATATGGATAGGTACATATTCCGGACTTTATAGATATAACGGAATCCTGTTTGAACCCGGAAATATAGATTCCAGAATTTGTAATGTAATGACACTTTATGTGGACTCAAAGGGGAGACTCTGGATAGGTACTAACGACACAGGTTTATTCTGCTATGACTCAACAACAAAAGAAGTTAAATATTTTGACTACGAGACTGAAGTAGGGTCTGGTTCCATAAGGGCAATTGGCGAGGACGAAAAGGGAAATATTTACATTGGAACTGTATCCTATATGACTATCATCGATGAGGATTTTACCACAAAAATACTCGAAGAATACGATAGCGTGGTGTCGGTTATATCGCTTACATGTGTTGGTGGGACTACCATGGCAGGATGCACAAATGGTGGAAGTCTGTTCTTTTTAGAGGATGGTAAGCTGACTCTGGAACAGAAGGATTATGATACAGGAATATATTATACACAGGTGGCTGGTGCTGGCGCGGATACTATAGTGGCCGGAACAACAGATAATATACTTGTAAAATGCTTATATAAGGATGGCAGGTTTAAGATACTGCGTAAAGTGGAGACCCCGGGTATTGTTTTTTTCAATAAGCTTATTCAGGAACCTAATGGAAACGGGTGGTTTTTCTGTGCTGAAAATGGGCTTGGATATGTTGATTCAAGGGGTAAATTGACCAAGCTTATGAGAAATGGCTTTGACAGCTCTCTTACCAGCTGCATCATAGATAATCAGGGAAATATCTGGTTTGTATCCAATAGTCAGGGAATTATAGAGTTTTCAAAGAATCCCTTCTTAAATGTATTTGTGAAGGCGGGACTTGATAGTGCAGTTGTAAACTGTATTCTTATTGATCACGGGGAAATGTATATAGGAATGGATTCAGGTCTGGCCATTCTTGATGCAAATACCTATGAGCAGCGTAATTATGATTATATCAGTTACTTTGATGGCATAAGAATCAGACATCTGATGATGGATTCCAAAAATAATATATGGCTTTGTACCTATGGTAAGGATGGTCTTTTGAAGGTAGGACCGGATGGACATGCGATCTCCTTTACTGAGGCTACAGGTGCTCTTGGTGGCAGATTCAGATTTTGTATGGAACTGTCTAATGGTCAGGTTCTTGCCGCAAGTAATAAGGGACTAAATTTTATAGAAGGCGACAAAGTAGTTGCTACTATTGGTAAAGCAGAGGGATTGAATGCACCGCAGCTCCTTACAATGGTTGAGGACGCTGATGGTACTGTGATTGTAGGCTCTGATGGAGACGGAATATATCTTGTTAAAGACGGGAAAATTATAGGACACATAGGTTCTAAAGAGGGGCTTCACACTCAGGTTATACTCCGCATCGTTCCTTATAAAGATGGCTATATCTATGTGACCAGTAATTCTATGTACTATGACGACAGAAAGACCATAAAACAGCTGGATCGATTCCCGTATACCAATTGCTATGATGTGCATATTACAGATGACAATATTGCATGGATCAGTTCAAGTGCAGGCTTATATCTGGTCAATGCAGACGATCTGATAGAGAATGAGCAATATAATGTAGCGCTTCTTGATTATTCAAGCGGATTTAATACTTCGCTTACTTCTAATTCATGGAATGCTCTCTACAATCAGGATGAGCTGCTATTGTGCTGTACAGATGGCGTGAGGCAGGTATCACTAAAAAACTATAATTCTTTTGATGATAATTATTTAATCGACGTAAATAAAATAATGGCTGATGATGCAGCTGTTCCGATAAATGAAAAAGGGGTTTATGAAATTCCTGCCGGCACAATGCGTGTGCAGATCAGAATTTCGATACTGAATTATTGTTTAAGTAATCCTCTTATAAAGTACTACCTGGAAGGTGCAAATGATGATGGTATGACAGTGGAGCAGGAGGGGGTTACGCCACTGAACTACACGAACCTGCCCTACGGTGATTACACACTTCATATTCAGGTTTTGGATAAGAACACCCATGCTGTTCTGCGGGATCAGCAATATCGTATATATAAAAATCCACGTTTCTTCGAGCGCAATTTGGTGAGGATGGGACTATCTATCATTGTTGCACTGCTGGTGGCTCAGTTTGTATGGTGGGTTTTGAGGTCCACAGTTATCAGTAAACAGTATGAGCTTATCAGGGAAGCCAAAGAGGAGGCAGATAGGGCTAACAGTGCCAAGTCAAGATTTGTTGCCAACATGTCGCACGAGATCAGAACGCCTATAAATACCATCATAGGTATGGGTGAGATGATCCTGAGAGAGGACAGATCCCTTCCTATCCGCGAGTATTCCAAGGCTGTAGTTGGATATACAACTACCATAAAAAGGGCCTCCGAGACTCTTCTTGCCATTGTAAATGACATTCTTGATATGTCAAAAATTGAATCCGGAAAGATGAATCTTGTGGAGAGAGATTATGATCTGGATGACTTGTTAAAAACCATAGTAGCAATGATCAGGGTAAGAAGTAACGAAAAGGATCTTCTTTTTGAGACGTCGATAGATCCCGAGATCCCACGTTATTTATATGGTGATGACGGAAAGATAAAACAGGTACTTATGAACCTTCTTACTAACGCTGTAAAGTACACCCAGGAAGGCTCATTCAGGCTGATAATGAAGCTTGTTAAAAAGGATAACGATACCTGCGTCATAGACTACAGCGTAATTGATACCGGTATGGGAATAAAGCCTGAGGATATGGAAAAGCTGTTTGCGCCGTTTGAACGTCTTGATGAGAAGAAAAACAGCGGAATTCAGGGAACCGGACTTGGACTTAATATTTCAAGACAGTTTGTAGAGCTTATGGGAAATGAGCTTAAATGCGAGAGTACCTATGGAGAAGGCTCTGAGTTCTATTTCTCACTGGTGCAGAAGATCAGTAAGGATGAACCCATAGGAGTATTTACAGAAGCAGAAACGGGAGATAGTGACAGCGCAGTTTATCTGCCGGCATTTGTAGCTCCTGAGGCGAAGATACTTGTGGTCGATGATAATGAGATGAACCTACAGGTTCTTAAGGGACTTCTTAAGCCCACAAAGCTATGTATCGATACTGCGACCAGCGGAAAAGAGTGTCTTAAGAGGCTTGCAGAAGAGCAATATGAGCTGGTGCTTTTGGATCACATGATGCCCGAGATGGACGGCTTAGAAACCTTTAAGAGGATCAGGGAAGAGGGATATGAGCTTCCTGTATTTGCACTGACTGCGAATGCTGCTCACAACGGAGAAGCCTTTTATACAGATTTAGGCTTTAACGGATATCTGGAAAAGCCGGTGAATATGAAGGCTCTTGAGGATACACTCAAGAATAATATTCCTCCGGAACTGTTAAAGGCTCCTGATCCAAATGATTACGTTCCTGAA
Organism: Butyrivibrio sp. XPD2002; assembly: GCF_000423945.1. Classification (GTDB taxonomy): domain Bacteria; phylum Bacillota; class Clostridia; order Lachnospirales; family Lachnospiraceae; genus Butyrivibrio. The sequence continues at coordinate 42,200 of NZ_AUIY01000005.1, read as the reverse complement.
GAGGCTGCGGATGATGGTAATGGTGCAGAAGAGATGGAATGGCTTTTCTCCGTGGACGATCTGGATGTGCGAACCGGACTTCAGAACTGTGGTGGCAAGAAGGAATTCATGGATGCACTAAATACCTTCTATTTCACAATAGATACAAAGGCAGAGGAGATTGAGAAGGCATTTAATGAGGGTGATTATGAGCTTTATACGATAAAGGTTCATGCCCTAAAAAGCTCTGCAAGAGTAATCGGAGCATCGAGATTATCTGATATTTCTGCTAAAATGGAAGAAGCAGGAAAAAGCGGAAATCTTGATGAAATCAAAAATGATACGCCAACACTTTTAACTCTTTACAGAGGATTTTCGGAAAAGCTCTCACAACTATCAGCTAAGGCTGAAACAGACGACAGACCATCCTGTGATGAGGATACCATCAGGGAAGCCTACGATGCTCTAAAGGAATTTGCGGCCATGATGGATTATGATTCTTTTGAGATGGTTTTGAATGATATGTCGGCCTATAACTGCGGTAAGGAGCAAAATGAAAAATTCGAAATGCTGCAGAGAATGCTGAAGGAACTTAATTGGGATGGTATAAAGGAACAACTGTCAACATAAATTTCTTATGAGAATATGGGGAATGAAAAATGGCTTTTTTTGATGACGAATTGATGCTTATTGGGATGAAGGAAACCTTTGTTATCCGTGCGCTCGAAAAGAAGCTGGAGGAAGCAAGGATTGGATATTTCTTTGTGCATCCGGATATTGATGAGGTCAATAGGGAGCTGGACAGGGTTTCTATCATGGTCTACTACCTTGATCAGTCCGAGCGCCTGGAGAGTGCATTTTTGCATTATCTGAATGAGCATCTTACGGAGCATGACCGTTACATTATCCTGATCGGTGAAAAGAACGATACCGATGTGGCCAGAAATCAGCTGCCCTTTGGCAGGATTCTGGATGTCTTTGAAAGACCTCTTGATGTAGAGAAATTCATAGGCACGGTTAAGGAGCAGATGATAAATCTCCAGGATCCGCCTAAAATGAGCGTGCTTGTGGTGGATGATGATGCGACCTATGTGGGTCTTGTCAGGGACTGGCTTAAGGAAAAGTACAAGGTTTCCATTGCCATATCAGGACTTCAGGCTATAAGCCTTCTTGCGACCACCCATGTGGACCTCATACTTCTTGACTATGAAATGCCCATTACAAGTGGACCGCAGGTTCTTGAGATGCTTAGAGCTGATCCCACAACGAAGCATATTCCGGTCATTTTCCTTACAGGAAAAAGTGATAAGGAAAGCGTAATGAAGGTCGTAAGCTTGAAACCTGAGGGGTATCTGTTAAAATCAATAAGTCGCGAAAAACTTATAGCAGATATCCAGAAATTTTTCGCAGAAAGAAAAAATGTTTAGGAGGAGCTTTTAGTTAATGAAAAGCATATTGGATTACGAGACCGTCGCACTTATTGACGACGATGATGCGATGGAGATTATAGATCAGACGAAGCTGCCGGGGACTACCGAGATGATAAGGCTTCGTACGGGGGAGGAGATATGGAATGCGATTTACCTTCTGCAGGTTCGCGGAGCACCGGCTATTGGCGTGGCAGCAGGCTTTGGACTTTACATACTGATGAAGCATTCACAGGCTCCTACCTATGATGAGTTCATGAAGGAGCTTAAGGAAAAGAGCGATTATCTCAATTCCTCAAGACCCACAGCAGTCAATCTGTCATGGGCATTAAAGCGCATGGAAGCACACGTTGTGAAGGTTGCAGAGGAGCTGGGAGATTATGACCGCGATGCTCTTATTACAGCAATGCGCGAGGAATCAGAGCGTATAAAGGCAGAGGATATCGATGTCTGCAGAAGAATTGGTGAAAACGGACTTACTCTTATAAAGGACGGCTACGGACTTTTGACACACTGCAATGCCGGACAGCTTGCGACCTGCAAGTACGGAACAGCGACAGCCCCCATGTATCTTGCTCATGAAAAGGGCTACAAGATAAAGGTGTTCTGCGATGAGACAAGACCGCTCCTTCAGGGTGCAAGACTTACTGCATACGAGCTTCATTCAGCCGGAATTGATACTACAGTCCTGTGCGATAATATGTCCGCTTCTCTTATGAAAAGCGGCGCTATAGACGCAATCTTTGTGGGCTGTGACAGAGTTGCTGCTAACGGAGATGCTGCCAATAAGATCGGAACCAGCGTTGTGGCTACTGTTGCCAAGCGCTACAACATTCCTTTTTATGTATGTGCACCGACTTCCACAATAGATTTCAACACCAAGACCGGAGACGATATTAAGATCGAGCAGAGAAAGTCCGAGGAGGTTACCGAGATGTGGTATAAGGAGCGAATGGCTCCTGAGGGGGTGAAGGTTTATAATCCTGCCTTTGATGTGACGGATAACGAACTTATCACCGGAATCGTAACAGAATATGGTGTGCTCAGAGCTCCATACGATGTTAGCATCGGTAAGCTTTTTGATACAATGCAATCGCGCTTAAACAAAACGGATAATTAGTATAAAATCTTCATAAATTCGTTCAATTTCAATTGAGGGTTATTTTTTCAGATGTTAGAATAAATTTGAGATACAATTTTTTCTATGAGGGATGCTGGGGATGGCTGTTATCGCGAACGATGAGGATAAAAGTTTATATCAGCCGGATTTAATTGCAAACGAGCTTCTGTTGATTAGAAAGCAGGGCGGAGATGCTGATAAGTATAAGGAGCAGCATTTCAACATCTATCAGCTTGCGGAAATCAGAAAGGGGCTCTCCACTGGCGTGTCCGTGGATTTGTATGCAAAACCCGATGTCCCCTGGAATGAGATGGAAGAAATCAGGCTTGAGCTCCAGAGCGGAATAGATATGTCCGCTTATCGCGAAGCCGGTTTCGATATAATGCAGCTGGCAGAGATAAGAGAAGGGCTCGCTGAGAATCTTGATGTATCTGAGTATGCGAGACCTGAATACTTTTCAGATCAGATGAGGCAGATCAGGCTGGGGCTAAAATCCGGAGTGCCGGTTATTTTCTACCAGGATCCTAAATACAACTGGCTGCAGATGCAGGAGATCAGGATCGGTCTGGAGCACGGAACAGATATCTCACAGTATGCCAGCGTAGATATGCCCTACATGAAGATGAGAGTTGTCAGGGAAAGTCTTGAGGATGGGCTGGAACTTGACGATAAGCTTATTAGAAGAAAAGATGCGTCTACCCTTGAACAGATTCATATAGCCTTCAAGGAAAAGATAGACATAAAGGAATACATAGATAAAAACTTTGATGCTGAACAGCTCGAGCAGATTCGAATAGCAAAGCAGGCGGGAATAGAGGATATAAACCGTTATTTCCTTTTTGGCATGCGTGGAGAATGCATGAACGAGGTGCGAAAGGGCTTGGAGCAGAACCTGGATGTCTCGGTTTATGCGGATGAGGCTTACAGCTGGAAGCAGATGCGTGAGCTGAGGCTCGGTCTTGAGCATCAGATAGATGTTACGCCCTATGCCAAGTCGCTTTACCGCGCGGATCAGATGCGCGAGATCAGAAAAGGCATCGAGAATAACGTCGATATAAACCTATATAAAAGTATGGTGCATCCGGCTCAGGAGATGCGCATAATGCGTAAATGGCTTGAGGATGGAAAAACTCTTCCCAGTAACCTCAGTAAGCTGTTTTCAGGACAGCTGGAGGAAGAGCTTCAGAAGCCTGCCGATGAAGAAGTTAAGGCGCTTCAGTTCCTGCAGACGGAAGAGGGACGACTTATAGATATCACTGAAGATCGTATGCAGTGCTATTTCACGCTTCCTCTTGGAGTCAAGGGCACGACCTATACACTTGAAAAGGTCATAAAGCTTTTATATAACGCGAGAGTAAGAAGAGGCGTCAGCAGAAAAGCCATCGAGGAGATGATAGAGAGTAAGAAGTACGGCAAGAAAACCCTCGTGGCGCAGGGTAAGCTCCCTGTTAACGGAGAAGATGCTTATTACGAATTTTTAATAAAACTAAGTGAAGAGATCCTTCCGGATATGGGAAGCGGTGAAAGTGCCGATTTTTCAAAGGTTAAGGTGTTCGATGAGGTTAAGCTCGGTGATAAGCTGGCTGTTTATCATCCCGCTACGGCCGGAGAGGATGGATTCGATGTTACCGGTAAGCTCCTTAAGGCAAAGGCCGGTAAGGGAAAGCCGATTCTGAAGGGACAGGGCTTCATGCTTCTTAGTGATAAGAAGACCTATGTGTCCTCGCTGGCAGGTGTGGGGCGCATCCAGAAGGGTGAGATCAGGATCGACAAGGCAAAGATATATGATTCTCTTATAAACGTTAAGGAAAAGATCGTCTGTGATGGAACCATCTGGGTCAAGGGCGATGTTGACAATGTTTATATAGAAGCAAAGGGCGATGTTGTTGTGGATGGCAGCGTATCCTGTGCGGATATTCACGCAGGCGGCCGGGTGGTTGTCAGAAAGAGCGTCGTCGGTAACGTAAACGACAGATCCTCAATTTCAGCCGGTGGTCTGGTGGCAGCAGCGCACCTTGATACCACCAATGTGAAATGTAAGGGCGACCTTATTTCAAACGATTGCATGAACTGCAATGTTTCGGCTGATGGAAAGGTTCTGATGCTGGGCGAAAAGGGACTGATAAGCGGAGGAGTTGTTACTTCACTTCGCGGCGTGGAGACAGCTGTTCTTGGAAGTAAGAGTGTAAAGGATACCGTTGTAAGAACCGGTATCACCGAGGAGCTTGACTACGAGTACCAGAGTCTTCTTCGTAACGTCAGCAGAATATATCAGGAATTAAAGGTATACGAGCAGCAACGCGGAAAACTGGCCCAGTTTAACGATAATACCAATAAGCAGGCGCTTCAGTTAAAGATTAAAGTCAATGCAGAGTCAGCTATAAAAGAAGCAGAGCTCGAAAAACTGAACATCAGGAAAAAGACCATTGAGGCCGAGATGGAATCGGTTAAGGATGCCAAGGTAATTGTTTCAAGGCTGGTGTTCATAGGAACGAGCGTAAAGATCGGAAACAGGATGCTAAGAGTTCATGAGACTCTGGAGAGTCCAAGAGGAATCACTTTTGCAACAAAAGGCATTGAATTGGCAATGTTTGATGGCGAGAAAATAGTCGCAAGGAGTTAAAGGTGGCTGACAAGAGTATTCTAATAGTAGATGATACCGAAATAAATAGAGGCATTCTAAGCGAGATTTTCAAGAGTGACTATGCCATTCTGGAAGCTGAGAACGGCCGCAAGGCTCTGGCGCTAATTGCCCAGAAAAAGGATGAGATTGCGGCCATTCTCCTTGATATTGTTATGCCTGAAATGGACGGTTTCAGACTCCTTGAAGAGCTTTTCAAGCACAGGATCCCGGACAAGATTCCGGTTCTTATGATCACTGCAGACAGTTCAGCCGAGACAGAGAGAAAGTGTTATGAAAACGGCGCAAGTGATGTAATTCACAAGCCATTTGATTCAGTTATAGTAAAGCATCGTGTAAAGAGAGCCATCGAGCTCAATATGAGCAGACAGGATCTCGAGCAGAAGGTAAGTGATCAGACCAAGGTTCTTAAAAAGCAGTTCCTGGTTCTTAAAAAGCAGGAAGAGCGATTGAGAGAGATGAACAGCAGAATCATCGATACCATCTGCACGATCGTTGAGTTCCGTAATCTTGAATCAGGCTATCATCTGAAGAGAATCAAGGGCTTTGTTCAGATTCTTGCCAATGTAGCCATGAGAAACTACCCGGAATTCGGGCTTACACCTCACAAGATTGAGGTAATCACCAATGCCAGCGCAATGCATGATATCGGAAAAATTACTGTACCTGACGCTATCCTGTTAAAGCCGGGACGTCTTACACCCGATGAATTCGACATCATGAAATCCCACACCACAAGAGGATGTGAGATCGTTAAGATGCTTGCAGACCTTCAGGATAAGGAATATCTGGAAGTCAGCTACGACATTTGCAGACATCATCATGAAAAGTACGATGGCAAAGGCTATCCTGACGGCCTTAAGGGAGAGGAGATATCAATAGCAGCACAGCTTACCTCCCTTGCAGACGTATACGATGCCCTTGTCAGCGACCGTGTATATAAATCGGCATTTGCACCTAGCAAGGCCTACGAAATGATCAAAAACGGTGAAAGTGGAATCTTCTCAACAAAGATGCTGGCTTGCTTCGATATTGCAAGACCTGAGATGGAAGCCATGGTAGCAAGAACCAAGGCAGAAGAGGAAGCTACCGAAAGTAACGGCGGAATTGGCCAATTAAGCCAGTGACGCTAGTTTGTCGTTGTCATTTGATATTGTAAGGGATAAGGTGGGATGACCTTATCCCATTTTTTCTAAAATGTTTTGATAATACCGGATCAGATAATAGTACGACATTGGCAATAAGAAAACGGGTGCTCATATGAAGCAAAAAAAAGTGATCATAAGGAATATTGATGAACTTAGAGGTCAGCTTCCCGCTTTGGAAGAGGAGTTTTCTTCATGTGACTATGTAAGCGGATTGATCGAGATATATGTAGGAAACATACCTAAGGATGAACTTTCTGAGATACTGGGACTCCTTAAGAAATCATTCCCCAAACTGGAAATAGTGGGAATGGCATCAATAGTATCTCTTCTTGCTTTGTATAATGATCCCAAGGGAGCTGTGATTTCCTTCACACTTATGCAGCATGGTGGAGTGAAGGTTTTCAGCAGGTTTTTCGAATCTTCTAAAAGTGATTTTGAACTTTTGAATGAAGCCATCGATTATGCACGTTACATAAGAGAAGAAATACGAACTATAGATAATACAAAAGGAATCGAGATGTTTGTAGCAGGACGCAGTGCGCCCTCTTCGGCATTTTTGAAGGAGTTCTCGATCGGATTAGAGGATATACCTATTTATGGCGCTGCCGCTAGTTCAAACATGCTTGATATGCGTAATGTTGAAAAGGATTTTCTATCCAAGCACGATACCTTTGCGATTGCAGGGGAAAGCTTTGGGAGAGGCCTGGCTTTTGCTGTATTTTGCGGCAAGGATCTGCATGTATACGTTGAATATCTGTTTGGATGGGAACCTGTCGGACGCTATATGGATATAACGACTGAAAATGAAACCGTTAACGGATCCATATGTGTGACATCCCTTGATGGTGATAGCCCTGTGCATATCTATGAAAAATATCTGGGCGTTAAGCCTGATAGAGCATTTATTGCAAATATAGGTGAATTCCCGCTGATAATAGAAAGAGACGGACTTCTGATAGGACGTACGCCTTCTTCCTATAATAAAAAAGGAGAGGTCTATATCGAAGGGGATATTCTTGAAGGAGAAAAGGTAAGATTTTCCTTTGGAGACGCAAAAGAGATATTGGCTAAAACAAAGAATGCGGCTGCAAGAATGAAAACCTTTGGAGCACAGTATATAAATCTGATTATCTGTGGCAACCGTCTTAATTTCCTCAAGGATGATTATCATTTTGAAGTCGATTGTTACACTGAGGCGCTAAATGCCACACCTATGTACTGCCTTGGACTCGGAGAGATCTACAGATATGGAGGAAGAGGCGGTCTGCTTAACAGTGCGCTTATTGCGGTCGGAATGAGAGAGGGAATAAGCATTGAAAGGTCATATTCCGTGGCAATTAAGAAACTGGAGCCTAAGTATAAGAATGACATTATTCCGCTGGCCAGCAGACTTTCCCATTTTTTGCGGGCACTTACTGATGAACTGAATGAAACAGTAAAAAAAGCTGAATCTGCCAATGATGCAAAGTCAGCGTTTTTATCCAATATGTCCCATGAGATCAGGACTCCTATAAATGCGGTTTTGGGCATGGATGAAATGATACTGAGAGAGTGTGAAGACCCGCGGATTTTAGAGTATGCGCAGAATATTAAGTCAGCAGGGAGCACGCTCCTTGGACTGATAAACGATATCCTGGATTTTTCCAAGATAGAATCGGGGAAAATGGATATTATTTCAGTAGATTATGATTTTTCATCACTGATAAATGATCTGGTTCATATGGTAAAACCCAAGGCGCAGGAAAAAGGACTGGATCTTATTGTGGATGTGGATAATCAGATTCCAAGTGTTCTCTGCGGTGATGAGATCAGAATAAAGCAGGTTGCTACGAATCTTTTGTCAAATGCAGTTAAATACACGGAGAATGGTTACGTCGATCTGAATATTAAGCATGAAATGATAGGTGATGGCAAGGCGGTTCTTACTTTTACCATAAAGGATAGTGGGATTGGAATAAAGGAGGAAGATCTTGGCAATCTGACTGAAGCTTTTCGCAGAGTTGATGAAGAGAGAAACAGGACAATAGAAGGAACAGGACTGGGGCTGAATATTACGAAAAAGCTTCTTGAGCTTATGGGAAGCGAGCTCAAGGTGAAAAGCGAATACGGAATGGGCTCTGAATTTTCATTTGATATCGTTCAGGGAGTGAAAAAAAGCGAACCTATCGGTGATTACATGGAGACCTACAAAAAGGCTCTGATAGAGCAGATAAAATATCATGAGAGATTTGTAGCTCCTGATGCGAGAGTTTTGGTAGTTGACGATACGCCGATAAATCTCGATGTGTTTGAAGGACTTCTTAAAACAACAAAGGTCATGATTGACCGCGCAGAGAGTGGATTCGAGTGCCTTGAACTGACCAGAGAAAACAGGTATGACATAATCTTCCTTGATCATAGAATGCCGGATATGGACGGTGTAGAGACGCTGCAGAGGCTAAAGGCTGATGAGGATAATAAGAATAGAGAGGTTCCTGTAATCTGCCTTACTGCAAATGCAGTTTCCGGAGCAAGGGAGACTTACATTCAGATCGGCTTTGATGAGTACCTTACAAAGCCCATAATGGCGGAAGAGCTTGAGAGCATGATGACTAAGTTCCTGCCATCTGAAAAGGTGAAGATAGAGCGCACGGAAGTAGGTGCGGATGATCATGCGGAGATTGATTTTGATGCTCTTCCTTCATGGATTAAAAATGCTCCCCTTCCTGTGCTTGAGAAAGGTATTAAAAACTGCGGTTCACAGGAAGCATATGTGACTGCGGCAACGACTTACAGAAACGGACTTGAAGACAATTATAATGCAATAAAGGAAGCATTCGAAAAGGGTGACATTAAAAACTTTACAATTAAAGTTCATTCTCTTAAGAGTTCATCAAGGATTATTGGAATTAACAATCTGGCTGAGCTTGCAGAGAAGCTGGAAAAAGCCGGAGATGAAAACGACATTGACTTTATAAATAAAGAAACGCCAAGACTCCTTGCGGTATTCAAGACCATGTGGGAAAGAATCGTGTCTGTACCTGAAAGTGAGGAAGAAGAGGATGACAATCTTCCTTTGATGGATGAGAAGGGTATTTCAGATGCGAAAAATACGCTTAGGGAGCTGGTACAAAGCTTTGACTATGACAGCATAAATTATGTAATGGAAACCATAAATGGGTACAAGGTTCCTGCGGAACATCGAGAGTTCTTTAAACTCATGAAAAAGGCAATTTCCGATGCTGATTGGGACAGGATGAGGAATCTGCTTGAGGAAGGAGGAAACGATGGACAATAAAATTCTTCTATTAAGTAGAGATTCGACATTTATGGTAGATGCAATCTGTAAGAATCTTACCGAAGCAGGACTTCAGATAATAAAGACTTCACCAAAAGTCAATGAGCTTGGCAAGTACAGAAATGAACCGAATGTTTTTCTGTTTTATCTGGGACCATATGTTGACGAAATTACCGATGCTCTTATCTATTTGAGGGATATATGCCTTGAAAATGAAAAGATACTGTGCATGATAGGAGATGCTTCCGAGTATGACATTGTCACGAAAAGCATTCCTGCAGATATGATCGCCGAGAAATTTGAGAGGCCGCTTGATATAAAAACAGTGGCTCAGCGTATGAGGGAGCTTTGCCTTTTAAATGATGAGCTTTCAAGAAGGAAGAGCATTCTTCTGGTGGATGATGATCCTACTTTTTTAAAGCTTGTAAAAACCTGGCTTGATGAGGAATACAAGGTAACAATTGTTAATTCCGGAATGCAGGCAATCACATATCTTGCAAGCAATAATCCCGACCTTATTCTGCTCGATTATGAGATGCCGATTACATCAGGGCCGCTGGTTCTGGAGATGATGCGGACCGAAGCAACGACTCAGAGCACTCCGGTAATGTTCCTTACAGGCAAGGGGGATAAGGAGAGTGTGATGAAGGTCGTAGGGCTTAAGCCCAACGGTTATCTTTTAAAAACGATGCCTAAAGAAGAATTATTGCAGGCTGTGCGGGATTTTTTCGTAGCCAATAAAAAAATATGATGGCGGGAGAGAAGATTAGAAGAAGATGACTGTAGCGAAGCGAAGAACGAACCCGTTCGAGTCCGACCGGACTCGAACAAAAAAGAGAGACAAGACTAAAAGTCTTATCTCTCTTTTTAAATCGACGTGTGTGAAAGGATTCGAACCCTCGACCTTCTGGTCCGTAGCCAGACGCTCTATCCAGCTGAGCTACACACACATACGCACTACAAAAGTTGTGCAACGAAAATAATTATAACATTGAATGAATATAAGTCAAGCGAAAAATATAAAAATTTTATAAAAACTTTTTCGGCCCTCATTTTACCCCATTAATGGGAGGAGACCGGCATGGGTGGGGACGCCATACCGGTCATTAAGAAAAGGAGATTGTCCTTTTTGTTCTGCAATATATATATCGACAAAATTGCTTTGGACTTTATAGTCTAAAAAAATTTTTTTATTTTTTTGTATGTGGTAAAATAAAACGGATTGTATTGACACAAATTAATAGAAGGAAAACCATGCAGAGATTTGATTTGATAGCTCCCTGCCATTTCGGGCTGGAGTCAGTATTGAAAAAAGAAATAATAAAACTGGGATACGAGATTCGCGAGGTTGCTGACGGAAGGGTTACCTTTATAGGAGATCCCGATGCGGTGGTGCGCGCGAATATCGGACTCAGAACTGCAGAGAGAGTTCTTATTAAGGTAGGTTCTTTTAAGGCCATCACCTTTGAGGAGCTCTATCAGGGAACCAAGGCGCTTCCCTGGGAGCAGTTCATTCCCAAGGACGGTAAATTCTGGGTTAAGAAAGCCAGCAGTGTAAAGAGTAAGCTTTTTAGCCCCTCAGATATCCAGTCCATAATGAAAAAGGCCATGGTTGACAGATTAAGTGACATATATGGTATCCGTAGATTTGAGGAGACGGGAGAAATTTTCCCTGTCCGAGTTTTCCTGATGAAGGACGAAGTCACAGTAGCCCTTGATACCACAGGTGAATCGCTGCACAAGAGAGGCTACAGGAAGCTGGAGGCGAAGGCACCCATAGCAGAGAACCTGGCGGCAGCACTTTTGATGCTGACACCCTGGAGACCTGACAGGATACTTGTGGATCCCTTCTGCGGAAGTGGAACCTTCCCAATCGAAGCGGCCATGATCGCAGCTAACATCGCACCCGGAATGCACAGACATTTTACAGCTGAAAAATGGTCACATATCATCACTCCCATGAACTGGAAGGATGTCAGGGAGGAGTGCGCCGAGGAGATCAATCACGGCATAGATGTTGATATTCAGGGCTATGACATCGACCCTGAGGTAATTGATATTGCGAGAATAAATGCCGAGAAGGCCGGCGTTGAGAAGTTGATCCATTTTCAGGCGAGACCGGTGGCAGAGCTTAGTCACAGGAAGAAATACGGCTTCATCGTGACGAACCCTCCCTACGGCGAGAGAATCGGAGAGATGAAGGAGCTTCCGGAGCTCTATAAGACTCTGGGCGCGAGATACAAGGCACTGGATTCATGGTCCATGTATCTCATCACGGCTTATGAAAAGGCAGAACGTGATATAGGTAAGAAGGCGGACAAGAACCGTAAGATTTATAACGGTATGATCAAGACCTATTTTTATCAATACATGGGTCCCAAGCCGCCTAGAAGGAATTTTGAGCAATGATTGAAAAAAGACTTAGATTCACAGCGATATTGACGGGGATTTTTGTCCTGATATCGCTGGGCGTCATGTTTTTCAGGACTGTCACTAAAAGCGTAATCATCGCTGCGGCAGAAAATGCCAGCTTTTATAAGGAAGTGGATGGCAAGGAGTATCTGCTTGAGGTGAGCGCGCCCACCGGTGACAAGGGACAGGGCACACTTGTCATTCCGCTTGAGGGCGGTGTTAATTCTGACAGGATCACCCTTGAAGAAAAGCATGGACAACATCAGTTTGTATTATATATAGATGGAAAAAGTGCAGATTTTTACAGCAAAAATGCGGTAATAACAGATCTCGAATGTGTTCAGCAGGGCACCTTTACACCACTTAATGAGAAGGGGCTTGTACGACTTACTTTTCAGCTGGATGGACTTTATGAAAATGAGACATCTATGGGTGACAGAGAGATTGTGGTCAGCTTTAAGGAGCCTTCTGACGACTATGAAAATGTGGTAGTGATCGATCCTGTTGATGAGATCGGTCTTGAGATGATACCGTATATTCGTAATTATCTAAATGATAAAGCGGATATTAAGATCTACTACACCACACTTGATGAGAGAAGGTTAAATGCAGAGGAGCTTAAGACTCTGCTTGCAGATTCTCATGCAGATTACTTTATTCAGCTGGGAATAGATGAGACGGTTGAGAGTGAATCGGGAATCAGAACTTATTACAATGATAAGTTTTTCATAAGAGGTTTCGGTAATATTCAGCTGGCTGATAAGCTTGAGATGGGAGTTGTGTCTGCTACCGAGTATAAGGCTCTCGGGCTGGCGGCAGCTACCGACAATGAGGAATTGCAGGCATCTGTTGTTCCTTCAGCATTTGTTACAATCGGGAATCTTAACAACAGAGTTGATCATGATAAGCTGGAGAAAAGCAGTTATATAGAAAAGTGCGCGCAAGGTGTGGCTGATGGAATCATAGCCGCTTTTAATGAGACTAATCCTGAACAACAATAAAAAACTATACGGAGAGAATTCATGAAGATTATTTTTGCCACAGGTAACAACAACAAGATGAGAGAGATCAGGGAGATCATGGGTGATCTTACTTCCGAAATAAATTCAATGAAGGATGAGGGGATCGACCTCGATATCGTTGAGGACGGAAGCACCTTTGAAGAGAATTCGATGATCAAGGCAAGAGCTGTCGCTGAGGTTTGTAAGGAAAAGGGCATGACTGATTACTGCGTTATGGCAGATGATTCAGGTCTTGAGATTGATTTTCTTGATAAGGCACCCGGCATATATTCAGCTCGTTTCCTTGGACACGATACACCCTACTCTGAGAAGAACAAGCAGATCCTTGAGAAGCTTGAAGGGGTACCGGATGAAAAGCGCACAGCAAGATTCGTTTGTGCTATCAGTGCTGTACTTGCTGACGGCAGAGAATATGTTGTGAAGGCTACAATGGAAGGTATTATCGGTCACGAGATAGCAGGTGAGAATGGTTTTGGCTATGATCCGATTTTCTTCCTGCCTGAATATGGAAAGACCTCAGCTGAGATTTCACCTGAAGAGAAGAACGCCATCAGCCACAGAGGCAAGGCACTCAGACTTATGGCAAAGAAGCTTAAGGGCTGATTGGAATATCTGCCATAAGTGTTTATGGCAGGCAAAAATATAGAAGTAGACAGGAACTTTATATGCATAAAATTTTGGTTGTTAGTGATACTCATAGAAAGGATGAGAATTTTTATAGGGTTGTTGAAAAGGAAAGCCCGGTAAATCTTATTATCCACTGCGGAGATACAGAAGGAAGTGAAACACAGATGCAGCAGCTTGCAGGCGCACCCATGCGCATTGTAAGAGGCAATAATGATTTCTTCTGCAATCTTCCTGACGAGCAGGTTTTTGAAGTCTGGCCTCACACATTTTTCGTGACACATGGTCACAGATATCTTGTGAACATGGGCAGTGATGAAGTCCAGCGTGAAGCCTTTGCCAGAGGCGCAGATGTAGTCATTTATGGGCACACCCACAGACCTATCGCCGCAGAGATTGATGGCATGTACGTGTTTAATCCCGGCAGTCTCTCTTATCCCAGACAGGAAGGTAGAAAGCCTTCATATATTGTCATCACGATCGATGATGAGGGAGAATTATCATTTGAGCTTAAATATCTGGATTTGTTTTAAGTGATGTGAGGGTATTGCTATTATTGGTAGCTTGGTACTACTGACACTGGATTATTATGAATGTAACTGGATAAATGGTTGCTGTTTTGTGGTAGTGGTTTTAAGGCACTCTTCGATTGAAGGGTGCCTTTTTTATGCACATTTCACTTTGACCCGTGGTTCTAGGGGGATTGCTGAATTATGCGGTCGATTTGGTGGATTTTTGCCGGCTTTTTGCGGCTGGAATTTTGCCGGCTTTTTGCGGCTGGAATTTTGCTGCTTTTTGCAGCTGGCTTTTTTGGTGGATTTTTGCTGGCTTTTTGCGACTGGCTTTTTAGAGGATTTTGCTGCTTTTTGCGGCTGGCTTTTTTGGTGGATTTTGCTGTTTTTGCAGCTGGAATTTTGCTGATTTTTGCAGTTGGGATTTTGCGGTTTTTTTGGCTGCTTTTTTGGATGTTCCAGGGTGGTTTTCAACCAGGTGGTCTAATATGTGCTGGATTGACGTAAGGGATTACGAAATACAACTCATTTTTTTGATGGGTGTTCAACCGGAAGTGATCTAGTCAGGGCAATCGGCGTAATTTTTTCTGCACATTTTTACTTGCTAGAACCTTTCGGAAATTTTTCCAGAGGAAAAAGTAAGTCTAAAGGTTAGGAGATGAATGAATAGACTTAACACAAACGAAATTACGATAATTTTTAAAGCTGAGTGGTGAACCAGTTATAGGAAAAATGTGATAATCGATTGATAACAAAGAATTTAGTATTTTTATAAGAAGTTAATTTCTCATTTGAGTAAGTTTAAAAGATAATATATATGTAGGGTTATTGGTTCTTCTCAAAGGAGATTGATTATGGGAAATACAAATGAACAGGAACAGGCTCCCGTGCCTGAAAAGAAACCCAGAGCTACAAGAAAAAAGGCTACACCAGCATCAGCTGAGCAGGCTCCTGAGGCTGTGGCTACAGCAGCTGATGTAGATAAGAATTTAGAGAAAATTGCGTTTGCCGAGGAAGTTGCAGCTTTCGAGGCTAAGGAAGCTGCGGCAGCAGCGGAGGCAGCCGCCATGGCAGCGGCAGCAGAAGCAGCACCGGCAGCTGAGGCAGCACCAGTAGTTGAGGCTGCACCTGTAGCAGAGGAAGCGCCTGTGGCAGAGGCAGCTCCGGCAGTAGAGGAAGCTTCTGTGGCAGAGGCGGCTCCATCAGTAGAGGAAGCACCTGCGGCAGAACCAGCACCTGTAGCTGAGGAAGTACCGGCAGTAGCAGAAGAACCAGCACCTGCGGTTGAGGAAATTCCTGTAGTAGAAGAAGCAGCGACAGTAGCTGAGGAAGTTCCTGTGGCAGAAGCGGCTCTGGCAGTAGAGGAAGCACCTGTGTCAGAAGCAACAGTGGCTGAAGAGATACCAGTAGTAGAAGAAGCTGCTCCAGTAGTCGAGGAAGTTCCTGTGGCAGAAGCAGCGCCTGTAGTTGAGGAAGTGCCTGTAGTGGAAGAAGCAGCACCAGTAGTTGAGGCTGCACCTGTAGCAGAGGAAGCGCCTGTGGCAGAGGCAGCTCCGGCAGTAGAGGAAGCTCCTGTGGCAGAGGCGGCTCCATCAGTAGAGGAAGCACCTGCGGCAGAACCAGCACCTGTAGCTGAGGAAGTGCCGGCAGTAGCAGAAGCAGCGCCTGCAGCTGAGGAAGCTCCTGTAGTGGAAGAAGCAGCGACAGTAGCTGAGGAAGCTCCGGTAGTAGAAGAAGCAGCGCCTGCAGTTGAGGAAATAACTGCAGTAGAAGAAGCAGCGACAATAGCTGAGGAAGCTCCGGTAGTAGAAGAAGCAGCGCCTGCAGCAGAGGAAGTACCTGTGGTTGAGGAAACTCCTGCGGCAGAAGCAGCGCCTGTGGCTGAGGAAATACCTGTAGTGGAAGAAGCCGCACCAGTAGCTGAAGAGATACCAGTAGTAGAAGAGGCAGCACCTGCAGCAGAGGAAGTACCTGTAGTGGAAGAAGCAGCGACAGTAGCTGAGGAAGCTCCGGTAGTAGAAGAAGCAGCGCCTGCAGTTGAGGAAATACCTGTGGAAGAGGCAGCACCGGTAGCAGAGGAAGTGCCTACAGTAGAAGAAGCAGCAACTGTAGCAGAGGAAGTATCTGTGGTTGAGGAAACTCCTGCGGCAGAAGCAGCGCCTGTAGTTGAGGAAATACCAGTAGTGGAAGAAGCAGCACCAGTAGCTGAAGAGATACCTGTAGTAGAAGAGGCAGCACCTGCAGCAGAGGAAGCTCCTGCGGTAGAAGAAGCCGCACTAGTAGCTGAGGAAATACCTGTGGTAGAGGCAGCACCAGTAGCAGAGGAAAGCCCCATAGTAGAAGAGGCAGCACTTGTGGCTGAGGAAATACCAGTAGTGGAAGAAGCAGCACCAGTAGCTGAAGAGATACCTGTAGTAGAAGAGGCAGCACCTGCAGCAGAGGAAGCTCCTGCGGTAGAAGAAGCCGCACTAGTAGCTGAGGAAATACCTGTGGTAGAGGCAGCACCAGTAGCAGAGGAAAGCCCCATAGTAGAAGAGGCAGCACTTGTGGCTGAGGAAATACCAGTAGTGGAAGAAGCAGCACCAGTAGCTGAGGAAATACCTGTGATAGAGGCAGCACCGGTAGTTGAAGAAATACCAGTAGTAGAAGAGACAGTGCCAGTAGCAGAGGAAATACCTGTAATGGAAGAGGCAGCAGCTATAGCAGAGGAAATGCCAGTAGTGGAAGAGGCAGCAGCAGTTGCTGAAGAAATGCCAGTAGTGGAAGAGGCAGCACCTGTGGTTGAAGAAATACCAGTAGTAGAAGAAGTAGCTACAGTAGCTGAGGAAATACCAGTAGTGGAAGAAGCCGCACCAGTAGCTGAAGAGATACCAGTAGTAGAAGAGGCAGTTCCTGCAGTTGAGGAAACTTCTGCGGCAGAAGCAGCGCCTGTGGCTGAGGAAATACCAGTAGTGGAAGAGGCAGCGCCTGCCGCTGAAGAAATGCCAGTAGTGGAAGAGGCAGCAGCTGTAGTAGAGGAAATGCCCATAATGGAAGAGGCAGCACCTGCGGCAGAAGCAGCACCTGTAGCAGAGGAAGTACCTGTGGTTGAGGAAGCACCTGCGGCAGAAGCAGCCCCTGCAGTTGAAGAAATACCAGTAGTAGAAGAGGCAGCACCTGCAGTAGAAGAAATACCAGCAATGGAAGAAGCTCCCGCACTTGAGGAAGCACCTATCCCGGAAGAGCCCGCACCTGAGATTTCCTTGGAGGAAGAGCGCGCGATTCTTGATGCTCCTATCGAAGTGGAAGCACCTTCTGAGGAAGAGTTTACAGATGATATTCAGATCGAAGAACCTGAGCTTGACCTGGATCTTCCTGATGTGGAGATACCCGAATCGGATATGCTGCTTAGTGAAGAAGATATGGTCGGTGAGGAAGTAGCGGATATCGTCACCGAAGAAATATCAATTCCTGATATGGAAGCAGAAATAGCAGCAGAAGAGATGGCTCCCGAAGCGGAAGTTGAAATAGCTGCGGAAGAAATGGCACCTGAAGCGGAAGCTGAAATATCTGCAGAAGAAATGGCACCTGTAGCAGATATCGATATAGCCATAGAAGAAGCAGCACCTGAAATACCCGAATCATCCGAAGCAGAGATGTCATTTGGCGAGACTGCTAAACTCGAGATGACCAGTGATGAAGCAGCTGAAGATACAGGTGAGAATATGCCTGAGCTTGATCTTGACATCTCCATCGAGCAGGATGCATTTTCAGAGAGCAAAACCGGTGACACCATCGATCAGGCTACAGAAGCTATGCTTGGCACAATCGAGGATATGACAAGCTTCCTTGAGAGTGAGGACTTCGAGTACACCAGAATAACCACTGACGGAAACGCAGAGTACATCCTGATTAAGACAGAGGACGAAGAGGTTCTTTATATAGAGTATGTGAATGACGAGTTCATGTCGCTCATTTCTCATTATGAAAAGGATGGAAAACACGGCTATAAGGATGTCATGGACTACTATATCAAGAGCTCCATAAGTCAGGGCATAGATTACAAGATCAGCCGATATAAGGGCAGCAGAGCAGTTTGCAAATACAACTAATAAGAGTAAGGGCAATCCTTGAGACATCTCAGAACTGCAGCAGAAAACCAAATAAAAATAGTTTAATGAACCGACCTTCCAACCAGTCAGATCACGGGCTGGCTGCTGGAGGGTCGGTGTTTTTATGCCATGAAGCAGAAAAACTAAAAAAATTTTTAAGTAAACAGTATATAACAGTTGACAACAGTTATATACTGTTATATGCTGTTTATGGAGGATAAAGATATGCATATCATTTTGAACAATACCTCAATGGTGCCTATATACGAACAGCTTATGAATCAGGTGAAAAACAATATCATAAGCGGAGAGCTCGCGGAGAATGAGGCACTTCCATCTGTAAGAGCACTTTCAGCTGAGCTGCGAATAAGTGCGCTGACTGTCAAAAAGGCCTATGACAAGCTGGAAGAAGAGGGCTTTGTAATCACTGTTCACGGGAAGGGGACGTACGTTGCCGCAACCGATAAACAGCTTGCCATGGAAGCCAGGAGAAAGACAGTGGAGGATGACTTCGCTGGCGCGGTTGAAAACGCGAGAGCAGTTGGGCTCACCAATGAGGATATACTTGAGATCGTACAGATCATTTTGGAGGAAAACTGATGGTTAAGGTAGATAATCTTGTAAAAAACTACGGTGACTTCCGGCTTGATGTTTCTTTGGAAATTCCGGATGGGACTGTTACAGGAATCGTTGGGAAAAACGGTGCAGGAAAAAGCACCACGATAAAATCAATACTTGGGCTTGTAAAGCCTGATGGTGGACACGTTACCATAAATGGTAAGGAAGCGTCAGAACTCACCGGAAGTGAGAAGACTTCAATCGGAGTTGCACTTTCGGACTCGGGATTTAGTGCATATCTCAGCGTCAAGGATGTGATAGGCATTCTGAAAAAGATGTATCCCACATTTGATGAGGACTTTTTCAGGAAAAGCTGCTCTTCACAGGGGCTTCCGCTGGATAAGAAAATTAAGGATTTTTCAACAGGTATGAAAGCAAAGCTCCGCGTACTGGTTGCAATCAGT
The DNA here is from genome assembly GCF_000423945.1 of Butyrivibrio sp. XPD2002. Taxonomy (GTDB): domain Bacteria; phylum Bacillota; class Clostridia; order Lachnospirales; family Lachnospiraceae; genus Butyrivibrio. The sequence continues at coordinate 22,925 of NZ_AUIY01000005.1, read as the reverse complement.
CACAAGGCTGACCTGCTTATAATGGACGAGCCCACTGCCGGACTTGACGTGGAGGCGAGAAACGACATCCTTGATATGCTGAGACAGTATCTTATTGATAATGAAAAGTGTTCAATTTTACTGACGTCACATATATCCTCCGATCTGGAAGGCTTGTGTGACGACATTTATCTGATACATAACGGCAAGATCGTTCTTCACGAGGATACTGACAAGATATTGAGCAATTATGCAATTCTCAAGGTGAGTGAGGATGACTACGAAAAGCTCGATAAATCCTATATTCTCAGCACAAGGAAGGATTATTTTGGGGATGTGTGCTTTACAAATGAAAAGCAGTTTTATACAGATAATTATCCGGACATTGTTATTGAGAACAGTAACATTGACGACTTGATTTTGATGATGACTGGAGGTGAATAAGATGCGTGGTCTCATTGAAAAGGATATACGACTTACACTGATCAGAAAGCAGACACTTTTCATCTTCCTTGCCATGGCCCTTGTTATGGGGATTTCCATGGATGGAACATTTGTTATAACCTATCTGACGATGCTTGCTATGATAGCTGCGATAGGAACAATCAGCTATGACGAATTCGACAATGGCTTTGCTTTTTTGATGACACTGCCCTTTGGTAGGAAAACCTATGTGAAGGAAAAATACCTGTTCAGCCTGATAATGACTGTGGCTGCGTGGTGCTTTGGTGCGGTGGTGAATATTGCAATAACTATTTCACGACACGGCGGAGCAGGTCTTGCCGACGATCTGATTATGGCGACAGCTGCTATTCCTTCAATTTACATGGTGGTAGGGATAATTATCCCGCTCCAGCTTAAGTACGGTTCTGAAAAAAGCAGACTAGTTCTGTTTGGTATATTTGGAATTTGTGCTGTTTTAATTTACGGGGTGAAAACGCTTCCGATTGATGTGGTTAAGCCTTTAGTAGGGCTGTTTAATACATTACAAGGGCTTCCGGGGTATTCAATTTTGCTTGCTTTGGTAATCGCATGCATTATAGTAACCTTCGTGTCATATATGATCAGTGCACGAATCATGGAAAAGAAAGAATTTTAATAATGTAAAGAAAAAGGGCTTAGCGTTGATTCGCTAAGCCTTTCTTGTAAGGTCCTTGACCCACTTATATTTTTGGAAGTGATACATGACCCACGGAATTTTTCCTACCTCATCGAGACATGTACAGGCATATACCGCAACGATCGGCCAATGAAAAACGAAGGCACCTAAAAGTGCTGTGGGGATCGCCAGGCACCACATGCACACGGCAAGACTGTAAACGTCAAACAGAGTATCGCCGCCGGCGGAAAAGATGCCGTTTATAATAACGGTGTTAACACATCTTCCTATCATATAGAAGGCCATAACGACCATCATTCCTGTGAGGAGGCTTTTGGCTGAAGGAGTAAGCTTCATAAAATTCACAACAGGGAAGGTTACGAGCAGAACCAGGGCGGTGCTCAAAAATCCTATAACATACGAGATTTTTGCAAGCCTTATACCGTATTCCTTTCCCTTATCCAGTTTTCCTGCACCAAGCTCATTACCTACCATGATTCCGCCTGCGCTGCTTATACCGTTACACATGCAGCAGAACAGGTCTCTGACCACGGCAGCTACAGAATTGGCAGCGGCAGCATCTGCTCCGAGATGCCCCATTATTGCGGTGTAAGAGGTAAAGCCCACACCCCAGAAAAGACCGCCTCCAAGGAGCGGAAGAGCGATTTTTATAAAGTCCTTTTCAAGACTGGCAAAGAAAGTGAATATGTAGAGGTAGTTTGGATGTAAAAAGCCCTTCTGGTGGGCAGAAGTGACAGCCCAGGCAAGCTCTATAATTCGTGAGATAAGAGTCGCAAGAGCAGCTCCATTTGCGCCCATGGCAGGAATTCCAAACAGTCCGAAAATGAATACTGAATTCAGGATGATATTTATCACAACAGCGCAGGTGCTGATGAGAGCGCTTCGATTGACGTGGTTTGTTACTCTCATTATTACTAGGTAGCACTCACAGATTCCTGTCAGGAAATATGACCATCCTGCGATCCTCAGATATGATGCGCCAATCCTTATGAGCTCCGGATCGTGAGCGAAAATGTTCATAAGAAGCTCAGGAATCAGGAGACATCCGGCAGCAGTAAGTATGGAAACAATGCCCACAACTCTGACCATCATGCCAAAGACCTTATTGATCGTATCCGTATCCTTTCTGCCGTAATACTGCGCACCGAGGATGGCGCCTGCGGCTGTGGCGGCGGTCAGTACCATGTTCTGGACGAACTGAATCTGCGTTGCCAGCGATACGGCGGCCATCTGATTTTGCTCGATCCTTCCAAGCATGACTGCATCGGCAGCAGCTACTGCAGCCAGCATAAGGCTTTGGAATGCTATTGGTAATGTGAGACGAATTAACTTATTATAGAAAGCTTTATCCTTAAAAATGTTCCCCATACTTTTCTCCATGTGATTTTTTGACATTAAGTAATTATCTCAGACATTAATCCTGTATACAATATTCATGTGGAGTTTATTATTTTTTAGATGAATTTTGTGTTCAGGCAGTCGAATCTTTAGTATAATAGTGAAGAAAAATAAAGTGTAAATCCGCGTGTTATGTGGCTTTGTGAGTTTTTGTGATAAAAAAAGTAAAAAATAATATTTTTTTTATTGACATTATCATAACTCTACTTTATACTTTATAAATGTCGCCGCGAGATTGCGATAAATGTGTCCGTAGCTCAGCTGGATAGAGCAACGGCCTTCTAAGCCGTGGGTCGGGGGTTCGAATCCCTTCGGGCACATTTTCAGATTTAAATAATAGATCTGAGTGTATGGTGGGTATGGCGCAGTTGGTTAGCGCGCCAGATTGTGGTTCTGGAGACCGTGGGTTCGAGTCCCACTATCCACCCTTTTTTATTTTAGGGCGATAACTTCTAGATTATGTTTTTAATCTGAGTTATTATTTTAGTAAAGCACATCTTGCTGTGTATGATGGGCTATCGCCAAGCGGTAAGGCACAGCACTTTGACTGCTGCACTCGTGGGTTCGAATCCCGCTAGCCCAGTTTTTTGATATATCACTGCTGAGGCAGTTCATATATATGAGATACTAGCTCAGTTGGTAGAGCACTTGACTTTTAATCAAGTTGTCGTGGGTTCGATTCCCACGTGTCTCATTAGCTTAATAGGTCTGAGATGTAGATAGTATCTGCATCTCAGATTTTTTTATTGTCAAAAATGTTGATTACCAAACGCTTGTTATGGATTGAGAATATTAGCGTAAGATATAAGAATAGTCAGATTAAAGCTGCCGTTTCGGTAAATAAAGAACTGATAGCTTTTTATTGGAGCCTCGGAAAGGACATTGTTTCCCTTGAAGCTGAAAAGAAATATGGAAGTGGTTTTTATGAGACTTTAAGTAAGGATTTAAAGAAAAAGCTTCCCGGAATTAAAGGCTTTGCGAGTTCTAATCTTCGGTATATGGTTAAGTTTTATAATTTATATTCAACAACAAATTTTCCACAAGTTGTGGGAAAAGCGAAAGACAACAATTTCCCACAACTTGTGGGAGAATTATCTTTGGATGAATTGTTTGGCGTTCCGTGGGGGCATCATCGAGTAATTATAGATCGATGCAAGGGTGATAGCGAAAAAGCAAGTTTCTTTGTAAGAAAAACAATCCAAAACAACTGGTCCAGAGCAGTTCTAGAAAACTTTTTGGATACTGATTTATTTGCAAGACAGGGAAAAGTAATATCGAATTTTGAGTATGCTTTACCTGCACCACAGAGTGATCTTGCTCAAGAAATGACAAAAGATCCATATAATTTTGATTTTCTTGCAATCCGGGAAGATTATGATGAAAAGCAATTAAAAGATGCATTGGTAGAAAATGTTATTAAATTTCTTCTGGAATTGGGTAAAGGGTTTGCTTTCGTGGGAAGGGAGTATCCGTTACCAATAGATGGAACGGAGGAATATATCGATCTTTTGTTTTACCACTTATGGCTACACTGTTATGTTGTCGTTGAAGTAAAGGTAAAAGCATTTAAATCCAGCGATATAGGCCAAACAGCGACTTATGTTGCAATAGCTGATGATTTAATAAGGAGAGAAGGAGATAACAAGACAATCGGATTAATTATATGTAAGAGTAAGAATAATATTCTTGCGAAATATTCTGTAAGTACTTCAAATGAGCCAATAGGAATATCCGAATATGAGTTGTCAAATCTGCTTCCTTCGCCAGAAGAGATAGAGCAAAAACTTAGTATGGATTGATTACCAAATTGATTACCTTAAGACACAACCGATGTGCGGGAACCTCCTTCCTTACTGTATTTCTTAAAAAAAGATTAACTGGGTTCGATTCCCACGTGTCTCATTGTAAGCGCTTAACACGATGTTGAGCGCTTTTTTCGTGCTTTTGCCCATTGAAAATGATATATTTAAAGTGTCAGGTAAATATGACCAAGTCGGTGAGAATATATATAATATATTTGGGGATAACGAATGGAGGGAGTAATAGAAATGAAAAAACAATTATTTACATTTATCATGGCGACTGCAATATTTTTCGGACCTTTTGCTGTAAAAAGCATGGATGCACATGCTATTAACTATAAAAATCTTGCTCAAGGTACTGAAGCTATTGCAGATCCGGACTTTGATGCGGCATATTATGCGCATAGATACCCTGATCTTTTGGCGGCAGGACTGCGTACTGCGGAACAGTTATATCAGCACTGGATCACATATGGTAAGGCAGAGGGAAGGGTAGGCAGTCAGACTTATGTAGTTCCTAAAGCTTTAATTCCGACTCCCAAGGTTTTTGCGCCGGACTTTGATGCGGCATATTATGCACATAGATATCCTGATCTTCTGGCAGCAGGGATACGTACTCCGGAACAGCTATATCAGCACTGGATTACATATGGTAAGGCAGAAGGAAGGACGGGCAAGCCATAAGATGATAAGCGCTTAACTACAAAGGTTGAGCGCTTTTTAATATCATAGGAAATTGCTTTCCTATGATATTAAAACGCTCCGCGTGGATGCGCACTCGCGCGAATGGAATATGTTGCATTCTGCAACCGCGTCTACGTTCCACTTCGGTCGTTGCAAAGCAGATGTCCCCCGGACATCTTGCAACGGCGCGAGAATTTCGCATGCGAAATTCTTTCTTGTTTCATAAAAACACCCGGTATTCAGTGAATACCGGGTGAAATATTTTTTACATTGTTGTCTGCTGTACAGTGCTGAGAATAGCAGCGCCCATAACAACATACATGATTGTTGTCAGCACAGCGATGATAAGGATCCAGATCAGCTGAGCCTTAGCCCAATTGGACTTTGATTTTGGTGTGCCGCTGCTGAATGCCCAAACAAACAGCATTACTAATCCAATACAGGGAATGCATGTGATTAAGAAAGTGATAAGCCAATCCCCAATGCTAATTGGCTGCTCGCCTGCCGGTCCGCTGTATGTAGGCTGCTCGGTCGGCGTATAGTTGTTGTTCTCGTCCATTTACTTTTTCCTCCTCATAAAGAAAAACTAAATAATTGTTTGCTGGTTACTTTTTTATTATAGGGTACTTTCTATATGCTTGTAAACTAATTAACGGAAAAGCGATGTCATAAGTCTGTCATACTCCGGATGAATAAAGGAAAAAAGATTTTGATGAGTGTAATTCATCGGTGCGCTGCCCGGGAAGACATGTGTGAGTCTCCAGACATAGATTACTATTGTTACGATGCAGACTGCCAGTAGCGGATATTCAAGTGATTTAAGGGTGCTGTTTTTGATGTATCGCTTCCAAAACGCTACGACTGCGATTGCAATCCACAGCGGATATGACGGATTATACTGCATTGCTCTTATGGGATGAAAAGTGATAAAGCTAAGAAACGCCCTTGTAAGACCGCAACCGGGACATGGAAAACCGCAAAGGAGAACCACCGGACAAAAGTGATGAAATATCAGCGCTATCCCTGCCCACGCCATAAAAATCACAAGTAAAAGAGTGGCGTTTTTCTTAAGGTCAAAGACTATTCTGTTTAATATTTCCCTGAAATTGATTCTTATCAATTGTATGCTCCCGTTTATATGAAAAATCTGTATTTTTAAATGAATAATAATGCTACAATTTGTTTGTCAGGCACATGCTTTAACTAATGAATATTATAGCAAAAGTGATGACATTTGGTGACGATGGTGCAAAATGGAGGATGAGACTATGGCAGACAATACACCCAAGAGCTTGAGAAATCAGATGATGTACCAGATTTTTGTGCGCAATTACAGTAGCGAGGGGACCTTTGCGAAGGTCGAAGAGGATCTGGACAGGATCAAAGCCCTCGGCACAGACATTGTGTATCTGATGCCTATTCATCCCGTTGGAGCAAAGAACCGCAAGGGAAGCCTTGGTTCGCCCTATGCAATTAGCGATTACCGCGCGGTGAACTCTGAGTTTGGTACTCTGGAGGACTTCAGGAGCCTTGTGAATTCTATCCATGAAAAGGGCATGAAATGCATCATCGATGTGGTTTACAACCATACTTCACCGGACTCTGTTTTGGCAAAAGAGCATCCTGAGTGGTTTTACCATAAGGAGGATGGTTCCTTTGGAAACCGTGTTGGTGACTGGAGCGACATAATCGACCTTGATTATTCTAATGAAGATTTGTGGAATTATCAGATAGAGACTCTTAAATACTGGGCAGAAATAGTGGACGGTTTCCGCTGTGATGTGGCGCCCATGGTGCCTGTGGCTTTCTGGGAGAGAGCACGAAAAGAGGTTTTTGAGGTTTGTCCTGATTGCATCTGGCTTGCAGAATCAATTGAGTATGAGTTCCTTACACATTTAAGAGGACGCGGAATAACTGCGCACAGTGACGGCGAGATTTTCGGGGCTTTTGATATCAGCTACGATTATGATATATATCCTTACTTATCAGGGTATTTATGCGGGAAAAATCCCATCTCGAAATATGTTGAGGGCCTGAATCGGCAGGAGGTAATTTATCCGGATAACTATGTGAAAATGCATTTTCTTGAAAATCATGATCAGACCAGGGCGCATTTCCTTATTCCTGATGAAAAGGAGCTTAGAAATTTCACTGCATTTTTATTCTTCCAGAAGGGAGTATCCTTTATTTATGCAGGGCAGGAGTTTGGAGCTTCACATCTGCCGAGCCTTTTTGATAAGGATACGATATCTTTGAAGCCTGAAAATGGAATAGATATGTCTGTATTTATAAGTGATCTTTCTAAGATAAAGAAGAATGAGATATTTGCAGAGGGCATTTTTGAGTGTGCTTCGTGTGAAAATGATACGGTTGTTGCAACTTTTTCTAAGGAAGAAAAGAAGGCAGTTGGAGTTTTTGCATTGCAGGGAGCAACATCTAATGTAAGAGTACCTCTCGACGATGGTATGTATAAGAACATTGTAGATGGCAGAGAAATAGAGGTTTTCCGCGGTGGAGTACAGTGCTATGGTGAACCAATTATTATCATTTAAACGTGAAAAAAATAACTATAAAAAATTTTGCAATTTTTTTTAAAAATAGTGTTGACATCCTGACTCGCGGTGATATAATTGTACTTGCGTTGCGGGTCAGGTAATGAAACACAAACGCTTCCAAACGGGGTGTGGCTTAGCTTGGTAGAGCGCCTGGTTTGGGACCAGGAGGCCGCAGGTTCGAATCCTGTCACCCCGATCGACAGCTTAATATAATACATGCGGGTGTAGTTCAATGGTAGAACACCAGCCTTCCAAGCTGGATACGTGGGTTCGATTCCCATCACCCGCTTAACAAAAAGACCTAGGTTTTTAACCTAGGTCTTTTTGTTAAGCAGGCGAGATCACGAACCCAGGGTTCGTATCTCGCCTCCGCGTCTACACTCCGTTCCGGTCGTTGCTGAGCAGAGGTCCCCCGGACCTCTAGCAACGGTCGGCTCGCAAACTTGCGGTCCCCCGGACCGCGCTCGCCCCATCACCCGCTTAACTCCCAATAACCCTAAAATACTGAGATAGTTGTATAATATAAACAGATTTTTTTAGAAGGCAGGTCAAATCATGGATCACAGTATGGATTATGTAAATATAGGAATATCCGCATTCATGTTAGCTATAATGGATATTAAGCTTTTCGGGGATATTCACATGCGAAAGGCGACCAACAGAGAGCGTATGCAGTTTACGAAGATGTTGCTCGCTGATTCGGTCATGCTTGCAGCGGTTTTGGCGGCTAAGATTTTTGTGTGCGTGATTAAGGACGAGACACTTCTGACGCTCCTTCTTAGAGTTGCATATTCCATGTATTTCGTAGGATTTTACATTCTCCTGGGTTTTTATTCATTGTATGTCACGTATTATATTTCCAGAATGAGCGGTAAAAGTCTGGAGATCCGAGGCTTTGTAATGCCCCTTATTGTGATTTATTCAGTCTTTTGGGTAATATCTCTGTTTAAGGGAGTTGTAGTTAACTATGACGGACAGACCTTTGAAAAGGGTGCGCTTTACTTTATAGGACAGGTGGGTGGTTATTCAATCATGCTTTTGTCGGTGGTGTACATGATCGTGTATCGGCAGTACCTGAAAACTGATAGCGTCATGATTCTTTTGTCCATCGTATTCTTCCCGCTTATCGGTGTGTTTATCAGATCCTTCGTTCCGGAGCTTGAGGTCTTGCCCTACAGCTTCTGTTTGTCACTGATTTTCATGGACAATACGTTCCAATACGAGCAGGAGAGGCTTATTTTGGAGCAGGAGGATAAGATTTCGAGAGACAGGATCAAGATTCTGTTTAGTCAGATCAAGCCGCACTTTCTGTACAACGTTTTGAACTCGATATACGTTCTTTGTGAAAAGGACCCCGAACAGGCTCAGGAAGCCATTGGACGCTTTTCAGATTATCTTAGGGGTAATCTTGGCAGTATTGAGCTTGCTGACTGCATACCGCTCCGCAAGGAGATGGAGCACGTGTCCAATTACCTCAGTCTTGAAAAAATGAGGTTCAGGGATAAGCTTACTATTGAGTATGATATAAAGGATGATTTTTTTGCACTTCCCGCGCTTTCCGTGCAGCTTCTTGCTGAGAATGCCGTAAAGCATGGTATTCATAAGAAGGAAAATGGCGGAACGATTCATATTGAAAGCTTTTCCGAAGAAGATTATTATTATGTTGTTGTCGAGGACGACGGTGTAGGCTTTGACCTCAGTGATATTGAGCAGGGAGGCGGCCTTCACATCGGTCTTGATAATCTGAAGGAGAGGCTTCTTACCATGTGCAACGGGCTTCTCATTATTGAAAGTACCAAGGGCGTCGGAACAAAGGCGACCATTAAGATTCCTAAAAACGAATAATGAAAAGGTATGGATTTCAATGAATATTATTGCTGTAGATGATGAAGAACTGGCGCTTGAGGGATGCATAAGTGCCATAAAAAAGGCGCAGCCTTCAGCCAGAGTAGAGGGCTTTACCAGTGGTGAAAAGGCATTGGAGAAAGCGGACCAGATTAAACCGCAGGTTGCATTTCTTGATGTCGAGATGAGAACCGAGAACGGAATAAATATCGCCAAGAAGCTTCAGGAAAAAAATCCCAGAATAAATATTATCTTTGTAACCGGATATTCTGATTATATGAAGGAAGCCTTCGGACTTTATGCAAGTGGATATATTATGAAACCTGTTACGGCAGCCAAGGTGAAATCCGAGTTTGAGCACTTGAGATTCCCAGAGGAGAGCGTGGCTCCGGTTCAGTCCCACAAGCTTCGCGTGCATACTTTTGGCGAATTCGAGGTATTCACTGAAAACGGAGTGCCGCTGGATTTTGTATACACTAAGACCAGAGAGCTTTTGGCAGTGCTTATAGATGCTAACGGCGCCATGAGGACCTTTAACCAGATCATGGAAAAAATCTGGCAGGATGAGGATGACGCCGGAAGTCACAGATCTTATATGAGAAATCTTTTTGCCGATATGGCAAGAATATTTGCTGAGTTGGGCTGTTCTGAAGCACTCATCAGAAGACGTGGAGAAGCCGGTATTAACAAGGAATATTTTGACTGCGATTACTTTGATTTCCTGGACGGGAAAAGGGATGATACAGGCTTTACCGGTGAATATATGAACCAGTACAGCTGGGCAGAGCCAACTTTAGGAAAACTTTTTCAACTTTCTGACGGAATGTGGTGAAAATAGTTTACGAAAACGTTTGAGATTGGCTTAAATACTGGATTTAAACCTTGTGACACTTTTGTGACACTAAATATGAGACAATAAAGTCCCAAATGATTTCCTCTATTATATAGTTCCCTCTATAATAATTAAGGATGAGAGAGGCGCTTGCATTCTGCAGGCGCCTTTTTCATTTCCCACGTTCCAATGTGCTCAGACAGCCGCGAGAAAAATAAATAATATTTTTTCTTGATTTTTTTTATTATATGGGGTTGATAAAATACATCAAGTGTATTATTATGTATAAAACCGAAACGAAAATGTATATTTATGCATGATGTTTTGCATATATGAATATTTAAGGAGGCATATTATGAAGAAGAAACTTATCGCAGCTATTTTAACCGGAGTTATGACATTTAGTATGACAGCTTGTGGCGGTTCATCAGCAAGCACTGCAACAGAAGCTGAGAGCACTGAGGCTACAGCAGCAGAGAGCACAGAGGATAGCGCTGATGCTACAGAGGCAGAGAGCACAGAAGAGAGTGCTGACGCAGCAGAGGCAGAGAGCACAGAGGAGAGCACTGATGCAGCAGCTTCAGCTGAGATTTCAACTGTAACACCTGGTAAGCTTACAGTTGCTACTTCTCCTGACTTTGCTCCCTACGAGTTCTATTCAGTAGGAGAGGACGGAACACCTTCTCTTGCAGGCTTTGATATCGCACTTGCTCAGTACATCGCTGATGAGCTTGGACTTGAGCTTGAGGTTGTGCCTGTTGATTTCGATGGCGTTCTTATGGAGCTTCAGACAAAGGCAGTTGACCTTGGTGTTGCAGGTCTTTCACCAGATCCGAAGCGTGAGTCAATCATGGACTTCTCGGATATCTACTATGAAGGCGGTCAGTCCTTCGTATGCGTACAGGATAACAAGGATAAGTTCCAGAGCCTTGAGGATCTGAACAACCCTGATATCGAGGTTGGTGCTCAGACAGGTGCTATTCAGGTTGACCTTGCTCAGACCAACAGCCCTGATGCTGAGATCATTCAGCTCACAAAGGTTACAGACATCATCGCTGAGCTTCTTGCTGGTAAGCTTGATGGTGCTTACATCGAGACAGCAGTTGCTGAGAGCTATGCTAAGAACTATCCTGAGCTTTGCGTAGTACTTGAGGTTCCTTACGATGGAGCTGAGGGTTCTGCTATCGGTATCAGCAAGGGTAACGATGCTCTTAAGGATGCTGTTAACGCAGCTATTACCAAGGCTAAGGAAGAAGGAAAAATGGACGAGTTTGTTGCTACTGCTAACGAGCAGGCAAGCGGAGAGATCATCGAGGGTCTTCTTGAGAACTGATGATTTTCATCTGACTTAATATCAGAACAAATTCTGGACTCGGGAATGTAGTTATTTCCGAGTCCATTTCATGCTATAATGTAAAAAAATTACCAAAATTTTGGAGATAAGGAATAATATGGACAGCTTTATTCAAATTGAAAATTTTTCTAAGATCTCGCCTTATGCCAGTCTGTTCTGGCAGGGTATGGTTGTTACGGTAATGCTTTCACTTTTTACTGTTGCAATCGGTTTTATTCTTGCACTTCTTCTTTCAACAATGAGGATGTCAAGATTTTATCCGCTAGCTTTTCTTGGACTTGATAAGGAAGGCCATCAGCGCGAGAAGGGCATAGGCGTTGCATTAGGAAAATTCAATCCGCTGGATTTTATTGCGACTGCGTATGTAGAGATACTGAGATCAACACCTGTAATCGTTCAGGTGGCAATCATCTACTACGGCGTATTTGGTGCGCTCATTGAGCTTCCCAGCTTTACATTTATGGGCTTCATCAAATTCGAGAGATTTTTCCCTGGCGTGGTTGCTCTTGGAATGAACTCAGGCGCTTATCTTTGTGAGATTATGCGTTCCGGTATCCAGTCAATCGATGGCGGACAGACTGAGGCTGCCAGATCTCTTGGTATGAACCAGTTCCAGAATCTGAGATATATTATTCTGCCCCAGGCTATTAAAAACATTCTCCCTGCAATAGCAAACGAGTTTGTTGTTATCATCAAGGAATCTGCTATCACTTACACAATCGGTGTGCAGGATATCATGTCAGCAGTAAATGCCGTAAGAGGTGCAACCTTCATCATTATCGAGCCGCTCCTTGTAGCGACAGCCATTTACTTCTGCCTGTGCTTCCCTACAAGTAAGGTGATCGCATATTTTGAAAGGAGGATGAGCCGTGGAGACAAGAGATAAGCTTATCCAGGTTACAGACCTTGAAAAACACTATAATTTTGGGAAAATAAAGGCACTTGACGGTGTGTCCATAGATATAGACAAGGGCGACGTAATGGTTGTTATCGGTCCTTCAGGAAGTGGAAAATCAACCTTCCTTCGTTCCTTAAATCTCCTTGAGGAGCCCACAGGCGGAGCAATCCTCTTTGATGATGTGGATATCACCAAGAAAAAGTACAAGGATGAAAACGGCAAGTGGGTTAAGGTGGACATCGATCTTCACAGACAGAAGATGGGAATGGTATTTCAGCACTTTAATCTTTTCCCTCATAAGACAATTATGCAGAACATGATTCTTGCGCCTATGAAGGTTAAGAAGGTTTCCGAGGAAGAGGCAAAGAAAAAGGCCTTAGAGCTACTTGACAGAGTAGGACTTAAGGACAGGGCTGATGCATATCCTATTCAGCTCTCCGGTGGTCAGAAGCAGCGTATCGCCATCGTTCGTGCGCTTATGATGGAGCCTGAGGTAATGCTCTTTGATGAGCCCACATCTGCGCTTGATCCTGAGATGGTTGGCGAAGTTCTTGACGTTATGAAGCAGCTTGCAAAGGAAGGAATGACAATGGTTGTTGTTACTCACGAGATGGGCTTTGCAAGAGAGGTTGGTAACCGCGTGCTTTTCATGGCAGATGGAAAACTCTTGGAGCACGGAACTCCTGAGGAGATCTTCGAACATCCCAAGCACCCCAGACTTCAGGAATTTTTGAGCAAGGTGCTGTAAACAATAAACGGTAAAAATACACGCTTTATAAGCTGACGGATGCTTGAATCATCTGTCAGCTTTTACTATACTTAATTGTTGCAAAAAGTGAGGTGCCTAAAATGAATGACGCCAAATTACAGGCAATTGAAAAAATTGAAACAAAGACTCAGCTTATAAATGACGTTGCTGATAAGATATGGGAGTATGCAGAGCTCTCTTTGCAGGAGTATAAGTCCTGTGACCTGTACTGTGAGGTCCTTGAAAAAGAAGGCTTTACAGTAGAGAAGGGAATCTGCAATATTGCAACGGCTTTTTCTGCGAGCTATGGACAGGGTAAGCCTGTGATAGGCATACTTGCTGAATATGATGCACTCTCAGGCCTTTCACAGGAGGGAGGAGCGCTTACAGAGAAGCCTCTCATCCAGGGTGGAAGCGGCCATGGCTGCGGACACAATCTTCTGGGGGCAGGAGCTCTTGCAGCAGCTATCGGAATTAAGCATTACCTTGAGAATAATAACTGTCAGGGGACAGTCATTCTCTATGGATGCCCCGGTGAAGAGGGCTGTGCATCAAAAGCGTTCATGGCCCGTGATGGTGAGTGGCAAAAGCTTGATGCTGCACTTACATGGCATCCAGAGGACTGCAACGAGGTTGTTACAGGATCATCTAATTCATGTATCCAGGTCAGCTACACCTTCAATGGAACAGCATCCCATGCAGCCGGTGCTCCTGAGATGGGAAGGAGCGCTCTTGATGCGGTAGAGCTTATGAATATAGGCGTGCAGTTTTTACGAGAGCACATGAGCAACAAGGCCCGCGTGCACTATGCCATAACCGATGCAGGTGGCGTGAGTCCCAACGTGGTTCAGCCCAAGGCACAGGTTCTCTACATGGTTCGTTCCAATCATGTTGCGGAGACGGTAGAGCTTCAGAAGCGCGTTGATAAGATTGCGGAAGGTGCTGCGCTTATGACAGAGACTACTTTTGACAGGAAGTTCATTGATGGGCTGTCTGATACGGTGACCAACAGAGCTCTGGAAAAAGTGCTGTATAAAAACTTCGAAGAGCTGGGAGTTCCGATCTATTCTAAGGAGGAGCTTGAATACGCAGGGAAGCTGGCGATGACCTACGAGGGGCATGACAATGCACCCGGAACAGGATCTATGATGGATGCGGATTATGCAGACATGGCTATAAAGATGCAGGCTGAATATAAAAACAGCTGTACAAAAAATGGGATATCAGATTCTGATGCTGATTACGGAATGAATGGTTTTTTGCTTCCTCATTACATGGGGGAAGCCTTTAAGCCTTCATCAACTGACGTGGGGGACGTCAGCTGGAATTGCCCGACGGCACAGATTCATGTAGCGGCCTGGCCTAATGGATGCCCCGGACACAGCTGGCAGAATGTGGCATCTGCGAGAACTGATATCGGTCACAAGTCTGCTGTCCATGCAGGAAAAGTGATGTGTGCTGCAGCGATAGATTTATATGAAAATCCGGAAATTTTAAAGGAGGCAAAGGCAGAGTTTGAGAAGCGAACAGCTTCCGGCTATGTGTGCCCTATTCCGGAGGGTGCTGTTGCAGAAGCACTTTTATAAATAAATAAAAAATACGGAGGGAACGTATGAGAAAAGCGGAAAGATTTTTCCTTGTGGTTTGCATTTTAACGCTCATAGTTTTGGGGTATAAGTCATTTTTTGAAAAACCTAAGTTTGATCTTGGCAGTCATAACTATACTTTCAGAGCGGCAACCGAAGAGGAGGCAGAAACATTTGATTTTATGGGTGCACAGATCTGTCATGTGTACGACACCATGGACTATGAGCATGATCTTGCTATGGCCTATGGGCAGGTGAGGACTCTTTTCGGAGAGCCTGCATACACTACTAAGGACCTGGAAAATCTCTATGCGTATAACATCATCGCAACTGATAAGAATGGTAAGGAGATTTACATCTACATATACAGTGGCCCTACAGGTCCTGCAATAGGTGGTGATACAAACGATGCGGAGGCAGCAGCTGCAGCGAAGGAGCTTGTAAAGGTGATTCAGAATGCAGAGCCCACCGACTTTTCATGTGAGGCTTTCTATTTAGATGGACCGACCAAGCTGACAATTGCAGTGAAAAACGGCATACCGATGGTAACTGAAGTTCCCATAGGCGAAGATGAGTTTGAGGATGTTTTTAGCGAACTCTACGGCGATTACGAATTCTAATGGAGGGAACTGACAATGTTATTTAATAGAAAAAGCAATGCAGAGCTTACAGCAAAGCAGGTCGCAGATCGATTCATGATCCAGGGCGGCATTTATATTTTTGTAGTTATCATGTCTTCAATCGTTTTGATTTTGAATTCTGTTTTGACGCTGCTTACCGGCATAAATCATGCACGTAACAGAGTGATGATACTTGTAATGTTTTTGTATCTGATCCTTATGCTTATACATAGAAGGACTTTATATAGCAGATTTGTGAGTGTCATGCTGGTTTACTGTGACCTTCCCAAGTTCATGGAAGCCTTCATGCGTGTGGCACATAACAAACTGTTTGAGGAGGATATAAGATATATCCGTTCATTCTATTCAGTGGCATACATGTACAGTGCAGATTTTAAGAGCGCTGAAAGTGTGCTTAAGGCTGAGATTGACCAGTCAAAGAAAAAGTGGATTAAGATTAATGCCAAAGCAAATCTTGCGGCACTTTATCTGATGAATGGACAAAAGGATGAGTTCTATAAGCTCTATAACGAGGTTATGATGGAGTATAATTTCGGAAAAGCTCCTAAGTATATGGAGAGAATGCGTACTGGACTTGAGGCAAGATGGAAAATTGCTGAAGGTGATTACGACGGAGCTGCAGAGATGATCAAAAAGTCTATCCAGCAGTCAGAGAGGGCAAGAAGCACCTTCAACTGCGTAATAAACTACATTCAGCTTGGTAATATTGAGCTTGCAAGGGGTAATGAGATGGAAGCTGCTGTGGCTTATGGCTATGCTATTCAGCATGCACCGCAGATGGCGTATGTACAGAAATATATTCCGAAGTACGAGGAATTAAAGAGTAAGTTCGCGCAGAATGCTCAGGCTGCCAACGCGTAAAACAAATCACTATTTATTCTTTAAATAAAATCGCAGCATACCTTATTTTTACCACCTGTTCTTTGCTTTATAGAGCAGAGCATCCACGCGGTTTATGGTATCAGAAAGGTTTTCGCCATTTTGATGCTTGGTGGTACCAATACTTATAGTAAAAGGAACTACGGAGGCAGATAGAATGCTAATCTGCTTCCTGATATTCTCTGCGAGCTCATATACCTGAGCATCGGGGTATCCGTGCAAAAGGATCATGAATTCTTCACCACCCCAGCGTCCGGCTTCAACTCCGGGAAGAGCGCAGATATGCTGGATAAGATATTCCGAAACAAGCTTTAATGCTTTATCACCCTCGCTGTGACCATATTGATCATTGATTTGCTTGAAGTTATCTATGTCAAACATGATCAGATGCCATACGGGGGTACTTTTATCTTCATTTATCTCGTCTATCAGGCGATCCATAGCTCCGCGGTTAAGGAGGCGTGTCAACGCATCGTGAGACGCCTTGTAGAGCATATCGCCAAGCTGAGTATTCTTCTCCATCAGTTCTTCTGTTATGGTATTTATGAAAATAGCAAGGCGGGCAGCAAGGGGCATGCCCGATGCTTTTTCGCATTTTTCTATATTGAGTTCAAGCGGAGCTTTTGCTGCGCCTTCTCGCATGGCAATTGCGACAATAGATAGGTTGTGCAGAACAGTATTCCCCTTATAGCGCACAATTTCACCAAGAGCGCTAAAGCCGGTAATCTTCATATATTTTGATACTTCTGAGATTTCTATGTTTTCCTTGCCTCCCCAGAAAAGCTTACGCCCCATGCAATTGATAATGAGTACGACCTGAGGTGCAAAATCTCTGACAAGCAGCCCCGTTTGCTTTGTGTGCGCAATAATTCTTCTGGGATCGCCATAGGTCAGTCTTACATAGCTGCCCTGGGGGACGTTGGTGGACATAACAATAGAACCGTCGGGATTTACGGATTTTGCATGTCTGATATATTTGGTATCCTCATCCACCTGAACCTCAAACGGGAATTCAAGAGCATCATAGAAAAAATTGGAATCATTTTTAATCTGCAGATAATGGTCATATACATCGTATGCAGGCTTTTCATCTATTTCATATACCAAATCGCCGTCTGATCTTGTTACCTGCATGGGATAACCGATGGCCTTCCAGCCAAATATGCGATGCGGCTGGATATATAATTCAGGTCCCACATAAAATACAAAGACGGACCCTGTATTACTGCATTCATGATTGTTTGCAAAAACGAACTGCTCGTGATCAGAAGTGCCTACTGCAACCCCACCAAAAAATACGATTTCTTCAGGAAGCTTATCGTAGATATTACCGGCAGCTTCAAGACGCTGATAGGAGCATGCGGTGAGAAGCTCAATGCCTTTAAGACCTGAGAGATTCCGCGCGTATTTAACAAACTCATAATCATCGTATTCCTCTGGGGCAGCGTAGGTTGAGAACACTTCCACATGAGTTGCGGGATCTTCGAAAATCATAAGTGTCACAACTATATCATCATCATGCAATTGACCTTCAAGTATCTCACCCGTTGCACTGCAGCCTATAATCGGAATATCAGGCGCTATACGAAGGATAGTATTACGGGCATCATTTACCAGTTCAATAATGTTCTCACGGTTATAAGGCGCATATATATGAAAAATGGCAGCATTATCCCTCTCAGGGATTTCTGCCGCCCATTCACGGATTGTTTCTTCAAATATAGACGAAAATGCTGTCTGTTTGAACTTCATGTCGGCTTCTCCTCTTACTGGTGTAAGCGATGATTGCATGTATCTACTTTATTTTACTATAAAAAGGATTGATGCTTTGGGTTTTTATGAAAATTTAATATTGGCATAATTTTGATAAGTAATATGTGTTTTGAGATAAAAGAGTAGATAAAGATATTAGTCATTTTTTGATTACTATTCACAGTTAAATAGATTTAGAAATGAAGCTCACTTTGTGGGCTTTTATTTTTGTATTAGGTATAATTAGAATGTCAAACAAAATCGGCAGTTTACGATCGGCGGTTTGCCAGGGAGTAATATAAGAGAAGAATCCTGTTGTATTTCCAATTATGGAATAAATCAACAGGCAAAAATCGGTCTTGGAGACTGTTGGTATTACGAAAAATGGGATAACAACAGGTTAAAATCGGTCTTGGAGACTGTTGGTATTACGAAAAATGGGATAACAACAGGTTAAAATCGGTCTTGGAGACTGTTGGTATTACGAAAAATGGGATAACAACAGGTTAAAATAGGCCTTGGAGACTGTTGGAATTGCGAAAAATGGAATAACAACAGGTTAAAATCGGTCTTGGAGACTGTTGGAATAATGAAAAATGGAATTTCAACATGCTAAATTTGGCTTTTGGGCCTGTTGATATCGAGAAATATTGAAAAAACAACAGGTATTTGAAATAAATGCATTGCAAATAGGTCGACAAATTCTAATAATATTCGTGTTACCATTCACAGATAAATGGAAGTGAAGAATGAAGTTCACATCAGTGGGCTTTATTTTTATTGTTGAAACGGTTAGAATCTTTGTATTAAGCAAATCGAGGTTTGAAGAGGTGAAGCCATGGCATGGAAATGTCCGAAATGCGGCAGAGAGTTCAGCAGACAAAACCAGGACCATTACTGTGTGAAACCGCAGAATATTGATGAATACATTGCTGCCCAGGATGAGAAATATAAGCCCAGATTAATGGAGATTCGGGAGATCCTTCGTGATGCACTGCCAGACGCGGAGGAACGGATCTCCTGGTCGATGCCCACTTACTGGAAAGGTCGTAATATCATTCATTTCGCAGCATCAAAGAAACATCTGGGCATTTATCCCGGTGATGAGGCTACAGCTGTATTTACGGAGGAACTCTCCGATTATGACGTAAGCAAGGGCACGATACGGATCCCCTATGATCAGCCTTTACCGGAAGCACTTATCATAAGGATCGCAAAATGGTGCTTTGAGAACTATTCCAAATAAGGTGCAAAAGATGGTATGAAGAACGTAATAGAGTTCCGTTGTATTCGGGAAAACGAACTCGGCCTTCTCAAAGACTTTTTATATGAAGCCATATTCATTCCGGAAGGTGTGGAGCCGCCTTCGAGAGATATTGTAGAGAAACCGGAACTGCGCGTATACACTGATGGTTTCGGTACAAAGTCTGGAGACAACTGCCTCGTCGCGATCCACGACGGAAAAATAGTTGGGGCTGTCTGGACGAGGATCATGAATGAAAATGATGAGGAATTCATCATGGTATGTGAGCTTTAGAAATCGGAGTTTGTCGAAAACATCGACCAAGGAGAGGACGAAAATGGTAAAAGGTATACATCACATATCGATGAAATGCAATATTGGAGAAATAGATAGAGTAAAAGACTTTTATATAAATGTACTTGGTATGTCTATTTGCCGGGAATGGCCAGAAGGAATAATGATAGATAGCGGCAACGGGCTGATTGAAGTATTTGTAACTGGTAATGGCGAACATAGGAAAGGTTCTATTCGTCATATTGCATTTGCAACAGAAGATGTTGACAATGTTATAGATAAAGTAAAAAAAGCGGGATATGAAGTTTTTGTTGAACCAAATGATAAAGTTATTAATTCTTCGCCTGAATATCAATTTAGAATGGCATTTTGCTTTGGACCGCTGGGAGAAGAAATAGAGTTTTTTGATGAAAAATAAATTCAAGTTTGTTGAAAAGAAAGCACTATTTCTAGGCGGAGTTATGCTCCGCCTAATAGTTCTTCTACAGTATATGGTTCTCCAGAAGCCAGTCTTAAGAGGGCAGTGAATTCATTAACACCATTTCTGGCGCAGGTTTCAAGATATGTCCTGATATCTGCAAAATATGATGCGTATTCAATGCTTTGGAACTGTCCGGACACTTTGTCTTTGGTTTTTACGAATCTGAGTGACCTCTCGCTGAGGGTGTTTGTTGTTGGGATGGAGAAATCCTTAACCCAGTCAAAGTAGTTGTTCTTGTATTCTCTTATTCTGTTGAGAAGAGCATTCTCATCACTTTCATAATAATGCCCCAAATCAGCAATGTACTCTTTATATCCACTATCCAAAAGAAAATCTACTTTCATGAGAAAAGCTTCAACAGCTTCCTTTGAGAAAGCAGTAGCACCTTCGGCTATCAGATGTTTCCGGTCATGCATCATGGACTGGATTAGCTCTTTTAGCGTTTTGATCCAAGGGTGGCTTGATGAGTCGAACAGCTTCTGCAGATCCCTTTCCAGATGTTGATTGCATTCTACATTTCTGAAGACAAAGCCTTCATGATAATTGATGGTGTTATGATCATGCATGACTTTTGTTCCGGAACTTAGCACAGGAAGGATGTTATCTTCAAGGATTCCTTCAAGGTCTTTATGTAGATGTGCAGTATACAGGGCTATACGTTCATTTCCATAAAACCTCATACAAGCTCTTGCTGTATTTACAAAGACTACAGTGTCATCCCAGTAGATAAGAGGCAGTCCTATGATTATATTTTTCAGGTCTGCGATAAAAGCATGGAGCTTTTTTGAGTAACGCTTTTGAAGTTTTGCAAGATACCCTTCGCTGAGGGTAAGCGGTTCAGGAGAAAATCCTGTCAGTATTTTTCTTGTGCGGTTAATGCTTACAAAGCCAAGATCCATGAGCGATAGTGCCATTGCCTGGATTACCTTGCCATACTGGTTTGCAGCCTTAAGAGAACCGAGTGGAGCTTTGACTGTTGCACCACAGTCAAGACATTTATAGATGACAAACCTGTGTCTGCGCTTGATGACCTTTACTTCATAATCGAACTCATCCTTGTAAGATTCTTCAATTTCTTCAAGGTTATGGCTGCCGCATTTGGGACATTCAGTAAGCTCATGAGGGATGGTGTCAGTGATTTCTTCATCAGAAAACTTGGGCATTTCATGCTTCTCATGACCGGTTTGCCCACCTTTAGGAAGACCTGATTTTTCTCTAGAGTTTGGGATAACTTTTTTCTGATCGATTGCGGTCTTGGATGTAGGAGTGCCAGTATTGGTTCCGTTATTATTGAGTCTTGCTGTAAGTCTTGCAACTTCATCCTTAAGTGCCGCTATCTGGGCTTCTGCTTCTTTTGAAGCTGTGATTTCTTCGGAAGAAGCTTCTTCCAGGAATTCCAACTTGTCCCTTAAATGCTGATTCTCAAGTTCAAGGCTGAACTTATCATTCTCCAGTTCCTTGACTTTGGCGCGCTCTTTTTCATAAAGCTCCTGATAACGATCAGCGAGGGATTTGTATTGTGAAATCTTTTTGTTGAGGCCTTGGATCTGGCTGAGAAGCTTTTGCACGCGAGAGTCTGAAGCACCTTCTTTTCTGAGCTTTTCCAGCTCTTTCTCAAGTTTTTTGACCTTGCGCTCAGCAGCGTGCCATTCCTTTTTTATAACTTCATATGCTTCTTTCAGTTCCATCCCCGGTTATCCCCATCACTTTGATTTATATTTTTCCAACTGATCGCGCAGCTCCTGATTCTCTTTTAAAAGCCTGCGGATTTCATCTTTAAGCCCTTTCATGGTCTTGGGCATTTCGTAATCATCACTTCCTGCTTCATAGGAAGGACTGCGCTTTTTGCACCTGCCATCGGTAGGGATAATCTGTTTTGTTTCAGGGTCAACGCGGCCAATCAGCTTTCTTTTTGATTTGGAACGCTTGAGTTCCGGATCCCAAAATGATTGATTTTCATAGGCATATGTTATGCCGGATCTTTTGTCGGTCTGATATACAATTCCCATAGTTTGCCTCCCATATCTTTATGTGTATAGCATAACACATAAAGATAATAATAGCAACAAAAAATGCCTCAAAAGTCAGATTTTTTCTGGCTTTCTTGGCATTTTTATATGACCGTAAACTCTTTATGTGAAAGATACCATATCTGGGAAAGTGTGAATAGTAACATTTTTTGAATTGGTGTCCAATAATTATACCACTTAATTTGCTATAATCTATTTAACTGCTATAATAGTATATGGTTTGAACGATTTAAGGGGGATTACTATGGAGTATATTGATTTTGTCTTGAAAAGCTTTATTGGAGAGCATGTTGATGTCATAATATTCTGGATGGGATATATTCGCTTGGTAGCGATTATATCTGTGCTTCTGCATGTAGTATTATTAAAACATACTATTGATGAAGGTCAGTTCAGAGGCACGTATGAACAGGAATGGCCATAAGAAGATAGAGTACGATTTTCCGGAGCAATATTTGTCTGCGTAATCAGGAAAAAATATACGTAAACCTGAATTATTCACGGCTTAATTACAAAGCCGCATAGTTACTGCATTTAAACTGCATATTGCTTTCACCCAATAAGTGAAGCCTTAGGGGTATTAATAAAGCCCCGATTCTGTTACAATTTTAGGTGTCGAATCCAAAAACATAACAAAAAAGAGGCTTCATATGTCTAGTTTAGATTACACAACCTTAGAAAGCAATAAGCGTTTTAAATTAAATTTTGACGGAGGTGATTTATCCTCCGATGCTGGTCTTCTCCTAATAAAGGAATTCATCAGCAAACTGCACTTTGACAAGCTGATTGACAGCATATTTCACA